>JAKSRJ010000032.1 GCA_024403715.1 Saccharofermentans sp. | reverse complement strand
GCTGATGGCACAGTATGCTTCATCGCTCCCTGTTGGCTATAGATATGATGGAGCCTCAATGTCTGCATATAATGAATATACTGAAGATAATGGTTATGATTTACCATATCTTATGGAGAATATTAATGTTTTCCATATGGTTCCAGAAGAGGACATTCAGGAAGCTCAGATAGTAAAATTAAGACTTTTCTTTATGAATGATGAAGATAAGCCAGCTACAATTGACGTATATATTCTTGTATATAAGGCTAATAATTCATGGTATGTGTTTGAATTGCAAAATGCAGACGCAGAATTTGCTGCTTAATATTGTCAAATTTGCTATTGTTTACAAAATGTTGTTGTGATAGTATTGTGCACGACAAAAAATACAAGTGTCCTTCGTGCGTGGACATTTAAGAAACCGGAGTTTTAAAAATGGATAAGAAATTAAGAGTTGGTATCATCGGTGCTACAGGTTATGTTGGACAGAGATTTATTACACTTCTTGAGAACCACCCATGGTTTGAAGTAGTAGCTCTCTGTGCTTCTCCTAGATCTGCTGGCAAGCCTTTCGAAGTGGCTTGTGAAGGAAGATGGAAGATTGATCTGCCAATGCCTGAGTATGTAAAGAAGATGGTAGTTTACTCTACAGATGATATTGAAGCTTTCTGTAATGAAGTTGATTTTACTTTCTGTGCTGTAGATATGAAGAAGGATGAGATTAGAGCTTTGGAAGAGAAGATTGCAAAGCTTGAGACTCCTGTAATTTCTAATAACTCAGCTAACAGATGGACTGAAGATGTTCCAATGATTATTCCTGAAGTAAATGCAGATCATGCTGAGCTTATTGAGGCACAGAAGAAGAGACTTGGTACAACAAGAGGATTTATCGCAGTTAAGCCTAACTGCTCTATTCAGAGTTATGTTCCTGCTTTAACTCCACTTCTTTCTTATGGTATTGAAAAGATTTCTGTTTGTACTTATCAAGCTATTTCCGGTGCTGGTAAGACATTTGATACTTGGCCAGAGATGGTTGGTAACTTAATTCCTTACATTGGTGGTGAGGAAGAGAAGTCTGAAAAGGAGCCACTTAAGGTTTGGGGTAAGGTAGCTGGTGATCATATCGAGCTTGCATCTGAGCCTGTTATTTCTGCGCAGTGCTATCGTGTTGCTGTTCAGGAAGGTCACACAGCTGCAGTTTCAGTTAGCTTTAAGAATAAGCCTTCTATGGAAGATATGATTAAGGCTTGGAATGAGTTTGAAGGTGAGGCTCAGAAGCTTGATTTACCACATGCTCCTAAGAAGTTCCTTCAGTACATTGAAGAAGATAACAGACCTCAGCCTAAGCTTGATGCAATGTATGAGAATGGTATGGGCGTATCTATCGCTCGTTTAAGAGAGGATAATATCTTTGATTACAAGTTTGCTTGCTTGTCTCATAATACATTGAGAGGTGCTGCAGGTGGTGGTCTTTTGACAGCTGAGCTCCTTTGCAAGAAGGGATATCTCACAGCTAAGTAATGCCTGTTTTAAGTGTTTGTGATATCTCGGTTGTTTATAACGGCCGACCTATACTAGATAAAGTCAGTTTTACTGTTAATGAAGGCGATAAGATAGCTTTTATTGGTAATAATGGCGCAGGTAAGTCGACACTTTTTAAGGCAATTAAAGGTGTCGTCCGTCCTGATGACGGTACAATCATAGCCCACGGTAATTCTATCGTGGGCTTTTTGTCTCAAAATATGGATGAGCAGGATTTAAGTTCTGATACACTTAAGCCAGTTGAACTTATTGACGCTGAACTTAAACTTCGTGAGTTAGAAGAGGTACTTAAAACTGATTCATCAAGAGACAAGTTAGATGAATATTCTAGACAGCAGGCTCATTTTGAGGCGCTTGGTGGATACGATTATGAGTATCGCATCAAGGAAGCTATGGCTGGATTGGGTCTTGGAGATATATCTGACAGAACTAATCTGATGACATTATCTGGTGGAGAGAAGATGCGTGTATGTCTGGCGCGTCTTATTGTTCAGCGCCCTGATATTCTGATGCTTGATGAGCCAACCAACCATCTCGATGCTGATGCTATAGAGTGGCTTGAAGGATTTTTAAAATCATATAAGGGATCTGTATTTGTAATTACTCATGACCGTCATTTTATTGATACATTTGCCAACAGAGTAATTGAGCTTGATGGTGGTCATATTACTGAGTATAAAGGTAACTATAAAGATTACCGTGTTCAGAAGGCTGAGTTTTTGAAGACTCAGTTAGCATATGTCGAGAATCTGGAAAAAGAACTTGAACATCAGTTAGATGTTAAGCAGACAATGCTGTCCCATCGTAATATCTCTGGATATCATCAGCGTGAGAAGATGGTAGATAAGTTATCTATTGTACTTGAGAAAGAAAGAGCCAAGCTTCCATCAGGTCAGAATAAAATGAGTTTTTCTGTTGTGCCAGCTGAACGTTCAGGTGCTGAAGATAAGATTCTGATTCAGGTTAAAAATGTAGCAAAGTCTTTTACTCCTGGTGAGAATGTATTTGAGAATATTAGCTTTGAACTTAAAGCCGATGAGAAAATATTCCTTGCTGGTCCTAATGGCTGTGGTAAGTCAACACTCCTGTCTATGCTTCGTGGGAAATCTAGTGGCTCAGAAGGAAGCGTGTTCATTTCTGCCAGTGCTACGGTAGGATTTATGGAACAGTTTGTGCCTTTCGAAGATGAGACTATATCCTGTTATGATGAGCTTGTTAAGCGCTCGGATTTGACTATAACTGAAGCCAGAAGCATGCTTGCCAGGTTTGGGTTCAGAGGCGAAGATGTATTTAAGACTATTAATGTCCTGTCAGGAGGAGAGAGATCGAGACTTTATCTGTGCTGCATCTTAGAGGAAAATCCTGACATTTTATTCCTCGATGAGCCTACAAATCACCTTGATATCGAATCCCGCGAGATTCTGGAGGATGCACTGTCTTCCTATAATGGTGCGATTATTTGTGTAAGTCATGACAGATTCTTTATAGATAAGTGTGCGCATAAAGTCTTAGGTTTTATCGGTGGTACAGCTACTTTGTATGATAGTTATGATTACTATCGTAAGGCAGTTTCAAAATCTCAGGTTAAGCCTGAACCTAAGGTGCAGGAGGTTAAGGTGGAAACACCTAAGTCTGCTCCAGAGAAGGAAAAGACTAACAGAGTAAATCCTGCATTAGAGCGTAAGCTTGAGGCTCAGAGACGTAATCGAATAAGTGAACTTGAGAAGCTTATCGAGAAGATGGAAGCGGAACAAAAGGCGCTTGAGGACAAATTCGCGTCAGGTGAAGCTGGATTTGAAGATTATGATTTATATGGTCGTAACGCGGATGTAATAGAGAAAATGTATAATGAATATGAATCATTATGTTAAAATTATACAGTTTATGAATTTTATTGGAGGTTCTTATGATTGATGATATCGAATTATTGAAGATTATCGAGAAAGATGCTCGTATTGCGCCAGAAGATTTGGCGGTACAGCTTGGAGCCTCTGTTGAAGAATTAAATGCTGAGATTAAAAGACTTACTGACGAGAAGATTATTCTTGGCTATACAACTGAGATTAACTGGCAGAAGAATTATCCTGAGAAGGTTACAGCTTTGATTGAGGTTAAGATTACTCCTCAGAAGAATCTTGGTTTTGATAACATTGCCAAGATGCTTAGCCAGTATGATAAGGTTACTGACTGCTATCTTATGTCTGGTGGCTTTGATTTGATGCTTATTTATGCTGATGAGAACTTAAAGAATATTGCTCAGTTTGTATACAATAACGTAGCTACAACTGAGGGTGTTATATCTACAGCAACTCACTTTATTCTTAAGAAGTATAAGTCAAACAATATTTTCTTTGAGGATACAACCACAGACGACAGGCAGGCTATCGTTCTATGATTAATTTGGAAGATAAGATTTCATCTTGCGTTGCTAACGTACCACCGTCAGCTATTCGTAAGTTCTTTGATTTGGCTTCGGAGATGGAGGGAGTTATTTCCTTATCTATCGGTGAGCCTGATTTTGTAACACCTTGGACAATCAGAGAAGCAGGTATTAATTCCCTAGTAGATGGATATACACACTATTCTCCTAATGCTGGTTATACCAAGTCTAAGCAGGCTATCTGCTCATATATTGAGAGAAGATATGGTGTTAAGTACGACTATGATGGTGAGTGTTTAATTACTGTTGGTGGTTCTGAAGGCCTGGACTTAGCTGCCAGAGCTTTAATTAATCCTGGTGACGAAGTAATTATTATCGAGCCTTGCTTTGTTGCTTATAAGGCTACTGTTTTATTTGCTCATGGTGTGCCCGTAGTTGTCGAGACAAAGCGTGAGAATGACTTCAAGCTTAAGGCTGAAGACTTGGAAGCTGCTATTACTGATAAGACAAAGTACATTGTTATTGGTTACCCAGGAAATCCTACTGGTGCCATTATGACTATGGAAGAGTTAAAGCCAATCAGAGATGTTTTAATGAAGCATCCTGAAATTATTATTATTTCTGATGAGCTTTACTGTGAGCTTAATTATGTTGAGGATCAGCCAAGTTCCCTTGCTAGATTCCCAGAACTTAGAGACCGAGTAATTATGATTAATGGTTTCTCCAAGTCATATGCCATGACTGGTTTTAGAATCGGATATGTTTTGGGCCCTAAGGCACTGGTTTCTCCAATGACAAAGATTCACCAGTATTGTATTATGTCTGCTCCATCAATGGCTCAGTTCGCTCTTGTTGAAGCTGCAACTAACTGTGATGAGCAGGTAAGGGAAATGAGAGATGAATATAATCACAGACGTAATGTGATTATTAAGGGGTTGAAGGATGCTGGATTAGACTGCTTTACACCTGCGGGAGCTTTCTATGCATTTCCATCTATTGAAGGTTTTGGAATTAATTCTGAAGAATTCTGTGAGAGATTTCTGATGTCCAAGAAGGTTGCTATTGTTCCTGGCAATGCTTTTGGTAAGTGTGGAGAAGGTCATGTTCGTATTAGTTATGCGGCATCCATGGATAATATTAAGACAGCGATGAAGAGACTCGCTGAGTTTACCGATGAACTTAGAAAGGAAATGCAATAATGCTTGAATTTGATACAGTCAGACTTGAATTGGAGTCTTACGAAGAACCAGTTGCAACTTTGAAGGATTCTCTTCATATCGATAATTTAACTGTTAAGATCAGTGAGCTTGAGAACAGAACCCAGGAGCCTGATTTTTGGAATAATGTAGAGAAGGCTCAGAAGCTTCAGACAGATTTACGTCGTATGCAGCAGAGAGTTGAAAACTATAATACTCTTGTAGCTGAGATGGAAGATTTACTTGCTTTATGTGAGCTAGCAAATGATGAAGAAGATTTGAATGCTTTGCCTGAACTCCAGGAAGGTGTTGCAACATTTAAAGCAGATTTTGAAAAGATGCGTCTTGAGACACTTCTTACAGGTCCATATGATAAGAACAACTGCATTATTTCATTGCATGCTGGTGCAGGTGGAACTGAGGCTATGGACTGGGTTAGTCTTCTTTATAGAATGTATACAAGATGGTGTGAAGCACACGGCTACACAATTAAGGTGCTTGAATACCTCGATGGTGAAGAAGCTGGTATTAAGTCATGTTCTATGATGATTACAGGTGAGAATGCTTATGGATTCTTAAGATCTGAGATTGGTGTACATCGTCTTGTAAGAATCTCTCCATTTGATTCTGCTGGAAGACGTCATACATCTTTTGCTTCATGTGAAGTAATGCCTGAGCTTGACGACACAATCGAGATTAAGATTGATCCTAAGGATTTGAGAATTGATACTTATCGTTCTACTGGTAAGGGTGGACAGCATATCAATAAAACTGACTCTGCTGTTCGTATTACTCATAATCCTACAGGTATTGTATGTGCATGCCAGGCAGAGCGTTCTCAGGTTCAGAATAAGGAAGCCGCTATGAATATGCTTAAGGCTAAGCTCTTCGCATTGGCACAGGCTGCTCAGATGGAAAAGATTGAAGACTTGAAGGGTAATCAGCTTGAGATTGCTTGGGGTTCTCAGATTAGATCTTACGTATTCTGTCCATATACTTTGGTTAAGGATGCTCGTACTGGTTTTGAAGAAGTTGATGTTGATGCCGTTATGGACGGTAAACTTGATGGATTTATCAACGCGTTCCTTTCTGGAATGAAGATTGAGAAGTAATAGAGGTTTTTAATGAGAAAAATGCTAAAAAGAATCATTAGTACGATTCTTGCGGCTGTAATCGCAATTAGTTTTTTGCAGATTGTTCCGCGAGAGTCTGTATTAGCGTACTCTGCTAACGCGACTATTGTTAACTGCTTAAGCTCAGTAAACGTTAGAGAATATCCAACTAATCAGTCAGCTACAATAGGAACAGCAAAATTGGCTTCTCGTATTTTTGTAGAAGGCCAAACTGCTCCTAATGCTACTGATACATCTGGTTTTTCAACTTGGTATAAAATCCAGTTTACAGACAGTGGTGTTATTAAAAGTGGCTATATCGCTGCATATTATGTAAATTGTGATCCTAAGCCAACTCAGGTATATGACGGTGCTTTTGAAGGAGCGATTGCTGGATTTCCAGAATCATATAAGCAGTATTTAAGAGAACTTCACAGACTTCACCCTGCATGGCAGTTTGTTCCTGTATACACAGGTATTGACTGGAATAGAGCTATTAGCATTGAGACTAGACCAGGAGCTTCATTAATCAGCGGTAATTCTGATGGTTCTTGGAAGTCAAAAGCATCTTTTGCATATAACCCAACAACGGGTCAGTATACAGTAGTTGATGCTGGTAACTGGGTAAATGCTTCAGAAGATATTGTTAGATTCTATATGGATCCACGTAATAATTTAAGTGAGATAGGTATCTTCCAGTTTGTTGATTTAAATTATGTTGCAGACAATAGTATTCCCGCAAGTGCAATACAGGGAATATTGAATACAACTTTTATGGCTGGTGCTGCAGCTGATCAAAATGGTGCTGTAAGAAATTTTTCTGATATTTTTACAGATGCAGGTAACATATTTGATGTAAATCCTATCTTCCTCGCATCTCATTCTATTCAGGAATGTGGTAAGAACGGTGGCACTTCTTCCAATGGTACTAATGGTGTTTATAATTTTTACAATATTGGTGCATACTCAAATGTTACTAATGCATCTGTTGTTGGTTTGAATTTTGCTGCTAATGGAACATCTGATCCTAATTTTAATGCTACATATATGATTCCATGGAATACACCAGGTCGATCTATTGTTGGTGGAGCTAGATGGATTCATGATAACTATACAGGAGTTGGTCAGGGTACATTGTATTTTATGCGATTTAACTTTGACCCATCAAGTCCAAGAGATAAAGGTTATCATCAGTACATGACTGCTACAGCCTCTCTTGTTACTGAGTCCTCACGTATGCAAACTGCATATGTCAGAGCTGGAATGATTGATTCAGCAATTTCGTTTAGAATTCCAGTATTTGATAATATGCCGGGCAGTGCTTCACCTTTGCCAGTTTGTGAAAATTCTACTTCTTCTTTTGTTCGACAGCTTTACAGAACTTATTTAGGAAGAGAAGCTGATACTGCAGGTCTTAATGACTGGGTTAATAGAATTACTAATGGTTTAAGTGGTCCTCAGGTTACTGCAATGTTCTTTAATAGCCAGGAATACATTGGCATGGCTACAAGTAACGAAGCATTCCTCACAAAGCTTTATGAGTCATGCTTAAGGCGATCACCAGATGAATCAGGATTTAATTATTGGATGAATCAACTTAACAGTGGAGCTTCTAGGGATTTTGTCCTATCAGGTTTTGTTAATTCTGATGAGTATAGAGGCTATTGTGAGTCAATGGGGGTATCTACTGCAAGATATAATCCATCGGGTTCTGGAGCAACATCAACTCCTTCACAGCCAGCTGCAAGCACATCAACTTCTTCTGGCAGAACTTTGACTCCTAATGCTGAAAAGATTAGAGCATTCATTACTTTCCTTTATAGCTCTACTCTTGACAGAAATCCTGATAATACTGGTTTTGATTACTGGTATAACAAGATTACTCGCGAAGGTATGTCTGGTGAAGATGTTGCTTGGGGATTTGTTTTCAGTAATGAAATGGCGAACAAGAATTTGAATAATGAGCAGTTTGTTCGTGTTCTATATAGAGCATTCTTAGGACGTGAAGCTGATCCTACTGGCCTTCAGTATTGGCTTAATAAGTTAGCATCAGGAAGCTCAAGACGTGATGTTTATTATGGATTCAGTCGTTCAAGTGAGTTCATTAATAGATGTGTTGATGCTGGTTTTAGACCATATAACGGCTACTAAATTCTCTGTAATAACTAAGAAATAATGTTTATGCAAATCGCACAACTGACAAATTGTTTGGTTGTGCGATTTGTCTATATAGACCTTTGATTTGTTTCTACCGTATTTGTATTATCAAATTGTCGAAAGAAATGGAGAATAAAGAAAATGAGCTAAAGAGGACGCTCATACAAATGGAGGTAAAGACAAATGAAAGCATTTTATATTAACAATATCGATGTTGAGATATTGCTCAAAGCAATCAATGAATGTAAGGGTGATGTTTTCCTTTTAACTGAAGAAGGCGATAGATTTAATCTTAAGTCAAAATTGTCTCAGATGATGGGTATTATGACACTAATTAAGGGTGGTATGGTATGTAATGCTAAAATTTATTGTAAGAACCCAGACGACGAATCTATGCTTTTCAGACTCAATCTTTTTGGCAATATTGAGGAAATAGAAGACTACATCTAAATCTTTCGATAAAATGTGCTTCTGAAGGTGCTTCTCTTTTTGGAGAGCACCTTCGTTTATGCTATAATTTAACTTGTATGATTATGTTTTAAGGCAAGGAGTGTATTAATGTCAAAATACATATTCAATGCTCGTGATATAGCCGCATATTTCAAGTATTTTAATGTACCTCAATACTTGGAAGTTTCTTACATGCAGTATATTTTCAATATTGGTAGTCCGTTGATGGCTGCTCCTTTGTGTAAGGACTTTGAGAAGTTTAAAAGTGAAGTATATAGAGAACTATACTATTTATGGGCATTGGGCTTTGAAGATGAGAAAAGTGACATCTCCTGTGTAACTTCTGGTGGTGACAGATCTTTAATATGTGATCAAGATTGCATAGTGCTTGAGACCTATATGAAGTTGATAACCTTGCATTTGATATTTACTAAGAATTTACCATATGTAAATTTGAACTTTGCTGGAATACCGCTTTCTTTGGGGATTGAGTGTGACTTCGATGTATTTGAAAACAATGTTGTTAAATGTATTGAGAGCCTTAATCTTGTTAGTAAGGATAGATTTGGTAAAGATTTTGACTTAAAACTTGGTGTGCCAGATGAGCTTTTACAGATTTCGCTTGCAGATGATTTTAAATATTCATTAGTTAAGCAAGCTGATATTAGAGACTCTTTGCGTAAAGAACAGAAGGATAAGATGAGTGAGCTTAAGGAAAAATCACTCAAAGTATTTGAGAATATTGGTTTGAGCAAAAAGCAGGATAAGAAAAAGATTCCTTCTATTGCTACTAATCAAAAACCTGTGGTGCGTAAGACTTTGGGCGAGAAAGCAAATAGAAGTACTACAAGTAGAAATCAACCTAAGGGTGCACCTCTAGAAGACATTAGACACAAGGACGGTGAG
Organism: Saccharofermentans sp.; assembly: GCA_024403715.1. Taxonomy (GTDB): domain Bacteria; phylum Bacillota; class Clostridia; order Saccharofermentanales; family Saccharofermentanaceae; genus Saccharofermentans. The sequence goes on along the minus strand of JAKSRJ010000032.1, from coordinate 9,102 downwards.
TAATTCATTATGGATATTAGATATAGATTAGGTCTTGATATTGGTTCTACTACTATCAAGATTGTTCTTCTTGACGGAGAAGAAATCATTCATAAAGAATATAGAAGACATCATTCTGATGTTTCAGGTCTATTAAATAAGCTATTTGCTGAACTTGAAGAGAAGTTCCCTGGTATTAGTGTATCTGTGACTATTACGGGTTCAGGTGGTTTGTCTGTTGCTAATTGGCTTAACCTTAAGTTTATTCAGGAGGTTATGGCTGAGACTGAGGCTATTAAAAAGTATCATCCAGAGACTGATGTTATTATCGAACTTGGTGGTGAGGATGCCAAGATAACATATTTACATCCTGTAATCGAGCAAAGAATGAACGGAACATGTGCTGGTGGTACCGGTGCATTCATTGATCAGATGGCTTCTTTATTACAAACTGATGCAGATGGCCTTAACAACTTTGCTAAGGATTATCGATCTTTGTACACAATTGCAAGTCGTTGTGGTGTGTTTGCTAAATCTGATTTGCAACCTCTAATTAATGAAGGTGCAGCAAAGGAAGATTTGGCTGCTTCTATTTATCAATCTGTTGTTAATCAAACTATTGCTGGTCTTGCATGTGGTCGTCCTATTAAAGGAAATGTAGCTTTCTTAGGTGGACCTTTGTATTTTAATTCCGAGCTTAGACACTCATTCGAGAGAACATTAGCTGAAAAGGTTGATTCTTTCTGGATGCCTGATGATGCTCAAATATATGTTGCGTTAGGTGCGGCATTAAGTTCAGATGATGAACCTGTTCTCCTTGGTAATTTGATTGAGAGATTTAAGAATAAGGAAGGATTTAAACCAGACATCATTCATATTGCTCCTTTGTTTACGTCTGATGAAGAGAAGAAGGAGTTTTACGATAGACATGAAAAAGATGTTGTTCCAATGCTTGATATTTCTAAGCAGGAAGGTGGTCTTTTCTTAGGTATTGATGCTGGTTCAACAACGACTAAAGCAGTTGTAATTAATGAGAATGGTGATTTAGTTTACTCATATTATGCATCTAACAAGGGTAATCCTGTGTATTCTGCAGTAGACATTCTTAAGGATATTTACTCAAAGCTAAATAAGAATGCTTATATTAAATATTCATGTGCAACTGGTTACGGTGAGAATATTATCAAGGCTGGTCTCGGCGTTGATATGGGTGAGATTGAGACTATGGCTCATTTCCAGGGGGCCAAGTATTTCTGTCCTAATGTAGATTTTATTATCGACATTGGTGGTCAGGATATGAAGTGTATGAGAATCCGTAATGGTGTTATAGATTCTATTATGCTTAATGAAGCTTGTTCCTCAGGTTGTGGTTCTTTTATTCAAACTTTCGCGCAGACACTTGGTATGGATACAGTATCTTTTTCAAAGGAGGCTTTGAAAGCGGAGGATCCTGTAGATCTTGGTACTAGATGTACAGTATTTATGAACTCTAAGGTTAAGCAGGCCCAGAAGGAAGGTGCTTCTGTTGGTGATATTTCAGCTGGCCTTTCTTACTCTGTTGTTCGAAATGCACTATATAAGGTTATCAAGATAAGAGACACTGAACAGCTTGGTGAGAATATTGTTGTTCAAGGTGGAACATTCCTCAATGATGCTATTTTAAGATCATTTGAGTTGATTTCAAATCGTAATGTTATTAGACCTAACATTGCTGGTTTGATGGGTGCTTTCGGTGCTGCATTAATTGCAAAAGCTAAGATGCCTGTTGATGCAAAGTCTACTGTCTTAGGTCCAGATCAGCTCGATTCATTTGATATGGAATCAGAGAATACTACTTGTCCATACTGTCAAAACCATTGTCGTCTTACTATTTCAACATTCTCTAATGGTAAGAGATTTGTTTCAGGTAATAGATGTGAGAATGGTGAGCGAGTTGGACTTGATGATGATAAGTCTCATGAACATGATGGTATTCCTAACATGTTTAATTATAAGTACAAGAGAACATTTGCACACTATAAGCCACTGTCTGAAAAGGATGCTACTCGTGGTACAGTAGGTATTCCTCGAGTACTTAACCAATATGAGAATTATCCTTTCTGGTTTACTACTCTTACAAAGCTTGGCTTTAGAGTGTTGATTTCTTCTAGATCATCTCACCAGCTTTTCGAAAAGGGAATGGAGACAATTCCTTCTGAGTCAGTATGTTATCCAGCTAAGCTAGTGCACGGTCATATTGAGAATTTAATTTCGAAGGGTATCAATACAATTTTTTATCCTGATATTCCATATGAGGTTAATGAAAATAAGGGATCTGGAAATCACTTTAATTGTCCTATTGTATGTTCCTATCCTGAAGTTATTCGTAACAATGTCGAGAATATTAAGGAAAAGAATATTAATTTCTTGAATCCATTCATGCCTCTTGATGATATGGATACAGTTGCTTTAAAGCTTGCTGAGATATTTGCTGATAAGGGTGTTACTTTAAGTGAAGCCAAAGAGGCAGTAGCTTTGGGGTGTGAAGAGTACGCTAACTTTAAGGAAGATATCCGTAAAGAGGGTAAGCGAATGCTTGCTTTAATGGAGGAGAAGGGACTTAAGGGTATAGTTCTCGCAGGTCGTCCATATCATCTTGATCCAGAGATTAATCACGGTATTCCAGAGATGATTAATCAGTTAGGTCTTGGTGTTTTAACTGAGGACTGTGTTGCTACTCCTGGTATTTTGAAGCGTCCTATTCGTGTTGTCGACCAGTGGATGTATCATACAAGACTTTATGAGGCTGCTGCATTCGTAATTGATAAGTCTAACTTAGAATTAGTTCAACTAACTTCGTTTGGATGTGGACTTGATGCTGTTACATCAGATCAGGTTCAGGAAATTTTGGAGTCTTCAGGTAAGCTCTATACACTTCTTAAAATTGATGAAGTAAGTAATCTAGGTGCAGCTAGAATCCGTATGAGATCCTTAGTTGTAGCTATGGATGAGAGAGATGCACTTGTTAAATCCGGCGCAAAACAAGCTGTAACTGCTGATTTAGATAATCCTGCTTATACATTGAAGCGAGTTGAGTTTACTAAGCAGAATAAGAAGGAGCATACTATTCTTGCTCCTCAGATGGCACCAATTCAGTTTGAATTTGTCGAGGCTGCTTTCCACTCCGAAGGTTATAAGATGAAGCTTTTGAAGAAGGCTACACGTGAGGATATTGAGTGTGGTTTGAAGTATGTAAATAACGATGCATGCTTCCCATCGATTATTGTTGTAGGTCAGATGATTAATGCAATTCTGAAGGGGGAAGTCGACCCTGATAATACTACATTGCTCATTACTCAGACTGGTGGTGGCTGTCGTGCGACTAACTATATTGCGTTTTTACGTAAAGCATTGAAGGAGGCTGGTTATCCACAGGTTCCTGTAATTGCTGTATCTGTACAGCAATTTGAGAAGAATGAAGGATTTAAACTTACGGCACCATTTGCTATTAAGGCAGTAAAGGCTATTTGTCTAGGAGACATGATGACTACTTTGCTTCTTAGAACTAGACCTTATGAAGCTGTTCCAGGTAGTGCTAATGCTCTTTATATGTACTTTAATCGAATTGGACGTAAGCTGATTAATCCTAAGGAATTTGCTGATGACCTTACTAAGTGTTATGACGAGATTATGCCTAATAATTACTGGGATAGATCTGATGATGAGAAGAAGGCAATTAAGGAATGTTTAATGTCTATTGGCGTAGACCTTGATAATATGCCTACAATTCATAACTATAAGAAATTTATTAATTTGGCTGTTTCTAAGTTTGATGCACTGCCTTTGCAAGATATTCCTAGAAAGCCTCGTGTTGGACTAGTAGGTGAGATTCTTGTTAAGTTCCAGCCAGATGCAAACAATAATGCAATTGATGTAATTGAGGCTGAAGGTTGTGAAGGAGTACTTCCAGGTGTATTGGACTTCTTCTTATACTGTGCTTATAACCCTGTATGGGCTGCTACTAATATTGGAAGATCCAAGAAGAGTGCATTTATCAATAAGAAGGCAATTGATTTATTGGAATCTTTCCGCAAGCCTATTAATGTTGCATTTAAAAAGACTAATGGTAAGTTTATGCTCACAGAGAGAATTGAAGAACTGGCAAAGAGTTCTTCATCAGTACTCTCATGCGGTAATACATGCGGCGAGGGATGGTTCCTTACTGCAGAGATGATTGAACTTATTGAGGATGGCGTGCCTAATATTATTTGTTCTCAGCCATTTGCATGTCTTCCTAACCACGTTACTGGTAAGGGTATGATTAAGGAGTTAAGAAGACAGTATCCTAAGTCAAATATAATTCCAATCGACTATGATCCTGGTGCTTCTGAGGCAAATCAGCTTAATAGAATTAAGTTAATGATTTCTACTGCTCATGCTGTATCTAAGGCAGAGGCCGAAGCACTAAGAGCAATGGAAAAGTTCGGAGCTCCTAAAGCATGAGTAGATTACTTCTTGTAGACGGAAATTCTATTATTAATAGAGCTTTTTTTGCTGTAATAGGACGTGCTCCAATGACAGCACCTGACGGTACACCTACAGGTGCCGTTAATGGATTCTTTAATACACTTTTAAGTGTCAGAGATGAGTATAATCCGGATAGAATCTGCGTTTTATTTGATCTTAAAGCTCCAACATTCCGTCATAAGATGTATTCTGACTATAAAGCTCAGCGTAAGGGTATGATGCCTGAACTTGCAGCTCAAATGCCTATAACAAAGGAAATTCTTGATTTGATGGGTATCTCTCGAATGGAACTAGAAGGATATGAGGCTGATGATCTTATTGGCACTTTATCTTTACTAGGCAAGAATAATGGTGATGAAGTCTTTATTCTAAGTGGAGATCATGATGATTTTCAGTTAATTGATGATCAGGTTAAGGTTATTCTTCCTCAAAGTAAGAAAGGGCTTCCTCCTAGAGTATTATTTGATAGAAGTATGTTCGAAGATACATATGGAGTTAAGCCTGAATTGTTTGTTAATGTTAAGGCTTTGATGGGAGATAATTCCGATAATATTAAGGGCGTACCTAAGGTTGGAGAAAAGACTGCTTTTAAACTTATTGCAGATTATGAAAGTATAGATGGTGTTTATGAAAATATAGAAAAACTAACACCAGCTTTAAGAGGTAATCTGGAACAGTCTAGAGATCTTTTGGATTTAAATATTAAGCTTTGTACAATCTTAAGAGATGTACCTGTTCCTTTTGGTCCAGAGGAGACTAACTGGAGCGAACTTAAAGATCCTCAGGGACTTCATGATAAGCTTGCGTCCTTAGGATTAAGAAGTCTTACCAAGAAACTTGGCCTTGAGAATATGACAACTATGTCTTTCGGCAAGGAAACTTCCAGCGAAATTAATTGCTTTTTGGATGAGTTTAATTCTAATAAAGATAAGATTGAGATTGTTCTTGATAAACTCCCTATTGGAATTGATTTTGATGTAGCTTTTAGCAGTAATAAAGTGTTTATTCTTGAGGAAAATAAGCTTTATGTTTTAGATCCTGCTACTTCACTTGAAGTACTTGATAAGTGTACATCTGTTAGAAGTTACGATTACAAAATTACTTCTAAGATTCTGCCAAGAATACCTTCTAATCTTACCAAGGTTTATGACACAGTAATTATGGGTTATGTACTTAATATTGTGTCAGGAAGTTCAACTGATTTTGTTAGACTATTCGAGAATACATTTAACGAGCCATATCCGATAAAAGAAGAAAGTGGTCAGATTTCTCTGTTTGATATTCCTGATGAGACTTCAGGATATAGAACTAAGGGTGAGAAATTACTTCTTAACAAATGTATTTGTAATGCTTTGTTATCTAAGGCTAAAGAAGAGGGAATGCTTGATTTACTAGAGAATATCGAGTTCCCGTTAACTGTTACCCTTGATGCGATTGAGCGTAATGGTATGTATATATCTGGAGATAGTCTTAAGTCATTGCATAGTGAGTTTTCAGATAGAATCAAGTCGATTGAACAAGATATTTATGATTCTATTGGGTTTGAGTTTAATGTAGCCTCTCCAAAGCAGTTGTCCGAAGTGTTGTTCGATGAAGATAAACTCAACCTTCCTCATGGCAAGAAAGGTAAGACAGGAGTTTACTCAACTTCTGTTGATGAGCTTAATAGAATAGCGGACTTTCATCCTGCGATTCGTAAGATTATTGAGTATAGAGCTATTTCTAAGCTTGATTCTACATATGCATCTGGTCTAATTCCTAAGATTTCAGATGATGGTAGAATTCATACCACATTTACTCAGGCAATGACTAATACTGGGCGTTTGTCTTCTGTTGATCCTAACCTACAGAATATTCCTGTTAGAAGTGAAGAGGGTGCTCGTATTAGGGCGTGTTTCACTGCTCCAGAAGGTAGAATTCTAGTAGATGCCGATTATTCACAAATTGAGTTGCGTTTACTTGCATCTATGTCTGGTGATGAAGTTATGATGGATGCTTTTAATAATGGTGAAGATATTCATAGAAGAACAGCATCTAAAGTATTCAATGTATCTGAGTCTGAGGTTACTCATGAGCAAAGAGCAGCCGCTAAGACAGTTAATTTCAGTATTATTTATGGTATCTCTGAATTTGGTTTATCTACAGATCTTGGCATTAGTTTTCGTGAAGCTCAAGAATTAATTAACTCTTATGGTCTCCAGTTTCCAAGAGTTACAGGTTACCTTGATGGACTTAAAGCAGAAGGAGAGAAGAACGGATTTGTTACGACTATGTATGGTCGTAAAAGAATACTAACAGAGTTGTCTTCACCTAATCGTAATGTTAAGAGTTTTGGATTACGTGCTGCTATGAATACTCCTGTTCAAGGAACTGCTGCAGATATTATTAAAATAGCAATGAATAAGGTGTATAACGCACTTAAAACTGAAGTTCCAGACAGTAAACTAGTAATGCAGGTTCATGATGAGCTTATTGTTGAATGTAAAACAGAAGATGTGGCTTTAGTATCATCTATTTTGCAACGCGAAATGGAATCAGCTGCTAAGCTAAATGTTCCTCTTGTAGCTGAGGCTGGGGCTGGTAGTAACTGGTTAGAGGCTAAGTGAGGTTATTATGTTTGTTTTAGGTATAACAGGTTCTATAGGAAGTGGTAAGAGTACAGTTAGCAGTATCCTTAGAGAACGAGGATTATTAGTTCTTGACGCAGACGAGATTTCTCGTAGTGTTACAGCTCAAAATGGAGAAGCTATAGATGAGATAGAGGAAGTATTTGGATCTAAAGCAATTCGAGCTGATAGAAGCCTTAATAGGAAATATATGTCTGATTTAGTATTTGCAGACAATAAACTACTTGATGTTTTGTCATCTATCGTTCATAAGCATGTATTTATTGTTATGCATAAGACTTTAGAAGAAGAAGTCAAGAAAAAGACTAAATGTGTTGTCTTAGATGTACCTATTCCAGTAAACAAAGGTTTTGTAGATCATTGCGATCAGATTTGGGCTGTTACTTGTGATGATGTAATTCGACTTAGAAGACTTATTGATCGAGGTATGACTAAGGAAGATGCATTAAGAAGAATTGCTGTACAGATGACAAATGATGAATACGCAGGATTAGCAGATTTTGAAATTGATAATTCAGGCTCTATGGATGATCTCACTAGTAAAGTCGAGGAACTTATTAAGTCTCAACTTTATGAGAGGGGAATTAGGATATGAGTTTTGAACTAATAATTAGTTTAATATTTGCTTTTACATCTTTTTGTTCTGTAATATTTATGGCCAGAATGCAAAAAGAAAACCTTAGCAAACTCAAAAAGCACCTTATTGCAACATCAGTTGTATATTTTAGTGGTACTATTTTTGTCTTATTAATTAATATTTTCAAAGGACCAATTCCTGTTCCTTTTATCCTTATATCAGATTTGTTAATTACATTTGTCTTTGCGATGTCTGTTATTACTATCGTTAAGATTTCTTCACAGATTATAGAGATAAGAAAAGAAATTGATGAGAAGCGTAGTAAAGAAAATTCTTAAAGTTTTAGCGATCTTTTTAGTTTTACTAATAGTTATAGCCATATCAATTAATATATTTGTATGCGTAAAGAGCGACAAATATATTAGTTCTATTGACGAAATAGAAGGTAATTATGATTTCATAATTGTCCTAGGTTGTGGAATTTATGATAATAGCGTTCCAACTCCAATGCTTTCTGACCGATTAGATGCTGCGATAAGTTTATATAATCAAGGTGTTGCTCCTTATCTTTTAATGAGTGGAGATCATCGAGTCGATGATTATAACGAAGTTGGAGTAATGAAGAAGTACTGTATACAACGAGGTATTCCTGAGGATGCTATTTTACTTGATGATTATGGTTTATCGACATATGAAACAATGAGTAGGGCTGTAGAAGTATTTGGAATTAAATCTGCTGTAATTGTTACGCAAAGATACCACCTATATAGAGCAATATATAATGCTAATAGCTTTGGAATCGACTGTGAGGGTGTTATAGCATCTGGACATGTTTTTCGTGAACAACCTTACTATTCATTGAGAGAAGTATTCGCAAGAATTAAAGACTTTATTCTTTGTATTGCGATTTAATTTAGAATCATTATAATTAATTTATGATTAATAGGTCAGACATTATAGCTACAGAACGTCTACGTTCTACTGGTTTACGTGTTACTAATCCACGTGTGTCTATCTATGCATTTTTACTTGATAATACTTCTCATCCTACTTGTGAAGAAATATATAGAATCTTAAAAAGTGAAGATGAAGGATTATCTTTTGCGTCAGTTTATAATGTTACTCAAAAACTTGCTGAAGTTGGACTTGTTAAAGAACTAATAGCTCCAGATGGGCAGAAACATTATGATGCCATTACAAGTTTTCACGGTCATTTCTTCTGTAATCATTGTAATTCGATATATGATTTTGCTTGTACTAAGCAGATGTACGAGAAACAGTTGTCAACACATAGGCTAGAGTCAATCAATATATATGCAAAAGGAACTTGCGAAAAATGTTTGTAAATTCCCATTAATAAAGGGGCTGTGAAAAAACCTCGGTTTAAGAATCGAGGTTACACAGCTCCTTTTT
>JAKSRJ010000031.1 GCA_024403715.1 Saccharofermentans sp. | reverse complement strand
CTGTTCTTCGTTAATTACAAAAGGACCATGATATGGGAGTTTGTCATAGCCAAGAATGTTCCCATTTCCATATGGAACACCGTTTTTAAATGAAATCATTTGACCAGCCTTAACTCTGGTAGATATTTTCTTGCTTTCATTCTGAGCAAGTGTTGCCATTATTGTCAGACGAAGCTCACCATCCTCATCATTAAAACTCCAAATATTATCTTCAATAAACCATACTTCAACACCAACGGCCTTTAGATTTCTTGTTTCTTGTAAGGTATCAACTGTATTTCGAGCAAATCTTGACACCTCACGGGTTATAATCAAATCAAAACATCCATCTTTAGCATCATCTAACATCCTAAGGAAGTTTTTTCTTTTATTAACTGATGTACCTGTCTTCCCCTCATCAACATATCTATCATACAAAACCCAATCAGGATGTTTGCTCATAATTTCATCATAGTACTGAATCTGATTCTCTAAAGCAGATAACTGAGCCTCATGTTCTGATGATACTCTTGCATAAATTGCCACAACTCTCATAATCAATCCCTCCCTTAAACATCAATACCCATAGGGATTTGAAATGATTTATTCGTCTCAATAAAATACTTCTTCCAAAAACATTCTCTTTCCATCATTTCCAAATGCTGTACCAATGGATGTTTATCAGAATCAAATTTAATTATCTCCAAAACTGAAATACTTGCTTTAGCGCCTCGATTCATAGCATTCACTATTTTTTTATCAACTCAGCCATACCTGATTCTATTCATATAACAATCATTAACAAATAAAGACTCAAAAATGTCTTCTGATTTAGCAACATATATGCAATCATCATCTAAAAAAACACCATAAATTCCTCTTAATGGATCATCATCAAGGATTGATGAATCCACACGAATTCCTTTTTTCACAGCATACATATAATTATCATTACGTGTTTTACCCGAAAGCAAACCATCATCAGAAATCAATTCGAGTTGCCAATAATACAATCTCGCCTTTAGAGCAATAGTTAACATAAAAGGAATCGAATTGCACGTCCTGGGAATATGTTTATACATTCGATCATAAACTCTCTGGAAAATGTCCATTGACATATCAAAATGAATTTTATCTGGTAAGTCAGGTGTTATTCTGCGTTTAGCTCTAAATCTCATAACGCTCCTGTAGTCGATTTTATTAGCTAATACAAAACTAAAAGCCTCTTCAAATAAAACTCTTCTACTAATTGGTGCCCCTTCATGAAAGGTTTCTAAGTAGTCCCAATACGCCTCTGCAAGTTGATGTGATACTTTCATATCGATTCTTTTTTGTTCGTTCATAAATATACCTCCTGATACGCGAACATTTACTAAAAGTGGTACGCGGTCGATACGCGATGCCAAATTTCACGATATTTTAGGTTGAATACTTATAAAAGGACAAACAAATAAAACCGCCTGAAAACAGGCGGTTTTACTATATTAAACACTATTATCAAAGATTTTTTATTATCCCTGACACTTGATAGCAGCCTGTGCAGCAGCAAGTCTAGCGATAGGTACACGGAATGGTGAGCAAGATACATAGTCGAGACCAATCTTGTGGCAGAACTCAACAGAAGATGGGTCACCACCGTGCTCACCACAGATACCAACGTGGAGATCTGGGTTAACTGGCTTACCAAGCTTGATAGCCATTTCCATGAGCTTACCAACACCAGTCTGATCGAGCTTAACGAAAGGATCGGACTCGAAGATCTTTGTGTCATAGTAAGCTGGGAGGAACTTACCAGCATCGTCACGGGAGAATCCGTATGTCATCTGTGTAAGGTCGTTTGTACCGAAGCAGAAGAACTCAGCCTGCTTAGCAATCTCATCAGCTGTCAAAGCAGCTCTTGGAATCTCAATCATTGTACCAACGCTGTACTCGAGATCTACGCCTGCAGCTGCAATCTCTGCATCAGCTGTCTCAACTACAACCTTCTTAACGAAAGCAAGCTCCTTAATCTCACATACGAGTGGGATCATGATTTCTGGCTTAATAGCCCAATCTGGATGAGCAGCTTTAACCTCGAGAGCAGCACGGATAACAGCCTTTGTCTGCATCTTAGCAATCTCAGGATATGTAACTGCGAGACGGCATCCACGGTGACCCATCATTGGGTTGAACTCGTGAAGACCTGTGATAAGTGTCTTAATATCCTCTACACTCTTACCCTGTGAAGCTGCAAGCTTAGCGATATCGTCATCCTCTGTAGGAACGAACTCATGGAGAGGTGGATCCAAGAAACGGATTGTAACAGGATATCCCTCGAGAGCCTCATAGAGAGCCTTAAAGTCGCCCTGCTGATATGGAAGAATCTTATCAAGAGCAGCTTCTCTCTCTTCTACTGTATCGGAGCAGATCATTTCGCGGAAAGCAGCAATTCTGTCTTCCTCGAAGAACATGTGCTCTGTACGGCAAAGACCAATACCCTCAGCACCGAGCTCACGAGCTCTCTTAGCATCTGCAGGTGTATCAGCATTTGTTCTAACCTTAAGTGTTCTGAACTTATCAGCCCAAGCCATAACAGTACCGAAGTTACCGTCAATCTTAGCATCAACTGTTGGGATGATACCGTCGTAGATGTTACCTGTGGAACCATCGATAGAGATGAAATCACCCTCGTTATATGTCTTACCAGCGAGTGTGAACTTCTTGTTCTCCTCGTCCATAGCAATCTCGCCGCAACCAGATACACAGCATGTACCCATACCACGAGCAACTACAGCAGCGTGTGATGTCATACCACCACGAACTGTGAGGATACCCTGAGCAGCCTTCATACCTGTGATATCTTCTGGAGATGTCTCAAGTCTTACAAGGATAACCTTCTCACCACGCTCAGCCCACTCAACTGCATCGTCAGCTGTAAATACAACCTTACCGCAAGCAGCTCCTGGGGAAGCACCAAGACCCTTACCAGCAGCCTTAGCAGCCTTAAGAGCAGCTACATCAAACTGTGGGTGGAGAAGTGTGTCGAGGTTACGAGGATCAATCATAGCAACAGCTTCAGCCTCAGTCTTATGACCTTCCTTAACGAGATCAACTGCAATCTGCAAAGCAGCCTGAGCTGTTCTCTTACCGTTACGGCACTGGAGCATGTAGAGCTTCTTGTTCTCTACTGTGAACTCCATGTCCTGCATGTCATGGTAGTGATTCTCGAGGAGGTCACAAACCTTAATGAACTCTGCGTAAGCTTCTGGGAACTCCTGCTCCATCTGAGCGATAGGCATTGGTGTACGAACACCAGCAACTACGTCCTCACCCTGAGCATTGATAAGGAACTCACCCATGAGCTTGTTCTCACCAGTACCAGGATCACGAGTAAATGCAACACCAGTACCGGACTCATTATTGAGGTTACCGAATACCATAGGCATTACGTTAACTGCAGTACCCCATGAATAAGGGATATCATTGTCTCTTCTATATACGTTAGCACGTGGGTTATCCCAAGACTTAAATACAGCTTCGATAGCGAGCTTGAGCTGAACTACTGGATCTGATGGGAAGTCTTCGCCAATCTGGTTCTTGTACTCAGCCTTGAACTGCTCAGCAAGAGTCTTAAGGTCAGCAGCTGTGAGGTCTACGTCGAACTCTACGCCCTTCTCTTCCTTCATCTTGTCGATAAGCTGCTCGAAATACTTCTTACCAACCTCCATAACTACATCAGAGAACATCTGGATGAATCTTCTGTAGGAGTCATATACAAAACGCTCAAATGCTGGATCTGGGTTACCAGCAATCATAGCTGCTACTACTTCATCATTAAGACCCAAGTTGAGGATTGTATCCATCATACCTGGCATAGAAGCTCTAGCACCGGAACGAACAGAAACGAGAAGTGGGTTCTTCAAATCGCCAAACTTCTTACCGTTGATTTCCTCCATAGTCTTAACGCCTTCCATAGCCTGAGCCATGATCTCGTCGTTAATTCTACGGCCGTCCTCATAGTACTGTGTACAAGCCTCTGTTGTAATTGTGAAACCTTGTGGAACTGGAAGTCCAATCTTTGTCATCTCAGCGAGGTTTGCACCCTTACCACCAAGAAGCTCACGCATTCCACCGTTTCCTTCGGAAAACAAGTATACGTATTTTGTCATTTAAGCCTTGCCCGCCTTTCGAAATGATTTTCATATTGTGCAACCATTATAAAGAAAGATATTTAATAATGCCACCGTTTATATTAATATTCACAAACTATTCTTATTCATTAGTGAGATGATTATTCACCAACAAAAACGGCGCCCATTCTCTGGACGCCGCTCATAATCACCTTAAATCAGTATTAATTAGAAATCAAACTTACCATTGAAGAACTCATCGAGCTTGTCGATTGGGAAACGGATATTTCCTGGCTCAAATTCAATATTCTTCATTGTGTCACGCTCACGAATTGTTACGCAGCCGTCTTCCTCAGAATCGAAGTCGTATACAACACAGTATGGTGTACCAATCTCATCCTGACGACGATATCTCTTACCGATAGACTGACGATCGTCGAACTCACACATGTACTTCTTGGAAAGTCCCTCATATACCTTAGAAGCATTTTCAGAAAGCTTAGCGGACAATGGGAGAACTGCAATCTTAATAGGTGCGAGGAATGGGTGGAAGTGCATAACGTTACGAACGTCTGGCTTCTCCTCTGTACCGATATTCTCTTCCTCAAATGCAGAGCAGAGGAATGCAAGAGTTACACGGTCAGCACCGAGGGATGGCTCAATAACGTATGGAACATACTTCTCATTCTTAACTGGATCAAAGTATCTGAGATCCTTCTTAGAGTGATCCATGTGCTGCTTCAAGTCGTAATCTGTACGATCTGCGATACCCCAGAGCTCACCCCAGTCTGTGAATGGGAAAGCGAACTCGAAGTCTGTTGTTGCCTTGGAATAGAAAGCAAGCTCTTCCTTAGCGTGATCTCTTGTACGGAGCTCTTCCTTCTTGATACCCAAGGACAAGAGCCACTGATAGCAGTAATCCTTCCAGTAGTTGAACCAATCGAGGTCTGTACCAGGCTCGCAGAAGAACTCAAGCTCCATCTGCTCGAACTCACGTGTACGGAAGATGAAGTTACCTGGAGTAATCTCGTTACGGAAAGACTTACCAATCTGGCAGATACCAAATGGGATCTTCTTACGTGCAGATCTCTGTACGTTAGCGAAGTTAACAAAGATACCCTGAGCTGTCTCAGGTCTCAAATAAACCTCAGAAGAGGAATCCTCAGTAACACCGATAAAAGTCTTAAACATAAGGTTGAACTTACGAATATCTGTGAAGTTGTGACCACCACATGTTGGACATGGAATATTCTTCTCGTTGATATAAGCTACGAGATCTTCTTCCTTCATACCTTCGATAGATACGTCAGTAATACCGTTCTCCTTGTTATAGTCCTCACAGAGGTTATCTGCTCTGTGACGAGCCTTACACTGCTTACAGTCGATAAGTGGATCGGAGAAACCACCAACGTGACCAGAAGCTACCCAAGCCTGTGGGTTCATGATGATAGCAGAATCAAGACCTACGTTATATGGATTTTCCTGAACAAACTTCTTCCACCAAGCAGCCTTAACGTTGTTCTTAAGCTGAACACCGAGAGGACCGTAATCCCAAGAGTTTGCAAGACCACCGTAAATATCGGAACCTGGATATACAAAACCAGCTGTCTTAGCAAGGGATACAATCTTGTCCATCTTTTCTGAATTAGACATAACCTTAAATCTCCTTAACTAATTACTCTTCAACAATTACGAGCTCTTCGAACTCTGGTGTAGCTGGGGACTCTGCTGGCTCATTTGCAGCTGCAGCTTCCTGAGAAGCGATATCAGCAGCACGTGCGTCTCTTCTGAAAGACTCCTTCTGCTCTCTTGCTCTCTTCTCTTCCTCTGCCTTAAGGCGAGCTTCTCTTGTGATTGGTACTGTAAACTCATCCTTACCAAGAACGCCCTGAACACCAACAACCTTCTGGTTTAAGATCTCACGGCAAGCGAGAGATACTGCATTTGCAGCCTGGTCAGGAATCATTGGCTGAGCGCCTTCAACAAGCTGGCTTGCTCTCTTACTAACGAGAACTGCGAGCTCATAAGGACAACTAGCGTTTGGCAATAAAGCTTCGAGTGATGGATCTACTAACATGTTTCTTTACCTCTTTTCTTAATTCATTTCTTTTTCTATATCGATATTTCTAATATATCTGCATTTCTCAGCCTTGATGATGGCATCTATCTTATTGGCAGCATCCTCGACTGTGTCATTAACTACTACATAGTCAAAACTTGATGCTTGTGTTATTTCCTCACTAGCTGTAGCAAGTCTTGCCTTAATAGCTTCTTCAGTCTCAGTAGAACGACCGCGAAGTCTATTCTCGAGTTCTGCCATTGAAGGTGGCAACAAGAAAATTGTTACTGCCTGCTCGAAATTCTCCTTAAGGCAAAGGGATCCTGCGATAGTCAAATCAAGAAGAACGTCCTGACCTGCTTCACTCATCTCCTGCAAAGGAATTGTAGGTGTTCCGTAGTACTGACCAACGAACTCGTCGTACTCTAGGATCTCACCCTCTTCGAACATCTTCATGAATTCTTCCTTGGTTCTGAAGTAGTACTCTACTCCTTCTGTCTCTTCTCCTCTTGGCTCACGGGTAGTTACAGAAATAGAATTGCCAGCATTAGGATTCATCTCCTTAACCTTAGCAAGTACCGTTCCCTTACCTGCGCCAGAAGGACCAGACACAGAAATCAATAGACCTTTTCTCATGCTTGTTCCTCCAATCCTTTTCTAATGACAGCTACCTCTAAGGCGCTTGTCACTATATGATCGCTATCCATAATTAAGACGCTTCGACACTTCTTACCAGCACAGCAGTCGACGAGCATTGCTCTATCTCTTGCTTCCTGCATCATGCGTCTAATTGGAGCTGAGTCAGAAGATGCTACACAAAGCACTCTGCCAGCTGCCGCTATATTTCCGCCACCGATTTCTACAAACTTCATTAATTACACCAAGTTCTGAATCTGCTCACGCATCGCTTCGATGATGTTCTTCATGAGCATAACTCTGTTTGTAATCTCGAGGTCGTTCGCCTTAGAGCCAATTGTGTTAGTCTCACGGTTAATCTCCTGAATAAGGAAATCCATCTTCTTACCAACAGTAACGTCAACTGCGAGGATTCTCTTAGCCTGCGCGAAATGGCTCGTCAATCTCTTAATCTCTTCATCAATAGCACACTTATCAGCAAAAACTGCAACCTCAGCAGTGATTCTAGCTTCGTCGTAGAAAGCCTTATTGTTATCAGCGAAGAGCTCGTCAATTCGATCAGAAAGTCTCTTACGATACTCGACTACAACCTGTGGAGCACGCTCAGTAATCTCTGAATGAATCTTCTCAAGCTCATTAACCTTATCGATAATATCGGATACGAGGTTAGCACCCTCTACGCTTCTCATCTCCTGCATACCGCCAAGCGCAGCCTTCAAAGTCTCATTAAGCTCATCGCCAAGCTGGTCTTCGTCAACTTCTTTTTGTCTTGTGATAAGTACATCTGGGAGCATCGCAAGTCTTGCAGCAGTTGTACCATCCTGTCTTCCTGTAGCCTCAGCAATACGAGCCAAAGCATCAGAGTAAGCTGTAACCAAACCATCGTTAAGCACTACCTCTGTGGAACCTGCGGATGTGTCCTCGAAAGTAATGTATATATCTACCTTACCTCTTATCAACGTCTCCTGAACTGTCTTTCTAATACCTGCGTCAGCGAAATTAAAAATCTTAGGCATTCTTACACTGATATCGCAGAAGCGGCTGTTAACAGATTTAAGCTCTACTGTGTAACGGCGGTTACCAAAAATCTTCTCTGCACGGCCAAAGCCAGTCATGCTGTAAGCCATAAAGACCTCCCATAGGAATTTACATAAAATAAAAGAGCCTGCCACCATGATTATCATCATGTCCGAGGCAGGCTCGTGTTTATCGTCAATTATTATAATATGGAAGGCCAATTTTTTCAACTTTTTTCTTTTCACAAAACCTGGAAAGGCCTGTATTTACGGTAGTCCGCGGCCACACAAAAATATTTCACGCCGCTTCTTTCTCCCTCAAAAATTTGACTATGAGCACGTCCATGAAGGTGGCCGTAAAGACAAATATCGACTAGATTAGAACCCTCAATCAATTCAGAAATATCTGTCGAGCCACCAGTCTTTGATAGAGGTGGAAAATGAAGCATAAAAATGTGTGGCTTTTTATGTTCAGGATCAGCTTCCTCAATTGCCTTAAGACAAAGCTTTATTCGCTCTACTTCACGGTTATGAATCTTAACATCCTCTGCTGTCGTGTCGTCGTCTTCGATTCTCTTCCAAGACCTAGTTCCAGAGATAACGGCCTCTTCACATACATAAGCGTTATTACGTAAAACCGTAATAGTATCGTAGCCCATAGAGGCCATCTGCTCTTGCATCTTCTTAGCGGTTCCCCACCAGTAGTCGTGATTACCACGAACGATTAGCTTTTTGCCAGGAAGTTCATTAATGAACTTAAAGTCTTTTTGAGACTTCTCTAAGTAAGTAATCCAGGACAAATCTCCCGGCATAAGAAAGATATCGTCAGGCCCTACAATCTGGCACTCTTCCTTAATTCTAGTCATATAATCCTTCCATCCTAAGCCGAAGACTTCCATGGTCTTTTCTGGATTATCAAGTGCAATATGCAAATCTGACATCGCGTAGATCGCCATTAGTCCTCCTCTTCTGGATGGAAATAGTCAAAAATCTCCTTAGCATCTGTAGAAGTAATTCCCTTAACCTTAGTTAATTCTTCAACAGATGAATCCTCTACAGCCTTGATAGAGCCAAGTTCTGAGAGCAAAGCCTTACGTTTTGCTGGGCCTATACCCTTAATATTCTCAAGCTTATACTTAATATTACGCTTCTTAGATAATCTTCGCTGATATGTAACAGCAAAACGGTGCACTTCATTTTGAACTGCAGATAAAAATCTAAGCAGAACCACATCGTCATCTGATGGATTTTCTTTCTCAAGCATATACTCACGGCCATCTTCAGTAACGATGCCCGCCGTTCTATGACGGTTATTTTTTACCATACCGATAATCTTAATATTAGCGTCGATATCAAGAGATCTAACTACAGAACAAACCGCAGAGAGCTGCCCCTTACCACCATCGACTAAGATGATATCAGGGTACGCGAAGCCATCTTTCTCATCATGCGAGAACCTTCGACTTAAAGTCTCTCTCATAGAAGCAAAATCGTCTTGCTCTAGAACCGTCTTCATCTTAAATAATCTGTACGACTGTCTATCTGGCTTTCCATCCTTAAACACGACCATACCCGAGCAGATATCGTCGTTACCGAGGTTAGAAATATCGTACGATTCAGCGCGATGGAGTGAATTCTCAGGCACGCCCAAAAATCTCTCGAGCACCCTCATTCCAGCTGCAGGATCTGCGCCTGAACCACCGCCACGAAGAACTCTTCTTACCATCATCTCCTGTGCGTTAAGCTGAGCCATCTTCAGAAGGTCATGCATTTCGCCGCGCTCAGGAGTATAGACGCGAACCTTACGCCCAGCCTCCGAACTTAAAAATTCGCCAAGTAACTCGAGGTCGCCATCTTCGTCTAAGGAAGGCACGATAACCGTTGGCGGTACTGTGCCAGCACCTGAGTAGTATTGCGTTATAAAGCTTGTGACAATCTCGCTCATCGGAGACTGGTCGCCATTCATAAAGTATGTGGATGAACCTACGATACGACCTGCGCGAAGCTCTAGCTTACGTATACAAGTCTCGCCACCCTGCGAGAATACACCGACAGCATCAACGTCACGCTCTATCTCCAAGAAAACCTTCTGGCTTCGAGTAATGTTATTAAGAGCAGTTAATCTATCGCGTAAAACTGCTGCACGCTCGAAGTCTAAGCGCTCTGCAGCAGCCATCATCTCGCTATTAATCTCATCTATGATCCCGTCGTATCTGCCCTCAAAAAAGGCTACGATATCGAAGATCATCTTACGGTAATCCTCGGCCTTCACAGAACCGCTACATGGTGCCATGCACTTGCCGATATGGGAGTTAAGACATGGTCTCTCCTTACCAATATCTCTTGGAAAAACCTTATGGCAGCGTTTAAGCGGAAAAATCTCCTCTATAGCCTTCATCGTGCCAAAGAGGTCTGCATTCATGTATGGACCGTAGTACTTGCCGCCTGCCTTTTTTATCTTCTCATCAGGTCGAAAGGCTTTAAACACACGTGGATATTCTTCGTTTAACGTAATGCAGACATAAGGGTAGCTCTTATCGTCTCTAAGTAAAATATTGTACTGAGGCATATAGCGCTTGATGAGATTTGACTCTAGAAGCAAAGCCTCTGCCTCCGAGCCTACTACCACATATTCAAAATCCGCTACATGAGATACCATCGCGGCAACCTTAGGGTGGGTAATCTTGCCGCCACCAAAATAGGATCTTAGTCGGTTACGAAGCTTCTTCGCTTTTCCCACATAAATAACATTTCCCGAAGCATCCTTCATCAGGTACACTCCGGGACTTACAGGAACTATATCAAGTCTGGCGTCAAATTTGTTCTGACTCATGCCTCTCTCATTAGCTTTATACCTTAGGGTCCTTAAGATATTCTACCAAAGATTTAACAGCTTCGTTAGCGTCAGCGCCATCAGCAGTAACAGTGATTTCTGCGCCGTTATCAATTCCGAGGGAGATAACACCCAAGAGGCTCTTTGCATTTGCTCTGCGTCCACCTTCTACAAGGTAAACTGTGCTTCTGAACTCTGAAGCCTTCTGAACCAAAGTAGCTACTACCTTATCAAGCTTAAGATCGCTTCTGCACTCAAATACAACTTTCTCTTCTGTCATCTTTTCCTCCGACGGCATAAATCCGTTTTTTAATTTCCGTCGAAAGTATATTTTTACAAAGGCTCAAAGTCAACAAAATCAAGGCTTCCCAAAGCATTTTCGACTTTTTAACTCAAATGGGGGTAAAAGATTAAATCTATTTGTTAATATTCACTACGGCTTTGACTATCGTTTTTAAGAAAAAACAAAGAGGCGAAGTAAAATCTTCGCCTCTGGAAAAAATAAGCCCTAAATTTAAGAGTTAAACTGCTTTTGCTTCTACGTTCTCAACTGGAACGGCAATTCTTACTGCTCTAGTCAAAACATCAATGTAGCTATAAGAAACGATCTCAAATGCACCGTCGCTCTCACGCTGGCATCTAACAGTGAATACGTTAGGATAACAGTTATCGATAACACCCTCGTGAATAATAAGTCTCTTACGACCACCGTTAGAAGAGAGTCTTACTGTAGACCCAATCATAGTCTGAAGCTTACTACGACAAGATTCCAAGTCAGATTTGATAATCATCTTGGCTACCTCCAATAAAAAATCCATGAAAATAGTACCATATGTTAGGACTTTTTGTCAATTAACAACCCCTATATATTGTGGTGGTTTGTTAAATCCTTACAAAATCTCGTGGGAAGTCAATGATTACGGGCTTTATTATTACATTTTCTTTACAGCACATAGATGCTATAATGCTATCTATCTGGAATAATAATAAAAATAAATAATGAGGTTTATATGTTAAGCGATATCGAGATAGCCGAGCAGGCAACACTAAAACCAATTTCTGAGATTGCACAGAAGATTGGTTTATCCAGTGATGACTTAGAATTCTACGGTAAGTATAAGGCTAAGGTGCCAATGAGCACTATTAAGGCAAAGAGCTCTAACAAGGACGGTAAGCTCGTCTTAGTTACAGCTATGAATCCAACTCCAGCTGGCGAAGGTAAGACTACTGTAAGTATTGGTCTTGCACAGGCCATGGCAAAGCTTGACCGTAATGTAATGCTCGCATTAAGAGAGCCTTCCTTAGGTCCTGTATTTGGTATTAAGGGTGGTGCTGCTGGTGGCGGATATTCTCAGGTTCTTCCTATGGAGGATATTAATCTCCACTTCACAGGCGACCTCCACGCTATTACTTCTGCTAATAACTTACTTTCCGCTATGCTTGATAACCACATTTATCAGGGTAACGAGCTTAATATCGATATCAACAGAATCCTATGGAAGCGCTGCATGGATATGAATGACCGCGCTTTAAGATCTGTAAAAATCGGTGTTGGTGGTGGAACTAACGGTGTAGAGAGAGAAGATTCCTTTACTATTACTGCTGCTTCTGAGGTTATGGCTATCCTTTGCCTTGCTAAGGACGCAGATGATCTTAAGGAGAGACTTAAGAATATCGCTGTAGCATACGATATGGACGGTAAGATTGTTACTGCTGGTGATATTGGAGCTCATGGTTCCATGGCAGCTCTTCTTAAGGATGCTATTAACCCTAACCTCGTTCAGTCTATCGAGTATGTACCTGCCTTTATTCATGGTGGGCCTTTCGCGAATATTTCGCATGGATGTAACTCCATTATCGCTACTAAGACAGCTATGAAGCTTGCTGATATTACTATCACTGAAGCTGGCTTTGGAGCAGACCTTGGCGCATATAAGTTCCTCGATATTAAGTGCCGTAAGGCTGGTATCTGGCCTGATGCATGCGTTATCGTATCTACTGTACGTTCTCTTAAGTACAACGCAGGCATCCCTAAGGAAGAGCTTACTATCCCTAATGTAGATAAGGTTAGAGAAGGATTTTGTAATCTTGCTAAGCATATCGAGAATATGCAGGCTATGGGAATCCCAGTAATTGTTACTTCTAACAAGTTCCCATCAGACACCCAAGAAGAACTTGATGAGATGAAAAAGATGTGCGAAGAGATTGGTGCATCATTTGCTCCTGCAGACATCTTTGCTAATGGCGGTGCTGGTGGAATCGAGCTCGCTAATAAGGTTCTCGATATCTTAGATCAAAATATTGAGAAGAAGCCTTATTATGTTTATGACCTTGAGGATTCTACCGAAGGTAAGATTAGAAAAATTGCTCAGAAGATTTACGGTGCTGCTGATATTGAGATTTTGCCAGCAGCAAGAGAAAAGATTGATCTCTTTGAGAAGACTGGTTATGGCAATCTCCCTGTATGTATTGCTAAGACTCAGTATTCTTTGTCTGATGATGCATCTCTTCTCGGAAGACCTGAGGGCTTTACTTTGACAGTACGTGAAGCACGCCTCGCAGCAGGCGCTGGATATATCGTTATCCTCACAGGTAAGGTAATGACAATGCCAGGACTTCCTAAGAAACCAGCAGCATTAAGCATCGATATCGATAGCGACGGAACTATCCGCGGCTTGTTCTAATGTTTAACAGAGGGTACTACCCAAACCCGACCTTCTTAACGAAGGCTGAGAATATCCGTAAAGGAAGATTAATAAGAACGATTGTTATCGTTTCTATTGTTGTAGTACTCGTTTTGATAGGAATTTTTATTAACTATGGCGCGAGAATGCAGGCTCAGTATGCTGAGAATTACCCTGACCTCGTAGGTTTTGCAACTGAGACTACAGTTGAGACGACAGTAGTAGAGACTACTACTGAGACACTAGAAGTAGTTGCTACAGAAGAGACAACCGAAGCTACTGAGACTACAGTACTTGCTCCTGTTATTGTCACAGAGACAACTCTCGAGACTATTAATGTAGAAGATTTATCCGTCCAAGTATTTGAAGAAGGAGAGAATTTTTACTTCAGAAACTCATATCCCCTTCAGTCAATAACTCATGAACAGCGCGACGTGCTTTTGGATGTTTTGAAGCAAAATATCTTAGACTACACTACAGCGAACTCTAATGAGAGAATCTGCGTACGATATGTAAATCTCGATAACGCTGAGTCTACAGGTGTTAATGACTTGGCTCCAATTGTACCTGCTGGTTCTTATGCTCTACCTATTACTCTTACTTATTGGCACCGCGTAAGTCAGGGATACTCTTCTCCTGACTATGTTTTCACTTATGATGGATCTACTATTCGCGGCAGCTCTTCCTTTATTACCGCTAACTACCCCGCTGGCAAGATGTTCTACTATAGAACGCTTGCAAACTACGCAGTAGCACGTAACGATAATTACGCCCTTAACATTTTGCTCGAACGCTGCGGTGGTATCGATACTGTCTGGGGCTTCATTAGTAGCATCAGTGGTTACATTAACTTTAATAACGACTCAACTTACTATAACCATAGAGGCGTATTAACTAGAGGATCTGGCAGAACTTCTTGCTATGACATGGCAGCTTATGCGAGATATCTCTACTACGGCTACCTAAGTGATCCTGATATTTATCAGCCATTAATTAACGATTTGTATTACTCCGAGGTTCCATCTCCATTTACAACTGCCTTTGGAGAAGACGCGACTGTACTTCACGTATCAGGTCGTAATGAATCCTTCAACGCTTACACCGACGTCGCTATCATCGACGCCGAGGAACCAATCGCTTTAATTGTTTATTGTGAGTGTTCTTCTTTTGATCGTGCTCAGACAATCCAGGCTGACATTGCTACCTTCGTAGCCCAGTACCTGGATGCCTGCCACTAATTTTTAAACTTCCATTACGCCATCAAAGACGAATGTCGCAGAACCTGTCATGAAGACAGCTTCATCTGTATAGCGAATAACGAGGTCTCCGCCTCTTAATTTAACCTTAATATCTTCGCCCTTAGGACAATATCCGTTAAGAACTGAGGAAACTACTGTAGCACAAGCTCCTGTACCACACGCCCATGTCTCGCCTGAGCCTCTCTCCCATACACGCATCTTAAGTGTATGATCGTCAATTATGCTAACAAACTCAGTATTAACGCGCTCAGGAAAGATTGGATTATTCTCAAACTTAGGGCCAATCTTCTCTATCTCTAAATTATCTACGGCTTCTTCTGACTCTAGATAAGTTACAGCATGTGGGTTACCCATAGATACTGCTGTGATGCCATACTTCTTACCATCAATCTCTACCTCGCGGTTTACTACCTGATTATTCTCATCGCCAGCTAAAGTTACAGGAATCTTCTCTGGTTCTAGTATAGTAGCGCCCATGTTAACCTTAACAGTCTCTACAATTCCGTTAGGGGCGTTAAACTCCAAAATCTTAATTCCACTTTTTGTCTCGATTGTCATCGGGTTCTTCTTAAGGCCAACTCTATCGTACATATACTTGCCGACACAGCGGATAGCATTACCGCACATATTGCCTTCAGATCCGTCCATGTTAAACATAATCATGCGAGCATCAGCGACAGAAGAAGGTGCGATTAATACAATTCCATCTCCTCCTACTCCGAAATGCCTATCGCTCATCTTAATAGCGAGGTTAGTTGGGTCTTCTACCATATTTTCGAGGCAGTTGATGTAGATGTAATCGTTACCGATTCCATGCATCTTAGTGAAATCAATTGTAGCCATGATTACTCCTTAAAGTGCTGTTACTACAGCGAAGAAGATTAAATCCTTATCGCCAGTGTTAACGAGAGAGTGAGACTCACCCTTAGGACAGTAAAGCGCGTCGCCTGGGTTAGCAGAATCGTTCTCCTTACCCTCACCATTAATAACAGTGCCGTTACCTTCTAGAATATAGATAACTTCCTGATCCTCTGTATGTGTGTGAAAACCAATAGATGCGCCCGGTACTAATCTACCGTGCATAATTTTATTAGTTGAGTCAGTAAACATCTGAACGTTATATTCTTTCTCTCCACCCTTAAAGTTAGGGAGAGCCTTTTCTTCCATTGTGGAATAATCAATCTTCATATTAATACTCCTGTAAATTAATTAGCGTTTCTTACGAACTCGATGAATTCATTCATAGGTAGAGGTCTGCAGAAGTAGTAGCCCTGAATGTAGTTAGCGCCAGCTCTAGTTACGAGATCTAGCTGCTCTTTACTCTCTACGCCTTCCTGAACAAGATCGATACCTAAGTTACGAATTATCTTAATGTACGAACATAGTATATTCTTTGCAGCGGAATTTGTCGCGGAATCCCACAAAAGTCCTTTATCAGACTTAATGCAGTCAAATCGCATAGCTACCATATCGCTTATGTTCGCATAGCCAGTACCAAAATCATCAAGAGAGAACTTAAAGCCAACATCCTTAAGCTCGCCAATACCTGCAGCGATTGTGCCCTGACCTTCAATCTGAGCACTCTCAGTAATCTCGAGGTTAATCATGTTAGGTGTAACACCATACTTCTTCATAATCTCATCGAACTTCTGAGGAACATCACCTACTACAAGCTGATAAAGGCTTAAGTTTATATCGATATAGCGAAGACCTAATGCTTTGCACTCTTCACTAGATATGAACTTACATACCTTATCAAATACGAGCATACCAAGCTGACCTATGTGACCAGTCTTCTCTGCGATAGGAATAAAGACTGCAGGCGAAATAGTCTGGCCTGAAGGGGTCTTAAGTCTGATTAAGGCTTCTGCAGATACATACTTGTTCTCCTTAACACCCCAAATAGGCTGATAATAAACTTCGAAATAATCGTTCTTAAGAGCATCCTTAACCATAGACTCGATATTGCCCTTCTCGACGATTGCCATTACCTCATCCTTAGTAGCAACATTAACGCCACCACGATCGATATCACCAAAATCCTCAGCCAAATCAAGAAGAGATGAAGGCTTATTAGTATATTCAGGAACTAATGCATATCTAATCTGAACATTAAAGTCGAGCTTATCTCCATCGTATTCCCAACCTTCGACAAATCTTTGACGAATCTTCTCAACTAAGTTTTCTACGTCAGATATATCGTCATATGTATAAATCAAAGCGAGATTGCCAGTTGAGATTCTATAAAGGATTGCGTTCTTGGAACAGCGCATAAGCCACTTTGTAATATTAACAATAGAGTCAGACATAGCCTTATAGTTAAGGATATGTACGAATAATCTAATATTAGTGATACTAATAGCGATTACAGCGTAATTATGGTTAGTCGCGATTAATCTCTTGTTATCAATCATGAATGCACGTCTGTTATACATTCTAGAGGATGCATCAATAAGATCTCGCTCCTCCTCGATAGAAAGCATAATACCAATAGATGATAAGCACTCTGCATAAAGCTCTATCTTAAGTTCAGGGAATATAGCCTGGACTACTACACCAATGATTGAGAAAGCAAAGAATAGCCAGAGCATCATGTTAGTCTCACGAGAAACAACCTCTCTGTACTTAACCATGTAGTAAATAGCAGCTATCAGATAGATAGCAGATACAACATAAACTATCCAGAACAAAGAGCCGCGAACATAATCAGCATTTGCATCATAATAGAATATGAAATTTGTCCATGGATTAGAGATAGTAAATATCTGTAACACTACCATCGGGAAAGAGAACCCGATTAAAACCTTACGATTTGTATGAATCGCCTTACCATTAACAAGCATAATATAAAAAGTAAAAGCTGGTGCAAGCAGATTATGAGATAAGAATAAAAGCATCTGCGTCGCATACTGAACCGCAAACAAGCCACCAGTAGCAACTACAGTATTCTCAATCCAGTTACTAATAGCAGAACTTGATGAATTAATCGCGAGTATAACCAGAATGCCCATATAAACATAACTCTGGGCCTTCTGAAACTCCTTACGACTCCTAAAAGCAATTATAAGAGCCAGTGATAAGGCGAAAGTACAAAATTGTATCGCTACATCAATCACCTAATTACCTCGCATAGCTTACTACTTTGATTATAAATTGGGTGATTTATTAATGCTATTAATATTAGATTAGTTGATACTTTATTAACTTTTAAAGCGATTTATATTAACTTGTTAATACTTCTGATTGCAATTATGTTTTCAATCACATTTGCGATTGCCAAAAGTTCTGTCGTAGAGCCAAAAATGTACTCTGTAAGAATTAATGTCCAGGCTCCATGATTAATCCAAATTAATAATGCAATTGTTGTCACAATAAAAAATGCCAAGATATATATTCCAGCTATAACAATCTGAATTATAGCTAGAAAATTTAGCTGTTTTTTCTGACTAGAAACGCTGTTTTCGCCAGAAATAATTTTCTTAACGCTGCTTACTTCAATTCTACTAATAACAAGAAAAGCCACGCTAATTACTACTAACAACCCTAGAAGGAAATTATAGAAAAAGAAGGAACCGAATCCAAAAGATGGATCAGCAAACATGCTGACAAAGAAAATACCACAACCGATTACAGCCATCACAGCATTAATAATTGTTGCGACAAGAGCTTCTATAGATTTGGCGTTGCTAATTTTTTTGATTATATCCATTAGTTAGTACCGTCCTTAAGATATTTTAAACCAAAACCATTTTCTATCAGATTAATAAGAGCAACAGCCGAACTTAAGCCTCCAAAGGCAAATGTCAAAAGCACAATATCAAAGCCTCTGAAGATGGCGATGATAAAAAAGAGGTTATATATTGCCATTACAACTAGATCCATAACAATCTGAACTATAGCAAACATCTTAAGACTCTTGCTTTCCTGTTCAAAAGTTTTTTCTCCACTAAGTATGGACTTAGATTTGCCTGCTTCTATTGAATTAATAATTATATAGACAATAAATACTCCCATGCTTAAAAGCATCAAGCCGTTATATAGTAAGAACTGCCCAAATCCAAATGATCTGTTAGTAGACATTGTCATAATTGTTACTATTAATAGAATGATTGATATTACCAGTTGTATCGCTGCACCAACTATAGACAT
The DNA here is from genome assembly GCA_024403715.1 of Saccharofermentans sp. Taxonomy (GTDB): domain Bacteria; phylum Bacillota; class Clostridia; order Saccharofermentanales; family Saccharofermentanaceae; genus Saccharofermentans. The sequence continues at coordinate 1,395 of JAKSRJ010000031.1, read as the reverse complement.
AATCATCTTAGCTGTATTTAACTTTTTTAATCTTTCCATTGTTTCACCACTTTATAAGTAATTTATAATTTCATCAAGCGAGTTAGCTTTGATATCTATAATCTCCATTAACTCATCGTCTGGCTCAGACTGATCAGGTACCATTATAACAGTAAATCCAGCTCTGCTTGCAGAGAGTACACCGTTAGGAGCATCCTCAACTGCCACACACTCGTCTGGCTTGAATCCAAGTTCTGACGCTGCATACAGGTATACCTTAGGAGAAGGCTTGCCTTCATCTACCATTGTCGCACTTAATACTTTATCGAAATAGCCTTCAAGGCCGGTACTTTTGAGGTATTCGTGAGCTCGTGCTGGGTCAGTTGCTGTAGCAATCGCAGTTACTATTCCGTGCTCTCTTAAGTAAGTTAAAAGGTCTATAGCACCCTTCTTCCTCTCGATAGGATGCTTAGCAATATATTCATCAAAGTAACCTTTACGGATTCGTCTTGCTTCCTGGTAGTCAAAGTCTTCATCAAACCACTCTCTGAACTGATCCAAAACAAATGGCCTGCCCATAGATCTAAGCTTTAAGTACATCTCATCTGTAAACACGTATCCAAGATCCGCAGCTGCCTTAGGCCAGACCTTCCTATAAATCTTCTCTGTATCTATTAAGGTGCCGTCGAGATCAAATACAAAGGCTTTAATTCCGGCGAGTTTCTTTATATTTCCCATATGAATTCCATCTCATCATTCATTTTGATAAAACCATACTTCTCGTATAGTGGTCTCCCCATCTCTGTTGCTTCGAGACTTATTGAAGTTACACCTTTTGATTTGCAATCTTCTATAAGCATGTCTAACGTCTTATATGCTATTCCCTGTCTTCTATAGTCAGGATTAGTGTACATATTCACGATATAAGCTTTAATACCACTAGGGTTATGGTAAGTTGGCATAATTCTGTAATAACTAACAGCACCGCTGCCAATGAACTTATCTCCATCAAATACCAGAATAGATGTAATATCACCATTAAGAAAAGCAGACTCATAGTAGTTACGTGTCTCGAGCTCTACCTTGGACATAGGAGTATCTTGATTAAGCTTATTTGCTGCACGTAGTACTTCAACTCTAGTAGAGACCAAAATATCAATATCTTCTATAGTAGCTTTACGAAAATTAAAATCCATTATAACCATCCAGCATTATATATAACAAAACCATATTACCATATTCATAACAACAAAAAAGCCTTACGATTTCTCGTAAGGCTTTGGCTCCTCAAACAGGACTTGAACCTGTGACATTTCGGTTAACAGCCGAACGCTCTACCGACTGAGCTATTGAGGAATATAAAACCGGCAGCAACCTATCTTCCCAGGCCGTCGCCAGCCAAGTATTGTCGGCACC
>JAKSRJ010000030.1 GCA_024403715.1 Saccharofermentans sp. | reverse complement strand
CTTTACCAGGAATTACCAAAGACCACCATGTTCCTGTATCAACCAAACCGTATACTGGTGTAGGAGCTTCTACTATTTGTGGTGCTCCTGACATCGATCCTGATGAAGCTACACTAATCATATGCGTAGGTACTCTAGAGGCGTTGGATGTGATTACCATAGCACTCATTACAGTTGTAGCTGCAACAACGCATGCGATTGTCTTTAATAATGACTTCTTCATATAATTTCCTCCAAATTAGATATATTTATGAGGTCGGGCAGAAAAGATCTTACTTCTATTCTTATTCTTGCCATTTAATCTATATGATATTATACGAAATTATAAGAATCAATGTTATTAATTAATGAATTCTGATTAGTTCTTTTGTTTTTTTTGACCTGTTCAAAAATTAGATGAGCTTAAACACCGCGGTATTAGCATATGTTAATGGATCTGTATGCATAAAGAACACCTTTGATTCTAATGGCGCATATAAAGTCTCCATAATCTCACCATCAAATGGATTAACAATATTTGCTAGCGGCATTCCTTCACCAACATCATCACCTACTTTAACCAAAGGTTCGAAAATACCTGATTTTGCAGTACGTACAGATACTAAATCCGTATCATTAAATACGATTGAAGGCTGAACTCTGCCACTTGACTGATACTTAACAATACCAAGTGCAGACAAAAACTTCATAATACTAAGTACAGACTGGCCAGCAGATCTTCTATCTATAGTAGTTGTTGAGGTGGTATAAAAACTAAAAGCCTGTGTCTCCCATACCTGCCAGTTATAATTAAGTGTAGCTGTATCATATGGTCGAACTTTACGCACCACTACATAAGGCATCTCAAATTTCATAGCATCCTCAATAGTGCTATAACCTTCATCCATCATTCGCACGTGAGGTATAAATTCTCCAGGCATATAGAATGAAGTAAACTGAATACCATACTTATAGTCTTTAATCTCCTGAAAAACACCATCAGCAATTCTCTGAGTCGTCTCGCCAAGATCATATCCAGGGAACATTCTATTAATATCTGTATTATCAATTGGCCAGAATCTCTTCTGAATATTTATCGAATAAGGATTGCAGCTAGGTATTATTAAAATCTTATGGTTAGGAGCAATTCTGCCTTCCTCCTCCAACTGCTTAAACTTCTTAACGAGTTGAGAACAACAATAAAGTTGCTGAATCTCATTACCACGCATTGTTCCTACAATACAGATACTCTTTTTACCTTTACCAAACTCATATCCAGTTACTCTTAAACTATCACGATATAAACCTTTTAATTCATAGATAACACGCTTCTTCACTGCTCGTAAACCTCCTTTCGAAGTAATCTTCCGACAAGTGATCCTTCATCTACAATCGGATAGTCTCTAATAGTAAAAAGTATTCCATCAACTGGGGAGATAACACTTTCGAGTAGCTGACCTGTAAGAGGGTTAATAATCTCACCAATCAAGTCACCTTTTTTGAGTTTTTCCCAGTGATTTACACGTGGTATGAACAAACCACCTGCACTTGCATTAAGATAACTAACATCACGCCAGTCCTTAGATACAATAGCTTCTCTAACAGGTTTAACATCACCTGACCATATTCCCATTTCTTTCATCATGTTAAAGATACCGTCTACCATCTGATCGCCATAAGCTTTTGTAATTCTCATGCCAACACCCATCTCAACTACAAGACACGGTGTGCCGGTACTGTTAAGGCTGTAAGCGAATGTTGATTCCAATACCGTGCTTGCACCGTGAACCCAAATAAAATCAACATTAGCCTGCTTAGCAACAGGAACTAGAAAATCTTCATGAAGCTCGTTAATTCTAATCTGAGGAATCTCTGTTAGATAAATGTTACTAGCATGAATATCAACAACAAGATTTGAACCAGAAACATCCTTCATAATCTCAGCAGCTAAGTACTCAGTCATGTTTCCTTCGATATTACCTGGGAATAATCTATTCATATCCAAATCAAATGCCGGTATTCCTCGAGTTATAGAATCAATACCAAGTGGATTCATCGCTGGATAGATATCAACAATTCCAGTTAACTTATCAAACTCAGCCTCAATTCGTCTACCAAGTTCATAACATACATACTGACCTTCAAGTTCATCTCCATGAATGCCAGTAACAATACTAATACGCTTCATCCCCTTAATCTTACCTAATGGCTGAATTCTTCTCTTTTTTATAGAGAGAACCTCATCTACAGGCAAAGCAACTGACGCCACTGTCTTAATCATCATTTATATCCTTTCCTATTTCCTCTACACTGACTTTAATAATTGGCGTATGCACGCCCCCGCCTCGCATTATTCCACGATTTATCATGCAGTCATTAGCATCACGGCCAACACCAAGCTTAATATGTTCATCAAATACTGGTTTATTATTAGTTGGATCTAATCCATACCATCTTCCCTCACATAAAACCTCAACCCAGGCGTGACTCGCGCCCTCACCAGTTATAAGCCCGGTTACATACCTGGCTGGAATATTTGCAAGATGCATAAGCGCAATAAAGATGTGTGCAAAATCCTGGCACACACCGTATCCCTGAGCAAAAGCTTCTTCAGCTGTCGTATATATATCTGTTGTATTAGGTCTGTACTCGAAGTCTTCATAAAACCGGTACATGACATTAAGCGCTTTACGATATGTATCCGATATATCGTCTACCCCCAAAGAGTTGTAGTACTCTTTAATCCTGCTGCCAGGAATATTAAGGCCATGAGGATGTTTAAATACCATCGAGATGTCATCATTTTCAGGCTCATCATATAAAGCCATACCCACAGTAACATCACCTGAAATCTTATAGACAAACCGGTCATGCGGCTCATCGTTCCTGCCATAAACCTGCTGATTATGAAGTCCGTCAAAACCCAGACAATAGTTAGAAGGCGGACAAATTCCTATGGCAAGGTTGTCTGGGATCTGGCGGTTATTCTTCTGAGGTATGCACTTAATAGTGTAACTACAAGTAGATACCATCTCAGCATAATTTATCTCCATGGAATACTCGAAATGCAACTTCTTCATAAGCTGGTACTATCAGAAGATAGTCTCTACCTCACTTACTATTCCATAGTAGTTAATATCATCTTCGTTAATCATGTCATCAATATGAATTAACTTTGCATCATCATACTCTAGTCCGCTGTTACGAACTCTAGGAATCATACGATGAATCTCTCTAGCAAGTTCTTTACGAGGAGCACCTAATCTAGCGTACATATCAATACGTTCGATTCGCTTTCCAGACTTAATAATATTTCTAATATTCTCACTATCTATTTGGTCGTCTACAGTTCCATAAAAGGCTAAAAGATTATCATTTACGCGCTGTAAATCGACAAGAGGAGAACTACTCATTGCAGCCTTATTCATCTCATAAATAGCGAGCTGAATATAAGCCAGAGTTTCTGATCCTATACTTTCTCTTAACATAATTGCATTGTCGTATGCTCTATTAAGATTGCTAATTATAGAATCTGAATTATCAGGATCAAAAGGATATCTAGAAATGAAATCCTCTTTACTCTCGTAGATATTTGGAATATCAATGTTCTTACAGAATTCAATATAATTATCTGCAATTTCATCAATCATAATATCAAAGCTCTGAGAGTAGATTCTTAATGTTGTAAATACTCTTTCTGTGTACCTACCAAGCCAAAATAAGCGATCTGCCTGTTCTATCGAGATAATACCCATGTGTCTTTAAAACCTCCTCCTTGTGATGAGTTAACAATGAATGAATCCGGATTACGTGAAAACCTAGTAAGACCACTCTTCCAAACTAACGGTTCGTCAGCCATAAGAACGAATGCACGAAGATCGGCCTTACGAGGTACCTGCTCTCCCTTATCAATAATGTCAAGATCCTGGAAATCAATTACTTCCTGTGCGATAAACCTTCTTGGTTCATTTTTAAGAAGCTCTAAGAAGTCTGACTTCTGCTGCTTTGTCATCTTGTTACCAAATACAACGCCATAACCACCAGCTTCAGCAACATCCTTCAAAACGAGATTATCGAAGTTATCAAGCACGTACTTATAGTCTTCTTCATAAAATGGCAAATAAGTTGGAGCATTATTCAAAATCGCATCTTCACCAAGATAATACTTAATCATTTTAGGAACAAAATAATAGATACCCTTATCATCAGCAACACCATTACCAGGAGCGTTCATCAAAGCGACATTACCCTTACGGAATACATCATAAATATGAGGAATACCAATCAGTGACTCTGGATTAAAATTCATTGGATCCAGGTATTCATCAGAGATACGTCTATATACAACACCAACTCGCTCCTTCTTACCGCTAGCAGTAATGAAATATAACTTGTCATCCTCTACTACCAGTTCAGAACCATTAACAAGATGTGCGCCTGTCTGCTCAGCAAGATAACTATGCTCAAAGTAAGCTGCATTATATCTTCCTGGCGTAAGAATAACTGAATGCCCACCAACATTAACATTATCCATAGTTCTTCTTAGAAGCTTGGCATAGTTACGGTTGTCTTCAATCTTAAGATCAGCAAAGGTACCAGGAGATGATCTTCTGCACAAATCTCTTGCAATCATTGGATAAGAAGCACCTGATGGAACACGTAAGTTATCCTCTAATATGTACCATGTACCATCTTTGCCTTTTACAAGATCGATACCAGAGATATGGGAGTATACATCTTTAACAGGTGTAACCCCTTCACACTCAAGCATGTATCCACTTGAAGCAAAAATGAAATCCTCAGGTATAACACCATCTTTTACAATCTGCTTTTTACTGTAGATATCCTTAAGGAATAGATTAAGTGCTACCACACGCTGCTTTAAGCCCTTCTCCAGGTAATCGAATTCATCCGCTTCAATTACTCTTGGAATCGCATCGAAAGGAAACAGCTGCTCATGGAAGGTATTGTTCTTATAAATACCAAACTTAACACCATAGCGAGCAAGCAGTTCATTTACGGTATCCGTGTGCTCTAGAAGCTTTAATCTGTCCATACTTCCTCCTTATTTAACGGTAAAAAACAGGCGCCTGGTTTTAATAAAACCAAACGCCATTGTTTAATTACCTAATTTGTCCAAAAATAAAAAAGGAATTCACTTGTAAAAAGCGAACTCCTTTGTCCTTATGAGTTGATAATACTATATTAATTTTTAAATGCAATACATTTAAGTAAATATCAATAAACTCTTATATGTTGTAAAAACAACTAACTGCTTACTTTACGGATGAACAATGGCTCATAGAGTTTTCTTATACGTCTTACCACATCATTAGCATCATTTTTATTAATAAGAACATCGTATTGACCTTTGATTGTGCCAAAAGTAATAGTTTTATCAAATGAATATGTTTCTTTTAAATATCCAAGCATATTATCTTTGCTGGCAGTCTTGTCATAAATTTTTATGTATGAATAACCTGGAAAATCACCCGACTGATATGTAATAACATTTATCTTCGAGGCTATTTCTCTATCCATTAGTGACAAATAGAATTCATTTATCCTGTCACTCTTATCCAACAGCATAAAATAGACGACATCTTCATTTTTAGGAAGTGGTCGTTCAATATAATTACGATATGGGGAAACTTTTAAATCATTAACAAGTTTTGTATTAATATCATCATCATTCCTGGTATAGTAAATCAGAAGTACATCATCAACAATTACATTAGCATACCAGCACAAGCCTGAATCTAAGATAATATCCATCAATTGATTTGATAAATCAATCGGAATACTTGTAATCTTAATAAATGAATTCTTCTGAGTATCATAAAGCACGGCACCATTCATCGCTATTACTGGAAGTTTTAATCTTATGTCCTTCACAGGATCAATAAGTGATGCAGGTGTTCTAATAGTTGAAATTGTAAACTTAAGTCCACTGTCAATCATTCGATTAAGTTCCACTTTACTGAATGGGCTTAAACTCTCATTAATATTGAGTATAGTATCATCCAGTCCAGACACAAATAATGTTTCTTTATCAGGATTGATACATATTCTGATATCGTTAACCAAAATACCTATAACTATTCCTATCATAGTATCCAGAAATCTATTCCATACGAATAAATAAGGAACTATATCGTGTGCATGATTAATAGCAATGCTTAAAAATACTACACAGGAAAAATAAGAAGCCTGATTTTTCTTAAGTACTACTGTTGTATATAAGACAAACAATAGACTTAACGATACCATAATAGTTTCAACCCAAAAGACTGATTTTATTACGCTAATCAGATGAGGAAATAACAACAAATATATCAGCCCGTACACAGCACCAACACAGGTTCCAATAATGCGCTGTATAGCGTTTTTTGTAGTATTACTGCGATACATTTGAATGCACCACAAAGCGGCAAGTTGAGAATAGAAAACCATTCCCAACTCACCTCTTAATGCATTTACAAGGAAACATATTGCAACTGCAATTACAGACTTTATTATTCGCATTCCAATTCCAGGAAGGCGAATTCTATGAGTTTGATTATCAGAGTGATTCAAGTGTCTCTCTTATAGCCTTAATAAAGTTCTCGCTGTTTAAAACAATAACATCTTCAAGCGATGTAATTAAAGCTAAATCCTTAGTCATCTTTCCAGATTCGATTGTAGACAAAGTTGCCTTTTCAAGTTTATCAGCAAACTCTATTAATTCAGGTATCTCATCTAATTCACCACGTTTACGAAGCGCACCACTCCAGGCAAAAATAGTAGCAACAGAATTAGTAGAAGTTTCTTCCCCCTTAAGGTGCTTATAGTAATGTCTCTGAACAGTACCGTGAGCTGCTTCATATTCATATACACCAGATGGCGATACAAGAACTGAAGTCATCATTGCTAATGATCCACATGCTGACGATACCATATCACTCATAACATCACCGTCATAGTTCTTGCAGGCCCAGATAAAACCACCCTTTGCCTTCATTACTCTTGCTACAGCATCATCAATAAGAGTATAAAAATATTCGATTCCAGCTGACTCAAACTTGCCCTTGTACTCAGATTCAAAAATATCTGCAAATATATCTTTAAAAGTGTGATCATATACTTTTGAAATAGTATCTTTTGTAGCGAACCATAAATCCTGCTTGGTATCGAGTGCATAATTAAAACATGAACGTGCAAAACTCTCAATTGATTTATCCTTGTTATGAATTCCCTGGATAATTCCTGGGCCATCGAAATCCATAATAGTTTTGCGAATCTCTGTTCCATCTTCCGCAGTAAATACAAGTTCAGCCTTACCTGCTCCTGGTACTTTGATTTCAGTATTCTTATACACATCACCATATGCATGTCTTGCAAGAGTAATTGGCTTTTCCCAGTTTTTAACGCATGGTTCTATTCCCTTCACCTGAATCGGAGCTCTAAATACAGTTCCATCAAGAGCAGCTCTGATAGTACCATTAGGTGATTTCCACATCTCCTTCAAATCATATTCCGTCATCCTGGCTGCATTAGGTGTAATAGTTGCACATTTTACAGCAACACCATATTTTTTAGTCGCTTCTGCAGAATCAATTGTTACCTGATCATCGGTTTCATTACGATACTCAAGTCCAAGATCATAGTACTCAGTCTTCAAATCAATAAATGGTATTAATAGTTCATCTTTGATAATTCTCCACAGAACTCTGGTCATTTCATCTCCGTCCATCTCGACAAGAGGTGTTTTCATCTGAATTTTTGTCATAATTATTTCTCCTTATAATTAATTTCTCTCTTCAATTAACGGACAATCAACATGTCTTCCTACATATTTATATGCTGGTCTGATAATCTTATTTCCATTAAGAAGTTCTTCTAATCTATGAGCGCACCATCCTGGTATACGGGCAATTGCAAATATAGGAGTAAATAACTCTTCCGGTATACCAAGCATTGTATAGACAAGTCCACTATAGAAATCTACATTAGCACAGACATTCTTTTGAACCTTATGCTTCTTCATTATTAATTCTCCTGCAATCTCTTCTACTAGGTTATACAATTCAAACTCTTCTAGCATTCCTTTTTCTTCTGCAAGATTTCTTGCATACTGTTTGAGTATAACTTCTCTTGGATCAGAAATTGTATATACTGCATGTCCCATACCATAAATCAAACCAGAACAATCGAATGCCTGCTTATCAAGTATCTTATTTAAATACTCTCGAATCTCATCATCATTATTCCAATCACTAATATGCTCCTTTATATCTCTGAACATATTCTGAACTTTTAAATTGGCTCCACCATGTCTAGGACCTTTAAGTGAACCTATTGAAGCAGAAACTGATGAATATGTATCAGTTCCAGAAGAAGTAACAACATGGGTTGTAAAAGTAGAATTATTACCTCCGCCATGTTCCGCATGTAAAATCAATGCTACATCCAAAACCTTAGCTTCAAGCTCTGTATATTTACCATCTCTTCGTAACATATATAGAATATTTTCTGCCATTGATAAACCCTTTTTCGGATTACGAATAACAAGAGTTTCATCCTTACGGAAATGACAGTACGATAAATATGAATAAACAGCCAGCAGAGGCAACTTATTTATTAATTCCAAAGACTGTCTTAAAACATTCTCTGGTGTGATACTATCCTGATTAGAATCATATGTATACAAAGTTAGAACACATCTTTGCATTGCATTCATAATATTGGAATTAGAGGCTTTCATAACAACATCACGAATGAATCTGTTGTTAAGCGTCTGCATCTCACTCATTGCAAATAAAAACTGCTTGAATTCTTCTTCATTAGGAAGCTTTCCAAATAATAACAGATATATAACTTCCTCAAATCCAAACTTTCGTCCTTTTAGACCCTTAACAAGATCATTAACGTCACACCCCTGATAGAACAGATGTCCTTCACATGGAATTCTTTCGCCATTAACTTCTTCAAAAGCAACTACATCAGAAATTTCTGTAAGTCCTGTAAGAACCCCTTTACCAGTAGAATCTCTTAAGCCTCTTTTTACATCATATTTTGTGTATAATTCCTTATCAATCAACTGATTTTTAAGCAATTCACTATAAAATACATCCAAATAATCCGATAGGTCTCCCATTTCTTCAGATGTCAGCATTTCCCTGATTTCTTCTTCATCATACTCAACCATTTCTTTTCCTCCTAACAAAAAAGACGCCAGCATATAACTGAACGTCTTTGTTCTAATTCAATAAATAAAAAAGGAGTTCGCAATGTCTGCGAACTCCTTTGTCCTTATGAGTTGATAATACTATATTAATTTTTAAATGCAATACATTTGAGTAAATATCAATAAACTCTTATACTATGTTCCCTCAATAATAAAATATACCAACAATACAAATCACTGATTTACATAATCTAAGTTTACATAGAAAACAAACTCAACTCTTCTTGAAGCAGCCTGATTTTCAGATCCATCATCATTATAAATTAAGAAATCAGAAGCACAACCTTCAGCCATTAAAATGCTACTTAAGTAGTCAGCCTCATAAGATGTGTTGTTTACTAGAGCTGATACTAAGTAATCCATAACAGCATTAGCTCTATTCTCAGAAAGCTCAACATTATGATCATAAGTACCATTAGAGTCTGTATGGCCCTGAATAACAATCTGACTTAAGAGCATATCATACTGTTCGTTGCTAAGTACACTTAACACAGTTTCCATAAACGAATTAAGAAGTGACTGACCAGCAGAATTAATTGAATACTGATTATTATCAAATAAAACAGATGCATCAAGAATAATAGCACCACTATCTCTGTCGATAGTTACTGCAAGACCTTCGTCATTAAAAGCTGTTTCCAAGTCGCCAAAAAATCGCTCTGTAGCTTCATTAAGGACTTCAATCTCTTCTCTAGTGAGACCACTGAGGCGGTTATCATCGCCCGGAAGAACATTAAATCCTACATAACCACCCTCTGCATTACGCTCTTCAATATAACTATCGTACCAAGCAGCAAAAATACTTACGCCATTCTCATTAACTAGAGCAAATCCATCAGAATCGAATTTTATAAGAATATAGTGGTATGTGTGATCTACTCCATCATTATCTGTATATGCAAATGACAACACACCATCTTCGGTTAGACGAGCAATACCTTCATATCTTTCCTCTATGCCGTTTTCATCACAGTAAACATAAAAATAATCATCAGATCTATCATCAGAATTAAAACTGAAATACAAAGAAGTAATATTATCAATAGGGTCTGAATTTGTACTTAATGAATCACCGAAGAAATTATAGTCACTATCTGTCTCATAATGAAATCTACTAAGTAATACTTCAGAATCATCATAAGCAAGATTCATCTGACCATAATTTAGCGTAACATCATATGTAGCTTCCTCACCCGTAAACTGATATGTAACTACACCGTTATCACCAACAGAATACTCACTTAAAAACTTAAGTGTTAGCTGATTACCATGAATCTCTTGAACAGCATATAGCATAATCTCTCCAAGACTATCATATGAGTTTACATCATCCTCATCATAAGCAACGCTATAGTACACACGGCAAAAATCATAATCGTCAATTAAACCAAGATTATAACCAGCTCCACTATCTATTTCAGTTGGAAGAGCCGATACATATGTATAAAAAGAAAAATCTATATCACTAAACTCATCGGTAAATGTATCCGTACCAAAGAAATCAGAAGGATCAAGCCAAACAGAATTAGCAATATAATCGTCTTCAGAGTAATCATTAGTAGGTGTATATGACAAAGAATACTCACCAGCAATCAATCTAGCACTAAGATCTAGATTGCTATAGTAATTATTCAAATATGAAGGAGCAGCTTCAATATAGAAATCACCTGAATAATAGTCATGATCATATACATATTCTCCAGAATCTACATGTACAACAGAAGTTTCTTCTACTTCAGACTCTTCAATGTCTTCTGTCTCTTCAATCTCTCGATCTCTATCTCTGTCATCACGATCATTCTTATCATCCTTAGAGCTACAAGCAGTAAGAAGCATAGACGCTACTAAAAAAAGACTTGTCATTTTTAATAATTTTTTCATAGTAAAAACCTCGTCGACATACTTAAATAATTATATCTTTTTGTTAGCAAAAGAAAACCCTCGAAATCTAAAGATTCCAAGGGTTTATTATATCTGGTGCACCTCCAGGGACTCGAACCCTGGGCCCACTGATTAAGAGTCAGTTGCTCTACCATCTGAGCTAGAGGTGCTTGACAGCTTGATTATTATACATACCGTCAATACCAATGTCAACACTTTTCAGAAAAAAGTTGCAAGATTTTTGAAAAGTATTATTAAACCTTCAACTCTACTTCTTCTACCTTCAAATCATCCTCGTGTGACGCAAGGATAGGATTAATTACTTCAGTTAGGAATGCCTCAACCTGCTGTGGGCAACGACCGATGTAAAGCTTAGGATCTGCAATAGCCATAAGTTCATCCATAGAAAGACCAAACTCAGGATCCTTAGCAATTCTCTCAAGAAGATCATTAGGCTTACCATCATTCTTAACAACAGAACCAGCCTGCATGGAGAGCTGACGAATCTTCTCGTGAAGATCCTGACGGTTACCACCCTTCTTAGTTGCTTCCATCATAATATTCTCAGTCATCATGAATGGGAGCTCATCCATAATATGCTTCTCAATCATCTTAGGATATACAACCATATTAGATACGATATTTGTGTAGATACCAAGAATTGCATCAATAGCAAGGAATGCTTCTGGAACAGAAATTCTCTTATTAGCAGAATCATCAAGAGTTCTCTCGAACCACTGCTCTGCTGCAGTCATTGCTGGATTCATAATATCAGCCATAACATAACGAGACAAAGAAGCAATTCTCTCAGAACGCATAGGATTACGCTTATATGCCATAGCAGAAGAACCAATCTGATTCTTCTCAAATGGCTCCTCAATCTCCTTCAGGTGCTGGAGAAGTCTGATATCATTTGAGAACTTATGAGCACTCTGTGCAATTCCAGCCAAAGCTGAAAGCACCATATAATCAACCTTACGAGAGTAAGTCTGACCTGATACATAGTAAGAAGCTTCAAATCCCATCTTCTCACATATTTTCTTATCAAGAGCTACACACTTCTCATTATCGCCATCAAAGAGTTCCATAAAGGAAGCCTGAGTACCAGTTGTGCCCTTACAGCCAAGAAGCTTCAATGAAGCAATACATGACTCAACAGCCTCTAAGTCAAATACAAGATCCTGAAGCCATAAGGATGCTCTCTTACCGACTGTAACGAGCTGAGCTGGCTGGAAATGTGTAAATCCTAATGTAGGCATTGCCTTATACTCATCTACAAACTTAGAGAGATTAGAAATAGTAACTACGAGTCTCTTACGAATAAGTGTAAGAGCATCACGCATAACAATGATGTCTGTATTATCACCTACATAGCAAGATGTAGCACCGAGGTGAATAATTCTGTCAGCACCAGAATAAGCAACCTGCTTACCATAGGAGTGAACATGAGCCATTACATCATGACGTCTCTCCTTCTCTTCCTTTGCTGCATCCTCGTAATCAATCTCTTCCTTATGATCCTTCAAAGCCTGAATCTGCTCATCAGTGATATCAAGGCCAAGCTCCTTTTCTGCCTCTGCTAACGCAATCCAAAGAAGTCTCCATGTTCTGAACTTCTTATCAGGAGAAAAGATGAACTGCATCTCCTTACTAGCATAACGCGAATTTAAAGGGCTCTCATAAGAGGGCTTTGTATAGTCGGACATATTAAGCCTCCGGGTAAATTATTCTGCGAGAAGTTTCTCTACAGCAGATAGTTTAACACAAACAGCAAATACTTCGACAGCCTTATTAATATCTTCTAATGTTGGGAAGCTTGGAGCAATACGAATATTGCTATCCTGAGGATCCTTACCATAAGGGAAAGTAGCACCAGCAGGTGTAAATGCAACACCTAAGTCATTACACTTAGCAATAACAGCCTTAGCAGTACCTGGAAGTGTATTAACACTAATGAAGTAACCACCCATTGGCTTGTGCCATGAAGCAGATTCTGTACCTGTAATTTCCTTATCAAGAATATCAAGTGTAAGTTCAAACTTTGGACGAAGAATATCAGCGTGCTTCTTCATCTGCTCCTTAACTGCATCAAGATTAGGCATAAACTTATAGTGAGCATACTGAGTAATCTTATTAGCACCAATTGTCTGAACTGCAAGAATCTTCTTTGCAGCATCAAAGTTTTCCTTGGAAGAAGTAAAACATGAAATACCTGAGCTTGCGAAAGTAATCTTAGATGTTGAAGCAAACTCATAAACACGATTTGGATTACCACATTCAGCGCACAAAGAAATGATTTCAGGAAGTTTGCCCTGCAAAGCCTCATCCTCATAGAGATGATGAACACTGTAAGCATTATCCCAGAAAAGTCTGAAATCTGGAGCAGCAGTCTTCATAGAAGCAAGTCTGCGGCAAACCTCTTCAGAATAAACAAATCCATCTGGGTTTGTATAGCAAGGTACAGACCACATACCAAGAACTGTAGGATCCTTAACGAGTTCCTCAACAACATCCATATCAGGACCATTCTCATTAAGTGGTACTGGGATAAGTTCAAATCCTAATGTCTCTGTAACCTTAAAATGACGATCATAACCAGGAACTGGGCAGAGCCACTTCTTGCCTTCTACCTGACCCCAAGGCTTTGGAGAATCAACCTCACCAAAAATAACGGCTCTTACAAGAGTATCAAACATAAGGTTCAAAGAAGAACCATTACCAACATAAACAAGATCCTTATCAACGCCAAGCCACTCAGCAAAAAGCTCTCTTGTCTCAACTAGACCAGTAGGAATACCATAGTTTCTTACGTCACCAGAAGCAGACATAAAATCAGAATCTTCAAGACCCTTATACATCTCACGGCTAAGTTCAAGTTGCTCTACAGAAGGCTTACCTCTTGTCATGTTAAGAGAAAGATTCATAGCCTTGTATTCTTCAATCCTCTTCTCGAGCAATGCCTTCTCAGCGTTCAACTCATCTTTTGTCATCTGCTTATAGGATTTCATCGTTTTTCCTCCGTTTTTGAATTATTACAATCGGCAAATTGCAATAATCTAGTATCGTTCACTTAAATTGCCAGCGTTATTATAGTAATTATGCAAGTTAAAAGCAATTAAATTTCATTGTTATTCATCAAAACGGAATTAATTCTACATTTTGTATTACTCCATCCCTACTATGAGTCACACATCCGGCTAAAAAGTGCACATTTCGGTCATATAAATTGTGTTTACATATATAAACTTTAGTAGTATTGAGCATTCTAATTCTTTTTCTATAACTTATTGATGACGCAGGATCAGTGTATTTTGTTTTTTCAAGTCTAGATTTGACTTCAACTACATAGATATCTCCGTCCTTTTCCATAATTACATCTAACTCGCCCATGTTATGTACAGAGAAGTTACGATCTAAAAATCTATAGCCTTGAAGAAACATTTCTTTAATTACAGCATCTTCTCCAGCTTTACCAATAGGATTAATTTGTTTCATTTTATTTATCTCCCTTATGTTAAAATTATTCCATGATTAGCACTAAGGATTATGTAATTTCAAAACTCTTATCCACAGACGGATATATTTCTGGTGAGTCTTTATCATTAGAGTTGGGCATTTCTAGAGCCGCAGTTAATTCTGCAGTTAAGTCATTGCGTAATGACGGATATGACATCGAATCTGTTACTAATCGAGGGTATCACCTCAATAACCATCCTGATTTACTTACAACAGGCGAGGTTCTAGCTTTAATATCTGAAAACAGAATGCAAACTATAAATGTTCTCACAGAAGTAGATTCTACAAACAAGATGCTTAAGGACCTGGCATATAATGGCGCGCCTGAAGGTACTGTTGTTATGTCCGACTTCCAGACAGCAGGCCGAGGCAGATTAGGCCGCACCTTTGCATCTCCTAAGGGTAAAGGAATTTACATCTCATATTTATTAAGGCCTACCACTTCTCCTGAAATTATCAGTAAAATCACATGCTGGTCTGCTGTAGCAGTTCGCAATGCAATCCTTCGTACATGCAATATCAAACCTTCTATCAAGTGGGTTAATGACTTACAGATTAACGGCAAAAAGATATGCGGTATTCTAACGGAAATGAACATCGAATCTGAAATAGGCACTATTAACTCTGTAGTTATCGGTATAGGAATTAATGTAAATAACGATCTCATTGATTTCCCTGAAGAGATACGCGACATAGCTTCATCAATCAGATTAGAAACAAACGAAGAAACTCCTATTCATCGAGCTTCCTTAGTTGCAACTCTTATAGATGAACTTGATAAACTCTGCACTTCTTTTCCAGACGCCAACGATAAATATCTGGAGCAATACAGAGAATCATGTTCAACTGTCGGGCTTGATGTCAGCGTAGTTTCAGCACATAACCATACTTCTGAAATCCCAAGGCTTGGAACAGCCATTGGAATTGGCGATGATTTTTCTTTACAGGTAATCTTCGAAGATGGACACAGCGAGTGTCTATCAAGTGGAGAGGTTTCTGTCATACGCAGATAAGATCCTTAATAGCATTAAACTTTGCTTCACCTATTCCAGGTACATTCATGATATCTTCAATTCTGGTAAACGGATTACTCTGACGATATTCAATAATCGCATTAGCTGTAGATTGTCCTATACCAGGAAGAGACATCAGTGCATCTATTGATCCGCTATTTATATTAATTAGCGAGCTTCTACTATTCTCAGATGAACTATTCCCCCACACTATTTCGCTAGTGTAATCTTCGTTTTCTGATGGTATATAAATAGATATGTTCGATTCAATAATATAAACCAGATTTATTCGATTCCTGGCAGCATCTGAAGTAAGCCCACCTGCAATATTTACAACATCATTTACGATAGCACCGCGACTTACTTCGTATACACCAGGATTTATTACTTCACCGCAGATATATACGCTAATTAATTCTTCTGATGTTTCTGTAATGTTAGAAGAATCAGCTTCGTATTCCCATGTTTCCATCACCGAAGTCTCAATAGTTATTGGCTTATCAATAGTCCCGGTTAATACAGTTTTATAAAACAGACTTAGCAGTGTTACTAATACAAATGCCACTGTATATATCAGATTTTTATTGTATTTACGCCGACTACTCATATTTCCTCCAAATAAAAAGGAGAGCAATCGCTCTCCCGGTTAGTTCAAAATCTTATTTACTATTATTTGTTCCAGAGAGACTCGAGATCATAATTAGCACGTAATTCTGGATGCATAACATGAACTACAACATCTCTGAAATCGATAAGAATCCATTTATCACCAGATCTGCCTTCTACATGATCTGCAAAAATCTCATCCTCATTCTTAAGTAAAACTTCAACCTCTTCTGCCAAAGCCTTAATCTGAGTTGTAGAATTACCAGTACAAATTACAAAATAATCAGCCATAGCAGTTTTCTCACGAACATCAATTACTTCTATAGCACTACCCTTCTTAGACTCAAGGATATCAACGATCTTAGTAACCATCTCTTCAGTTGTCATATATCAATTCTCCTTAACAATTCCTTTCTCTATTATACTCCAAGGTCATTAATAAAGTCGAACGTTAATGGATGTATATCCTGTCCACGCGATTCAAACTTCTTCTTAACATTACCTATTATTAACTTTATAGATTCATCCAAATTAACCTCTGCAAGTACCCTTTCTCTAGTTAAATCCGCGTAAGTTCGAGCCGGTTCAAGTTTATCCGCTACATAGACATATTTATCTAGTTCTTCCATTCCACCTCTTCCTGTAGTGTGATACATAATTGCATCAATTATAGATGGATCATGCACACCAAATTCCTGCTGTGCAAATAATGCCCCCGCTGGAGAGTGAATTAACTTCTTGTGATTAAATACATCTCCACTAATCTCGCGGGCCATCTCCCACTGAAGTTCCTCATCAAGTTCTTTTGCGCAATCATGAAGTTCACCCGCGATTAATGCCTTATCGCATAAGTCAGGATTAAATACATGAGCATAATGACATGATAATAAAGCTACATTTAAAGTATGAAGAAGACGCTTCTCTCCAAGATATTTATAGAGCTTAATAGCATTTTCATAAAAGTCCTGAGCGCTATCAGCTGATACAAAATCAATAGGATTCTCATCACCATATAAAGCATTGGTAATGATAAAATCCTTAACACTGTCTGGAACCAGTGAATAATCCCTGGTTACTCTAATATCGCTTGATGCAGCAACATATCCACTTATTGGGAACTCAGTAATATTGGGTTCAAAACCAAATATTCCAGCCAACCTGTTTTTCTGTGAATCAATGTCTATTCCATCTCCCGGACGTGAAGCTACCAATAAACCACATAAACCAAGAATCTTTTCCGGCTCATGCCATTTTTCAAAACTTGGCAGTACATCTGATCCGCAAATCCAATAAAAAGAATGATTAGCATATGCTAATTCTTTATCGATACCCATCGAAGATAAGAATGTTCTTATATAATTCGGCTTACTAATTTCCTTAATTGTAGTAAGCGTATAAGATATTCCTGGATATGAGTATTCGATATCGCTAACAAAGACTTTACCATCAAAAGCTCTATTTGAAGCAATAGCATTATTTGTCATGTAATAACGATACGGAGCTGCACTTAGTGTTTTTCCTGGCTTAAAAGGATTTCTGCAAGACGGAATGACGATAACGCAGTCAACGTTACCGTCATTAATAGCTCCCTTGATTAAAGCTTCATGTCCAATATGGAATGGATCAAATGATCCGCCAAGAAGACCAATTCTCATCAGCCTAATGTTCTACCAATATCTGTACGATAATGAGCGTCCTGGAAAGAAATCTTCTTAACTCCTTCATAAGCGCCATCGATAGCTTCGTCTAATGTATCGCCCTCGTCATAAACACACAGAACACGACCTCCATTAGTAACAATCTTGCCATCCTTCAAAGCTGTACCTGCCTGGAAAACAAGTTTTCCGCATGTATCAATACCAGAAATCTCATAACCCTTCTTGTAGCTCTCTGGATATCCGCCTGATGCCATAACAACAACACAGGAGCACTTATCCTTCCACTTAATATCAAGCTGATCAAGCTTTCCGTCAATTACAGCATCAATAACATCCATAAAGCTTGTCTCAAGCAAAGGAAGAATAGCCTGAACTTCAGGATCTCCAAATCTGCAGTTATACTCAACTACCTTTGGTCCCTCACTTGTTAGCATCAAACCAAAATAGATTACACCCTTAAATGGTCTTCCCTCAGCCTTCAAAGCTTCAACCGTAGGAGTAATAATCTCATTCTGAATACGAACCTTAAGCTCATCTGTCATATCTGCACCAGGTGTTACCGCACCCATACCACCAGTGTTTAGACCTTCATCATGATCAAATACTCTCTTGTGGTCACGAGAAGAAATCATTGGAACAGCAGTGTTACCATCAGAGAATGAAAGAATTGTAAGCTCTGGACCTACCATACATTCTTCGATAACAACAGTAGAACCAGCTGAACCAAACTTCTGGTCACCCATCATATCCTTAACAGCCTGCTTTGCCTCTGCCAGCGTCTGAGCAATAATTACCCCCTTACCAAGAGCCAAACCATCACACTTAATAACAATAGGCATTGGCTGAGTCTCTAGGTATTCCAAAGCCTTGGCTTCATCGTCAAAAATCTCATATTTCGCTGTAGGAATATTGT
The DNA here is from genome assembly GCA_024403715.1 of Saccharofermentans sp. Classification (GTDB taxonomy): domain Bacteria; phylum Bacillota; class Clostridia; order Saccharofermentanales; family Saccharofermentanaceae; genus Saccharofermentans. The sequence goes on along the minus strand of JAKSRJ010000030.1, from coordinate 3,376 downwards.
ATTTCTTCATAAGGCTCTTGGAGAACGCCTTAGAAGCCTCAATAATAGCTGCATTTGCCTTAGGTCCAAAACAACGTATACCTTCAACCTCAAGTTTATCGGCCAAGCCCAAAGAAAGAGGATCTTCCGGAGCAATAAAGACGAGATCAAACTTCTCTGTCTTAGCAAATTCTACAATCTTATCTACCTCAGTAGCTTTAATATCAACGCATTTTGCGATAGAGGCAATACCACCATTACCTGGAGCACAATACAGTTCAGTAACCTTAGGTTCCTGACTTAACTTCCAACAAACAACGTGTTCTCTACCACCACTACCAACTACTAATACCTTCATAATTAATCCTCCAAGCAATCACTTTTTGATATCTTATCACAAGAAAGGTTCTCCGCTCTCCTTAAACAAGATCATCATCTCGTTTGTTAGGCTTAACTGGTCAGGCTGCAACACAACATCTTCTCGTCTCATCCACTGTGCAACAGCTAATTCCAATTCATCACGTTTGATATTTGAATCTCCGTCCACTTCACAAAAAAATCCAGCTAACAAATCATCTGCTACGCCCCAAGGTTGAGACTTATAATAAGTTATTTTCTTAACGTTAAGACCTATTTCTTCTTTAACTTCTCTTGCTACAGTCTCTTCAAAAGTCTCACCGATTTCAGTAAAGCCTGCAACTAGAGCATAATAAGGAATAGCATCTCTACCAGCGTACTTTGTTAGTACTATTTCGTCATCATCTCTATTTTCTGCTCTCTTAAGCACAGCAACTATGACGGCAGGAACAACACGTGGGTATATAACATTACCACATTCACATGTAAGTGCTCTTTCTACCGTTGATCGTCTAGTTAGCTTACCGCATCGACCACAATACGTATTGTTCTTATACCAACCAGCAAGTTGCTTCGCTGTAAACACTTCAAATACGCTTTTCTTTGGTGTGTTCTCTCTTTTGCGAAAGTCTCTAATTCGCATATATCCAGAATCAGAAGGTTTATCAACAACCTCATCTTCAGCTAAGAAAACACAATCATCATCCATCGAAAACAAGTAAGTCAGTTTTTGGGGTTTATTATCAAACTCAAAGAGACGAGGAAAAGGTTTACCTTCATCCTTGCAAAGAATGGAACCATTACCATCAAAATGAATAATGAGGCTCTCATCATTTGATTCGAGCCCCGGAATATAAGTATTGTTAAATATATGAGGATATATATCCTGAATCATAATGACTCCGCTATTTCAAGAATCAATCTTTCTGTCTTTTCCCAGCCGAGGCATGGGTCAGTTATTGATTTACCATAAACGCCCTCAGAAGCACTTTGACAACCATCCTCAAGATAGGACTCAATCATTAAGCCCTTAACCATCTTATTGATGTCATTATTTTGCTTCATTGAGTAAAGAACATCTTTGGCAATTCTAATCTGCTCCAAATATCGCTTTCCTGAATTATTGTGATTACAGTCCACTATTACAGCAGGATTAGAAAGACTAGGATTCTTACTATAAAGCTCACACACATGTTCCAAATCCTCATAGTGATAGTTAGGGTGAGATCTACCAAAAGCATCAACATAACCACGCATAATAGCATGAGCTAGTGGATTACCATTAGTTTTAACTTCCCATCCTCTGTAAATAAACTTTTGAGAAGACTGAGCCGCTGTAATTGAATTCATCATTACTGATAAATCACCAGCTGTAGGATTTTTCATTCCTGCTGGAATACCAATACCCGAAGCCACAATTCGGTGCTCTTGATTCTCAACAGATCTCGCACCTACGGCTACATAACTCAACAAATCAGACAAGTATCTATGATTATCTGGATATAGCATTTCTTCAGCACAAGTAAATCCTGTCTCTTTAACAACCTTTGTATGCATATCACGTATTGCAATAATACCAGCTAGCATATCTTCTTCCTTGGTTGGATCAGGCTGATGTAGCATACCCTTATAACCTACACCCTTAGTTCTAGGCTTATTAGTGTATACTCGAGGAATGATAAATAATTTATCCTTAACCTTTTCATTGATATCAGCCAGCTTATACATATAATCCATAACAGCATCTTCTCTATCAGCTGAGCATGGACCAATAATAAGTATGAACTTGTCGTCCTCTCCAGTAAAAATCTTACGAATCTGGCCATCTCTATCTTCTTTTATCTTCTTTACTGCTTCTGGCAAAGGAAACTCTTCCTTTAAAGACTTAGGAACAGGAAGTTTTCTTATAAATTCCATTTGCATATCCATAAGGCAAATTCTCCTCACTTAATCTGAAACAGCATTATAGCAAAAACACAGTCGAGATTAAATAAACAACATACTTTTTAGTTACTATTAGTTTTTTTCATTGATACAAACATTAAAACTACAAATCCAACAACAAAGCTTAAGCACCCAAAAACGGTTCTTATATTCAAGGATTCACCAGTTGAAGGTGTTCCAGGAGCTACAGGTGTAGGAGTTGGTGTATTTGATAATCCTGGAGTTAATGTTGGACTTGGAATTGGTGTAGTCGATACTTCTGGTACTGGAGTAGCACTAGGTACTCTAACAACAACGGTCTGAGATGGGCTATCGAAATCTTCGTGACGGCCTACCAAAGTATTAGTTTCTACATCATAAACTCTCTCGAATACGACGAGCTCCTGATTGTTATGAAGTACTGAGCCATCAAATCTAAATGTTACTTCAACAGTTCCATTAGGACTTGTTGGTACAAAAGTTGCTGATGAAGTTACCATCGCGCCATTAACACCCAAAGGAGTGTTATATGTCTTGTCCATAAGAACACCTTCTACACGATAAGCTCTACCTGGAATTAGATTCTCAAATGCGACTGTATCCGCAAGAACAATCTCATCAGTAACATCAAACTCATGAGCATCTTCAACAGTTGCTGTAGTTCCAATTGAAGGAATATGAATTGTCTGAATATCTGCATTGATATCCATATGTACAGCTACAGTTACAGATCCATGAGTTAGTCTTTCGAATGCAACCAAATTCATTCCAGCCATACCAGTAGTGTCTACTTCAAATGGAACGTCAACGTAACCAGATACAATATCTGTTGTAGAGAATACAACTGGACCAACATCCATATACTCTTCATAAGTACCATCTTCGTGTACGAGCATAATTGTTCCGTACATTTCGTACTGCTGCCAAGGCTTTAAGTTTTCATACCAAACTCTGTCTACCAAGGAAACAACAGTATTAGCAGGAGCCAAATGCTGACCGTTATAAGTCATTGTTGTACAGATACTTGGATTTTCTGGAGTGTTAACTACTGAGTTACCAATTCCAAGGCTAACAATATTATTAACCTCAGTTCTAGAAGAAGGACGCTCATAAGAGA
>JAKSRJ010000003.1 GCA_024403715.1 Saccharofermentans sp. | reverse complement strand
TTCAGTTGAAAACACTCGTCTTATTCCAACAAATCTCATATCAATTTCTTCCTATACTCACGAGGAGTCTGTCCTATACATCTTACGAACTGTTCAGTCATATAGCTCGAGCTATTAAATCCACACCTGCCACTAATACTACTGATACTCTCATTGGTGTTTTTAAGTAATTCGATAGCTTTATCTATGCGATAACGAATTAAATAATCAGTAGGTGTATAACCAGTGCACGCTTTGAACAAATAATTGCATGTAGATTTGCTCACATTACCACTATTACTGATAGCCTGAAGTGTGATTTTATTCTGATAATTAGTCTGAATAAACCCTATCATATCCTTAACAGAATCTATTTTATAAGACAAAGTCCTTATACTGTCATTAGACTTACTATGTTCAGCAAAAATATAGTGCCAGATATTAAACCAACTTCGCGTAATCTCAAGAGGATTTTCATGATTATTTATTATTATTTCGCTTTGCTTGTAAATATCAGCTGCTTCAGGCGTACCGTTTTTGAAAAGCAAATATTCACACCGCTCATCTGTTAATACTGGCAGTAAAAAGTCACGGGTAACATCAGCTGTCGCAGATAAAATCCGTGGATGAGCAACAATTACAATATATTCGCTATACTGGTGATTAAGGCCGTCGGAATAATGAAGATTCTTCGGATTCACATAAAGCGTATCACCCTTATTTAGTTCTATAATCTTACCATTAACGTTATAAACCATAGTGCCTCTGGTAACGGTTAGAATCTCCATATCTTCATGCCAGTGAGCATTACGAACCCATGGTTCGACGCCTGTTAGAAAGCCTGGAAAAGAGAAGCACGGAAATGTCGGGCTATCGTAATTAACGATTTCAGAATGATCGTCTCGACTTTTGAACTCTACTACTAGTTCATCGCCTTCATGAAAGACATTTTCTTCATCCATTCGTTAATCACCTTTGACTGCAATTTACAATATTGTTATATATCTTAGCAATATTCTTGTGGAAATACTACTATTTATTAGGTTAGAATCCAGTCATTATACAAATATTGTGATATTACGAGGTTTTTATGAACAGAAAACATATAGCATCCAGCATCATTATCAGCATGTGTTTCGCATCTACAGTTACAGCATGCAGTAATCAGGCAACACTCGAATCTTCAGCTGTAGAATCTCTAGAAGCAGAAGTCGAAGCTACAACAGAAACTTCTATAGAAGAAACTGAAGTAGCGGAAGAAACAACTTTCGAGCCTTATGTGCATAGTGCTGATGGCTACTTTAACCTGTTCGAAGAAGGTAATGCCACCGAAATAAAAACTCAGGTCAGAGGAACATGCTGGGTAACGGGCGCTGCAACTTCCATGGAGTCATCTTACCTCTGGCGTAACGGCGAGAACATATCGATAGACCCAGTAGACCTGCTGAACGAAGTTTTTAGTGATGAGAAGCCTGAAGGATGGTTTGTGCCTGCTGCATATCACCTTGATATCGGCGGATGGAACTGGCAAATCGTCGAGACTTTGTCTAATGGCTGGAGCGATTACATTCTCATGGATGCCACTATGTATGACAATGTGTACAGAGATATCGAGACAATTCAAAATGCAATTCGCGAGAACGGCGCTATGTGCGTTGGAATTAATGATACTAACGGTGATACTTACTTAAGATTCTTCGAAGACTATTTTACCTTCAATGCACCTGAATATATCGCTGAGATCTTTGATCATGAGGTTTCAATTGTTGGCTGGGATGATAATTTCCCTCGTGAGTATTTCGCATACGAAGCAAGTCAGGATGGTGCATGGCTTTGCCAGAATACTCACGGCGGTTCATGGGGTAACGGAGGTTTTTACTGGGTATCCTATGATATGCCGCTGGAGTCACCTACTGTAATGATTATTTCTGATGAATATGACCACGTTCTGTCCTACGACTGGGGTAATGAAGATATCTTAGATCTTGGTACAGAGACAATTACAACAGCAAATGTTTTCCACGAATCAGGAGTTTTAAGAGCGGTAGGAACTGATACCACATGTCTTAACCAGGGCATTCATATCGCTATCTGCGATGCTTCCATGCAAAATGTAATTTATGAGCAGGATGCTTTCTTCCCTGTTAATGGCTACCACACAGTAATTCTTGATGAGCCAGTCGAAGTATCAGATTACTCTATCGTCATTACTTACGATACATCCGCACCTGTAGAGGGAGAAGCTTATGTATTCGAATCGTATGAATTCCGCGCCAACTGTAACGAAGGAGAGTCATTCGTGCTAGTTGAAGGAGAGTGGATTGATATGTCTTCAGAAAACATTCAAGAAATTCTTGGAATCGACTTCACACCTAACAATTGCTGCATTAAAGCTATTTACTAATACAGTTATCCGTTTACGATTTGGATGAATTAGAACCTTTACAGCTCTCAACTATTACATCTCTTTTTAGGTACATTTTCTGGACTTCATTCTCTAGAAACTCATAAAAAAATATATAGGGAACTAACAACACGAGGAACATCAGACTTAATGCTACCGATGGCAATGAAGGACTAATCATACTTACATAAACCGCACTCATCTCAAGAAGAGCGAATAAAACAGTGACTATAAGATGGATTAATCTCTCGTGCTGAAAAAACTGTATTTTTGTTAAAAACTCAGCTAATACTTCCTGCTTACGTTCAAGGCTAGCTGTAGGCATCTCGACAGAGATAAAAGTATCTATTACATTCATGTATTCGAGTATGTATTTTTTCATAATTACCTCTTAAATCTTGAATTAATATAGTTTACAACCGTTCTCTTATTCGCAGTCCACATTGGCGCAATAAGAAGAGATTTTGGTCCGTCGCCAGTTACTCTGTGAACTACTATCTCATCGCCAATAATATTAAGTGCTTTTTGGACAATATCAAAATACTCGTCCTGTTCTAGAACTTCAATTTTGCCTACATCATAAAGCTTTTCATAAATGGTATTTTTAAGTACATATAGGCAAGTAAACTTAATGCCATCTGTACCACATTTTTTTACAAACCTAACCGTATCAAGCATCATCTCATTTGACTCGCCAGGAAGGCCAAAAATCACATGGGTAATCACATTAATTCCAACTGATTTTAGATCCTTAACAGCCTTCTCATATACTGAGGTCTCATAACAACGATTAAAACTTTTTGCCACCTCATCATCCTTAGTTTGAAGGCCTAATTCGACATACAAGGGCATGCGACTGTTTGCTGCCTCTAGCACATCTAAAATCTCATTCCCAAGACAGTCAGGTCTAGTACCAATAGCTATAGCTTCGACCATAGGATGATTCATCGCTTCTTCGATAGAATCACGTAAATACGACGCATCACAGTAAGTGCTAGTAAAGCTTTGAAAATATGCAATATAACCCGTGCTTTTAGGAACTTTATGTGCCACTAGATTTATCGCTGAATCAATCTGCTTTGTCACACTCGACATAGAACTAGAAGCAAACTCACCTGACCCCATTGCAGAGCAAAAACTACAGCCTCCGACTCCTGCCTTCCCATCACGATTAGGACACGTCACATTAAGGCTTATAGATGCCTTATACATCTTGTGCCCAAACTTGTTTTTAAAGTATTCATTAGCCCAGATTGTCATAATGGAGACCTCTTCCCTGAAGTAATACCACCGTCGTGCAAATCTGGATTAAAGTTAGGACTACTTACACCTTCAAGTTCAGCACATGACTTAACCGTACCTGCTCCAAAGCGAGAATTAAGACTATCGATAGCCTTGGTAAGATTCTTATTTTCAGGTTTATTAAAAGCCTCCGATTCAGGAAACATCGATATCTGCACGCCACTACCCACTGGTACAAGCTTAGTACATCTAACCCCGACAGTTCTTATTGATGCATGCCAATCATAAGACTCATCAAATAGCTTCATAGCAGCATCATAAATTACCTTCTCACTATCGGTAGGCTCATAAAGCATCATCTGGTGCTCATAGGTCGCGAGATTTTTATCTCGAACTGTTATCTGCACACAAGTACCCATAAGTCTATGCTTACGAAGTCTAGATGCTACAGTAGCACTTAATGTTCTAAATGTTCCTGACGCATGTCTTCTATCAATAATATCCGCAGGAGTTGTCATAGAATTACCAACGGACTTTAATTCTCGCTCGTAGTCACTATCAGCAACAATAGAATTATCTAGGCCATTCGCATTATTCCAAATATCGATTCCAGCTTTACCAAGATAGTCTGTCAAAAACTCAGGATTAGCCTTAGCAACATCACCTATAGTTCTTAAGTTAACCTGTCTTAATCTCTCCGCAGTCTTACGTCCTACAAAAAGCAAATCCGCAGCTGGCAAGGGCCAAACAACATCTCGAAAGTTTTCCTCCGTTATAACCGTAGTAGCATCAGGCTTTTTATAGTCTGATCCAAGCTTTGCAAAAACCTTATTAAAGCTAACCCCAATAGAACAAGTAAGCTTAAACTGGCTTTTTACTCTGCTTCGTATCTCATCAGCAACTTCCTTAGGATCTCTATCGCCAATTGATTCTGTCAAATCAAGCCAGCACTCATCAAGCCCGAAAGGCTCCACCTTATCTGTATATTCTTCATATAGCTCACGTAGCTTACAGGAATAAAAAGTATACTTATCGTAGTGAGCACTAACCTTCACAAGCCCAGGACACTTCTGCTCCGCTTGCCAAATCGCTTCAGCTGTTTTTACACCAGCTTTCTTGGCAAGTTCATTTTTTGCCAAGATAATGCCATGGCGCTTAGAAGCGTCACCTGTTACTGCCATTGGCACGTTCTTATATTCTGGATGAGATATCATCTCAACAGAAGCAAAATAACAGTTCTGGTCAATATGAAAAATTACTCGTGACATACCTATATATTATATGAATTGTTTACATAATGTTGTGTTGCATTTTATGATTTTACTTCTTATACTATTCTTTATAGTTATAAAAGAATCTTATAAATATTAAACGAACAATTTAAGGAGGAAACACAATGGATCAGTTCAGACTTCTTCTTGTTGATGATGATACAGATATTCTGGAGATTAATAAGACTTTCCTTGAGGGCGAGGGATATGAGGTTGTAACAGCTACTACTATTGCTCAGACAATGGAAAAGGTGCAGACATACAACTTTGACTGTATTGTTTTGGATGTTATGCTCCCTGATGGAAGTGCATTTGAGCTTCCTCCTAAAATTCAAGTATACTCCAGCGCTCCAATTATCTTCCTCACTGCAAGAGAGCAGGCTGAAGATAAGGTTGTAGGTTTTAAGGCTGGTGCTGATGACTACATCACAAAGCCATATTCCCTCCCAGAGCTTTCACTGAGAATCAATGCTCACATCAGACGTAATATGAAGTCTGAGGGCTTCCTTATGGAATTCCCACCTCTTAAGATTAATATCAAGACACGTGAGGTTACCTTGAAGGATATTCCAGTTCACCTCACAAACAGAGAGTTCGATATTCTAAGACTTCTTGCAGAGACACCTAACGTAATCGTGCCTTTCGCTAGAATTTATGCGCACGTATGGGGTAATGACACACCATGTGACAACCACCTCGTAATGGTTAATATCTCCTATCTCCGTAAGAAGATGGATAAGATTGCACCTGAGATTACATTTGTTAAGACAGAGTGGGGTATCGGTTACTCATTCGCTAATCCACCTGTAAAGAACAGTCTTCATAACGAATTCTAATTAGGGGTTTCGTGGCAAAAAGAAGACGACATTCTAGACCATCAAAGCAGCTCCTTCTGGTGCTGCTTTTTAGTCTGGCCTGCATATTATTCTCATACGCTATGTATGGAATTAATGCGCGCCAAGATTCGGGTTTTTCTGTTGGCAGTGGAAACTTCGTAATTACTGATTTAAACAGCTTACCTAGCGAATCCGCGATACTAGGAGAAGGATGGATATTCGTCCCTAATATAGATTATTCTGATATCGATAACGGTAGCTTTGAGTATGAAGATTACATTTATGTTCCGCATGCTGATAATGTATCAATATCTCCAAGTAATGGTTGGGAGAACTTAGGTCCTAATGCTACGTGGCAAAACTGTGATGGAGAACCTGTATTTAAACTTTATGAGCGTGATGGCAAGCATAAAATCACAGCATTATATATGAGTACGGTGCATTTTAATACACCTGAAGCGACGTATCACCTTAATATACCTGAAGCTAATGGTCTTGTTGTAGTTTATTGTAACGGTGTAAAGCTTGGTACTATGTGGAACCGAGTTGATGAATGGACTTCTTCTCTAGGCTTTGGCTATGGTCATGTGCCAATTATCCCTGATGAAAATGGCGATGCAAAACTAATAATCGCGGTAAGTGCCAGTGAGACTTTATATAACCCTGGTATTCTCGGCTTGCCTTCCATAGCTGACGCTGGTGATTCTTATAAATTTGTAGTCGTACCGACACTTTGGTATGCAATACAGGTTACACTATTCTTCTTTCTCCTTGTTGGTGGACTTTTAATTTCACGTACGTACAAGCATAAATCTAGTGTATATCTGCTTATCATTATCGAATTGTTTGTACTAGCATACACTTTTGTAGATTGTCATTTTATAACTCAAACATCCGTCATTAGAGAAGTTACAAAGTATGTAACTTTAATAATCATTTCCATTTTCACATTCTTATTCATGAATGCTATCTTGAGATCCTCAAGTAACGATGGTAAGGGCACTGTAATTAATAAAATCTTACCTGCAATAGTTACAATTGTTGGTCTCTCATTTATCGTTATAGTTGTATTTAATCAAGATGTTTTAGGCACCAACTTTCCACATATTACAGGCATAGTTTTTTCTATAGCGGTATATGTTATAAGTATAATACTGATGATTTCTATCTATAACCATGGTGGCAACATCATATTTGGTTCTACCGCGTTAACATGCTATGTACTCTTCTTCTTCAACGTGTATGCTATACCAAGCGGTATCTATGATGTACCTTCTTATTCTTTCTCCTTCATCATTGTTAACTTAGTTGTAGAGATTTATTACATCGTAAGATATGTAATTCAGTCTCGTGAGCTTGAAGATACTAACAAACGTATGCAGCATCTCGTAAAAGAAAAGACTCAACACATATCTGAAATAAACCGAGATTTGTTTAATACTAACAAGCGTCTTATGGAAAATGAAGCAGCACGTAAGAATGTACTTTCTAACGTATCTCACGACCTAAGAACCCCTATTACTGCTATCAGAGGATACGCTGAATTGTTATTAGCGACAGGCGAGAAAATGAATGATACTCAGCGTAAAAACTACCTCAGCAATATCATCAAGAGAGCAACCCAGATGGAACAGATTATTTCTGATATCGTCGAGCTTACAAGACTTGAATCTAACTCCAACGAATTCCAGTTTACTGATGTATCTATATCTGAACTTCTCGATGAGATCTGTATGATGTATGAATCAGATCTAGAGCATACAAAGAAGTGTTTGTCTTTAAGCATTCCAGACACAGATCCTCTTATTGTAAGAGCAGATCCAAAAAAGATAAGTCGTGTATTTGAGAACCTAATCTCTAATGCTATTAACTACACTTTTGAAGAAGCAGAGATTACTGTAAAAGCATGGAGAGAAGGTGATTCCAAAGACCTATCTTCTCAGGTTGTAAAAATTGATATTATCGACAATGGTATTGGCATTCCAGAAAACGAGATTGCTAACATCTTCGATAGATTCTACAGAGCGAAGAATTCTGGACAAAATATAAAAGGCACCGGTATAGGTCTATCAATCGTAAAAACGATTATCGACCATCACGATGCCCAAATTACAGTTGAAAGTACTATCGGTACGGGAACAATATTCCACATAACGATGAAGGCTACTTATAATTAAGCTTCCTTACTAGCAAGAAATTCGTTGATAGAATTTACGAGTTCATCAGCATCAAGACCGTGAACCATGCAAGCTTCCTCAATTGTCTCACCTGTTGCCATAACGCAACCGAGGCAATGAAGACCAGAATTCATGAGGATAGGAGCGATGTCCTGATTCTCCATAACTACATCACCGATAATGGTATCTTTTGTAACTGCCATAGTGTAATACCTCCATTTTTGAAGTCGTAAAAAGCATACACTATTATCGTTTTTTTTACCAATTTATATATTAGCCATTTTGAGGCTCCAAAAAACTTAAAAAGGCTTGACAATACAAGCCATAGCATAGATAATATCCTTGCAAATTGCCTATTTTAAAGGCTTATTAGGAGGCACTTATAATGAATAAGACAGAGTTGATTGATGCAATCGCTAAGAATGCTGAGATTTCTAAGAAGGACGCTGAGGCAGCTTTGAAGGCTACTATCGAGACAATCGAGACAGCACTTGCTGCTGGTGATAAGGTTACACTCGTTGGCTTCGGTACTTTCGAAGTTAAGGAGAGAGCTGCTCGTGAGGGTAGAAATCCTGCTACAGGCGAGACAATCAAGATCAAGGCATCCAAGGCTCCTGCTTTCAAGGCTGGTAAGGAGTTCAAGGATAAGGTTAACGCTTCTAAGAAGAAGTCTAAGAAGTAATATTTACCTCGATCAGTCTTTACAAAGAATATAAAGGAAGCCCTCAAATGGACTTCCTTTTTTCTTGCATTTGAAGCTTATCAATTCTCTCAAAGACTTCATCAGCAAGAGAGCGAAGAATAATTACCGTCTTTATTCCCATACCATCAAAGCTACTCTTTCTAACAGCATATCTTATATCTCGCTCAACCTGCTCATATGTCAATCTAAGAATATCTTGTGCAATACTATTTAATTCACGCATGCTATAGAAATATACTGCCTTATCAATAACCATGCGGTAGATAATCTCCTGTATCGCAATTGTTCCAATCAAAGTCAAATCAAAATCATAATAGACCAATAAAGCTTTTACGATTTCTGCAACTGCGTTTCCACTCTCAATCTCAGCTCTTATTAGTGCGGTCGAATCGGATACTATCTGATCTATTCTCGCGACCGTTCTGCCAAGATTTTTCCTTCCATCTATAAAGTAGTGGAATTTCCCTTCTGCATCTGATATCCCTATTACGCCCTTTACTCTTAGCATTCCATTGATTTTGTTAAGCAAAAAATCGTCGCTACAAACCACATAGATGCCAGTAGGGACCGCATCCCCTGGTACCATCACATTCATATAATTCTCCCTATCTATTCTTATTCCGTATATATATTTTGCAAAACTTATAAAGCCTTTTTCAAGGCAAATAAATAGTCCCAGACAAAGTTGGGACTATAGGTATAATTTGGAACAATATATCGCCTTAATTATGGGTTCTCGAGGAACGTCTAGGACTGTCTGTTGGAGTAACTACTGCAGTCTCTAATTCTTCGTTAATTGACTCTGTAATATCAATCTCATCCATTACTTCAACTGATACAGAATACTTACTGTACTGAGTATATTTGATTCGTACTGTCTGCCCTACCTCAGGAATATATCTAAGCGGATTTATATAGTATCTAACTCCATCAACAACTAGATAATTATTTGCTGGAGAAACCTCATCTATCACACCTGTATATGAATAATAGTTTTGTCTTACTACATCAGTAAGATCTAACAAACGAGGACCAGTAATAGTAATCAAATAGAAAGCCATCAAAGCGCTAGCAATAAGTGGTAAAAAGTAAGTTAGTACATGCTTAGTCTCTCTTTTCTTGTTACGATTCGTACCAACCACAATCACGATGAATAAAATCACCGTAACTATCAAATGAGCTATAAGATTTACTATATAATACTTCATCTATTCTAATTCCTCACACGCAGAGTACCACATCTGCAGGAATATCGGTAGACTCTATCGGTACTAACGACATTAACTGGAAGCTCATACATACGCCAACAAGAAGAGGTTCATTAGTTAAATCCGCAATAAACCGATCGTAATATCCTCCGCCTTGGCCAACTCTATATCCCTCTTCATCATACGCGATTCCAGGCATAATCATGATTGAGATGTCTTTATTATCAACTGAAGCAATATTCTCATCTGGCTCTAATAGCCCAAACTGTCCTTTAACTAATTGAGTAGAAGGATCATTAATATCGCAAAAGACCATATCATTACCTATAGTTCTAGGATAGCAGGTATGCTTGCCTAAGGATCTTAAATATTCGCATAACATATCGCAAGGAAGCTCACCTCTAACTCCCTTATACACAGCAATATACTTTGATTTGTCAAAGATTCGCTTCATATCCTTATCCTTCATAAGGGCGTTCTTAAACTCATCGAACAGTCTTTTATCTGCGGCTTTAAGTTCATCAGGAGATAATAACTTACGCTGCTCGCGAATCTGCTTCCTTATTCTATTCTTATCAAATTCGATATTACTCATGACTTATGCCTCCACCATAGAGAGCAACTCAGCTGCACTAATTATTGCTACTCCGAGAGTTCTTGCCTTAGTAGCTTTGGAGCCTGCATCTGCGCCCTCGAGTAGATAAGTAGTCTTCTTAGACACAGAACCAGAAACTTTGCCACCATTACTCTCAATAATCTTAACAGCTTCATCACGAGTCATGGAAGGCAGAGTACCAGTAATAACAAATGTCATACCATCCAGGCTAGAACCCACTTTAACATTGTTACTCGTGAAGCAAAGGCCCGCCATTTCTAGGTTTGCGAGTAATTGCTTATTTTGCTCTTCTTGGAAGAAATTATAGATACTTTGAGCCGAAATAAGCCCAATGTCACCTACTTCAACCAATTCTTCTACTGATGCTTCAGCAACTTTATTAATAGAACCAAAGTGTTTTAATAACTCACGTGAAGTCGCCTTGCCTACATTAGGAACACCAAGTCCTGTAAGCACATTCTCTGCGGTTGCTGTAGCTTTTGTTGCTTCAATACTGTCGAGTAGCTTATCTGTATTCTTCGCCAGGCCCAAAACCTTCTTCTCAATAAGTTCATCTCGCTTTTCCTTAAGTGAAAAGATATCCGCAAAGTCCTTAACAAATCCCCCATCTACCAAAGCCTTCACAAGCTCATATCCAAAACCCTTGATATTAAGCGAGTCACGAGAAACAAAATTCAAAATAGAATTTACTATGACAGCAGGGCACATTGGATTAACGCACATAATATTAGCTGCATCCTCTTCGCGCACCAACTCATGTCCACACATAGGACAAATCATTGGCATCTTATATGGAGTCCAATTAGAAGGGCGCTTGTCCTTGTTTACAGACTTAATCTTAGGAATAATCTCACCAGATTTATACACAACGATAGTATCGCCAATACCCACACCCAAATCATCAATAAAATCCTGATTATTAAGGGTCGCACGAGATACTGAAGTACCACAAAGATTAATAGGTTCAAAGATAGCTACAGGGGTTACTCGTCCTGTTCTTCCAGTATTAACTTCTACCTCGAGAAGAACTGTCTCTTTTTCTTCTGGAGGATACTTGTAAGCTACAGCCCATCTTGGGAACTTAATAGTTGTTCCAAGTCTATCTCTGTCCGCAATAGAATTAATCTTAACTACTGCACCATCGATATCATAAGGTAGCTCACCTCTAGCATCACCAATCTTTTGGATTGCCTCCCAAACTTCATCTGAAGTCTTACACTTAAAGTACATATCGATAGTTTTTACACCGTTATTCTTTAAAAACTCATAGCCCGCGCTATGCGTCTTAAATTCAATTCCTCGTGTAGCCTGAACATTAAAGATAAAAAGAGATAAACCACGATCTCTAGTAATTGATGTATCGAGTTGACGTAGTGTTCCTGCAGCACAGTTACGTGGATTAGCAAAAGTCTTCTCACCCTTAGTAATAGCCTTTTCATTTACATCAGCAAAGGCCTTACGGGTCATGTAAACCTCACCTCTAATCTCTAAGTACTCGACAGGAGTATTTAGCTTTTTAACTACATCCTCAATCTCTACAGCATTAGCAGTAACGTCTTCACCTTCTGTTATTCCATCACCTCTAGTTACAGCTGTAGTTAAAATTCCGTTCTCATAGCGAAGTGCCATCGACAGACCATCAATCTTAGTCTCTACTAAGAACTCAGTACCTTCGCCTAACTGCTCTATCGTAGAATTAACAAACTCATCTACTTCCTGTCTAGAAAAAACATCCTGCAAAGAAAGCATAGGTACATCATGCTTAACGGTCTTTCCCTTACTTGCTTTCCATCCTACACGAAGAGATGGAGAATCCTCTCTAATAATCGAAGAATATTCCTTTTCTATCTCCTTCAATCGATTATTCTGCATATCATATTCATAGTCTGAAATCTCAGGCTCATCTTCATCGTAGTAGCGCTTAGCATGGTAGTTCAATGACTCAACAAGCTTGTCGTACTCTTTTTTTATATCTTCAGGAATAGCAATAATATCGAATAAACTAATTTGATCCATAATAAAATCTCTTAAGCTTTACGTCTTGAAAATGTATAGTAGATAACTGGTAATGAGAGCAACACCATAAAGAACGCACCCCATACAATTGCAGGCAGTGTCAAGAAACCACTAAATGATGCTCCCAAATCATAACTTTGGTAGTTTTTGATATAAAGAATTGGCGCTAATTTTGGAAATCTATTTGCTAGAGGAATAAATATCAGTCCAGTAGCTAGGAATATACTTAATGAATAGATATAAAAATCACAAAGCCATATAAGTATTTTCTCAGCCTTTGTGACATGTAATACCGCAAGAAGCGCCAAAGTAATACCAAGGGCAATACCTTTAGTTGAATCAAAATAACGCCAAATAGCTATATTAACTACAAAATGAATAGTAGTAATTACTGTAGCCACAGTAGGAATATAAAGTGCAAATCTAGTCTTAGACAGAAGCAAAAGTATTATTTCTACTACAGTAAATGAAATCAGCTGCAGTATAGTTACTACAGCTGTTGGAGTTGCTTCGCTAATCCTCATTACACCCTTACTTACAAATCCTGCAAGCAAATCAGTGAATTCGTGGAGGGGTAATGTAATTACTGTACCCCATGTGAGAAGAAGGATTAGCGCCAATATACCGGCGCGTTCCTCGCTTCGCAATTAATTAAGCCTCTGTCTCAGATGGATCGTAATCCTCAAGCAATGCCTTAAGAATAGCTACTTCCTCAGAGTTAAGAGAAATACCCTTACCTACCTTCTCGTGGTCTGGGCCCCAATCTCTGATATCAAGCTTAGCCTTACCTTCATTCCACTTTACGATGTTAGCTTCTCTCTGCCAACCTGACTTATTTGTGGAAAGAACACCAATATTTTTAACAATCTCGAACTTAATCTCTGTCTTAGGCATATAAACCTCCTACAAAACTTGGGTATATTTCATTAATGCGTTTATTATATAATAAAATTATTATAATAAAAAGAAGGTTCGCATGTATTTTTTAGGAATTGCTTTAATTATTATTGCGTGCATTGGAATAGCTCTAATTATATGGGGCTTGATTGAAGCGTCCTTAGTAAAGATTACACACGATACCTTTGAGATTGGCTCATCTAGTAGCTCTCAATGCACCTCTTCAAATGACAAAGAAGATCTTAGAATTCTTTTCTTTTCTGATGTACACGCAGAGGCTTGCATGGTTCCTCCAATCAAGCTAGCCAAAATCATAGCACAGGAACATAAAAACGGAGGAATAGACGCAGTAATATTTGGTGGCGACACAGTTAATCACGCCAATCACGCGCTTAAAGGCTACAAATACCTAATATATGTTAGCGAGACCTGCAAAGCTCTTAAGATACCTTTCTGGGGTGTTACAGGCAATCACGACTACCCTATGGAGCTAGAAGATATAGGTGCGCTACCTATGGATTATATGGGTGGAGTTATTAAGTACCTTAAATCACGCGTAGATGGGCGCTATATTGCGTTCGGTGGTGTAGGCGACACAGGAAGACATGACCGAATCTGGTTCGCTCCTCCTACGCCTTCTAGCGAATTTAACCATAAGTCTTATGTTATGCTCGCGCATAATCCTGATATTGTGCTTCATATGCCTCCAGAATTGCCTTTTAAGGTCAACGGTATAATATCAGGTCATATTCATGGTGGACAGATTAGAACGCCATTTAAGCTTGAATTCCTGCTTCGTAAGGATGAACTTCCTCGTAAGGGTATCATTAGTGGTATTCACGAAGTCAATGGTATTAAGTTATTCATCTCTAAGGGTATAGGCTGTGTCTTAGTTCCTATCCGATTCTTCTGCCGCCCAGAAGTCAATATTATTAGCATTAAGGTTAACGATAAATAATTCCCCGTAAACAAAAAACAAACCGCCGGGTCGCGGTTTGTTATAAGTAACAACATAAAAAGTTCGGGCAAATTTTTTATGAGAGTGACAAGAACGGCAATGTTCCTAACCACAATTCAATAATACCATTACGCCTTTTTTTCTCAATAATTTACTAATTGTTAATAAATAACAAAAATATAGTGTGCAATTTATGCCTTTGTTGCATATTCACATAAAAACGCCGTTACTTCGATAATCAAAGCAACGGCGCTAGTATTTATTAGGTTTTAAAGGCTAATTACTTGATCTTGCAAGGCTTAATCTTCCAGATACCCTCAGCGTACTCAGAAATAGTTCTATCAGAAGAGAACTTACCAGAGTTAGCGATGTTGAGCCAGCACTTCTTAGCCCATGCCATCTCATTCTTGTAATCCATGTAGAGCTGATCTCTTGTCTTTCTGTAGTCGTCGAAATCACCAAGTACATAGTAAGTATCGCCTGGATTCCAGTTATCACCATAGATGATACCGTTATAGAGGTCTCTGAACATACCTGTTCCCTCATCATTAAATGTACCATCGATAAGCTTATCCATAGCCCACTTAATGCCTGGGATGTTCTCATACTGCCACTGTGGGTTGTAGTAAGCCTTAGTAGCAGCCATATTCTCAGCACGGCAACCGAAGATGTAGATATTATCAGCACCTACGCACTCATTAATCTCTACGTTAGCACCGTCCATTGTACCGAGTGTAACAGCACCGTTCATCATGAACTTCATGTTACCTGTACCGGAAGCCTCGAGACCTGCTGTAGAAATCTGCTCAGATACATCTGCAGCTGGGAAGAGCTTTTCACCGAAGGATACACAGTAGTTCTCGATGAATACGACCTTAAGTCTACCCTTCATATCTGGATCAGAATCGATAAGACGTGCAATCTCATTGATGAACTTGATGATAGCTTTAGCTCTGAAGTAACCAGGAGCAGCCTTAGCACCAAAGATAATTGTTACAGGAGGAAGCTCGAGCTTTGGATTCTCCTTGATTCTGTGATAGAGATCAAGTGCATACAAAGCATTGAGGAGCTGTCTCTTATACTCATGGAGTCTCTTAATCTGTACGTCGAATACAGAGTTAGGATCAAGCTCAACACCCTGCTTAGAAAGGTGAGCAGCGAGCTTCTCCTTCTGAGACTTCTTAACTGCGAGGAACTTCTTAAGAACTTCTTCATCATCAGCAAACTTCTCGAGCTGCTTCAAATCGTCAAGATGTGTTACCCAGTGATCAGAACCTAAGAGCTCTGTGATAAGGCCAGCAAGCTCAGGATTACAAGCACGGAGCCATCTTCTAGGTGTAACACCGTTTGTCTTGTTAGAGAACTTCTCAGGATAAATCTCGTACCAATCCTTAAGTGTATCTTTCTTAAGAATATCTGTGTGGAGAGCTGCAACACCGTTTACAGAGTGTGAACCGTAGATTGCAAGCCAAGCCATCTGGATCTTACCATCAGCAAGAGGGCTCATTCTGTCGATAAGCTCGGAATAAAGACCAGCCTCGTACATCTGAGCTCTGAACTGATTATTGATACCCTCTATGATCTCGTAAATTCTTGGGAAGAGGTAACGGAAGATGGAGATATCCCACTTCTCGAGAGCCTCCTGCATTACTGTGTGGTTTGTATAGCAGAATGTAGCCTTTGTAATCTCCCAAGCTTCTACCCAGTCAACACCATTCTCGTCAACGAGAATTCTCATAAGCTCTGGGATACCGATAACAGGGTGTGTATCGTTAAGCTGAATTACATTGTACTTAGCGAAATCGCGGAGATCGTCGCCGTGAGCCTTCTTATACTTTCTAACGATATCCTGCATAGAAGCGGATACGAAGAAGTACTGCTGACGTACACGAAGAACCTTACCATCGTAAGAAGAATCGTTAGGATAGAGAACTCTCCAAATATCATTAACACGGTTTCTCTCGATAACAGCATCATCAAATCTCTGGGAATTAAAGAGGTTGAAGTCGAAGTCCTGTGCAGGCTCAGCCTTCCAAAGTCTCAAGAGGTTGATGTTCTTAGTGCCGTAACCTGTGATAGGAAGATCGTATGGAACAGCCCATACATCCATATCATTGTAGTGAACCTTAACTTTTCTGTCGTATCTAGGAAGTGTGAATGGGTAACCCTTCTCCATCCAAGAATCTGGATACTCTCTCTGGAAACCATTCTCAATCTTCTGACGGAACAAACCGTAACGATAGAGAATACCGTAACCACTTACTGGGAGATTAAGAGTTGCACATGAATCCATGAAGCAAGCAGCAAGTCTTCCGAGACCACCATTACCGAGAGATGGATCTGTCTCCTCCTCGAGAATGTCTGTAAGATTCATGCCAAAGTGCTCCATTGCTTCCTTAGCCTGATCGTAAACACCAAGATTTACGAGGTTATTAAGCAAAGATCTTCCCTCCAAGAACTCTGCTGATAAATAATGAGCCTGTCTCTGAGGGAGATATGCTCTTCTTGTTGCAAGGAAATTGTCTGAAATGATTTCTACTACGCTCTTAGAAAGGGCTGTCCAATAATCGCTTGGTGTAGCCTCTTCGAGTGGAAGACCTGTCTCAGCTCTCATATGAGCCTGCATCTTCTCTTCGAGCAACTTAGTTGTGATAGTTTTTGTACTCTTAGCCATAACTAAATCTACGCAGAATGCGTCCCTCCTATAAAAACTAGGTAAAATACTATCAAAAATAGGGCTTTAGTTCAACTTGAACAATTTAACAAGTTGTAAATTATATAAAATAAACAAAAGAATATGACTTATACGTCTCGTACATAGGCTAAGTGTAGTTGATAATTGATATCTCCTATATTAAACTTCTATATAAATATATATAGGCAGGATTTTTATGAACTTTTGGGGTGCACTTATAATTGCTTTTTTTGCTGGCGCCATAATTGGTTATATGCAAACATTTGTGTTCTCAAAGCTCCCTGAAAAATGGCTTCAGGATTATGGTGTCAAAGAGACTGATCCTGACTTCAGACTATCAAAAAGAATGCAGTTCTTCCCTCATGGATTTATATCTGCAATATTCTGTGTAGCTATATATATGCTATTTGTAGGTTTTGGTTACAGTCATTGGATTAATCCTCTTGGTATCTTTCATCTCCTAACTATAGCTTTATCTACCCCTATCATTGTTATTGTTATGATGTCTGATCGTCTTAATAGAATTATTCCCGATGAATGCTCTATAGCATTAGCTTTGATTGGTGTGATTAGTCTAATCGGTGATTTTATTGAACCTAACATCTGGTTTACTTCAGAAGCAGAATGGTACGTGCCACTTCTTAACAGATTATTAGCAGCTTTAATTGGAGGAGGATTTCTCTGGCTTCTGAATTTTATATGTATGACTTTTCTCGGTAAGGAAGGTATGGGCCAGGGTGATATGAAGCTATTAGCTGCAGTGGGATTAATGACTGGTTGTTATGGTCTGCTTGTAGTTCTTTATGTTGGCATTATCGCTTCTATGTTCTTTGCCGTACCACTGTTTATTCGTAAGAGAATTAGAATAGCTCGAGAGAAAAAGGAAATCATGAATGCTGAGAATCCTTTCGAGAAGCGAGCTGAGATTGCCGCTCGTAAAGCTGCTATTCACTTTGCAGACGACCCTGATTACCTTGCTTTTGGGCCTTTCCTAGCATTTGGTACTTCAGTTTTCCTCGCTTTAGAGCCGGTATTCTTTGATTATTTGCATAATTATCTAGTAATTTTGGGACTTAGTTTCTAATGGAAAACAGCGATTATACAAAGAAAATAAAAAACTTTCTGAAGCACAATTTCGGCAAGCCTGAGCAAATGACATGGGGCTGGGCATTGATGGTGATGTTTGCCCTTCTAGCTTTAGTTTATGCTTCTATATGTGCTCTTAAGAGCATCGAGCTCCCGATTGCAGTAACTTCTATCGTTGGCTACTCAAGCCTTATGCTTATCATTACTGCTTTAGTCTATGTTTTCCCAGCTCTTATGTTATCTCAGGATTTCCAGCTTAAAGTTCCTGGTAAGTATACTGGAGTAGGTGTATTACTACTTTCACTTTTATCAGGAATTCCTCTAATGATGATTAACGTAGCGCTTTACAACTTAAGTGCATGGCTAACACTAGTTCTTAATGATAAATCTATATACCCCGTTTTCTTCAGTTTTGGAGGAGGTAGCGAGCTAACAACAATCGCGCTTAAGCTTTTTTCACAGACTGTTATACCAGCTTTTGGAGCCGCTATCTTTTTCTTCGGATTATTGTGGTCAAGATTTAAAAGCACAGAAAGAACTGCAGCTATTGTAGTCATTTCTTTATCATTTGCATTATCAAGCCTAGATTTCACTTCTGTTTTGGGACTTATCGTCGTAGGTATATGGTGTTGCTTCTTAAGATCTAGAGCGCACAACATATGGGCTCCTTTTGTTTGCCTAATATCCTTAAAAGTTTCCGAATACCTCTTTCCTGGAATTCTAGCAAAAATAGATATCTTTAATGTTCAGACATATGCCGACATTGATTCCACATTCTTCTACTCATCGCTAACTGCATGCTTTATGGGATACTTGTTACTCCAGTTCTTCATCAGAGTACTCAATAACTTCGAGAATTATGTTAAGCATGAATTCGATGATGAGACTGAAAATGCCACAATTCCGCCCTTTGACAAGAGCATTAGACTGTCGTTAGTATTAGCGTTAGGAATAATAATTACTCTTTGGGTACTAACTATAAAAGGAGTACATCTGTGAACGAGATAGAGAAATACAATCGAGATAAAGCAACTGTTATAAGCATTATCAAGTATATCTTGATTGCGGCTATCATATGTTTGCTATTATTCCTGGCAACTAAGATTGTTGCTGTTATGGTTCCTTTTCTCATCGGATTCCTTCTTGCTAAGACTGCGCATGCTATAGGAAATCCATTAGGAAAGCGTTTTGTTAAGGCATCCGATTCACAGAAGTTTAAAAAGATTAAGAAGACTGAACTTGCTATTTACTATATTCTCCTCGTTATCATCGGCCTTATAGCATTTGCTAGTATTGTTGGACTTATATCCCAGGGAGCAAGTGGTATCACTTCGTTAAGAGAATTAGCAGGTCAGATAACAACAACAGGAATCAATCTTGACTTCCTTTATAATTTCTCCACTGACAAAGGTGGCTTTTTGAATCAGGATATGATTCTACTAATCTATGATAGAGTCGCTGATTTGCAAACACAATTCATAGATGCTATCCCTACAATTCTAGGTAAGACTGTATCATCTATTTGGAGTTTTATTGGTAACATCCCTTATGGAATATTCGTAGTTATCTGCGTAATTCTTAGTGGACATTACTTTATCAGCGATGGTCCTACAGTTCTTAAGATGTATATGAAGAGCGTCCCTAACAAGTCATTCAGAGTTAAATCTATAAATCTCCTTAATGATTTGTCAGTTACTTTGTTCCGCGCATTAGGTGGTTATCTCTTGTTATTGATAATTACTATGATTGAGTCATGGGTTGCTTTTACTGCAGCGGGTGTTCACTATGCTTTAGTACTTGCATTAATTACAGCCATACTTGACTTTATGCCAGTCCTTGGAATCTCCGCTACTATGATTCCCGTTATGATTTACTGTGCTATTCACGAGAACTATACAGGCATTATTATCTTAATCATATTTATGGCATTGATGACTGTCATTAGAAGATTTATCGAGCCACCAATTCTCGGTAAATCATTAAAGCTCCATCCACTTATTATGCTTATCGCTATGGCCGGTGGTGTTTACATCTGGGGACCTATCGGTTTCTTGATGGGACCTGTAGTGTTCATCATTATAATTCAGACATGCAAAGTCTTCGGTCTTGATAAAAAGATCAAGGTATTCTTCTCTTTAATTTTGGAAAAGTTTATGAAGCCTGCTGAATAATAGTAGAATCAAGCCATCGGCTTAATTCCACCATCCTTATCACCATCACGAGATAAGAATGTTAGTTCAGGCAAATCCATATCCTGCTCAAACTTAATATAAAATACCGTTCCCGGATGTGGAACGCTATCTAGCTCTACGCCCTTCTCATCCTTAATCGAAATGACCTTAGCAGGCTCCTCGTAGCCTACTGGCTTTAACACATTAAGAGTGTCACCATTATAGAGTTTATTCTTCTGAACAGCCTTGAAGTAACCGTTCTCACCCTTGCCAACAATCTGAGCGACAACAAAAGCAGGTTTTACATAAGTTCTGCCCAAAGCAATCTTTGCATCATTCATCGGATAGTCATAGAAGAATCCTGTATCATAATCTCTATGAACGAGTTTCTCGAGTAAATCATCCCAGTGAGGATCAGCCTTCCAATTCTCAGGATCCTTCTTATATAAATCTACAGCCTCACGATAAACCTTAGCTGTTACAGCAGCATAGTAATCACCCTTAATACGGCCTTCTATCTTCAAGGAATCAATTCCTGCGTCAACTAACTCAGGCACGTGATTAATCATAGACATATCCTTGGAAGATAGAATATAAGTACCTCTCTCATCCTGCTCAATAGGCATAGCAGTATCAGGTCTTTTTTCCTCAACTAAAGCGTAACCCCATCTACATGGCTGAGCACACGCACCACCGTTAGCACGCCTGCCAGTAAAATAATTGGAAAGAATGCATCTTCCAGAATAAGACACGCACATAGCACCATGAACAAATGTCTCGAGTTCTAAGTCTGGTGGAATGTTAGCACGAATTTGCTTAATGTCAGCTAGTGACAATTCTCGAGCTAATACAATTCTCTTAGCGCCCTGCTTATACCAGAACTTACAAGCCTCACTATTAGTTGTAGAAGCCTGAGTTGAGATATGAAGTTCTAGGTCAGGAGCAACATCCTTAACACGAGTAAAGATACCTGGATCACTCACCAAAACCGCATCTGCCTTAGCCTCATGTGCTACAAAGTCGATTTCATCGTTAATGGTAGCAAGGTCACTTTCGAGGCCCATGATATTCATTGTGACGTAGCACTTAACGCCATGCTCGTGGGCAAAAGCGATGGATGACTTCATCTGCTCATGGTCGAAATTATCAGAAAATGTTCTAAGACCAAATCTTCTACCTGCCATATACACCGCGTCAGCGCCGTAAAGCACCGCGGTCTTAAGTTTTTCTGGAGATCCCGCTGGGGATAAAACCTCAATCATTAGTTTGGTTCCTCGCTAGTAGTTTCTTCTGTCATCGAAGCTTGCTGCTCCGCTTCTAAGTTTGCTGCTGTATTAGCAAGATATCTCTCGTAGTTACGCTCGTGATCTGCCAAAGTAACAGCAAAGAGAGTTCCACCATTACCATCGGCACAGAAATACAAATAGTTAGAGTTAGGCTCTGGATACAAAGCAGCCTGAATAGCATCAATACCTGGCATACAAATAGGTCCTGGAGGAAGCCCTTCATGTGTATATGTGTTATACGGTGTATTCGCAGCTAAATCATCAGCAGACAAATCGAGTTCAGGATCTAAGCCATTTGCCACACGCCAGTAGTTAATAGACGCGTCAGAACTCAAATAGTGCAAGCTCATATCATCAGAATTAAGTCTGTTATGGAAAACAGATGAGATATACATCATATCAGAGATATTAGATGACTCACTTTGAATAAGAGACGCCAATGTAATTACCTCATCCATACTCATTCCAAGAGCAGCAGCTCTTTGATAGTACTCTTCGTAAAGCTTCGCCTCTGTATTATTAAGCATAGTAGAAATTATACGTCTTGGAGTAGCGTTAATATCAAACTCATATGTATCTGGGAAAAGATAGCCTGACAAGACATAATCACGTCCGTCTGTAAGTGCAATCTGAGATACAAAAGTATAGTCAGTAAATAGGTCAGGAGAATCCATGCAAGCATCAAGCTCTTCATCAGAGAATGTAAGGCCAGCTTCATGAAGTCTTGTCTTAATCTCCTGATAAGTAATACCCTCAGGGAAAGTAACATAAACGCTCTCTGCTTCCTGGGTTAGAAGGAACATAATCTCGTCGTAATCAAGTCCATCTAGGAGGTAATGAGTACCTGCTATATAAGCACCGTCAAAACCATTAACTTTACTTAGCAAAGAGAACATAAATGTATTCTCGATAAGGCCTAACTCGTAGAGATTATTAGCGATATCGGAAGTCATATCACCAGTCTTAATAACAAAAGGGATGGCACCTTCGGTATTCATATCTACCCTGAAGGTTCCATCCTCTATGCCCTGTTCAAGCGCATTAAAGCGCTCTTCCTGTGAAAGTACGTAATTATAGCCAACGTAAACTCCTATGATCGCGAAGGTCGCGAGCAGTAGGAGTATTACTAGAATTCTAATAACAACTTTAAGCTTCCTTGGCAGCATCTTTCCTCTTAGCTTCGGCTTTGAGACGCTGGTCTGTGTTAAGGATTCTCTTTCTTAATCTGATTGTCTTAGGTGTTACCTCGACAAGCTCATCATCCTCAACAAATTCGAGACACTGCTCAAGGCTGAAGTTAAGTGGAGGTGTAAGACGCATAGCCTCGTCACTTCCTGCTGCACGCATATTAGTTACGTGCTTCTTCTTACAAACGTTTACTGTGATATCGTCAGGCTTAGGATTAATGCCGACGATCATACCCTCGTAAACCTCTGTACCTGCACCAATAAGCAAGTTTCCTCTGTCCTGTGCGTTATAAAGACCGTAGGTCATAGCCTCACCACTCTCGAACGCTACTAGAACACCATGGGAACGTGTCGCGATTTCTCCCGAAAATGGCTCGTAGCCGCTGATTATGCTGTTCATTATACCATTGCCCTTAGTGTCGGTCAAAAACTCAGTACGGTATCCGATGAGTCCACGAGAAGGGATTCTGAACTCAAGACGAGTGTATCCCTTAGAAGGTGGAAGCATGTTTACCATCTCTGCTTTACGGCCTCCGAGCTTCTCAATAACAGCACCAACGAACTCCTCAGGAACGTCAATTACGAGATCCTCATATGGCTCGCAAACAACGCCATCAATCTCCTTCATGATAACCTTAGGCTTACTTACCTGAAGCTCGTAGCCCTGTCTTCTCATCTCCTCGATAAGAATAGAGAGATGGAGCTCACCACGACCCTTAACTGTAAATGCCTCAGTAGTGTCTGTCTCCTCAACTCTCATGGAAACGTTAGTCTCAATCTCCTTGAAAAGTCTGTCTCTTAAGTGACGTGAAGTTACGAACTTACCATCCTGACCAGCGAAAGGAGAATCGTTAACAGAGAATGTCATAGCGATTGTAGGTTCATCAATCTTAACGAAAGGCAAAGCCTCAGGTGCATTAGGATCACAGATTGTGTCACCGATGTTGATATCAGGGATACCAGCAAGACATACAATCTCACCGATAGAAGCCTCAGTAATCTCTTGGCGGCCTAAGCCCTGGAAACGAAGGAGCTTAACAACACGTGCATTTCGCTTACCTTCTTCTTCGTAGTTAACAACAGACAAAGGAGCTCCCTGCTTAATAGTACCACGCTCAATTCTACCGATAGCGATTCTGCCGATGTATGGATCAGAGTCAATATTGGAAACGAGGAGCTGCAATGGAGCCTCAGGATCACCCTGTGGGCATGGAGTATGCTTTACGATTGTGTCGAGAACTGGAGTAAAGTCCAAGGACTCCTTGTTATTCTGATAATCCTTAAGATCGAAACAAGCGAGACCTTCCTTACCAGAAGAATAAACGATTGGGAAATCGAGCTGATCATCATCAGCACCAAGCTCGATGAAGAGATCTAATACCATATCTACAACCTGCAAAGGTCTTCCGTCTGGTCTGTCAATCTTATTAATACAAACGATTGGTTTTAAGCCAAGTTCTAAAGCCTTATGAAGAACGAATCTAGTCTGTGGCATAGGTCCGTCGTAAGAATCTACTACGAGTAAAACGGAGTCAACCATCTTAAGTACACGCTCAACCTCACCACCGAAGTCAGCATGTCCAGGAGTATCAACGACATTAATTCTGATGTCCTTGTACTGGATAGCAGTATTCTTAGCGAGAATTGTAATACCTCTTTCTCTCTCGAGGTCATTGCTGTCCATTACCTGCTCTACGATTTGCTCGTTCTCACGGTAAATACCAGCCTGCTTGAGCATGGAGTCAACGATAGTTGTCTTACCATGGTCAACGTGAGCGATGATAGCGACGTTTCTTAAATTCTCAATCTTCATAAAGTACGTAAGCTCCTTAAATATATGAGTTCCATTTTTGCCTTATATATTTAACTACTTGCGCGCGTATTTATATATACGACTATTTGCACAAATTAATTGAGCTCTTCGCTCTTTTTATTACGCAATAAAAGCTTAATTGGTGTTCCTTCGAAGCCAAAGTTACGTCTAATCTGATTCTCAAGATATCTCTCATATGAAAAATGTGAAAGCTTAGTGTCATTAACAAAGAGTGCAAACGTTGGTGGCTTAATAGCAACCTGTGTACCATAGTAAATCTTAAGATGCTTACCCTTATCTTGAGGTGTTGGTACCATTGCAACTGCTTCAGTAAGCATATCGTTAAATACACCTGTTGAAAGACGCTTCTCAGAAGATGCATTTGCCTTAACAATTGCATCCCAAAGTTTATCGACACGCTGTCCAGTCTTAGCAGAGATAAAGATTACTGGAGCGTAATCCATATAGGAGAATCTCTCCTTAACCATCTTTGTCATAACCTCAAGAGTACCAGTCTCTTTATCGATTAAATCCCACTTATTAATTACGATGACGCAAGCTTTTCCATTGTCATGAGCAATACCTGCAACACGAGTATCCTGCTCAGTAATTCCTACTGTTGCATCAATCAAAATTACGCAAACATCAGCCTTATCGATTGCAGATAAAGCACGTACCATAGAGTACTTCTCAACTACATCTTCGATACGACTCTTCTTACGCATACCAGCTGTATCAACGAGGACAAATTTACCAAATTTATTCTCAATCTCGACGTCAATCGCATCACGTGTTGTGCCTGCAATATCAGATACGATAGTACGGTTAGAACCACTCATTCTATTTGTGAGCGAAGACTTACCAGCGTTAGGTCTACCAATGAGTGCGACTCTGATTTTACCCTCATCTTCATCCTCTGAATTTTCATCTGGGAAGTACTCAAAAATCTTATCTAAGAGATCTCCAATACCGAGTCTATGAGCAGCAGAAATTGGAAGAATCTCTGCATCTAATCCCATATTATAGAACTCATACATCTCAGCTGGTGGTTCACCGATATAGTCAGCCTTATTTACAGCAATAACAATTGGCTTACCTGAGACCTTAAGCATGTATGCAACTTCCTTATCAGCTGCAGTCATACCAGCCTTAAGATCAACCATAAAAACGATTACATCAGCAGTCTCAATAGCAACTTCTGCCTGAGCACGCATACCTTGGAGGATTACATCATCATTAGATGGCTCGATACCACCTGTATCAATCATTACAAATTCGCGCTCACGCCAAACGGCCGTAGCATAAATACGGTCTCTTGTAACGCCTGGAGTATCATGAACGATAGAAATTCTCTCACCGTAAAGAGCATTAAATAGTGAAGATTTCCCTACATTCGGACGTCCGACAATTGCAACTGTTGGTTTGCTCATTTTATTGGTCTCCTATTTGTTCTTGTTAGACCTATAAGGTCTTAGAACTAAAAAAGAGGCGGCATCATATCGTGATAACCGCCTCATTAAGTCTACTTTAAGGAAGAATTACTCTTCTTCGCCTACAGCAATAACAGCTTTTCCATCAAGGTAGCCGCAGCTCTTGCAAACTGTGCGACGAAGCATCTTCTTGTGACACTGCGGACACTCTACAAAGCCAGGTACAGAAAGCTTCCATGCACTTCTGTGACGTGATGTTCTAGCCTTTGACCATTTTCTTTTAGGATGTGCCATATATTTCCACCTCCAATATCCGTAGGTATTGTTTATTAGTTCTTTTAAACGTGCTTAGCAATAATACAATAGGAACTATACTTTTGCAAGCACTTTTTTAACCTAACTGTAAAATCAATCGTTTCCGACTAAATATACACTCGAATCACTCTAGACGCAAACTGAAAATATTCTTAATCTTATCTGGACCCATAACGTAAGAAATCTCAAATCTCTGGCTTAGAACACTCGGCATATTTATATACTCAGTGACTATCTCTACATCAATAGCACCAAATGGAGTGTAAATATGTCCAACAGTTGAACGCGAAGTATCAAAGATTAACTCGCTTCTAAATTCGCCAGAGCGCTTAATAGTGGCGACTCCAGAAGTCTTGTCCATACGAATCTCATACAAAGAATCAGATTTGTCACCTTCGTGGCGCTGCCTCCACTTAATCAATAATAAAGACTCGGAATCATCAAATATCCCAATAGTCTTAAATGGCTGATCATATGAATCTGTATAAATAGTAAACGAACGCTTCATCAGACAAGACCACTTACATCATACTTATCAACAACCTGCTTCTTAGTGCCAGCAGGAAGACCACGACCCAAAAACGGTGAAGCCACAGCCTCGAATCTAGATGGATCATCGCTAGTATAAAAGCTACGAGTTACATTAGTACCATCAGACTCAATATCATTTTTAACCAAAATATCCTTAACAACAGATGCTACTGCGATACCAGAATTGATGAGCTTTACATCCGGACCCATAACCTTGGAGATTGTATTAGCAAGAAGTGGATAATGTGTGCACGCGAGGACAACTGTATCTACCCCAGCCTCCTTCAAAGGCGCTAGATAACGCTTAGCGGTTAATAAAGCAACTTCATCGTCCCACCAACCCTCTTCAGCAAGAGATACAAACAGAGGACAAGCCTGTGAATAAACTTCTAATGAAGGAAGATTCTTACCAGCCTCTTTAACTGCTGATTCATAAACTCCAGAAGAAACAGTCGCGTTAGTAGCGATAATTCCGATGCGGCCATTCTTTGTTGCTTCAACTGCGGCCCTGGCGCCAGGAACTACTACCTCTACAACAGGTACATTTGAACACTTAGCAAGAGTCTTATAGGCATGAGTGCTAGCTGTATTACATGCAATAACAATCATCTTAACGTCCTGCTTTTGAAGGAACATCATATCCTGAAGAGAATAATTGATAATTGTAGAATGTGACTTAGTACCATATGGAGCACGACCATCGTCACCAAAATAAACTGTAGATTCATTAGGCACAGTCGCGATAATCTCACGTAAAACTGTAAGACCTCCGATACCAGAATCAAATACGCCAATTGGTCTATTATCTGCCATTAAAGTTCAACCTCATATGAAGGCTCGATTGAGAACTTACGACCGGACAATTCGCGGTGCATATTATCAGCAGGAATCTTACCAAAAATCAAAGATGTAGACCAAAGCTGCTGGTGGCGAATCTTACCACCTTCCTTGTTTCTGAAACCGAGATTAACCTGATTACGACCGTAGTTACCATCACCAAGAATTGGATATCCAAGGTGAGCAAACTGCGCACGAATTTGATGTGTGCGACCAGTAATAAGCTCGCATTCAATCTCAGAGAATCCATGGTAATAACCCAAGACTCTATATCTAGTGCTAATCGGCAAATCGCCATCCTTACGTTCATCGTGAATATATACAGAACCTGACTTTGTCTTCTCTAAGTAAGAGTTAATCTCACACATCAAAGCTTCATCAGTACATACAACTGGCTCTCCAATATCTGCAGGAATTCTACCTACAACCAAGCAGCGATAACGCTTAATTACAAGATCTTTCTTAAATAAAGCAACTGCATCTTCGAGTGCTGCCTTATTTTTAGCAACAATAATTAGGCCACCAGTATTCATATCAATTCTATGTACAAGCTCAGCATCTCTGAACTTACTTTGACGACGAACGATATCAATTAAGTTTTCCTCAGTAGTAGCACCACTATGAACTGCTAAGCCCTGACGCTTATTTAAAATCAACAAGGAATCTGTCTGCGCTACAACACGGTAGTCATCCATAGAAGACTTCTTCGCAGGCGACTTCGCTGAAAAATCAACCTTAGCATCAAAAAGACTATCTGGAAGCCAAACCTGAACTTCCTGATCCTCATATACAGTAATATCAGAAGATACTTTTTTACCATCGATGCGAATATCCTTATGCTTTAAAGCACGATACAAATCTGCATTCTTCAATGCTGGATACTGCATTGAACATGCCTTTACAACATGCTCACCACTCTGGCTACCATTTACAATAAAGCTTCTCATGTAAGTATATTAATTCCTAACATTGTCAATACGCCCATGATAATTCCTGCAAGAATTACACCGAGCATAACCGCGATGGAGCTCCTCTTAAATCCCATATCAAGGATACTCGCTGCGAGAGTGCCTGTCCAAGCACCAGTACCAGGAAGAGGAATTCCTACAAAAAGCAAAAGTGCGATAAAAAGGCCTCCACCTTTACCTGCTTTACCCATGAGTTTCTCGCCGCCTTTATGGCCTTTCTCAAGGAAGAAAGTGAAAATTTTACCTATAAACTTCTTATCTTTACCCCATTCCAAAAACTTACGCGCAAAAAAGTAGATAAAAGGAACAGGAATCATATTACCAATTACACAAACTGGATATGCGATATAAGCTGGTACACCACTAGCAAGAGCGATTGGCAAAGCACCTCGAAGCTCGATAATAGGTACCATAGAAATCAAAAACGCGATAAGACACTTTTTAAGCATAAATAAAACTCCCTAATATATTACGGGTTGATTTTGCCATATAAGGCAGGACAATACAATTACGGCAGGGTTACGATTACGTAAGAGTAACCTCAAGCACTTCGAAAGGCAGCTTATTCCTCTTCTCCAGATTCACTAATCCAAGACTTATGGTAATGCTGCTTACGATACTCTTCAGGAGTCATTCCAGTCTCCTTTTTAAACACCTGAATAAAATGGCTTTGAGAAGAAAAACCAAGATAGGAAGCAATTTCCAACGATGATTCATCTAGATGGCGAAGCATGTTCTTAGCAATCTCTATTTTAGAATCACGAATATAAGAACTAATGGACTTACCCATATCGTGCTTGAAAAGTTTACTCAAATAGCTAGCATTAACAGCTAGAGCGTTTGCAACCTGATCAACAGTTAAAGTCTCTTGAATATGATCGCGAATATAATCGATAGCCAAAACTACATAGCGAGAAACCACATTACTACGAGATAGCTCTCGCATACGATTTGCATACTCAAGAGCAATCGCATCGTACAAATTCTCAACATCTTCTAAGTTCTTAGCACGATCGATATGGCGAATAAAGATGTCACTTAGAGAATAACTAACAGCTATATCCATTCCAGCTTCTATACAGAATCTAGAAATCAAAGCTGTCATGATAACAGCATGATATTTCTCGCTTGATAGTTTATCAGCAGATAAAACACCCTTACGACTCTTCTCATAAGTAGCTCGACGATTACGATTAAACTCTTCAACCCCCGCTACATCTCCAGAGGCAATCATCGTGTAAAATTTAATCTCATTGTCGTATGAGACTCTTTTTACTTCGTTATCACGCTCAGATACAAGCTGCTTTTCTAACTCAGAATCTATTTTCATTAATCAATTACTCTTACAGCAGTGATAATTGGCTGATTCTCTGGCAATACTGTTCCGTTGTCATCTACAACTGGAGCATCGATACAAATTCTATCTACGATATCCATACCATCTGTTACGTGGCCAAAACCAGCATACTGACCATCGAGGAATATAGAATCTGTCTGAACAATAAAGAACTGAGACGATGCAGAATCATACATCTGAGATCTTGCCATTGAGATTGTTCCACGGACGTGAGAAATATCATTAGCACGACCATTAGCAGAGAACTCACCTACGATATTTGTGCCAGAGCCACCCATACCAGTGCCTTCTGGATCACCACCCTGAATCATAAATCCATCCATGATTCTGTGAAATGTAAGACCGTCATAAAAACCACTGCTTGCGAGGTCCAAGAAATTCTGAACTGTAATAGGAGCCTTATCACCATCAAGTTCTACAGCGATTGTTCCGTAGTCCTGAACTTCAATCTCAACATGATGAACACCTATACCAGGTAAATCTGATTCGCCAGTACCATAGTGCTCATCAGGAGTCTCATACTTAATTGTGCATCCAGCAACTAAAACTGATGCCAATGCTCCAACAATAACTGTCTTAAATAACTTACTTAATCTCATATATACTCCTTCTGGTGCTTATTCAGCACTCTTTAAAGATTCTGCCATATCGATTTTTTCAATCTTAACTCTCATTACGAAGTCAACTAATACTGAGAAAGCTATTACAAATAATAACGCATAAACAAAACTAATTGTATGGATAATAAGTGGGAACGTTACTGTATCCATAGCAATCTGTGCGATAACAAATCTATGAAGCACTATTCCAAGAGGAATACCAACTACATATCCCATAAATACAAGAATAAAACTCTCACGGAAGAAATACGCGCCAGTCTCACCCTTAGTAAATCCTAAAACCTTAATTGTCGCTATTTCTCTTATACGCTCCGTTATATTTATATTATTAAGATTAAACAATACTATAAATGCGAGCAGTGCAGCGCAAACAATAACTAGAATTACAATAGAATCCATCTGCTCCATCGTAGACGCAAAAGATTCACGGTTCATCGCTGTTACACCAACAGTCTTAAAATCACCTGTCGATGTCAAAGATGAAGCATACTCGTAACCATCAAACTCTGCATCATCAGGACTATACAAAAGAACTTCAGACGCTTCATAATCTTCATCAAAAACACGCTCATAAGTGCGCTCTGTCATGAATGCATAATGGTAAACATAGTTATCAAACACATACGCGATTCTTAAAGTAAAAGTACCACCCATATCACCATGATTAAGTGTAATCTCATCACCTGCGCTAAGACCATTACTATTAGCAACCTTAGAGCTAATTGCTATCTCGTTATCACCTGGCCAAGCGACCTCCACACCGTCAACCATAGGATGCAAAACAGAAGTGATATCCCTGTCAGAAGATATATACAAAGTAATATCACGAACTGCATCTTCACCTACATGAGTGATGTTTTCGGTTCTAACTGGAACGGCTGCTAGTGTAACTCCACTAGCGTAATTTGCCTGCTCTATATCGGCATAAACATCTTCAAGCTTAACATCATCAAATGTCGCAGAGACGTCGTAAGTTGTAATAGTATCAAACTGCATATTAATTACGCTTGTGATTGAATCACGAAGACCAAAACCAGTAATAATCAAAGCAGAACAACCAGCGATACCTACAAGCATCATAATCATTCTCTTTTTAAAGCGGAAAACGTTACGGATTGAAACCTTATGTGTAAACTTAAGCATCTTCCACAAAGGTGTAATTCTCTCAAGCAAAATCTTCTTACCTGGAATTGGTGCCTTAGGGCGAATAAGCTGAGCTGGCATATCCTTAAGCTCACCCATACAAGTAGAAACTGTTACACCGACGGAGCAAAGCAAAGATGCGAACATAGCGAGTGCAAAAAGCCAAGGTGAATTCACCAAAATCAAATCTGCGAAGCCATACATCATTCCGTATACATCCCAGATAATAAATGGGAACGATCTGATACCACCGATAAATCCGATAATACAGCCTGTAGTAGCAGCTAAGCCTGAGTAAATAATATACTTCATCATGATAGAAAAATCAGTATAGCCGAGAGCTCTCATAGTACCGATAATTCCACGCTCATCATTTACCATTCGCTGCATTGTAGTAGAACATACCAAAGCTGCGATAGCAAAAAAGAATAATGGGAATACTCTAGCTACACCAGCTACGATATCAGCATCACTATCAAAAGATAAATAACCGATATTAGTATCTCTTCCAAGTACATAAGTTGTAGGCCTATCGATGCTATTAAGCTGTCTATAACCAAAATCGAGCTGCATATTTGCCTGAGTAATCAACTCATTAAATTCGCGTACTCCATCTCTATACTGAGCAAGGCCATCATTATACTCAGCTAGACCTTCATTGTATGAATCTAATCCGTCATAATACTGAGCCCATCCGTTATTGTATTGAGCTCGATTAGCATCAAGCTCTGCCTGAGCCTGCTCAAGAGACTCACGAGCTTGATTAAACTGGGAATTATAATTGTTAAGTGCACTGCCATCGATAATTGAATTACGCTGTGCAGCTAATTGATTAAGCCAAGCATCATTAGTAGCAAGTGAGGCCTGATAAAAATAAACACGAGCTATTTGGCCGCTATTTCTTGCAGCTTCAATCTGAACCAAAAGCTGATTGTGAGTTTGCTGTGCAGAAGCAATCGAAGCATCAAGAGGAGCTAGGAGCTGATCTAACTGAGATTGACTTACACTCATTCTTTCCTCTGCCTGAGCAATTCCTGCCCAACCTTGATCAATAGCCTGCTGAGCAGAGTCGATTTGAGAAGCAGCTGACGCTAACTGGCGTCTAGCATCTTGGAGTTCGTCCCATCCCTCTTCTAATTGAACACGTGCATCTTCAAGTTCTATTCTGGCATCTTCAAGCTCCGCGATTCCATCCAGGCGACTCTCATCAAGCTCTCTTCTTCCATCATCCAAGCCCTCGTAACCTTCGGCTAGAAGCTCATCAAATCGATCGTTAATAATCTGCTCGAAAGCGACCTCAATTCTGCTAGAAGTGTTATCCGCCCACTCATCATACTCATCTGTATACATCATAGGTGAATTCTCGAAATACATATAAGCTTCAGAGTAGTACTCCATATCAAAAACTTCAGGAAGAATATAAGCGTAATAAGACATCTTACCGTTACCAAGCGAGCTGGTTCCACGCTGAAAATTTAAATATATCGGAGACCTAATAACACCTACGACGGTAAACTCATGCTCGAGCAAAATATTGTCATCTCCGTCTTCGGTAATAGCAACTGTTTTACCAATTACATCTTCATCAAAAATATAACCATCAAGAACAATCTCATTAGCGGTTTCTGGCAAACGACCAAATTGAACAGAAAGTAGATTTACATTATTAGTAACGGAATGAACTCTGACTACATCTAGTGAATCACTGTCACTTCCAGTAAAGCTACAAAAAACATCCGATGAATATGCGCCTTCAACAACAGCAGAGCCATCGATAAGATTTAACTTCTCGATATCTTCATCGCTAAAACCAATGGTAGATAAAAGTCTAAAATCAAATAACTTCTGCTCATCAAGAAAAGTAGTTCCTGTAACACGCATAGATGGGCTAGTAAGAACCAATCCAGACATGAAACCAACACCCAAAGCGATAATAGCAAGAATCGCGACAAAGCGTCCGAAGGATTGTTTTATGGATCGGATGATTGTTTTTACATATGGATTCATGAAGGAATAATTACCACTCGATGAGGTCAATATCTACTGGGTTCGGATTGACTTCGTTACTTACTACGAGACCACTTTTAAGTGTTACAACTCTATCCGCCATTGCTGTTAATGCAGAGTTATGAGTAATTATAACAACAGTCATCTTCTCTTCTGTAGAGAGTTTCTGAAGAAGCTTCAAAATCGATTTACCGGTCTGATAATCAAGAGCACCAGTAGGCTCGTCGCATAGTAAAAGCTTAGGATTCTTGGCAATTGCTCTAGCAATAGAAATTCTCTGCTGCTCACCACCAGATAACTGAGAAGGAAAGTTGTTACGTCTTGCTTCAAGACCTACATCCTTCAATAACTTTTCTGGATCAAGAGGATTCTTAACAAGCTGAGAAGCCATCTCGATGTTCTCATAAGCTGTTAAGTTAGGAATCAAATTATAAAACTGGAATACAAATCCGACATCATAACGTCTATACTGAGCAAGCTCACGATCCTTAAGAGTAGAAATCTCCTTGCCATCAAGGAATACCTGACCTGTGGAGAGCTTATCCATACCACCAAGGATATTAAGAAGAGTTGTCTTACCTGCACCAGACTGGCCAAGGATAACGCAGAGCTCACCCTTTTCGAGATGAAAATTTACACCCTGCAAAGCATACAAGTCGACAGAACCTGTATGGTACTTCTTCTTTACGTCACGAAACTCAATATAAGACATTATCTGTAAATTACCATATAAGGCTCGCAGTAATAATCATCGAGCTGCAAATCCACACCGGAAGGAACGCTTATGATTGCTCTAGGACAAAGATCAAATGCCCATGTATCAATATCAGTACAGCTATCTGGTACATAAACATAAGCGAGCTCATCGCATGTATCAAAAGCACTTCTACCAATGCTTGTAACACCATCTGGAATATAAACATATTCCAAGTCCTCACATGTAACAAAAGCGCCATTACAAATTGTTGTTACTGTATCAGGAAGTATTACTCTCTCGATAATATCGCAATCGTTAAAGCAATTCTGACCGATAGATGTGATAGTGCAGTTCTCATCAAATACAACTGTACGGAAACCATTACATCCATATGGAAGAACAAGCTCGCCACTACCATAAATTGTAATAGTACCGTCTCTTGTAATCTCATAAGTAGCATTAGTACCAGCGCTACCTGTCTCAGGTCTGCCGTGGATAGTATCTGCATCACAAATCTTGTGAGTCATAGAGAAAACTTCGAGAGGAACGAGATACCAGTCATAAGATGGATTTCCATGAATGATATGTCCTGTCTCACGTGAACTTCCCTGGAACTTATTTGAGTTATCCCATGTAGCGTCTACGCTATACCATACACCATCAAGGCAAACGCAAGCCCAAGCATGGTTACAACCCTCATCGCCAATGTATGTGTCGCTAAGCAAAAACTCATCAACAGAACCACCGATACCAAAAGAAACAGCGGCAGGCACACCAGCTGCTCTGCAAAGGGCAGTAAATGTATTACCAAATCCCTCACAAATCATAATCTGACGTCTGATAAGAGCTGTAGCGTCATCCTGATAGCCATAGTGGTCATCATCAAGCAATACATAGTCATAAGCGCACTCACTTACGAGGTAGTTGTAAATAGCAAATGTCTTCTCCCAATCGTTTGTGCATCCAGCTGTAAGCTCGTTAGCCTTAGCAATTACAGTAGGAGCGTCGCACTCAGCATCATTTTGTGGCATTAAGCACTCCTGCAAAGACTGCTCATCTGTCCACCACTCAGAACATCTCTCAACATTAAAGTCGTAGCATGTTGATGTTACGAAAGTAAGCTCACCGTTAGCCTTCTTAGTAAGTGCAATCTCAGTGTAGTTAGAAGTAATGCCCTGAGACATATACTTAACCTGAACCATGTAAACTTCATTTACTCTTACAGGATTAGGAGTAACAGTCTGAGATCCATTACCATTAGAAGTTCCAACAACATTACGGCTATCGTCTCTTACACTAAGCAATACATTGATGTTTGAAGCTGCCTCGACATGAAGATCGTCACCATCAATCGAGAGAACAACTGGTTCTCCAGCGATAGTTCTGAATGTAATCTCGTCGTAAGAAGCATAGTAGTTTGTGATATCTTCCCACTCTCTACCCTGATTTAAATCAAAACCATTATCGATTACTGTAGTAGACTTGATAGCCTCAATCCTTGCTGCACTACAAGGCATAGCGAAAGCGCTAGTCATGATAGCAACAGTTGTAAATGCTGTAATTAACTTTTTAACTGCTAACATCTTATTCCTCTTAAAAGTAAACCTGATTACTTGATTTCCTTAATTGCCTCAATAGCCTCTTCAACAGTTGCTTCACGAGCCTCACCTGTCATTCTGAACTTAAGCTCAACAACGCCCTCAGAAGCACGACGACCAACAGTGATACGAAGTGGAATACCAAGCAAGTCTGCATCCTTGAACTTAACACCAGGACGCTCGTTACGATCATCAATCAATGCATCATAGCCCATATCCTGGAACTGCTCATAAATCTTCTCTGCTAGTGGCATAATCTCATCGTCATTAGTCTTAGTTGGAATAACAACAACCTTATAAGGAGCAACAAGAGCTGGCCACTTAATACCATCCTCGTCATTGTTCTGCTCAATAATAGCTGCGAGTGTACGAGATACACCGATACCATAGCAACCCATAATCATTGGGTTCTCCTTGCCTTCCTTATCGAGGAAGTTACAACCAAGAGCAGAAGAATACTTTGTACCAAGCTTAAAGATATGACCTACTTCAACACCTCTAGCCATACCGATTGGCTGACCACACTTAGGACAGAGGTCTCCAGCCTTAACGTTCTTGATATCCTTAACAACATCAGGTGTAAAGTCTCTTCCTACGTTTACATTCTTAAAATGGTAATCAGACTCACAAGCACCAACGATGAAGTTCTTCATGCCAGCAACTTCTGTATCCATTACAACAGTAATCTTTTCCTTAAGGTTAATTGGACCTGCAAAACCAACCTTAGCACCTGTTACTCTCTCAACATCCTCAAAAGATGCGAGATCCATCTCCATAGCCTCGAAGATATTACCAAGCTTAGTATCATTAATATCTCTATCGCCTCTTACCATTGCAGCAACAATCTTACCGTCAATGTTGTAGATGATTGTCTTAACAAATGCATCTGGAGTTGTATTCATAAAAGCGATGAGCTCTTCAATTGTCTTAACATCAGGTGTGTGAATCTTCTCTACTGGGAGCTCTGCGTCTGTGCAAGCTGGAGCTTCCTGGCAGTAAGCTTTCTCCTCGTTAGCTGCATAACCGCAAGCATCGCAGAAGCAGATAGCATCTTCTCCGATTGGGCTCTTAACCATGAACTCCTGAGAACCAGAACCACCCATAGCGCCTGTATCAGCATCAACTACTGTGTAATCAAGACCCAAACGATCAAAAATCTTACGATATGCGTCATACATATTCTGGTAGGACTTATCAAGACCAGCCTCGTCTACGTCAAAGGAATAAGCATCCTTCATTACAAACTCACGGGAACGGATAACACCGAATCTTGGTCTTCTCTCGTCTCTATACTTATGCTGAATCTGGTAAAGAGTTACAGGGAGATTCTTATAAGATCTAATTGTATCTCTTACTGCCTCTGTAAATGGTTCCTCGTGTGTTGGGCCAAGGCAGAATGGCTTGCCGCCTCTATCAGACATACGGAACATCTCAGGGCCAAATCTCTCCCATCTACCAGAAGCCTGATAAGCCTCTGCTGGAAGAAGAGCAGGCATGATTAATTCCTGTGCGCCTGCCTTATCCATCTCCTCACGGATAACCTTCTCTACATTTCTGTAGACCTTGTAACCCATAGGCATATAAGCATAAATACCTGAAGACATCTTACGGATAAGTCCCGCACGAAGCATTAGCTTGTGGGAAGGTATCTCAGCGTCTGCAGGTACTTCTCTCTGTGTTGCAAAAAATAAATTACTAACTCTCATCTCTTCAGCTCCTATATTATTAATAATATATACGCACGGAAGATTATAAGGGCTTAACGAGTATTTTGCAAATTAAGTGTTGATGTGGTTTACGTTAGTTAGAATCATTGGTCTACGCCTAGTCTTATCGTAGCAGAATTCTCTAATCTGATTACGAAACTGACGCGTAGTAAACTCTATTTCGAGAGTTTCCTTCTTACGATGATCAGGGTCTAATAGCAGCATAGTCTTCGCGATAAGCTGCTCGTGTATCTCTTCCTTTTCATCGTCAAAGACGAATCCCATGGAGTTTACAGAAGGAACAGAAGCGAGCTCTCCCGTCTCGTCGTCGATTGTAATCG
This sequence comes from Saccharofermentans sp., assembly GCA_024403715.1. Classification (GTDB taxonomy): domain Bacteria; phylum Bacillota; class Clostridia; order Saccharofermentanales; family Saccharofermentanaceae; genus Saccharofermentans. The sequence goes on along the minus strand of JAKSRJ010000003.1, from coordinate 71,755 downwards.
CGATAGATACACATCCATCTTCACTCAAATGCATACGGTCAGACATAACGTGGTCATCACGAACAGTGGCAGAAGAACCATCAATCAAAATTGCTTCAGCAGGAACTTCAGCTACAACTTCAGCTTCCTCTCCATCAGTCGCAAATACATCACCATTATGAAGAATAAAGATATCCTCTGGGTCCTGTCCCAAGCTTTGAGCAAGCTGAGCGTGTCTATAAAGCATCCTGTACTCACCATGAACGGGGATAAAGTACTTAGGCTTTAGAAGTGTATGTAAAAGTCTAATCTCGTTACGATAAGCGTGACCTGAAACATGAACTTCTGCCAAAGACTCATAAATAACATGCGCACCAAGCTTAAAGAACTCATCGATAAGCTTATATATCGGCTTCTCATTACCTGGAATTGGATGGGCGGAAATAATAATTGTATCGCCTTCGATAATCTCTACTTCCTTATGAGAAGCAAAAGCCATACGAGACAAAGCACTCATTGGCTCAGCCTGAGAGCCAGTAGTCAAAATTACAACTTCGTTGTTAGGGTAATTAGAGATGGCACTAATATCAATCATGGTATCAGGCTCAACTTCTAGATAACCTAAGGAGCTTGCAATCTTAAATACATTTATCATCGATCTACCCGAAAGGCACACGTGCTTACCATATTTCTCTGCTGCAGTAATAATCTGCTGCATGCGGTGTACATGGCTTGAGAATGTAGCGACTATAATACGTCCTGGAGCTTGTCTAAAAATCTTCTGGAAAGACTCGCCAACATCTTTTTCAGATGGTGAAGAACCCTCTTTTTCAATATTTGTGGATTCACACATGAAGAGCAATACTCCCTCATGTCCGAGCTCGCCAAAGCGCTGAAGGTCAATTACCTTGCCATTAATTGGAGTGTAATCAATCTTGAAGTCACCTGAGTGAACTACTGTACCAACAGGAGTCTTAAGGCAGATTGCGTATGAGTCAGCGATGCTGTGATTAACTCGTACAAATTCAGCTACAAAGTGGTTTCCGAGCTGAATTTTATCACCCCCGTGACAAGCATTAAGACCGATTCCTTTTAGGTCAATCTTGTTATCTTCAAGCTTATGTCTTACAAGTTCTATCGTAAGTTTGCCACCATAAACTGGACATTTGAATTCGCGCAAAAAATGAGGCAGAGCACCAATATGGTCCTCATGACCATGAGTTAAAATGATGCCTCTAAGCTTGTCTATATTCTCTCTAATGTAAGTGTAATCCTGAATTACACAATCGATACCAGGGGTGTCATCTCCACCAAATGCCATTCCGACATCGATGATAATAATGTCATTTCCATACTCGAAAGCGGTCATATTTTTGCCGATTTCAAGCATACCGCCAAGCGGAATTACTTTAAGATTTCTATCTTTCATATTAACCTCAATTTACGACGTAAACGTCGCATGTAGTTACTGTATGACTGCTCGCAGCATTGGCAAACAAATCGAGATGAGATCCATTAACTCCAGGACCTCTGTCTTCAACTGTATAGTAACCATCTCCTCCGAGTGGGTCATTTGGCAGGTAAAGTGTTGTACCTGCTGGGAAAACACTCCAGTCAGCCGCTAAAGTTCTACCTTCAGAGCACTGTGTTCCAGTTGCTGTAGTAGTACTATAAGAGCCATCTGATCGTGGCTGTGGTCCGTAGAAAGTAATTCTACACTGACCGTAATATGACATGCCGTCAATCGAGCCGGCATTAGGCGACTGGGCAGGCTGAGTTGCTGCTGTTGTCGCAGCGGCTGTTTGAGCCGCAGTAGTCGTAGCTGTTGTAGCTGCTGCAGTAGTAGCTACAGGGGTAGTGGAAGTATAGTTTTGTAACACATAATTTCCACTATAAGTTCTGTACCATCCAGAGTCAGTTCTTCCGGTTACAGTAATCTCGTCTCCAACGTGTAAAACCCTAACAACATCATACCCAGTTCCAGGACCAGACCTTAGGTTAATGTCATGAGTACAATAAACAGTCGCATAGTACTCTTCAACATAGTTAGGGTCTCTTGTTGTAGTTGTTGTAACTTCAGTATTAACAGTCTCAGTTGGTTCTTCAACTGATGTAGTCTCAAGAGTTCCAGTAGCCTCGATTGTCTCGGTTACTTCACTTTGAACAACAGGCACCAATTCAGTAGTTTCTGTCATTTCTGTTTCTTCTGTAGTAGTTGTCGCAGTAGCTGCTGCTTCTATAGCTTCTTGCGCCAAAATACTAGCCTGTACTTCTCGCTCGATTCGCTGTTGTCTAGCTTTATTATCCAGCATTGTGTACACACCAACAAACGCCACGACACACATAGTTGATATTGCCAGGGCGCTTACTCCCACGGCCATTCTGTCACGTGAGAGATTCGTAATGGTTGTTAAGTCGATGAACTTCATCGGCTACATTATATCACACGCGAATTTGTCAATAATTTGTCACACAAGCGTCAAACATGAAATAGATAAACCTTACTATAATCAGACTATGGCTAAAGGTGAATTCAACATTAATTCAAAATCTCGTGATGAGGTTGCAAAAAGGCGCGCAGTGTACATTATCTGCGGCTTGATTTTAGTCATTTCTACCTTGCTTAATATCTATTTTTTAACAGGTATTTTTGCAGTTTGATTCGTAACCTATTTTCTGTAAACGTTAGTAACGTAATCTAGGTTCTTAAGACGGCCCATAATTCTGTTGAGCTGCTCTTTATCTCTAAAATTTGCTTCAATAACAAACTCAGTAAAATCGCCTCCGATTTTACGTGGAGATTTGAGGTCTTGAACTTCAATATGCTCTTCGTTAAATGCTGCGGATACATCAGCAAAGAACTTAGTAAGACTAATGTCTCTAGCTAATGTAACGATATTAGATGTAAATGAGCCCTTACCACTACCAAGCTTAGACTCATCCCATGTAGCCTTAACTAGTCTCTCGAACTTCTGACGATCTCTGTCAGTATTATCCTTAGCATTTTGAATATGAACTATGTTAGGACAAGTCTGCTTATGTATAGTTATTCCTTCACTCTGAGTTACGTAACCTATAATGTCATCACCAGGAACAGGGTGACAGCAGTTAGCCATCTTTAACGCCATATGGTGTAAGCCACCTACAACAATACCCTCATCCTTAAGCTTGTTAGTGGCATTTCGAGGTGCTGGGCGCTCAGAAGCTGCAAGCAAAAACTTAGTTGAATCTTTGTCATCTTCTTCCTTCTTAGTCAAAGGTTTACTATAGACAAGCTGACCATCAGATGCAGTTCTGTAGCCTAACGCGAGACGCTCTTCCTCAGACAAACGCTTGATGTACTCGTCACGAAGCTTACCGAAAACCTTACCAACTGGCATAGCAGTACTGTCGTAACCAACTTCGGCATAAAGTTGATCTGCGCTGTTAAGATTGAAGTGAGCTAATACAGGTGCCATAATCTCATTACCGAGAAGCACCTTAGGATCAAAACCACTCTTCTCGATTTCTCGTTCGAGCTTCATAATACCGTTTTCGATATTCTCCTGGCGGTTTTCCTTTTTGAACCAAGCATTAATCTTAGATCTTGCAGAACCTGTCTTAACGATATTTACCCAGTCCTTAGAAGGGCCCTTAATCTTATCTGATGACAAAATCTCAACTTCTTCACCAGACTTCAAAACATAATTCAAAGGAACGATACGACCATTAACCTTGGCACCATGCATGTGGTTACCGATACCACTATGAATAGCATAAGCAAAATCAATTGGGCATGAACCCTGAGGAAGTCTTACGATCTTACCCTTAGGCGTGAAAACAAAAACCTCATTAGGCACAATATTTGTCTTCAAAAGCTCCATGAAATCCTTAGGGTCTTCAGCATCTCTTTGAGCATCTAAGAACTGTCTTACCCACTTAATCTTCTCGTCGTAGATATCTTCCTTAAATGCCTTAGAGTTACCTGCTTCCTTATAGTGCCAGTGAGCAGCAATACCGTACTCAGCTTCGATATGCATACTATAAGTTCTAATCTGCACTTCGAAAGTAGTCTCTCCAAAAGTCTTACCACCAGGTCTTCTAACAGTAGTATGCAAGGACTGATATCCATTTTCCTTAGGGTTAGCAATATAATCCTTAAATCTACCTGGCAAAGGAGTGTACATGGAGTGTACAAGACCTAATGCCTTATAACAATCAGCTGTAGAATCAACAATAATTCTGCAAGCAAACATATCGTAGATATGGTTAATATCGTTATGCTTATTGTCGTGCATCTTCTTATAGATGCTGTAGAAGTGCTTAGGTCTTCCATCGATATCGTAGTGAGTCATTCCCTCTTCGACGAGCTTATCTGAAATCTCAGCTACAACATGAGCCATAAAAGCCTCACGTTCAGAACGCTTAGAGGAGATTAATCCAACAAGTTCATAGTAACCATCATGATCTAAGTATCTAAGACAAAGATCTTCTAACTCCCACTTAATTTTGAAGACACCAAACTTCTCCGCAAATGGAGCGTAAATATCAAGAGTCTCACGAGCCTTCTCAACCTGCTTTGCAGGAGTCTGATACTGCATAGTGCGCATATTATGAAGACGGTCTGCAAGCTTAATTAAAATAACTCGTGGATCCTTAGACATAGCGATAAGCATCTTACGAACGTTTTCTGCCTGAATCTCTTCCTTGGAATGAGAAGCAATCTCATTAAGCTTGGTAACACCTTCTACCAAGAGTGTGATAGTAGAACCAAATAACTCCTCAAGCATCTTAGAATCAGCTGCAGTATCCTCGATTGTATCGTGCAAAAAGGCAGCAGCCAGAGAGTCCGCATCGACCTCAAGCTCAGCCAAAATCTCCGCTGTAGCTATAGGGTGAATGATATAAAGTTCGCCCGTCTTACGCTTTTGATTACGATGCGCCTTAAAAGCAAAGAGAAATGCATTCTTGATGAGCTGCTGTTCGGAAGTAAGTGAATCCTCAGATAGATGAGCGCGAGTAGCATATGAGGTGAAAATATCAATTACCGCCTCAAACTTCTCCATGATGTAATCAGGTATTTCTGGTACCTGTTCTTTATCCATCAAATACGCATATTCTTCGTTAATATTAAACTCTTCAGACATATTCAAGAAGCCTCATATAAGTACTGGACTGCTTAAGGTCCTTATTGCCTTCTACCTTCAAGAATCTAAAACAAACTCTCACAGAAGATAATACACCCAATTTGATCATATTGGCCTGAGAAAAAACTTCTAAACATCTGGCAACCTGGAAAGGAGTAATTGGACTTCCAGTCTCATTAGCTATCATCTTCGCGAGCAAAGTAACATCCGCATAAGATGTCTCGCCTATACACTGGTTCTTCAAAACCTGATAGCAAGCAAGATAATTAGCACGAGATGGAACTAAGCCCTCCTGGACAGTGGTCTTGGCAAGCTTTGCAATCTGAGATAACTCCATACCATTGTTATACAAGTCTTCTACAATCTCAGGCTTATCCCACAAGAAACCGTTATTAGAAACGGGAACAATATTCTCTATATAAAGACTAATTGTTGTTCTTCCTCTATAGGTATATTCATTAATTGTATATGCTATATCAATAATGTCACCTGGCTTTATAATCTTAGAGTAAATACCCATACCAAAACCTACAGCGGATACACTCTCTGAATCAGGCTTATCAGCACTAGTTAACTCTAATCTGATATGCGCACCATCAGTCATATCGTATACGCCAGTAACTAGCATTTTTGAAGTCTCAAATACAGGTTTTTTGTTACCGATACCATAAGGCTTAAACTGAGAAATCATGTTATACGTATCGAAATTAATAAGATCATAATCAATCCTTGCTGTAATATCGATAGCATCATCTTCGTCCTTGTTGTCTTCGTCCTTATGAGCAATCGAATCAGCTTCCAAAGCTTTCATAAAATCAAGGAGTTTATTCTTCTCAACAACAACACCAGCTGCCTTTTTATGACCACCGAAATTAACAAGCTTGTCGGAAATACGATCTAATGCCTTAAATAAATCATATTCGCCATACGCTCTACCTGAACCCTTGATGTTATTAGCATCAATAGAATCAGATGTAAATACTATCGCCGAACGTCTAAAGTGTTGAGACAATCTACCAGCTACAATACCGAGTACTCCCTGATGCCAGCCAGGAGCATACGCTACAATTGGACCTTCGGTCTTAGCTAAACTCCACTCATCAGGTCTATCTTCGCTCTCAATCTGCTTTACAGCTTCATCAAAAACATTCTTCTCAATTTCCTTACGCTCATCATTTTGCTTACCCAAAGCAATAGCAGCTTCCTCAGCCTTTTCTTCATCATCCTCTAAGAAAAGCTTAAGGGCATCTGATGAATCATATAGTCTTCCTGCTGCATTAATTCTAGGAACAAAATTAAAGGATATAAAAGACTCGTCTAACTTTTTGGCATTTGAATTTTCAAGAAGCAATTCATTCATGATTCTAATTCCAGGGTTAACTGGATTTTTCATAGAAATAAATGCCTTTTTAATCAAAGTACGATTCTCATCAGTAACACCTACCAAGTCCGCGATAGTAGCGATACCAGCTAGTTCGATGGACTGTCTCCAGATATTTCCACTCACAGGAAATCTCTTATCTGTACCTAATGCCTGAATAACCTTAAGAGCTACACCAGCTCCACATAAATCCTTAAATGGATATGTGTTATCTAATCTCTTAGAGCAAATAACTGCATCAGCTTCTGGGAGCTCATCTTGAACATTATGGTGATCTGTAACAATAACCTTAATGCCACGATTCTTAAGATCCCTAACCGTCTCTATATTTGTAATACCGCAGTCTACAGTTATAACCAAGTCTGGATTATGTGCTACAACTTCATCCAAAATATTATTTGTTAATCCATAGCCATGCTCTTCTCGGTTAGGAACAATGTATACGACATCAATATTATGGCTTCTAAAATACCTAACGAGGATAGATGTTGCTGTAACACCATCACAGTCGTAATCGCCATAAATGAGAATCTTATTTTTATTAGTCATAGCGTCAACAATGATGTCGACAGCCTTATGCATATCTTTGTACAAAAACGGGTCGTAAAGTGAGCCACCTTCATCCGTTAGGAAGCTTCTACGCGCCTCCTCTGAATCAATTCCTTGTACGTTTAATAATGCCTCGAATAGAGCATTAGTATTGGAGAAATTTTCTCCAATAACATAATGCCGCTTTCTAGAAGTCAGCAACATGGTATATATCTCACTTTTATATTTTGAGACAATTATACCATAGAAAAAGCCGGAGTATAAAACTCCGGCTCCTAATTAGCTATACTAAATAGTTATTAGTGCTTTCTCTTTCTAGCAGCCTCAGACTTCTTCTTACGGCGTACAGATGGCTTCTCGTAATGCTCTCTCTTACGAACCTCAGCAAGAACACCAGATCTTGCGCAAGAACGCTTGAAACGACGAAGTGCACTATCAAGGGACTCGCCTTCCTTAACTCTAATCTCTGACATCTCTTCATCCCTCCTCTCGTGCGCGAATTGCTTAATAACTCGGTTATTATAATCTCTAATGTTCAAATCGTCAAATAGTTGTATAATCTACCCGGTACAAATAAGTAAGAGGTATAAAGAAATGAACCTTATAAAGAAAATATCTACCCTAGCTTTAGTGGCTGCTATGGGTCTTTCCCTTATCGCCTGCTCTACAAGCAAAGCACCAGAGACAGACGACGTTACAGTTAGAATTGGATCTTTGAAGGGACCTACAACAATTGGTCTTGTAAATATGATAAACGAAGAGAATTCACAGTACGAATTCACAATGGTTACAGAAGCTTCTGAGCTTGCAGCTTCACTTAACGCAGGTACATTAGATATCGCATTAATCCCTGCTAATCTTGCAGCTAAGCTTTATAACACAGGCAACGCTGACATTCAGGTAATCGACATCAATACTTTAGGTGTTCTTTACTGTGTATCAGGAGATAGTTCCATTACATGTGCAGCAGACCTTGAAGGCAGAACAATTCTTACCACAGGTCAGGGCCAAACACCTGAGTACACACTTCGCTATATTCTAGAAGCAAACGGCGTTACTGATTATGAGTTGGATTTTAAGTCAGAAGCAACTGAGATTGCTGCTCTTCTTTCCGAGGATCCTTCACAGGTAGCTGTTCTTCCACAGCCTTTTGTAACTGTCGCATGTGCTCAAAATGACTCTTTATTAATTGTTTTTTCCTTAAACGATGAGTGGGATGCAGTAAGTGATGGCTCTATGATGGTAACTGGTGTTACTGTCGCTAGAAGAGAATTCATTGAGAACCATCCAATCGCTGTTAACGCATTTATCGAAGCTCATACCGAGAGTGTACTTGCTGCAAATAATGATATCGCTACAACTGCTCAGTTAGTTGTAGATCAGGGTATTGTTGGTGCAGTCCCAGTAGCTACAAATGCTATTCCTAACTGCAACATCGTTTGTATTACAGGTGATGGTATTATATCTGCAATTAATGGATACCTTGAAGTTTTATTTAACCAGGATCCAACTTCTGTAGGTGGAGCTATCCCAGGCGATGACTTCTACTACATCGCACAGTAAAGTAATACGCAAGATACTTTTTGCAATTATTTGGCTTGTTATCTGGCAGGTCGTATCAATCTGCGTTAACAACAAAATTCTACTCGCAGGTCCTATCGAAGTATTTAAATCCTTGATGATGCTTCTAGGAGATAGTGCCTTCAGATTAGCTGTAATAGCATCTATTGGGCGCATTTGCTTAGGCTTTTTGATTGGTTCCTTAGTAGGATTTGTCCTCGCGATTTTGTCCTATCGCTTTACTATTATCGAAGAATTTTTCTCACCACTTGTCACTGTCATTAAGGCGGTGCCTGTGGTGAGTTTTATTATCCTCGTTTTAATCTGGTCAGGACCTACGGTTGCTACTGTAATTAGTAGCCTCGTGGTCTTCCCTATCATTTTCCTTAACACACTTCACGGCCTTAAAGCAACTGACAAGAAGCTTTTAGAGATGAGCCTGGTATATAAATCTAGCTTTACTGATAAACTTTTTTACATCTACTTGCCTTCGATTAAGCCATTCTTACTAAGTGGCGTATCTCTTGCTGCTGGCATGGCATGGAAAAGTGGTATCGCTGCTGAGCTTATCGACCAGACTACAAATTCACTTGGTAATGGACTTTATCGCTCTAAAATTAATCTCTTAACTTCAGATTTACTTGCTTGGACTGTAGCCACAGTTCTTCTTGCATTTGTATTCGAGAAACTTCTTCTTTTACTTTTAAGCTTCATCCCAGGTAACTCACCAGGAGGAAAAGCATAATGAATATTGCCCTTTGTGATGTAGATAAGAATTATGGTTCTAAAAGCGTTATTTCTAATTTTTCCTATACTTTTGAAGATGGAAATAATTATTTAATTAAAGGTGAATCTGGAAGCGGTAAGACTACATTAATCAACCTAATACTTGGTCTATCTGAAGTATCTTCTGGAACAATTAGTGGAACTAACAAGTATGCAGTGGTATTCCAAGAAGACAGATTACTCGAAGACTTTTCTGCTATCGATAACCTAAGATTTGCCAATAAAGAGTTAGACGTACAGACTATATCTTCTGAATTATCTTTACTTATTCCTGGATGTGATATTACAAAGCCAGTCTCTACATTCTCAGGAGGCATGAAAAGACGAATAGCAATAGCTAGGGCGATGCTTTCTAAGTCTAATGTGATAATAATGGATGAGCCATTCACAGGGCTTGATACACAGTCAATTGATAACACTCTAGAGTTTATAAAAACAAATCAAGATGGACGAATGTTAATAATCACGAGTCACATATTTGATGAACTACCAGGGTTTATCCGTATTGATTTGTAAGCAATAAAAAGCACCGCCAATGCAGGCGGTGCTTTCTTAATTCTAATAGTTAAGAATTACTCTGCTGGAGTCTCCTCTGTAGCTGGAGCCACCTCTTCTGCAGCTGGAGTAGCCTCTTCTGTTACTTCTTCAACAGGAGCAATATCGTCTACAGGAGCTGTATAAGATGGTTCCTTATCAGAACCCTCAGGGAACTTAGCACCACAAGAGAAACAAAAGCCATACTGGAGGCTGTTCTCTGTACCACAAGCGCTACAACGCTTAAGACCCTTCTCATAGAGAATCTTAAGGCCCAAATCCTCAATCTGAATACCAAGCTTTGTGATGGATTCGCAACGTGTGTTGATATCCTTAGTATTGTCAGTGTTCATGTCCTTATACTGGAAATAATATAGACGACCGATTTCATCGTAATACTTTCTAATGGATGCGTTGCACTCACCAATCTTCTTTTCATACTCGCTAATTTTTTTAGCTTTTGGATCACCAAACAATGCCATGTTAGTGCACCTCCCTTTATTTAACTCAATGAGATTATACATTAAAACACCTCAAATGTATCTTATTCGCAAATGTTTAACAGTAAATTAATATAATTTATTTTAGAATTTAGGTAAGGAGAAATCCTTAGAACTTCAAAACGGAAGGAAGTGATTTCATGAAGATCACAACACAGGGAAAGGGTATCAAGATTGGTGCCAGACTCGAAGCTAAGATCACCGACAAGATGAGCAAATTCGATAAGTATTTCGGTGACGAGGGTACTTTCAACATCCGTATTAGACCTGAAGGAAGTCAAATGGTCGTTGAGGTTACTCTTAAGTTAGACAATAAGATTTACAGAGCTGAGGCTCGTGACGAAGAGATTTTGACAGCTGTTGATAGAACAATTGACAAGCTCGAATCTCAGATTAGACGTAATAAGACTAAGTTCTTGAAGAAGAAGAAGGAATACACACAGATTGTTAGCTTCCTCGAAGAGGATCATGGTTCCGACTTCGATTATGAGGTTGAAGAACCTGATAAAAGCATCACACGTCGTAAGACATTTGAGCTTCGTCCTATGACATCAGAAGATGCTATCCTCCAGATGGAGATGTTAGGCCATAACTTCCTCGTATACTTAGATGCTGATACAAACTCAGTATGCGTTGTATATAAGAGAAATGACGGCAACTATGGTTTACTCGAACCAGAATATTAATTACAAACAATAACTCCTCTAATAAAAACGCGAAGGGGCTGTCTCAAAACAGCCCCTTTCAAATACAACAAAAGAGGCGACCACAAAATGAGATGACCTTGGTTTTGTTGGTGTTTTGGGTGGCTGGGTTCATCTGGCTGTTCATGTTTGGTTGATTAGGTGAACGAAGAGATGAATGAAATGGCTTATATTCATCTAAGTAGCCACCTAATTCTTAAATTATGAACAAGTAGATGAATCAACATGACCCTGACTATTCAAATTCTGAATTTAAGTCAAAATAAGCAAACAAAGGTGGTACATTTCATTATAAGACTGCCTCTTTTAGTTTGCCTTGATACTATTTTAAATTGAGCATAAAAAAAGCCCCTCGGGAAATCCCGAGAGGCTCATAAATCAATTCTAAGCTAGAATTATGCAAGCTCTGCGAAGTACTTGATTGTTCTAACCATCTGAGAAACATAAGAGTTCTCGTTGTCGTACCAGGAAACAACCTGAACGAGGTTATCCTCACCAACCATTGTCTGTGTAGCATCGAAGAGGGAACCAAATCTCATACCAACGATATCAGAAGAAACGATCTCATCCTCGTTGTAACCGAAAGACTCTGTAGCAGCAGCCTTCATAGCAGCGTTGATCTCGTCCTTTGTAACTGTCTTCTCAACTGTAGCTACGAGGATTGTTGTAGAACCTGTAGGTGTTGGAACACGCTGAGCAGAACCGATGAGCTTACCGTTGAGCTCTGGGATAACAAGACCGATAGCCTTAGCAGCACCTGTAGAGTTTGGAACGATATTAACAGCACCAGCTCTAGATCTTCTGAGGTCACCCTTTCTCTGTGGGCCGTCGAGGATCATCTGATCACCTGTGTAAGCGTGAATTGTAGACATGATACCAGACTTGATACCAGCGAGATCGTTAAGAGCCTTAGCCATAGGAGCCAAGCAGTTTGTTGTACAAGAAGCAGCAGAGATGATTGTATCCTCTGGCTTGAGTGTCTCATGGTTTACGTTGTAAACGATTGTTGGGAGATCGTTACCAGCTGGAGCAGAAATAACAACCTTCTTAGCACCTGCTGTGATGTGAGCAGAAGCCTTCTCCTTAGATGTGTAGAAACCTGTGCACTCGAGAACTACGTCAACACCGAGCTCACCCCATGGGCACTCAGCAGCGTTAGCCTTAGCATAGATCTTAATCTCCTTACCATCAACACAGATGGAATCCTCACCTGCAGAAACCTTATCTGCGAGAGCGTACTTACCCTGAGCAGAGTCATACTTCAAAAGATGAGCAAGCATCTTAGGGCTTGTCAAATCGTTGATTGCTACTACCTCATAACCCTCAGCACCAAACATCTGTCTGAAAGCAAGACGTCCAATACGACCGAAACCGTTAATTGCAACTTTAACTGCCATTTTAATTTTCCTCCTGAAAATTCTGTTACTTCGTACGAAATGTACCTATAAAAATATACAACTATATTTTTGCCTTTACAACAAATCAAATGCAAAAAAACTGTAACAAAAAGGAAATTGGTGTCAAAAACACCAATTTCACCAAATTTTCTTTCAAATGATTTTTGTTCGAGTTTTATTAATAAGTAGCAACTACTCGCTTGATATTAATTCCCTGATCAGCAAACTTCTGTTCAAACTCTGTTCTTACGTTGTCTTTATCCCATTCACTGTTATGAAGATCACGTGTATATTCAGAAAGCTCGAAGCCACATTCCTTAAATTCTTCAACTGAAAAATCGAATAATTCGTCATTATCAGTCTTAAATAGGACGCTTCCTCCCTTCTTCATGAGTTTTTTATACTGCTCTAGAAATGTTCTATAAGTAAGTCTTCTCTTAGGCTTGTTTTGTCTAGTCCATGGGTCAGAGAAATTCAAGTAAATACGATTCAGCTCGTCCTCTTCAAAATACTCCTCTAAGAAATTGGCATCTGCCTGAATGAAGAAAAGATTAGGAATCTCAGCTCTATGAGCTTTTTCAATTGCAAGCAAGCAAACTGAAGGATCTCTTTCCAAAGCAATATAAAGAGCATTAGGAAATCTTGGTGCCATCTCAGTACAGAATTTACCCTTACCACATCCAACTTCTAAGAAAACTTCACAATCACTAGGAAAGCCGCAGACTTCTCTCCACTTACCTTTGTTTGCCTTAGGGTCTTCAAACCATCTCTCAGTGCATCTTGCCATTCTCTCTGGAAGATGCTTTTTTGCTCTCATTCTTGCCATATTACTTTGCCTCTTCTACTCTTGCCTGAAGTTCCTCACATACTCTTACGGACTCCATCGCATCCGCTGTATAGTAATCGCCTCCGATATTTTTTACAACCTCTTCTGTAACAACAGCGCCACCGCAGAAAACTGGAATAGACACCTTACGCTTACGCAAGAAATCAATTGTATCTGCCATCGAGATAACTGTTGTAGTCATCAACGCAGAAAGACCTATCGCGATTGGCTTATACTGACATACAGCCTGATAGATAACTTCAGGATCAACATCCTTGCCTAAGTCTACTACTTCAAAGCCGTAGCTCTGGAGTACTACCTTAACTATATTTTTACCGATATCATGAACATCATTTTTTACTGTAGCGATAATTACAGGTCCTTTAGTAGCGCCAGAATCAGATACAAGCTTACCTTTAATCTCGTCAAAAACTAATTTCGCAGTCTCGGCTGCAATCATGAGCTGAGGTAAGAAAATTTTACCTGTGTCGTAGTTTTTGCCTACTGTATCAAGTGCTGGAATGATGTGGTCAGACACGATTGCCAGAGGCTCGTCAGTCATGGCGCGAACGATATCTACAGCCTGGTGCTTCTGGCCCTTAACTACGGCCTTATAAAGTGGGCTTCCGTCTAACTCCTCCGAAGCAGAAGCAGGAGCATCAGCCTTAGGAGCCGCAGATGCAGAAGCCACCACATCAGAGCTGTGTCTCATAATATAATCAGCAGCGTTTTCATCTGTGAAGTTAAGCACTTCGAAAGCGTCGATAGCGCCCATCAGTTCCTTATCAAGTGGATTTAAAATAGGAAGCTTCAAGCCAGATAGCAATGCCATTACGAGGAATGTTCTGTTAATTAATGGTCTATTAGGAAGACCAAAGGATACATTAGAAAGTCCCAATGCAGTGCCGCAACCAAGCTCATCAGTTACAAGCTTAACGCACTTGATTGTCTCCATTACTTCCTTTTGCTGTGCGCTTGCAGTTAATACGAGAGAGTCAATAATTATGCGGTTTTTAGAGATACCGTACTTAGCTGCCTCGTTAACGATTTTATTCGCGATAGCAAAACGCTCGTTTGCCGTTGGAGGAATACCATCCTCGCCGATACAAAGTCCAAGAACAACGCCACCATACTTCTTAACAATAGGGAAAACATTATCCATTACTTCTTGCTTACCGTTAACGGAGTTAATGAGCGGGATACCGTTATACAGGCGACATGCCTTCTCGAGTGTCTCAGGATTTGAGCTGTCAATCTGCAAAGGAACGTCAATTACTTCCTGAAGATTTAAAATAAGCTCAGTCATTACCGCTGTCTCATCAATACCTGGAACACCTACGTTTACATCCAAAACATCAGCTCCAGCTTCAACCTGTAATACGCCTTCGTCGACGATATCGTAAAGTCTTCCCTCCTGAAGCGCGAGCTTCATCTTCTTTTTACCAGTTGGATTTAATCTCTCGCCGCATCTTACTACTCTGTTTTTAAACTCAACATAAGTTGTAGTACCTGTAACTCTTGTAGCAACTGGCGCAGGCTTAAACTTAAGCTCACGACCCTTAACCTTCTCATACGAAAGTCTTATATGCTCTGGTGTTGTTCCACAACATCCACCAAAAGCGCTAATACCAGCCTCGAAGAACTTCTCGATATACTGCGAAAATTCCTCTGCTGTTACATTATAAGAAGTCTCACCATTAACAAAAACCGGAAGTCCTGCATTAGGCTGAACAAGCATTGGCTTTGTAGCAACAGATAGCATCTCCATAATTACTGGCTCTAATTCCTTAGGGCCCAAGGAGCAGTTAATAGCAATCATATCTACGCCCAAAGCTTCCATTAACGTTACTGCCTGAACAGGAGAAGCGCCTGTAAGCATCTTGCCGTTTTCCTGGAATGTTACTGAGCAGAAAAGCGGCTTGTCAGTATTTTCCTTAACAGCTAAGATTGCAGCCTTAACCTCGTAGAGGTCTGTCATTGTCTCGATAATAAATCCATCAACGTGGTCGCGGGCAATTAAAACCTGCTCCTTAAAGCACTCAACTGCATCTTCAAAATCGAGGTCACCTAATGGCTTTAAAAGCTTACCTGTAGGAGCCATATCGTAAAAGACATTTACTTCGTGGTCGCCGTCTTTTGCTGCGCGTCTTGCATTGTCGCAGGCAGCAAGGATATTGGCTTTAAGCTTCTCATAGTCTTCAATATGGAATCTGTCCGCGCCAAAAGTATTAGTAACAATACAGTTAGTTCCCGCGTCGATATAGTCCTTGTGAATTGCATACACAAGTTCAGGATTCATAATATTAATATCAGCGCTGTTTGTGCCTGGCTTTACGCCTCTTGCCTGAAGCTGTGATCCAAAACCGCCGTCAAAAACAAGCAGTTCTTTTCCTAATACGCTTCTGATATCCATTCTTTATTCTCCCTTAAAACCTATAATTCCCGTCATCGACTTCCATGGATGCATCAGGTAGTTGTCGTCAAGCTTAACGCCCGTCTTGCCGCTTCCTGGAACGTTGTCAAAGATTTCTCTTTGTAACTCAAGCGGCACGTCTCCGTAACCTGGAGCAAATCGAAAGGTAGGATTTTTTAAATTAAGACTCTCCTGATAATCATCTGTGATTTGCTCAACATAAGCATTAGCAGCTGCATCGATTAATAAGGATTTTGAATAGTCGCCTCTTTGATTTAAAACTTCCATTCGAGCGTCAATCGCAGGACCAATCGTCGAGATAATTATACAGACAGAGTCTGATTCTCCCAGTTCAAACAACTTCTGCAAAGATGAAAACTGGAGCCTTATCGGACAGTCTTTTATAGAATAAAAAGCTGTCGCAAACATAGGTCGCGACAGCCTCTTAACGTCTTCTATTGCTTGACGAACCAGACCAAGCTGAGCCTCGGACGCTTCTTTACCTGTACCAAGATAAGCAAGTGTTCGCTTCTCAAGCTTTGAAATTGGTTCTTCTGTCAAATCATCTTCTCCGTAAGTTTTACTCCACCAATAACATGGAAGTGAAGGTGCATAACAGTCTGGCCACCATCTTCACCACAGTTATTAATTACTCGGAATCCAGAGTCTAAGCCTTCAAGCTTTGCTACTTCATCAATAGCTTTGGAGCAAGCTGATAAATACTGTGCACCATCAGCTGCTGCAGCGATATCTCTGATGTTATCAAAGTGCTTCTTAGGAACTACAAGAACGTGAGTTGGTGCAACAGGATTAATATCTCTGAAGCAATATGTCATATCGTCCTCATAAACTAAAGTTGAAGGAATATTACCCTTAATAATCTCACAGAATAAGCACATAGTATTAGCCTCCAATCTGAGCCTTCAATACCTCAAGAGCCTTAGCAAGTGCGTCATCAACCTTGGATGCGTCCTTACCACCAGCCTGAGCCATATCAGGACGGCCACCGCCGCCACCACCAGCTACCTTAGCTGCTTCCTTGATAACATTACCGGAATGAGCACCAGCAGCTACTGCGTTCTTGGAAGCCATAGCGATAAAGAGAACCTTATCACCACTTGGAGCAGCCAGGAATACGAAGCCATTTTCCAGGCGGTCTCTGATTCCATCAGCCATATCACGAAGTTCAGCTGCATCTGCTGCATCAACCTTAGCGCATACAACATCTACGGAACCAACCTTGGAAGCCCCCTTAATAAGGTCATCAGCAACATTACCTGCTGCAGCCTTCTTAATGGAAGCAATTTCCTTCTCCAAAGCCTTGATATCACCTAACAAAGACTCAGACTTCTTAACAATCTGATCCTTATTAACCTTAAGTGTAGAAGCAATATCAGAGATTGTGCTTCTGTCAGCCTTCATAAGTTCATAAGCTGCCTTACCTGTAACAGCCTCGATACGTCTTACACCAGAAGCAACACCAGCCTCAGAGATAATTCTGAGCTGGCCAGCCTGTGAAGACTGTGTCAAATGTGTACCACCGCAGAACTCTACGGAGTAACCATCGCCAATGGATACAACTCTTACTGTAGCGCCATACTTCTCGCCGAAGAGGGCCATAGCACCGAGCTTACGAGCCTCGTCGATTGGCATTTCGCGAGTTACGATAGGCATATCCTCCAAGATTACGCTGTTAACGATGTCCTCAACCTTAGCGATTTCCTCAGCTGTCATAGCGGAGAAGTGTGTGAAGTCAAATCTTAATCTCTCAGAATCAACATAAGAACCCTTCTGCTCTACGTGGTCGCCTAAGACAGAACGAAGTGCTGACTGGAGCATATGAGTTGTAGAGTGGTTACGACAAGTAGAGAGTCTTCTTTCCTTGTCGATTGTAACCTTAACGTCGTCGCCAGCCTTGATAGAGCCGGAAACTACCTCGATAGAGTGGAGGTACTTGGAAGCTGTATCCTTCTCAACATTAGTAACAACTGCCTCTAAGGAATCGTTTGTAAGCTTACCATTGTCGCAAACCTGACCACCCATAGTAGCGTAAAGTGTTGTCTTATCTAAGATTACGATAGCCTTGTCGCCAGCAAATACTTCAGAAGCAATCTGGAGTGCACCATCCTCGTCAACCTTAAGAACGTACATAACCTTAGCGTCTGTCTCGAACTTCTCATAACCTTCGAAAGTTGTAGCAGACTTATCGTTCAAGAGCTCATCTGGAAGCTTGTTTCCACCCCATGCAGTGTTAGAAACATTCTCCTTAGTAGCCTGACGAGCTGTCTCCTTCTGAATCTTCATGGCAGCCTTGAAGCCGTCCTCATCTACTGTGAGACCACTGTCTGCAGCGATTTCCTTAGTAAGATCAAGAGGGAAACCATATGTATCATGAAGCTTAAATGCATCCTCGCCGCTAAGTACTGTCTTGCCCTCAGCCTTAGCTGCACTAATCATGTCATTAAGGATAGCTGTACCAGCCTCAACTGTACGGAGGAAGTCATCCTCTTCCTTGTTGATAACAGCCATGATCATTGTGTACTTCTGTACAAGCTCAGGATATGCATCCTTGTTCTGCTCGATAACAACCTCAGCGATAGATGCGAGGAACTTACCGTCGATTCCAAGGAGCTTACCAAATCTTGCAGCTCTTCTCATGAGACGACGAAGAACGTAACCAGCACCTGAGTTAGATGGAAGTACGCCATCAGAAATCATCATTGTAGAAGAACGCATATGGTCAGTAATGACACGGATAGCAACGTCATCCTTAGCGTTAACGCCGTATTCCTTACCAGCCTTCTGACAAACTGTATCAAGGATTCTTCTTACTGTATCTACCTCGAAGAGGTTCTCAACACCCTGCATTACGCAGGCAAATCTCTCGAGTCCACCACCTGTATCGATATTTTTCTGAGCAAGCTCTAAGTAAGAACCATCTTCCTGACGGTCGAACTGTGAGAATACGAGGTTCCAGATCTCAACGAATCTGTCGCACTCGCAGCCTGGACGGCAATCTGGCTTACCACAGCCATGCTCGATACCACGGTCGAAATAAATCTCAGAACAAGGGCCACATGGACCTGTACCATGCTCCCAGAAGTTGTCAGCCTTACCAAGTCTTGTAATTTTCTCAGCAGGTACGCCAACAACCTTATTCCAAATCTCGAAAGCTTCATCGTCCTCTTCATAAACAGAAGGATACAAAAGCTCAGCTGGCATCTCGAGGTTCTCTGTCAAGAACTCCCAAGCCCATGGAATAACTTCATTCTTAAAGTAATCACCGAAGGAGAAGTTACCGATCATCTCAAAGTATGTACCGTGTCTTGATGTATGACCAACGTTCTCGATATCAGGAGTTCTGATACACTTCTGGCATGTAGTAACTCTCTTACATGGAGGAGTCTCGGCACCTGTAAAGTATGGCTTTAATGGTGTCATACCAGCGTTGATAAGCAAAATGGAAGGGTCGTTCTTAGGAACTAATGAGAATGATGGAAGTCTCAAGTGTCCCTTAGATTCAAAGAACGACAAATATCTTTCTCTGATTTCATTTAAACCTAATGGTTCCATATAGATAAAATCTCCTTATTTAATAAACCTATGAATTATAAAACGATTAGAAGCGTAATGCAATTAATCATCAAGGTTGTTCATGGCAGCTACTAGATACTCACGGTATTTTTCTCGTACTGCTTCATCTTCAATCTTAAGAGTAACATCTTTATACAAATTAACCTGGAAAACCTTACTGAAAAATGGCGGCACAATACCAGTATCAACACTAAATCTGATGTAACCATCGTGAGTCTTATCAGAAATAATCATTGGCTTCATATTCTCAGTAAAACCTGTAAATGCCTTTAATAGTTCTTTTTCTGAAGGGCATCTCATGGTAAGTACTATTCTCTCAGTATTGTTGGAAGAATAAGCTTCAAATGAATTTTTAACATATTTCTCAACAATCTGATCACGATTCTTACCAAGACTTAAGTACTTCTCGTTAAGCTCGAATTTATAGTATTTCATTCGATCAAGTCTATAGCGCTTCATCGAATCTTCCTTAGATTTACCCTTAGCGACTTCATTGTTATCTACAGCAATTAAATAGTAGTGAGACTTTTCAAAATCAAGAGCGACTGGAGATACAAGCTTATCTTCTGCTGCTCTAATACCGCCTGCTACAACATAACCATACTTAAAGCTCATAGCAGATTGATCTTCGATACAACTTCTAATGACGTTAACAAGAGCCAGAGGCTTTTGAATTGCCTTGTTATTATGAGACACGAGAGGTGTGTACCCATTTCTAAAATATGTTGGATACTTTGTCTTTATCTTGTCGCAAAGACCAGAATCTGTGAACTCTGTAGTGTTAATAGCATCAACAATTAATCTCGCCTCATCGAGTGTAATCTCGCCGTTAATATCGCCTCTCATATAACGTTTTCCAACAAGTTCAATCCAATCCTCTGTTGGTCCAACCATACCGACTTTACGAGCAAAGTCATTAACCCTGTCTATATCGGAATATATGGATTTACGTTCAAAATCTGTGCCAGTTTTTTCATTTAAAAAAGACAAAATCTCCTGCATAGAAACGCCGTCGTCATTATTATCTGAGCTAGCATGATTTAAAAAATAATCGTAAATAAGCAATAGCTTAAGCTTAGCATTCTCAGTATTAGCCATTAGTTCACCTCCATAAATTCTGTCCTATTTATTGTACACCATAATTATAATAAACCTGCAATATTAAATTAATAATACATATGCTATTATTTTTATTAGATTTATTATGGCTATAAAGTACGACAAAATCATTATTGGCGCTGGATTATACGGTTTATATTCTGCGCTCTTCTGTGGCAAGAAAGGACAAAGTGTCCTGATTTTAGAATGTGATCAGAAAGCTTTTGGTCGCGCCACTTATATAAATCAAGCAAGAGTTCATCAGGGTTATCACTACCCAAGATCTCTATCGACCGCAATGAAATCCGCTTATTATTTTGAGCGATTTAACAAAGATTACGCATTCTGTATCAACAAAGAATTCGACAAGATTTATGCTACATCTTCTGAGTACTCATGGACTTCAGGAGAACAATTTAAAAGCTTCTGTAAAGCTGGAAATATTATGTGCGAAGAGTTAAATGCCAGTAAGTACTTTAGGGATAATATGTGCGATGGCGCCTTTTTGACTCGTGAGTATACATACGACGCTAAAATTCTAAGGGACTATTTCTTAACCAAACTAGAAGACTACAAGAATGTAACAATCAAATTCGGTGCAGATATTACTTCCATCGACAAGCTCGATGATTGCTACCTTATTTATTTAAAAGACCAAGAAGATGTATCATCAGCCTTTGTCCTTAATTCAACATACGCGAGCACCAATCAGATTCTAGATATGGTCGGATACGATAAATTCGGAATCAAGTATGAGCTTTGCGAAATAATTCTTTGCGAGGTAAACGAAGAGTTAAAGAAATACGGCTTCACTATAATGGATGGACCATTCTTTTCTATTATGCCTTTCGGAAAGACTGGTCTTCATTCTCTTACATCAGTAACATTTACGCCGCATACTACAAGTTATGATGCGCTTCCAACTTTTTCTTGTCAGGAATTAAGTCAAGGTTACTGTAATCCAAATAAGCTAGGCAATTGTAATAATTGCCCTGCCAAACCTTTGAGCGCTTATCCGTATATGTCTTCTTTAGCACGTAAGTATTTGCGCGACGAATATCAGTTCGAATATAAGGAATCTCTATTTTCTATGAAGCCTATTCTTGTAAGCTCTGAGATTGATGATTCCAGACCAACAGTTATAAGAACCTACTCGACTAAGCCAACTTTTGTTGGAGTTTTGTCGGGAAAAATTAATACCGTCTATGATTTAGATGAGGTGCTTAGCGATGAGTAATAAAGAGAAAAACTTCGTATCTGCAGTGGTGTATGTCCATAATGCTCAGAACAGAATAGAAAAATTCCTTAAGGCATTAATCGAGACGTTTGAAGAGAACTTCGAAAACTCAGAAATCATACTTGTTAATGACTACTCTTCAGATGGTAGCGTTGATGTTATTAAGGTCGCATCAAAGCTCGCCACCTGTACTAGTGTATCAGTTGTTAATATGAGCTATTTTCATGGATTAGAGGTTTCAATGAAAGCCGGAGTGGATCTAGCTATAGGTGATTTTGTATTTGAGTTTGATAATACAGTTTTAGATTTTGAAAAAGCTGAAATTATGAAAGTCTACAACAGATCCCTTGAAGGATATGACATTGTTAGTGCTTCTCCTAATAAAAAGCAAAAAAGGACATCTAATTTTTTCTATTACGCATTCGCCAAGTTTTCCAATATCAAATATGAGATGAAAACTGAGAGTTTTAGGATCTTAAGTCGCAGAGTTATTAATCGTATAGCCAGTATGAACAAGACCACACCTTATCGTAAAGCTATTTATGCAAATTGCGGTCTAAAAACTGACAACATAAACTACGAAATAATCGATAGCAGTATCGTTGATACAGATAATTTAGAAAAGAGTTATCGTTCTGCCCTTGCAGTTGACTCACTCATACTTTTTACAGATATTGGCTATACATTCGCTAAAGGCATGACTCTAATCATGATTCTCGCTACCATTTTTGTAGCACTATATTCGATTACAATTTATTTGGTAGGAACCCCAGTTGAAGGTTGGACAACAACGATTCTTTTCTTAGCATTTGCTTTCTTTGGACTATTTGGAATTCTTACCATCATCATTAAGTATCTCCAGATTATCGTAAATCTCATCTTTAAACGTAAGAGTTACAACTTCGAGAGCATCGATAAATTAACTAAATAAAGGTATATTATATGGCTTCTAAGAAATCCATTATTAATCGTAAAAGCATAATCTTTGCCGTTGCTGTTGCCATAATATCGGTATTCTTGGTTATGCTCATTCCTTTGAATTCATTTAAACATGGATTTTACTTCACTGCTGCAGAAAAAATCGAAGTACCTTCTGAAGATTGGCACGAACCTATTCAACTGGATGAACCTTATACTTTTCAATTCGAAGTAACAAAAAAGGAATTTAATGGTATAGCTCTCTTCTTTGCAGATAATGGCAGTAATGACATAGTAAATCTAACTATTTCGAATGGTAACACAATAATTGATTCATTCGATTTTAATGCACAAGACATAAAACCTGAGGACTGGTATATTTTTGAAACCAGTGGTAAATATGAAATCGCATCTGTTTATACTGTTACTATCGACGGAAGCAATTGTGACACTGCTCCTTCACTTCAAGGCATTGACAATAATTATATTTCAAACAACCTAATCGACTGTAACGTCTTGGCTGCACTTGGAATCTATCATGACACATTCTCACCATATGAAAAAACACTTATTACACTATTTTTAATTGCTTTCTTGTTATTTCTAGCAGGAGAATTATTCATAAAGAATAAGGCTTTAAGAATTACTAGAACTCTTTCTGTATTACTTGCAATAACAACTGTATTAACTTGGACATTTATGTTCAATTCAATTGATAGTGAGAACAGTGCTTTTGTTGGTTTTCAGAATGATTCTGACGACCTTGTAATGGATGGATTCAGCGCTATGGAGGCCGGGGTGGAACTTTCCCAGTATGGTCTTGGTACATATCACCAATACTGGTCATACAGGTCTGACCTTGACTGGAATGAAGGTTTTAATAGATTCAGTCCAGCTATTATCATTAATAAAAACGAAGGTACTGAAGCTTTAGCACAGCTTGGTAATGTGGTTCGCTTTGAAAAAGGCCAGCAATACCGAATTATCGATGTAGTTGATAAAGATGGCGCTTACGTCCTCACTTTGGATTCCCCAGAAAATTTCAGCTTATACAAGCACGGAAACCTAAGAAACGTTACATTTTTAGCGGAAGATGGCACACCACTATTACCAGGAGTATATGAAGGATATACTTCAAGTCTTGGTCTTCAGGGTAAGGTATTCAGACACCTCGCTAATGGTTGGGAAAAGGAAAAAATTGAACTTAATCTATGGATGGTATGCTCACTTACGCTAGGAATCGTATTATCAGTAATTGTTATCCTTATCAACCGCAAATATAATTTCCTTATGGCTTTATGCTTTGGGTTGACTTTCCTCCTTTCTCCATGGATTGTAAACTACTCAAATAGCGTTTACTGGGTAGAATTCACATGGTTCTTACCAATGGTGGTGGGGCTTATTTGTTCGATTTGGATTAACAACAAAGTTATACGAATTGTTTCATATCTCTTAGCCTTTGGTTCTGTTATGATTAAGTCATTATGCGGATATGAGTTTATAACCGCAGTTATGCTAGGACTTATTTCATTTATTCTGGTCGACCTCTTTAAGGCACTATTTCAAGGGGATAAAAAAAGTGCATTACTAATTTTTAGGACTACTGTGATTATTGGTATAGCAGCCCTTCTCGGATTCTTCACTGCAATTGCTTTGCACGCTAATCTAAGGGGAGATGGTAGCATTATTGAAGGAATCAAAAGCATAATTGAACGAGATGTTTTACGTCGCGTTGGCGGTTGTGGACTTAATGATTTTGAGGCTATGTATTGGCCTTCAATTAACGCGTCTATATACGAGACATTCAGCTTGTATTTCCACTTTAAAACAGACATTATCGCTGGCATCGATTCTAATCAGTTTATAACTTTAATTATTCTTCCTATTGTCATTTTCATCTACGACTACTTTAAGAAAAAACTTGATATCGAGAATACTTTTCTATATGCAATTACATTTCTCACAAGCATCTCTTGGTTTGTGCTTGCAAAAAACCATTCTTACATCCACACGCACATGAATTTTGTAATGTGGTACTTCGGTTTTGTTCAGGTCTGCCTCTACGTAATCCTGGATAAAATCGTGAACTTATTTACTAATCGAAAGGCAGAAAACTAACCATGATTTCACTTGTAGGCTACACAGGTTATGTAGGCAGTAATATTCTCGCCAGGGTGGGAGATAAAATCACCGGACTTTATAATTCCAAGAATATCAGCGAAGCTTTTGGCACTAACCCAGACCTTCTGATTTACTCTGGAATGAGAGCTGAAAAATACTTAGCAAATAACGATCCTGAAGCTGACATGGAGTTAGTTTTACAGGCGCAGGATAATATCAGAAAAATCAATCCAAAAAAGCTTGTTTTGATTTCTACAATCGATGTTTTAAAAGAGCCTAATGGCAAGGATGAAGATGCATTTATTGATACTGAAGATCTTCACGCTTACGGCCTTAATCGCTACAGATTAGAGCAGTGGGTTCGCGTTAATTATCCAGACAGCCTGATCATCAGACTACCTGGTCTTTATGGAATTAATATTAAGAAAAACTTCATCTACGACTACATTAATGTAATTCCTTTTATGCTTAAGGAAAGTAAGTTTGATGAGTTAAGTTCGATTGATTCTGATTTACATAATTTCTATACTTTGCAGGCTAATGGTTTTTATAAGCTAAACACTATTTCTGAAGATGAGAAGGAAGTTTTAAAGGCTAAGTTTAAGACTCTGGGATTTACAGCTTTGAACTTTACTGACAGCCGTAATGTATATCAGTTCTACCCACTTAGCAGATTATGGGATGACATTAATACCGCGATGGATAATGGACTTTTGATGTGGCACCCGGCAACTAGTCCTCTGTCTGCTTCAGATGTTTATAAGCACTTAACAGGCACTGATTTTATTAACGAGATCTCCCCTGCCCCTGTTTACTATGACTATAAAACTAAGTATGCAGAAATCTTCGGAGGTAAGGATGGATATCTTATGTCATCGATAGAGGTACTGGATGATATTAAGACATTTGTGGAAGGAGCTTTAAGATGAAGTTTTCTATTTCAAATATCGGCTGGGTTCCTGAGAATGACCTGGCAGTTTATGAGTATATGAAAAATAGTGGATTTGAAGGATTAGAGATTGCTCCGACAAGAGTTGTATCTAGAAATCCTTATGAGGATTTAAGCCGCGCGAAGTCCTGGTATGAAGAGATTCGTTCTAACTACGGCTTTGATATTCCATCAATTCAGTCAATGTGGTTTGGACATAATGAGAAGATTTTAGGTTCTAACGAAGAGCGCGAATTTTTGCTTGATTACACAAAGAAGGCAATTGATTTTGCAAGCGTTGTTAAGTGCCCTAATATCGTATTTGGCTGCCCAAGACACAGAGCAATTCCTGAAGGAATGAGTGTAGCTGAGGCAGATAATATTTTGATTCCATTTTTTAAGGAAATCTCAGATTACGCTTATGAGAAGGGTACAATTATCGCACTCGAGGCAAACCCGCCTATTTATAACACTAATGTTATGAATACTACCCGCGAGGCTATAGAGATGATAGCTAAGGTTGATTCCAGGGGCTGTATGCTTAACTTAGATGTCGGAACCATGGTTGAAAATGGCGAAGCAGCCAGTGATTTGAAGGGGCATATTCATCTCATTAATCATGTACATATCAGCGAGCCATTTTTAAATCCAATCGTAGCGAGGGATTTACACAAAGAGCTTAAGGCTGTGCTTGAAGATGGCGGTTATGACAAGTACATTTCGATAGAGATGGACTCAAAGAACGAGGTTAGTACTGTCTACGACTCCATAGATTATGTTAAGGGTATTTTTGCATGATAGTTGAGAAAAAGCCTGGTGTTCCTAAGTATATTTGTAACGAGTTCGCGCCTAAGTCGAAGGACTATGTTGTTTTGATTCCAATTATTAACGAGGGCGAGCGAATTCATAATGAACTTCGCCGCGCTAAGGAAGCAGGCGTATCGTATTATGCCGATATCGTAATCTGCGACGGAGGCTCCAAGGACGGATCTACTGAAGAGAGTATTTTGAAGTCTTTTGATGTAAACACTTTGCTTATAAAAGACGACGTCGGAAAGCAGGGCGCGCAGCTTAGAATGGGCATAAGCTTTGCTATTTCCCGCGGATATAAGGGCGTAATTACAATCGACGGTAACGACAAAGACAGTATCGAAGACGTACCATCTTTTATCTCCAAATTAGAGGAAGGTTACGACTTAATTCAGGGTTCACGCTTTGTCAAAGGCGGAGTTGCTGTTAATACTCCATGGGTAAGAACAATCGCAGTTCGACTTATCCACGCTCCAGTTATTTCTCTTACAGCGGGACAGTGGTTTACCGATACTACTAATGCTTACCGCGCGTACTCGATGAGATACCTTAAGGATGAGCGCGTACAGCCACTTCGCGATATTTTCATGACTTATGAGCTTTTGGCGTATCTATCAGTCCGTGCGACTCAGCTTAAGATGAAGGCATGTGAGATTCCTGTTCGAAGAGCCTACCCAGCTACTGGTAAAACACCAACGAAGATTAGCTTTTTTAAGGGTAACAGCGAGCTTATGAAGATCTTATTCAAGAACTTATTTGGAGCTTATAACCCAAAGTAATCTCAATTCTGACAATTTTTACACAAATATAAAATAATCCTCCTCCGACTTGATTTAAAATAGTTCTCATAAATGTTCGGGGAGGTTTTTATGGGATTTCACGCATTAAAATCTAATGAAATTACTCAGATGGAATTAGACCATCAGCAGAAGGTCAGAGCCTTTGCTGGAGAGTGCTGCGTAGTACTCGAGAACGACGGTATTCTGCCTGTTAAGAATCCTTGTAAGGTAGCACTTTATGGTAATGGTGCAAGACAGACCGTTAAGGGTGGTACAGGTTCTGGTGATGTTAATTCCAGATCAGTTGTAAATATCGAGCAGGGTCTGGTAGAAGCTGGCTTTACTGTTCCTACTACAGCCTGGCTTGATAAATTTGACGCTGGTGTTAAGAAGCATCAGGAAGATTACAAGGAGTTCATCAAGGAGAAGATGAAGGAGACTGGCATGAACGAGATTGGTACTATGTTCATGTATCCATTACAGTTAGCTCCTATTACTCCAATTGACGAATCTGATATTTTTGAAGACTGCGAGCTCGCTATCTATGTAATTGCCAGAGACTCTGGTGAGGGCGGCGACCGTAACTACAAGAGAGGCGACTATCTCTTATCTGAGGAAGAAATCGCAGTTATTACCAAGGTTGCTTCCACATATAAGAAGACTATCGTTCTCCTTAATGTAGGTGGAATCCTTGATGTTACCGAGCTTAAGGCAATTCCTGGAATCAACGCTATTATGAACGTCTCCCAGTTAGGTAACATCGGAGGCAATGTTGTTGCTGATGTACTTATGGGTATTGTTGAGCCATCCGGAAGACTTACTGATACATGGGCCAAGTCTTATGAGGATTATCCTAACTGGCAGAACTTCAGCCACAACAATAACGATGTATTAGATGAGATTTACTACGAAGGTATCTATGTAGGTTATAGATATTTTGATACTTTTGATGTTGAGCCTTTGTATCCATTCGGATATGGACTTGGTTATTCAAAGCACGAGATTACAACAAACTCCGTTACTATCGAGGGTACAGTAGTTACTGTTACTGCTACTGTTAAGAACATTGGCGATGTAGCTGGTAAGGAAGTTGTTCAGGTTTATGTATCAGCTCCTCTCGGCGCCATCGACAAGCCATATCAGGAACTAGTAGCTTTTGCCAAGACTCCTGTGATTGACGCTGGAGCTACAGCTACAGTTACAATGACTTTTGACTTAAAGCAGGTTTCTTCTTACGACGTATATACATCTGCACGCTTACTTGAAGATGGCGATTATATCGTTCGTGTTGGTAAGAATTCCCGTTCTACAAAGGCTGTGGCAGTAATTACTCTTGATGAGACAGCCGCTACAGAGCAGCTTAAGAAGCTTTTTGAGGATGAGGTTACTTTCGAAGAGTATAAGGCGCCAGGCAGGAAGCCATCTTTCTGTAATGACGACGCTGAACTTGCAGGTGCTATTAAGCTTACTTTGAGTTCTGACGATGTCGAGTGTAAGGAGATTTCCTATCAGGAAGAGCGCCCAGTTATCGAGAACAAGCGCGAAGATTTCATTACTTTTGACGATGTGCTTGCTGGTACTGCTTCAGTTGAGGAGTTAGTTGCTCAGCTTAACGAGGAGCAGCTCGCTCACCTCTGTACTGGTGGTTTCTCAAACGGCATGGATACTATGGTTATCGGATGTTCTTCTGCTAAAGTTCCAGGAGCCGCTGCCGAGACAACAACTTTCTGCGAAGAAGACCGTAAGATTCCTTTTACAATCCTTGCTGATGGCCCTGCAGGACTTCGTTTGCAGCCACACTTCAAGGCTGATGGTTACGACGGAAAACTCCTCCCAGGTGGTCAGGTATTCGGATTAACTACATTCCCATTCCCAGATGATTTGCCTGAGACAGCTGTTGATTACTATCAGTACTGCACAGCTATCCCGATTGCATCTGCTCTTGCTCAGTCCTGGAATATGGATTTGATTTACGAGGCTGGTAACATCGTTGGCGTCGAGATGAAAGAATATTATGTACACTACTGGCTCGCTCCAGGTATGAATATCCACAGAAACCCACTCTGTGGACGTAACTTCGAGTACTATTCTGAGGATCCACTTCTTACAGGTCGCTGCGCTGCCGCTGATACCAAGGGTGTACAGGCTCATGGTGGTCAGGGTACAACAATCAAGCACTTTGCTTTGAACAATCAGGAAGACAACAGAATGTTCTCCAACTCTCACGCATCAGAGAGAGCTCTCCGTGATTTGTACTTAAGAGGCTTCGAGCTGGCGATTAAAGAAGCTCAGCCATACTCAATCATGACATCCTACAACCTAGTTAACGGCGTACATGCTGCAAACAATGTAGATTTGATTCAGTATGCAGCTCGTGATGAGTGGGGCTTCGAGGGTGTAGTAATGACCGACTGGTGTACAACAATGGAACCATCTAGGTGTAAGAACCCAAGATCCTACTCCGACCTCTGCGTTAAGGCTGGTAATGACCTAATAATGCCAGGCTGTGCAAACGACGTTAAGGAAATCTTGGAGGGCGTAAAGAAGGGTTCAATCGGACTTGGTGACCTTCAGTTCTGTGCTACTAATGTACTACGAATCACAGTTAAGTGTTTTAAGTAATAGAGTGAGTATTTAACAATGTTAAAGCCCCGTGGTTGCTGGTTCCACGGGGCTTTTGTTTATTTTTCACTTATTACAGCATAGTACTGACCACCAATTGGGATTTTTGCCAGCACTTTCTCCAAAGGTACCAGTTTAAGGAATAAGCCTTTACGAGGGAAGAAAATTGTATATCTAATTTCATAGTTACAATCAAAATTCTTCAAAAATTTTCTCATCTTATGAGGAGATACTAATACAGCATCACTGTCAAAAGGACAAGTATTGACTAGATTAATAGTTACTGGATTATAAGGATTATGCTCAAAAATAATGATTCTTCCTTCTGGTTTAAGAAGTCTAAAGCATTCTTTTAAAACAGAGTCGCGTTGATCGACTTTTATATGGTGTAACGCACATGCCATGAAGATTACATCAAATGAATTATCTTCAAAGACCGCTCTTTTACCATCGAACAGTTTAAAAGTTCCATTTTCACCATTTTTCTTCTTGGCAACAGCAATACTCTCTTCGGATATGTCGATTCCATAATAGCTGACATTGGAAAAGTGCTTTTTAACAAATTTTGATGTATTTCCATCTCCACAACCAAAATCAAGTATTAAATCGCTTTCCTTCAACAAGCCACGATTCTTTAGTTCAACAATTTTATACTCACTGAAATAATCGCTATCCTGACCACTAACACCCATTACGTTGTTAGTGTGAATTTCTCTATAGTCATCAGCAAATACATCGAATCTAGTTATCATACAATTTACCTGTTAATATTATAGCAAGTCACCTTTAATATAGGTAGTATTTCTTATATACTTTTAAGCAATTTAAATATTAAGTGAGGTCTACTAACTGTGAGAAAAAGTAATTCTATTAGCATTATTTCATTAACAGCTTTGGTAGCACTATTATTCTTAATATTGGAGATTTCTCATCCCTTCTTTTTTTTATGTGACGATAATCAAAATGCATACATATACTATTTTGAGTATAGCTACAGGTGCATAGCCGGTGGCTCGTTCCCATTATATTGTTTTAACCATTTTCTTGGTGCCCCGTTCTTTGCCACAGGACAAACAGGTGCTCTTAGCCCGATAATCATGCTGTGTTGCTTTATCAGCAACGTATTTTTAAAGGATTCTGTATACATAATTGAAATCGTAGCTTTTGCTAATATTCTGATTGCAGCTATAGGTATGTTTTATGTGTTAGAAAAATTAATAAACAATCGCATACTAGCAATTATAGGCGCTCTTGCCTGGTCTTATAATACATTCAATATTTTCATCGGAAGAAGTTGGATTATTGTTATTCTTGTTTCTGCAATGGTGCCATGGATTTTCTTAGGAACTACTTATCTTTATGATCATTTATCCTATAAAAGCATAATCTTCTCTGCCATCCCAAAGGTTCTTTTATTCTATTATGGACACCCTCAATTTTTCATATGGGGTATGATTTTTGATGTCCTTACTGCCATTTTGTATTATGTTTTAACTGATAGTAAGAATCAAAAAAACAAAAAGTTCATTGCGCTATATTTCTTAAGTTTTATTCCTGTTATTGTGCTTTGTTTACCTCTTATAGGTCCTATGTGGAATCTTATGCAAATCTCATCGTCACGTACCGGAGCATTTGATTTCGCTACTTTTTCAAATCCAAGATTTAGTATAAAAAGTCTTCTAACTGGTGTTCTCTATCCATTTATAGATCCTGATAATCTTCGTTCTGTCATTAACAGATCAGGACATTTTACATATTTACTCATCGGCGCATATATCTGTGGTATAGTACTTATTTTTAAAATGAAGAAAGGATTATCCAGAAATAGACTTATCGCACTTTACACTATTTCTTTAATCGTACTTTTGTCTTCTTCTTCAGAGACTGTCTGCCGTCTGATTTATCTGATTCCGATTATGAATCGATTCAGATGGCCTTTTAAGTATTATTTATGGTTTCCATTTTTTGCTGTACTCATTTCAACACTAGTGCTCAATATGCTAATTAGTAGCTGGAGATTATCACAAAAAGCTAAAAATGTTCTTGCTTATACTTCAGTAGGCATATCAGTTATCAATATAGTAATTATCTGCTGCTTTGTCCCTCTTAACTACTTTGGATTAATTATGAGAAGCAACCTTAGGGATGTTCCTGATTATCTCGATGATACCTACTTAACCAGCAGATATTTATGCATTGGAGAAAACACTTATTCATACGATGAGAATCAAAATCAGACTTATGGCTTAGATATATACCAGATGACAAGTGACGTATCCTTGTATTTTAAATATTCAAATGTTTTAGGATATGACGTCTTAACTCCAATGGAGTCTGCAGACAGATTAATTGATACTTCTCGTATATTTACCGCTGGTCTGGCTAACCCATCCGCATCAAATTTTATTGAACAACTAAACTTTCTCGGAGTTGATACACTGGTAATTGAAAATGATTGGGCGACTGATAATCCTGATATTCTCATAAATTGTAATCTTGAAAGTTGTTTCGACAATGGAGAATGGACTGTTTATAAAAATTTCGACGCATTGCCAGTTGCCAGAACATCCGATAATAACCCTATCGATTACAGTTTTGATATCAACAATTTACAGATTAAGACCACCTCTGATTACCAGGGTGGCGAAGTATTAGTTATGTTCAGTTATGACAGTAATTTTGTAGCAACTTGTGATGGAAATATTATTCCAATTAACAAAAACACATACAACACCATTTCAGTTGATGTTCCAGCTGGAGAACACACGGTCGAGTTCAAGTATCAGGATAAAACTTTTTATGCATGTTGCTTGATCTCAGCTTGTAGTATCTTAATTATGACTGGAATAGGTTTATACATATCCAAGAATAAAAAATAAATTAAGCATTAGCTTTCTTTCCACTTTGATATGCATTGATTAGCTTCAAATAAAGCTTTATAAACAGACCATTAATAATTGCCGCGATGACCGTTCCCTCACGGGTTCCAACTACCTTACCGCCACAAAGAATTAATGAGATTACGATTGACAGCGATACATAAGTCACGTCAAAAATCACCTTAACTGTACCGAATTCCTTGTTATATGTATCGGTAATTGCCTTAACAAACGCCTCACCTGAATTCATGATTACGTCAGCCTTGATCTGAATAACAATACCGAAGGCCAGCACCGCGGTTCCAAGTACTACGCATACAAGTCTTGCCGGGTAGACGCTGACCGGGATGTTTTTAATCATCCACACTCCAAAGTCTGTGAAATATCCAAACAGCACTGACAGTGGGATCTGCAGGAGCTGGAACAACTTAAAATTCTTACGTAAAATCAGCGCCTGCCCCAGGATTAAAATGCAATTAGTGATTATGAGCCAGTTGCCAATAGTTAAGGCGTCGAACCTGATGCTCATTACATTAGCGATAGAAGATACTGGCGATACACCTAGTTCGCCCTTCTTGGTTATAGCTACGCCAAGGCCTGAGAAGAAAAGGCCGATGATAAATGCTATGCAGCGCAGTAAGTAGGCTTTGTTGAATTTTGTCTTAGTCATTACTTTAGCTTATAGAGTTTGCAGTTCTCTATTCCTGTACTCCAATAATCTTTGAGTGGAATGCCCCAAACCCGATTAATTATACTCAAATTCATCGCGCCATGGCCAACAATCAGCACATCCTTGCCCTCTTTAAGTAGCGGCTCCACGACTTCATCTAAGAACTCACCAGTTCTGCTGAACAAATCATCCCAGCTCTCAGCGCCCTCTATCGGTTCTTTGTAGTTCTCTGGGTTCTTAAAAATAACATTTACTGGCAAATCAGGCTTTGAAAAACTCTCCTCCACGCCCTCGTAAATTCCAAAACTCATCTCAACCAGGCGGTCGTCTGTAAAAATTGGCACATCGCGGTCCTTCAGAAAAAGCTCCGCCGTCTCCCTAGCTCTTACTAACGGAGAACAATAACACACGTCGAAATGCACATCCCTATTATCCTGCCCAGCCTTCAAAGCCATCGCTCTTCCCTCATCGTTAAGCGGGATATCAGTTCTTCCCTGAAGTTTATGTCTCGCATTCCAGTCAGTTTTTCCGTGACGAATTATATAAAGCATTAATATCTCCTGATACAAAAAGGCCCATCAGTTACCTGACGGGCCCGATGTATCTAGATACTACATCACTTCAATACCTAACTCAAATCCCATGCATTAGAAATTTACTTGCTCCGACTGAACCTTAGCAGCCTTAGCACGAACAGTCTTAATCGAAGCTGCAAAAATCTTATGCATTCCTGTAACAGAATCAACTAAGCCCTCGCGAACATTGTCTTCTACTCCAATACTTTTACTAAATTCATAAAGCATTAGGAGTTTGCCTGAAGAGTAATATCCATTTTCCAAAAACTCTACAAAGCGATTTCTACCAATCGCATCAGAAGACAGATTAGCGGCACAGCACAAAGCCATCGCTTCTTTAAAAATCATGTCGGCAATAGATGTATGTCCAGCAATCTTCAGAGCCTTAACGTATTCGTAATTTACTAGATTGAAGTTATTAGACATATCCTTCAAGCTAAGACGTTCATGATTCTGAGTGTTATTTGAATTCTCAGCAGGCTCAGAAGGTGGAACCTGATTATCAAAATTCGTCTCTTCGTTTTCCATTTTTAATCTCCTTAATTCCATTATTACGCCGGCAACTAAAGGCTACAACAAATACACTTAAATTTGGGACAAAAAAATCGACAAATAACGACAAATAACGACAAAGTTCCCACAGATATCAAAAACACAAATTTACAGTCGATAGATTCTTTATACCGTGCTAAAATAACGCGTATATTTATTAATAAAAGAGGATTGTATGAAGATTACAAATTTATCAGCTATAGGAGCACCAAAAATTCTTCTCCCTAAGGAAGGAACAGATATGTCAAAGTGGGCAGTTATCGCCTGCGACCAGTATACATCTGAGCCTGAATATTGGGATAGATGTTATAACTATGTAGGTGATGCACCATCAGCACTTAAAATTGTTCTTCCAGAAGTTAAGCTTGGAACACATACTCCAGATCAGATTGACGAAGAGTTAAAGCTCATCGCTGAGAATATCACTAAGTATACAAACGAAGGGATTTGGAACGAACCAATCTGCGGTTATATCTTAACTGATAGAGCTACATCCCTTCACCCTTCTCGTAAAGGCATTATGCTCGCTGTAGATCTCGAACAGTATAGTTTTGTTCCAGAAGACAAGGCTATGATTCGTGCCACTGAAGGTACTGTACTCTCTAGAATCCCACCAAGAGTAAAGATTAGAGCTAATGCTGAAGTGGAACTTCCTCACATCATGCTTCTTTATAACGATCCTGAGGATAAGGTTTTAACTAACGCACTCGCATCTAATCCTAAGATTATCTACGACACAGACCTCATGCAGGGTTCTGGTCATATTATTGGCAAGTTTATTCCTGAAGGCACACCTGCAGCAGATATGATTATTGAAGACTTCGCATCACTTATCAGCAGCGACGGCTTGCTCTTTGCAGTAGGCGATGGTAACCACTCTCTTGCTTCTGCTAAGGCACACTGGGATAACATCAAAAAGACACTATCTGGAGATGAGCTTAATAATCATCCTGCAAGATTCGCACTTGCTGAAGCTGTTAACATTCACGATAAGGGACTTGATTTTGAGCCTATCCACCGAGTTATATTTGGTATATCTAAGGACGAATTCATGACAAAGGCACAGGAATATTTTAAAGATAATGGCTACTCGACAGACGATACAGAAGGTCAGTCTTTTGTAGTTGTATCTGATTCTGAAGATATTACTGTTACTCTTAAAAATCCTCCACACACTTTGGCTGTAGGTTCCGTTCAGAAAATGATTGATGACTTAGGATTAGAGTGTGACTATATCCATGGTGAAGATTCTACACGTAAGTTAGGAACTGGAAATGCAATTGGAATCCTCGTTCCTGGTATTTCTAAGGATACATTCTTCAATACAATAGAGACTGAAGGTGTTTTTCCAAGAAAGACTTTCTCGATGGGTGAAGCTTTTGAGAAACGCTTCTACCTCGAGGCTCGTAAAATCACATTATGAGTAAAGTAACCATCATCGGCGCTGGTCTTTCAGGACTTGTATGTGGCATGCGTTTAAGCAAGGCCGGTTTTGAAGTTGAGATTTTAGAGGCTCTCAATATGCCTGGTGGCATGCTTCAATCAGCGCGTCGTGGCACTGAATATATTGAACTCATTCCACACCACTTAAGAAGAACAGATAGAGCTCTTCTCTCCTTAAGTAAAGAGCTTGGATTAGATTCTAGCATCAAGTGGTACGATAGTTTTTGGTATGGCCGTGCTTCACGTAAAAAGCTTGGCTATTTTGATGGTGGATTTGCATCTTTAATTAACGTATTGATATTAGAAATCACCGATAACGGTGGTCGTATTACTTACTCCGCGAATGTATCTGAGATTACAAAAGCAGAAAGCGGATATAAAACATCTGCCATTTTATCAGACACGCAGAAATATGAAGTTTTAAGCGATTATGTAATCTTCACTGGATCTGCTAGATCCTTTGTTAACGTAAGCCACGGTCTACCTCTCACTATGAATGTAAGAGATCAGCTTATGAATATCACTTATATATCGAAGATGTGTCTTGGTTTATTAGTCAAAAAACTTCCTAATGACGCTTATATTCAGAAGAAGTTCTCCTCTAAGTCTAATCTGCCTTTCGAGAGGGTGGTAAATCACAGCGCTTGCTTTAAGGATAAGAATTATGGTGGAGAAATAATCTATCTTGTAGGATCATGCTCGATTTCTGACCCACTCTGGGTTGCTTCTGATGCAGAAGTAATGAATGAGTATGTCACTGCATACAGAAAAATATACCCACTTATCCGTAAGTCTGATATCAAATCATGGAGACTTAACAAAGTTAGGTATGCCGTGTCTGATGCTTACCCTAGTCAAGATCTTACTGAACCACTTGAAGACGTATATGTATGTTCTTCTGCCCTTACAAAAAGTGCTACAACTGAGGTTCCAGAAAACCATATGGATGGCGTAGTTGTTTTGGCGACTTCCATCTGTCAAAGAATAATCACAAAGGAAGAGCAAAAGGTTAATGAGCACGAAGAATCAACAATCATTACAGCGATTTAATTATTTTAAACTTTTATACCTGTTAGTCCCTTTTGTAGTCATGTTCTTGTTCGGCTATTCTACAATGGGATTAGTTGATACATTGTCAGTTATCAGGTTTTATCTGACAATAATGTTTTTTGGTCTAGCCGCTTTTCCTATTTCAGCTAGTATTTTCCCCCACACAAAAAGTGCAGGTTTTATTCTTGCAAAACCGATAGGTATCTTAAGTGTTTGCTTAGTTGTTTGGGAATTAACCTATATTAGAGTTTTTAAGTTTACATACGTTATTGTACTCTTGGTCCTTTTAGGGCTAGCAGCATCTTGGTTCATAACAGCTTTAAGAAAAAACGTTATTAATACTATTTCACGTGATGGTGTACTTGAGAATATATTACTTGAAGAAACAATATTCGCTATAGCTCTTACTACATTATGTTTTTTCAAAGGTTTCCTACCGCAGATAAATGGTCAGGAAAAATTCATGGATTATGGTTATATGTTATCTATGCTTCGTAATCCGCAGCTTCCTGCTAATGATATGTGGATGGCTGGTAAGTCCATCAACTATTATTACTTTGGTCAGTTTATATACGCGTTACTTACAAAAATATCAACAGTTGAACCATCCGTCGCTTATAACATATCCATGTGCTGCTCAATAGCACTTCCATTCTCAATGTGTATCTCTATAGGAAGAATGTTAATTGATAGTGCGCGTGAATTTGGTATTAAAATGCCAAAGTATTTATCAATAATCGTAGGCCTATTTACTGGACTTGCAGCTATGATTTTTGGTAACTCACATTCTTTTTTCTATGATCCAGAAAGCATAGGTAATAATTTCCTTGAAGTTTTTAAAAATTTAGGTGCACGTGTTGGAGATACTTCAAAGTTCTTCTATCCTGATAGTACTCGTTATATAGGCTATAATCCTGATTCTTCATTGATTGAAGGTATAAAGAACGGTGGAGATTATACGATTGAGGAATTCCCTTTTTATTCTTATCTAATTGGTGACTTGCACGCACATGTATGCTCTACGATGGTAGTGCTCTTAATCTTTGCTCTAGCAGTGGCTCTGGTATATAAGATTGGATCTTACCCTTCTAACCGTAACTGTTCATCTAATGACTTCGATATTAGATTTAAATTCGAATTTAAAAATCTGATTCATCCAGAGCTTATAGCTATAGCAGTATTATTAGGCGTTGCTCAGATGACTAATTACTGGGACTTCCTAATATACTTTATATTTGGCTCTATGTTGCTCTTTGTAATCAACACGAGAACTACAAAAGACTTTTCTACTGTCACAGGTGCGATTGTGTTTGGTTCCGGAGTAATAGCGATTTTAGCAATATATCTTCTTACAGCCAGCCATCCACTTATTCATTCAATTCTTCAAACCGCTATATTTGTAGCTTTACTTGCTAGCAGTGCACAAATTACTTGTGCACTTACTAGAACAGCGACCGGAATGAGTGCATTCTTCGCGATTGCATCATGGATTGCTCTGCCATTTAATTTGAATTTCGACATGATGTCAAACTCTTTGGCTCTTTCCGTAAATCACTCTTCTATATACCAGCTTTACATTTTGTGGGGGACACATGTAATTATTAATGTTGCCTTCTTGTTATTTGTTATCACCCATAAAAACACAGGCTTAGAAGCCAATACCTCTAAGCACAAAGCCGCTTCAAAAAGTCGTACAGCTACCTATGACAATCCTATCCAGCAGTTCTTTGGAGAACGTAATATCATGGATGTATTTGTATGCGGAGTAATTGTTGTTGGCATTCTTTTATTGCTCTTTCCTGAGGTCTTCTATGTCAGAGATATCTATACAGGAGGATACTTAAGATCTAATACGATGTTTAAATTCACTTATGCGGGATTTATCATGTTGTCTATATCAATGATTTATTCCATCGTAAGATTGATGTTCATGGAGCGTAACGACAAAAAAGGATATTCTACTTCAGCATTTGTATTATCAATTATCTTCGTAGTAATGCTATTAGTACCTGCTCATTACACTCTCGTTTCTCTAGAACAACGTAATGGCTCGCTTAAAAAAGATAACTATATAACACTTGATGGTACAGCTTATCTTGAAAACCACGCTAGCTCATATATTCCAAGCGATTATAATTATGGAAACATGCGCGAATATCAGGCATGCATCGACTGGTTCAACAACGAAGTAGATGGTTCCCCAGTCATCATGGAAGCACATGGACTTAGCTATACGGACTACAATATGATATCTGCATACACTGGACTTCCTACAGTTTGTGGATGGCAAACACACGAGTGGCTCTGGCGTTTCCACGGTGTAGTCGATCCAGAAACTAACATATTAGTTTCTGACCCAAATAACGATGTATGGGAGCTATATCTAACCCCTAGATATAACGATATAGATACTGTTTACACTTCAACTGATGCAGAAGAAATCCGAGATATTTTGGACTTCTATAACGTCGAGTATGTAATTATAGGTGATCTAGAATTCGAGAAGTATGGTGTCGATAATACAGGAATAATAGCATCTCTAGGTGAGATTGCATTTAATCAAGACAACTTGTTCGTTATTAAAATTAACCGTTAAGATTCTTTACGTATAAAAGCGCATCTAATCCCTGCCCGTAGTAATTGCTGCGGGCATTATACTTTGAGTAATTACTTTTTTC
Source organism: Saccharofermentans sp. (assembly GCA_024403715.1). GTDB lineage: Bacteria > Bacillota > Clostridia > Saccharofermentanales > Saccharofermentanaceae > Saccharofermentans. Next base: position 32,046 of record JAKSRJ010000003.1, on the reverse strand, counting down.
ATAAAGGCTGATTGCAGGAATATTATCAGACTCAACTTCTAAGAAAATCTTCTCAACACCATGAGCTCTCATAAAGTCATCCATGGCTATCATTAATAGCTGACCTATACCCTTACCTCTAGCTTCAGGCAATACGCAGATGTTTCCAATCTCTGCTTCTTCGAACAAAAAAGATGCGCCTACATATCCTAGTGGAATATCATCTTCATCCGCAGCAACTAACGCCACCTTCTTATCGCTAGTAATTAAGCTCTCAATCAAATCATAAGTCCATGGATGTCTAATCCCACTGGACTCTATTTCCATAATAATATGAACTTCTTCTTGGCGAGCTTCTCGTACAATCATTTATTAGAATACTTATCCGCTCTAGTTCCTGAGCAGTAGCTTGCGGTTATAGTCGCTCCATCTATCGCTTCAGTACCATTAGATGCGCCATATACTCCCTTAGGCAGAATTACGCATCCATTTGCATATTGTGTATTAGGAGCCCAATCAAGCACCTTCTGAAGCACAGGAGCGCCATCTCCAATTACTATAATCTGCTTATTAGTTATATCTGCGATATTTTTAAGTAAATCAGAAAATTCTTCATTAGAATAAGCGCCATCTTCGATTAAATTTTCGTAAGTGTCACCCGCTAAAGCAGCTCCAAATACTCTGTCATTACGAGCATCGAAACAAGGAACCAAAATGGTATTCTTAGGTTCAGAGATTACACTATCAACACTCATAGCAAGTGCCTTCAAAGAAGATACTGGGATTACATTAACACCTAAAGCTAGCGCCATACCCTTAACCGCAGATAAACCAATACGGATTCCGGTATAAGAGCCTGGACCAATAGTTGATGCTAAGACGTCGATGTCCTGAAGCGTAAGCCCAGCCTGTTTTACTACGCGCATAACAAGTGGCATAAATGTCTCTGAGTGAGTCTTCTTTTCCAAAGATATCTCGTATGCCAATTCTTTGCCATCCTCATATACTCCGGCACAGCATGTAGAGTTAGATGTATCGCAAACTAGAATCCTCATTATGTCACCTCAATTAGTCGCTCTAAGCCACTGCCTGTAATTCTTATTTTAATAGTATTAGGAGGAAGTATATCCTCGATTACGGAACTCCACTCGATAACGCAAACTCCACCACGATAAAAGTACTCATCAAGGCCAGCGTTAATAAAATCTTCGCTATCACTAAGTCTATACGTATCAAAATGAAAAAGTGGTACTTCGGCTTTTGAGCCATCAACTGCATCTATATATTCGTTAACAATAGTAAACGTAGGAGAGCAAACATCCTCATCCATTAGTCCCATACCCTTGGCAATACCGCGAGTCATTACTGTCTTACCAGCACCGAGGTCACCATCAAGCGCGATAACATCACCAGGCTTTGCATTTTTGCCTAGCTCTATGCCGATGTTCTCTGTCTCCTCATAAGATGTTGTCTTATAGCTTGGCATTAGTTATTTACTCCTAACAGCTTTGCCGCTGTGCTATATAGCACGGCCTGCTTCTCTTCGTCTGTCAGCGGAAGCATCTCGAAATACGCCATCTCAGGTTCGTGCTCCCACATAGGATAATCTGACCCCCACATTACGTGGTCAACTCCATACTTACGAATTATTCTAACAGCATCTTCTGGTGTAAGCCACGCTAGTGATGAACTCATATCGACATAGATATCAAACTTACCAGCAATTAGCTGTTCTGCATCTTCCCACTTTGACCATCCACCTAGATGCGCTGCGATAATCTTAAGTCCGGGCGTATGTTCAATAAACTTAGCAAGCTGAGCTGGATTTGAGCGCTCATATCGTGGATCTCCACAGTGAAGCAAAACTGGAATATCGTATTCCTTAATCAAGTTTCCAATATCCCATGCTCGCTTCTCATCAAGCGAAAAATTCTGGAAATCAGGATGAAGTTTAACGCCCTTTAGGCCTAAATCAACTAGATGCTTCATATCCTCTTCGATATCAGTAGATTCAGGATGCAAAGAACCAAATCCAGTAAATACACCTGGATGAGAATTAACCTCAGAAGATATAAATTCATTAATAGAATTAACTTGCTCTGGCTTAGTTGCCACTGAGTGCACTAGATAGTGTGTAACACCTACCTTAGAGCCATCCATTATGAGATCATCAGTCATACCATTTAATGAACGATCAAGTCCATAGAACTCGCGAATACCAGCAGTCGCTCTAGCTGCTACCTTCTCAGGATATATATGACAATGTGCGTTAATAATCTTTTGCATCGGTACATTATAAAACACGTGTTAAGTAATTTCCAACGCAAAACAAAACCCTGTGGATAACCACAGGGTCTTGAAAAGTAAACCAATATAACCGATTGATTAACGCTTTGAGAACTGGGAAGCCTTACGAGCCTTCTTGAGACCTGGCTTCTTACGCTCCTTCATACGAGCATCTCTTGTGAGAAGACCAGCTGTCTTAAGTGTTGCCTTATAAGCATCAGCATCTGCCTCAACGAGTGCTCTAGCGATACCGTGACGGATAGCACCAGCCTGACCGGAGATACCACCACCGATAGCCTTAGCAATTACGTCGAACTTATCGGATGTCTCTGTAGCAACGAGTGGCTGACGAACGATGAGCTTCAATGTATCAAGACCGAAGTACTCGTCGATATCCTTACCGTTAACTGTGATCTTACCGTTACCAGGTACGAGGCGAACGCAAGCAGTAGCATCCTTGCGGCGGCCTGTGCCGTAGAAATAAACTTTGTTAGATTTCTTAGCCATTGTCATTCCTCCGAATTACTGCTCAAATGTGTACTCAACAGGCTGCTGAGCTGCGTGATTGTGCTCTGCACCAGCGTATACGTGGAGCTTCTTGAACATCTGACGGCCGAGGGAGTTCTTAGGGAGCATACCCTTAACTGCGAGCTCCAAAGCCATCTCAGGCTTCTTAGCCATCATTGTCTTATAATCTGTCTCCTTCATTCCACCTGGGAAACCAGAGTGATGACGGTAGTACTTCTGATCAAGCTTCTTACCTGTAAGAACCATCTTAGAAGCGTTAAGTACGATTACATAATCGCCTGTATCAGCAAAAGGTGTATAAACTGGCTTATGCTTACCTCTGAGAAGCTTAGCAACCTCAGTAGCAAGACGACCAAGTGTCTTACCTGTAGCGTCGATAACAAGCCATTTTCTCTCGATATTTGAAGGTGTAGCAACAAATGTCTTCATATGACTTTAACTCCTATCTTTTATTAAGGCGCTCTTTTTAGCGCTCAAGTATAATACTTGCTGGCCTTATATAAGTCAATACTCTACGCGAAAAAAGTTTTTAATTCTCCAAAAATCGCGCATATTCGGCTTAATTCTCTATTATCCTACAATAGCAGTGTAAGTAATTCCGATAACATTTCCGCCTTCAAATACAAAAGCTAAGATGGAATCACCCTTAAAGAACTCCACTCCTGAAGTACCCTGCACGCCATCTTCGCCATAAGTAGCGTATACAGAATCAGATGAATCACCAACTCTGATGCCCTCTACAGTAGCCACTGTATCGTCGCGGAGCTGTACAGAAGAGATGTAATCTACACCATCCATTGTGTAGCAATATACAGCAATTGAGCTGTATGTATATATTCTATCCATACCTTCATAAGCACAAGATGGCGCCTCAAAGTATGAATAATCGTCACCTAATGCAGAAATCACTTCATCAGATGGCTGATTCATGTGAATCTCCATACCGTTATAACGAACATAGTAAGCATCAGAAGATGATGATACTTCAGCCTCAGATACAGCCTCATCACCTTCAGCAACAGTAGTAGCTACAGCTTCACCACCAGATATTACAACAGGAGCTGTATCCTCTTCCTCCTTAGCACAAGCAGCCATACCCATGCACATACTAGCTGCCAAAACAGCTGCTAAAATCTTTCTTTTCATAAATACCTCCATTTACTCTATAGCGTTGACGCCCCAAGACATTAACTCACCATACTGTTCAATCTCGGCAAGCTGAGCGTCTCTTAAATTATTATAAAATTCAACATCATGATCCCATATTGTTGCTACTTCAGGAACCTCACGATAGTCAGTAAGCTCAAAATTACGCACAAGATATGCTCCGATATAATCTGCCCACTTCTCTGCACCTGTTACATTAAGATGTAAGCCTGCATCATAAGTATCTACAGTCATATCAAGGCCAATCTGATCCCTTAAATATATATAGTTAATATAAGGAATGTTATTAGTATTCGCAAAACGTCTTACCTGAGAGTCCCATTCCTCGTACCAGTAAGGATAAAGTGTTGGTGCTTTGATAAGAACTAATTCGATATCATTCTCACGGCAAAGCTGAGCGATTCTAGCTAGATAGTCCATTGAAGCTTCTGGAAGACGGTAGTCTGTCAAAGGCATCGCTGGCGGAAATTCACCTTCAGGATTAACATCAGCTCTCATATAATAGCCGTTTACAGTAACTCTATTCTTTTCCCATAGGCAATCAAAGTCAGTCTGAGTTAACTCGCTCCAGCGTGAATGATAACGAAGAATTGGGAAAATATAATCTAACATATTCTCCCCCTCAGTCATGGAAGCGTTAATAGCATCCCACTTAGTAGAAGACCACTCCATACCATCTAGAGTCATTCTGTTATAAGACTCACTTTGTGGTTCACCATACTTCAAAGCCAAGACATTAAAAATTACAACATCAGGAGTCTCGTAACGAAGAGTATCCTCGAGTAAATAATAAGATTGCCATGTAAGCTGCTGAGCAGATCCTCTTATATACGAAGAAATTCCATAGTTCTCATAAAGAGTAACTGTCGAAATATTCTCGTACACCTCACAGTCTCCGAGGAATAATACTTCATGTGGAACTCCACTTTGGTAGTACTCTTCAATCATTGAACCTTCAACAATACCATGCTGATACTTTGGCATAACTAAGCGTTGGGCTACATATAAACCAAAGACAGTTAAAGCAATGAAAACTATCGTCAATATCCAGCAACAGATTGCTATAAATCTGCGGCTAGTGAATAACTTTTTGAAAACTAAAGACAAAAGCTCAGTAACAGTTTTTTCTTTAACTATAGGTTCTTCGACTGGTTCAATATTTACTGGAATCTTCTCATCACTAGATTCTACAGATTGTGATTGAATGCTTAATTCTGGAACTCTCATTCTAGGAGCATTGTCATTGTCAGAAATCTTCTTCATGTCATTCCTCCTTAGAACTGATTGTAGATAAATTGCGAAGCATCAAAACCGACGCCATAAGCGCCAAATACCGCTATCACAATGACCAAAACTGTACATGCTACTAGGAAAAGTGGATACTTCTCAAATAAGAACTCACGAAGTTCTCTTCCCTTCAAAGCTTTATAAAGGCTAACTAGGAACACTATTACGATAGCAATTCCTGCAACAATGTAATCGCTTGATGTAAGTCCAAGATTTAAGAGCTCGGATGAACCTAGACTTCCAAACCCAGGCTTATAGAACATAGTAGCAAACATCTTAAATGTAAGACCAGCATCTCTATAGCAATCAAAGAGCTTTAAAGAAGACATAAGGAAGAATGTCCTTACAATCTCAAACACCTTATATCCTGCCTTTTCCTTGAGACCAAACTTAGCATGGAACTTAGCGTAAAGTGGCTCTAACTCCTGAGAAATCATGATAACTGCGAAGTTCATAAGACCCCATACTACAAAATGCCAAGCAGCGCCATGCCAAATACCAGTTGTAAGCCATACACAAAAGCATGCGACATAAACTGGTATACGCTTACCAATAGCATTTCCTAGATGCTGACGAGACCACTTAGAAAGCTTCAAAATAGTAGGTGATACAGAAAGTGGATAGAAAATATAATCTGTAAACCATGAACCCATTGTGATATGCCAACGATTCCAGTAGTCCTTGATATTCTTGGAAAAATAAGGAAGATTGAAGTTCTCTGCCATCTTAATTCCAAGAATCTGAGCAATACCGATAGTAATATCAATACCACCCGTAAAGTCGCAATAAAGCTGAGCTGCATAGAGCATCATTACAATAAATACAAAGCCACCCTGGTACATTTCGGAGTCGCTTACCAATACCTTCAAGGCAACAACTAATCTATCGGCGATAACAAGCTTCTTAAAGTAACCCCAGAGAATTCTGATGTAACCTAAGGATACTTCCTTATAGTTAAACTTATGCTCCTCATATAGAGTCTGGGATAAGTCTCCATATCTGCTGATAGGACCTTGAACAAGCTGTGGGAAGAAAGATACGAAGAGTAAAAACTTCCAGAAATTACGCTGAGCTTTTACGGTACCACGAGATACATCGATAGAGTAAGACACGGTCTGGAATGTATAAAAGCTTATACCCATAGGTACAATTAGATTTGCAAAAGATAATGGCTCAGATCTTAAAGCATTAATATTCTCAATAATGAAGTTTGTGTATTTAGTTGTAGCTAGTATACCGAGATTAATAAGCAAAGCAATAGCGAGATACAAGGCCTGTACACGCTTAGTTGTATTCTTGTACTTTTTCTTCTTTGTATCGTCCATCTCGGACTTATGTTCTTTAAGATATGCCTTACGCCTAGCTGCAAAGTTTTCAGTAGCTATAGCAAGTATATAAGCAGTAACAGCAGTAATTACAATGAATAACAGGAATCGATAATCCTGCATGTAATAGAATACCAAGCTGGCTACAAGCAAAAGTGGCCATTGATCATGCTTTGCAACTGTGTAGTAGAGTACAAATAATACTACGATAAATAATACAAACTTCAGAGAGGTAAAAAGCATTAGTCCTCCATTAGTCTCTCGATTAATGCCCAGAGAGCCTTAGCAGAATTAAAGTTCTCAGGGATAAGTTCCTTAGCGGGGATAGCCACGTCAAACTTGTCATCTACTTCAGATACGATAGAAACAATATCAAAAGAATCAAGAATCTTGTCGTCAATCAATGTCTCGCATGTATCGTAGTCAACATCAGCATGAAGGTCCTTCAAAATCTCAATTAAATCTTCCATAGTCATATCTCCTTTTTACTTTTCAGATAGAGCAGTTAAACCCTTACGATCAAGCTTACCATTAGGTGTTAGTGGAAGCTTATCCATCTTATTAACCTTAGTTGGAACCATATATCGAGGAAGTCTCTCTTTAAGCATATTAGTTAAGTCACCTTCCTCAGGCCCACCTTCATAGTATAACTCAATTCGGTCCTTTTTCTTAAGATACACTGCGCAGGATGCAGACACGCCCTCGATAGAGTTAACGTCAGCTTCAATCTCACCTAACTCAACTCTGTGTCCCATATGCTTAATCTGAAAATCCTTACGTGAGACAAATACCATCTCGCCTCTCTCATTAATACGAGCAAGGTCGCCTGTGCGGTAGATAATCTCAGGATACTTGTCGTTAAGTGGGTTCTGAACGAAGGCTTCGCTAGTTCTACCGAAGTCATTATAGTAACCCATAGTAACTGCGGTTCCACGCATGCAAATCTCACCTTCTGTAGAAAGCTTGTTATCTTCATCCAAAAGGAAAATATCTACGTTCTCAAATGCCTTACCAAGAGGGATAGCCTCATCTTTTTCAAAGTCTCTGTCAACCTCGTAGTACATAGATACACCAGTAGTCTCAGTTGGGCCATAGAGGTTTATGTATCTAACATCAGGGAGAGCTTTCTTCCATCTCTTATACTGCTTGATAGGGAAAACTTCGCCTCCGAAGCCAACTATCTTTAAATACTTAGGTGGATTCTCATCGAGAACGCCAAATGCTGAAATCATAGTAAGCGCAGATACTACCCAGCAAAGAGTGTTGATTTTATATTCATTCAAAAACTCTGTGAGTTTAATAGGAAACATAAAAAGGCTATGAGGAACAATTACAGTCTCGCAACCACACTTAAGCGTTGGGTAAATATCCTTCAAAGAAGCGTCAAAATAAAATGGTGTCTGGGAACCAAATATAGTCTCCTCATCAAACTTCATAACATCACAGAAGGACTCAATATAATCAATTAAGCTTCTGTGGCAAACTGCAACACCCTTAGGAATACCTGTAGAACCTGAAGTATACATAATATATGCGAGATCAGTATCAATTCTAGTTTTCTGAACCTGAGTTAAAGCCTCTTCATTAATAGCAGAATTCTTAATCTCATCCCAAGAATAAACCTTCGCGCTACCTGCAAACTTAGAAGCGTTTTCACGTGTCTCTTCATCACAGATAACAGCACGTGGCTTTAAGTTATCGAAGATAAGCTCGATTCTTTTTGAAGGCATCTCATCATCGATAGGTACATAGAAACATCCCGCTTGAAGAACAGCAATAAAAGCTGCAAGCTCGCTTGGAGTCTTGGACATATAAACTGCTACAGCTTCACGGCAAAGTCCTTCGCCAAGTAAGAAAGAACCTGCAAGGCGAGACTGATTATAAACATCTTCAAAGGTTAACGCGGTCTTCTCATCACGATAGCAAACCTTAGTTGGATATTTCTTAGCTGTTATATCTAGATATTCGACTACACTTCTCATCATGTGTCTGCTACCTCCAATGTCGTGTAATTAACTCTGTACTGAATTGACTCTGTTGCAGGTACGATACCAGCTGGCAAATCTGCTGGATCATATGTATGAGATCCTGGTGGCAAATCTGAGTCAGAATACATAAAGAAATATCCCTCGTGATAGTATGCATAACAGGAATCACAGTGGTACCACTGGCCCTCAAGATAAACCAAGTTCCAGTAATGAGGTGACCATGTGATTGGGTTACGTGTAACCTGATAATTAGGAATGCCACACACATCAAGCATTGCCTTAACAATCGCCCAATATGTAAAGCAGTCACCCTGAAGTGTAGTTAGTCCATCATAGACTGCTGTAGTCCAGTGAGACTTATCAGAAGTTCCAATAAAGCTTAAATGGTTGTAGCACCAATCAACTATTCGGAACGCCTTCTCTACATCTGTCATATCCTCATCAAAGATGTGATAAATCTCGATAGCCTGACGGCACAAATCATAAACTTCCTCTGGCTCATAGTAACGCTCAGGCTTAACACGAAGTCTCATGTTAACAGTAACAGAAGAGGTATTACCATTCTCATCTGTAGCGATATAAGTTACAGGGAATGTAGATGAGATATGAGTATTAACGTTAGAAGTATCTACATAAAGATCAGGATTAGGATCGATATTATCAGTAACCGTGATTCCATTTAAGTACTGAATTGGGTCGCCAATGAAAGCCTCAAAATCATGTGCACCTCTAATAAGTGGCGCGATATGATCATCAATAATCTCAAAAGGAACATTAATAATAGTCACATTCCCTGAAGTATCTGTAAGAGAAACTGGAATCTCATATGAACCACTTCTGCTTACATCTGGTTCACCTACATAAGCAATAGTAACTGGTGTTAAATCATAAACGTTAGTCACTACATCGTTAACATCAGGAAGATTATAAGTATAAATACGCTGTGGAACCGCTTCACCAGTTGGTGCAACCAAATCCACTACATTAAGAACAACTGGCTGACGAATAGAGATATAGCGGAATTCCTTAGCCTCCACAATGAGCTGATATGAAGCTGGAATGCTTGTATCTATTCCAGAAACATCAGTATAAAACCTCGCATCTGGAAGCATCTCAGTAAAGAAATCTTCGAGTCTAATCTGGTCTTGAAGTTCGATTGTAACCTCGCGAATAATCTTATCACGCTGCTTACCAAGGTAATTAATACAAATTGTTGTAGTGATTAAAAGAGCTGCAAGGATGCCTGCTATTGAGTACACGATAATACGTGTCTTTTTAGTTTTGGATCGCTTATTACTTTTCACCTTACGACGAGTAGCTGAAGGCTTAGTATTGTTCTCACTATGCTTCTTCATTTACTGAACTCTCATGCTTAGGTTTTCAAAATCAAACATGTCCTGAATGGACTCAGTTGCAACTACAACGCCTTCAGGCAAAGTCTCTACATCGTAACTATTGTTACCTGGATCAAGTTCAGCATCTGTTCTACAGCAGATATAAGTAATGTCCGTCATGTTGAGGAATACGCATGCATCGCAGTGATACCACTGTCCATCGATATTTACTAAGTTCCAATAGTGTGAAGAAACATTAATCGGATAGCGCTCGATAGTGATAGATTCAATTCCCATAGCCCCCAACATCGCACGAGATACAGCCATATAGTTATAGCAATCACCTCTTAATGTGACGAGTCCGTCATAAGCGCCTGCAGTCCAGTCACACTTATCAGAGTCCATCTGGTATCTGATATTCTGGCTTACCCATGCGAAGATTCTCATTGTAATCTCATAATCAGACATGGATTCATCACAGATGTCATAGAGTTCGATTGTCTCACGAGCAAGTTCATAAATTTCTTCTGGCTCGTAGTAGCGTTCAGGTCTGATTCTAAGTGTAATCTTAATGGTAACTTCGCTCTGGTTACCATGAGCATCAGTAGCAGTATAAGTTACAGGATATGTACCCTCTTCAGTAACAACTACCTGAGAATTATCAACATCGAGCGTAGGATTAGGATCATAGTTATCAGTAGCTGTTACACCGTCAAAATACATAATCGGCTCGCCGATAAACGACTCGAAGTTATGTGCACCATTAATTACAGGAGCTTCGTAATCTTCGATAATTACGAAAGGCACATAAATGATGTTCTCATTGCCATAAGCATCTGTGATTCTTACAGGAATATCGCGCTCGCCAGCTTCGATTGTCTCGCCCATAGGCTCAGCATATTCGATAGTAACAGAAGCTAGGTCAACAATATCTGTAACTACTGTATCAGCGGATGGAATAGTGTCAGTAAAAATGGTCTGTGGTACTGGATTTGCTGTAGGTGCTGTAGTATCCACGATATTGAGAATTACATCTCTAGTAACAACCACGATATCACCTACACTAACCTTAATTCCGTAGCTTCCAGGAATATTGGGATCTATTTGAGTAACATCAGTTACAAAGAAAGCATCTGCGCGCTGCTCAGTAATAAATGAATTGATATCGATTGGAGTACCAGACTCGATAGTAACCTCAGGAATAATCTTCTCTGTGAGGTAATGTTTGTAGAAAAAGTATGAGCCAACGATTACTGCCGCTACGATTAAAACTACAACGATAGCTGCAAGGCTACCCTTCTTTTCTGTTATTCCGCGAACCTTGTGATTACGCTGTTGTACGTTACCGTGACTTTTCACTTTTCCACCTCAAAATAGTTTGCCTTGTAGATTTTATCACGCATTTCGCAAAAAGGCGCTTATAATAATATACATATGCGCGAATATTATAATAATAGAATGTATGAAAACTGCATAATTTGTCCTAGACGATGTGGTGTTAACCGATCTTTGAACCAACGTGGTTTTTGCAAGATGGGTGACATTCCTGTCGTAAATTTATGCATGCTGCATTTCGGTGAAGAGCCTATAATTACAGGCACTCGAGGTAGTGGAACTGTGTTCTTTGAGGGGTGCTCTCTCGGATGCTGTTTTTGTCAAAATTTTAGCGTATCTAGAGGCGCGACTGGATGTGGTAAAACTATGTCTCCCGATGAACTTGCGCAAGCTTTTTTATCGCTACAAAGCCAAGGCGCACATAACATTAATCTAGTCACTCCAGGGCACTTTATTCCCAGTGTTGCCGAAGCCATCAAAATCGCTAAAAATACAGGATTAACAATACCAGTAGCGGTTAATTCTGGAGGTTATGAGAGCGTAGAATCCTTGAAGCTTCTGGATGGTCTTGTAGACATATACATGCCTGACTTAAAGTTCTATTCTAATAAACTTTCGAAGGAGCTTTGTAATGCTCCAGATTATTACGAAGTAGCATGCAAGGCTATTGCCGAGATGTATAGGCAAGTAGGACCTGCAGTAATAGGCGAAGACGGGCTTATGAAGCGCGGCTTAATTGTTCGCCATCTGATGCTTCCTGGTCAGCTATTTGACACCAAAAAAGTCCTCGATTATTTATGCACGACATATGGCAATAACATCTACATCAGCCTCATGAATCAGTACACACCATTCGAGTACAAATACCCTCAAATGAAGCTCCCAGAATTCATGAAGCGCAAAGTACCAGCAGGCCACTATAACGCGGCCTCCGAATATCTAATGCTACTTGATCAGGAAAACGCCTTTCTTCAAGATGACGCTTCGGGAGATGAGTTGCTGCCGGAGTTTAAGACAGACTAATCAATTCACTTAACTCACTTATTCAATTGCTCTTCCAGAATATCTGCGATACGTTCGCATGCATGACCATCACCATAAGGATTGGCTGCATGAGCCATCTTTGCATATTCTTTCTCGTCATCGAGTAACTTAGTGAACCATTCATAGATGGTATCTTCGCTTGTTCCAACAAGCTTTAATGTGCCTGCTTCTACACCTTCCGGTCTTTCTGTGGTATCTCTCATAACTAGAACCGGCTTACCATAAGAAGGGCACTCTTCCTGTATTCCACCTGAATCAGTCAGACACAAATGGCATCTTGCCTCAAAGTTGTGGCAATCGAATACTTCAATCGGTTCAATGATATGAATCTGATCGCAGTCGCCCAGTTCTTCATCTGCAGCTTTACGAACTTCAGGATTCATATGGATTGGATAAATAGCCTTAACGTCAGGATGCTCGTTAAGAACTCGACGGATTGCACGAAACATATTATGCATCGGCTCCCCAAGGTTCTCTCTTCTATGAGCAGTAATAAAAATCATTCTTCCATCACCAACCCAATCCAGTTCCGGATGATGATAATCTTCGACTACAGTATGCTGCATAGCATCGATAACTGTGTTACCAGTTACATAGATACTTTGAGGATTCTTCCCCTCATCAAGAAGGTGTTTCTTTGCAAGCTCAGTCGGAGCGAAATTGAACTTGCTTATGATGCCAACAGCCTGACGGTTAAACTCTTCCGGATATGGCGAGTAAATATTATATGTACGAAGGCCTGCTTCAACATGGCCTACAGGAATCTGCAGGTAGAAGCTTGCTAGTGCAGTCACGAATGTTGTGGAGGTATCGCCGTGTACAAGACATACATCAGGCTTGACCTCTTCAAGAACCATTTTAATACTCTCAAGAATTCCTGTTGTAATGTCAAAAAGAGTTTGACCACTCTTCATAATAGAAAGGTCATAATCTGGAACAACATGAAATGTATCGAGAACCTGATCTAACATCTGACGGTGCTGACCAGTTACGCATACAATAGTTTCAATTGTTTCTCTCTTTTTTAACTCGTTTACGAGTGGACACATTTTGATAGCTTCAGGTCTAGTGCCAAAAACCAACATCACTTTCTTCATAACGCTATACCTCACAAGCATTTCCCAGCTAATTTCATCGCATTTATCCAATACACTAACTATTGAGTGTTATAAGTTTGCTATTGAAAAATTTATATAGTTTCTCTGAGATACAATACGATATCACGGACTCAACAATTATTAACAATAAAAAAAACAAAAATTTGATATTTACATTAATGTTTAATCCAAATACAGCTTCAACATAAGCTATATGAACGAGATATAAATCAAGTGAGATTTGACCTGTTTTGCTATAAAATTCACTTTTTCTTCCAATCCAATTCCATAACTCAACAATCGAGAAAGCTACTAACACATACGCTGGCAATTGAATAAGCAACCTGTATTGATAATCGTTTATAACACAAACATAAGCGATTGCGCCTAGCAAAACAATGATGGTTCTTACATATATCTTACTGATACAACTTAATAAAACAACCTTGTATTTAGCAATACAACAGCCAGCTGCAAAACATAATGAGGTTTTCCACCAAAAATCAGATAAGCATAATAAAAATTTACCTATCAAAGCATAAAGGGTGACACCTAATATTACTAATGTATGTGACTGTTTTCTAGATATCACTACACTTACTCCAAGTATTAGATAAAAAAGAATTTGAGCCTTAAGATACCAGGTTGTCGAGTTGGGTATTCTCAATAAAAGAAAATTAACGAGTATACTTCCTATATTTTTCTCTTCTTTCAAAAATAAAACCGAGGAGAGAATGACTATAATATATACTACTATAAAATGAAATATTACCCTTATTGCATGTTTTACACTCCAAATTAGTGGTGCTGACGATTTATTAATAGACAAGTAACAACCAAATCCAGAAAGCAAAAAAAAGAGAGAAACCCCTACACCACCCCATGTCAGAACAAAACTTCTAGTTATCTCTCCTCCGATTACTACGTTCTCAAATGATGTCTCATATTGAGCAATATGAGACATTATTATAATCACTGTTGCAATTCCACGAAGAGATTCTGTACTTTCTATCGAGAAAGAATTGCATTCACTACTATTAAACAAACAATTCTTTAAGCAGCTATATAGTATTAATCCAAACAGTAGCATTAAAAATATATTTAATGTCATTCTTTTCTCCGTATTTAACGAATCTTTTATTCATTCACACTATTTTTTCATTAATCATTTGTGCTATCTCTTTATATCTCTGATTAATAAAAAAATGATTACCTTCAACAACAACAAGTTCTACGCTAGCTGTTGTTACTTTCTCCCAATCATCCATATTGACACACGTTCCATCATTATCACCATAAATAACAGTTATGTCGTGATTTATCTGACCTCCGTCATATTTGAATTGACGCAATATATTAAAATCATTTCTTATCAAATCAAGATACTCATCAAATGCATCCTTATTACAAAACAATCTGTCATCTATTCCTCCAAGAGAACGAATAATCCCCAAAAAATCATTATCATCCAACTCGCTTATTTGCCTAACTTTACTCGGCTCAATCAAACCACCTTCGGCGCAAAAAAAACAATGCTTGGGACCTTGGTCGAAATCACAATTACGTAAAATATCATATTCAATTACACTACCCATACTATAGCCAAGAATTGCATAAGGAATGCTCGTATTCCTGTTCTTTTTTATTTGTAGTACAACATCATTTACAAACATCCAATAATCAGCAATACAATTCTCATCTCGGCGTGTACCCCTTCCAGAATACTCAATTGTAATCGCTTCGATAGAAGGATCTAAAAACCTTGTCAGACGCATAAAAGATAACGAACTTCCCCCAGCGAAAGGAAGAAGAAATAATTGAATTCTCTTTTTCACATCATCTAGCTCCACTTATGATAAATACATATTGGCCAATGCTTGTCTATCAACTTTTCCATTGATATTAAAAAGCATTTCATCCCGCTTAATATATTGAGAAGGAATCATATAATGTTGAAGTTTTTTTTCTAAGCTAGAATTTAACTCCTCTTCAGTTACATCACCTGTATACACTAGAATTATCTTTTCATCTATGGAATCAAACAAACAACAGTTATAATTAATATTAGGCATTGAAGACACAACCGCCTCAATTTCCCCCAACTCAACTCTATATCCTCTAATTTTAATTTGATTATCCTTTCTACTTACATAGACGAGCTCATGATACTCATTAAGGCACACCAAATCTCCAGTTTTATATACCATCTCTGGATACTGGTTATTTAATGGATTCTGAACAAAAACCTCATTTGTTTTATCCCAATCTCCATAATATCCACTGCTCAAGCAAGTTCCCTTTATGTAAAGTTCACCTATCTCGCCTGGAGAATCAATTATTCTGCCATCGTCAGCAATTATCATGGCATCGGAATTCTCACATGGTTTTCCTATTGGTAAAACATCATCGTCACTAAAGCCACGATCAACAGTGTAATATGTGCATGCTTCCGTGCACTCAGTAGGACCATATAGATTACCATAAACTACATCAGGATATTCTTTAATCCAATAATTTAACTGCTTCATAGGCATTACTTCGCCACAAAATAGAACCGTTTTAAGTTTGCCCTTCTCAACATTTCTAAGTATATCTAGATTAGCAAATAAGCTTAGCATTGAAGGAATCCAAACTAAAGTATTAACTTGGTATTTCAATATAGTTTTCCAAACTCTTACAGGAGCCGTATACATTCTATTCGAGATTAAAACTGTTGTAGCACCTGTTTTTATAGGAACATAAACATCCTGAATAGATAAATCAAAGTATAGCTGTGCTTGATTTCCTAAAACCGTTGTCTCATCAAAACCATAGCAATCAGATATCCAATCAACAAAATCAATCACTGCTTTGTGATTAATAATCACTCCTTTGGGTATCCCTGTTGAACCTGAAGTAAAAAGAACATACAAAATATCTGTATCAATTATCCTATTGGTGATAGAAAAGACAGATGATACATCCACAACTTGTTTTTCAATCATATCTTCAAAAAGCCAAACATCACAATTAGAGACAAACTGAACCACCTGATCTTTATGCTTGTTATCTGTTATTACTACAGCAGGCTTTAAGGTGGCTATTATTTTTTCTATTCTCGCGGTAGGCATTTTAGTATCGATTGGTGAATAAAAATTACCAGAATACGCTACTCCTAAAAAGCAACTTATTAATGAGATACTCTTCTCCATAAACAGTAATACTGGTTGCTTATAATATCCCTTTTCTATAAGTTTTCCTGCGATACTTAACGCCTCTTTCCGTAAATTGGAAAATGTAATCTCTCTATTCTGATCAATGAATGCAATCTTATCAGGGAAAGTTACAGCAGTCTTTTCCAAATATTCAGTTATAAGACGATTCATAACATTTCCTCCATTGATATTAGGTATTTGATACAATACTATATAAATCTTCCACAAATATTGATTCTGCAACTGCAAAAGGTTCAGCCTTTATGCCATATTTCTCGTCTATCATGGCTAAAAATGCCATGGCACTAAAGGAGTCCCAACCATCAATTTCAAGTAAATCTGTATCAAAAGTGATATCCTCATTTGTAGATAATAAACTTTTAAAATCTTTTAAAAACTGCTCAGAAGTAACCATTATTATTTCCCCTTTACCATTAATATGGCATTATTAGTCGTTTAATCGGCCTTAACGCCCCCTTGGCTATATCAACCATATTTTTTATAATCATTTGTCTCTCAAACTTTTTAAGTTGAATGACATAAGATTCATTCAATCCTTCAATATACTTTGCAAGTTGTGTATCCTCCGTTTTATGACTTTTATATACATGCAAGAGAATACAATCTGTAAGTAAATTATACTCTTGATCCTCATTTGATTCACACGCTAGATGTACTAACGTAGCTTTCATAACAGTTTCAATATTAATATGAAAACTTATGTCGGGCGCAATTGATTTTATCTTTTTATTATTAAGAGTAAAATGAGGGTTTTTATCATATATCATCTCTTCGTAAATATTTTTGCTATACTTCTTAAGTATAGCAGTATCACATTTTATATAAATTCCTCTTACATTTAATACGTTCTCTATCGCTTCAAAAATTTCTGAATATGTAAAAGAGTAATCATCGGAAATATGATAGCATTGATTGTATGCGCTCTCATTTAAAAATAATTCGACAGCTGCCGCACCAAAAATCGATTCGTGACACACTGAATGTCTAGTACTCATATCATCAAAACAAACAATCGGTTTCCCATCAATTATACGTTTAGCAATTGTATATGTATTTCTCTTAGAAGAAAAACCTACAGGAATCCTTGTTTCGCCAAAAGTAATAGTTGGCCTAATTACTGACCACATAAAACTATATTCTGAACCATGATTAAATAAAAACAACTCAGCTTTTCTCTTATCATACCCGTACTTCCATTTTAATTCTGAAAGATTAATAGCGTTGTCTTCATCAATATTATCTGCTGGATGGATATAAACAGAGTCTGTAGAAATATAAATAAAATGCTTACAATGACCATCAATAATACGCACAGCTCGCTCT
This sequence comes from Saccharofermentans sp., assembly GCA_024403715.1. Taxonomy (GTDB): domain Bacteria; phylum Bacillota; class Clostridia; order Saccharofermentanales; family Saccharofermentanaceae; genus Saccharofermentans. The sequence continues at coordinate 14,138 of JAKSRJ010000003.1, read as the reverse complement.
AACTGCTTTTCTGTAAATATCTGTGTATCAACAATAACATCAAATCCAACCTCTACAACACTTTTAGCAAATGAATCGTCTTTCCAATCACCACACAGTTCATGAATGCCACCACCCAGCCATTCGCCAAAAAGTTTTCTTCTGCTTACGATATAAACATCCAGCTGTTTTCTGACTGCAGCTCTAGATATTGCACCGCCAATAAGCCCCATACCGCCAATAATAAGTACCTTCACGCTCAACCTACCATTTCCATAAAACGTTTTCCTGAACTACACAAGCAGGGATACCTGAAACCATAGCATGCGCTGGGACAGATTTTGTTACCATAGAGCACCCACCTACAATAGCACCTCGCCCAATTTTCACACCAGGCATAATTGTTGCAGCTTCGCAAATCCATGCTTTTTCCCCTATTTCTATCGGTCGTGATGGTCTATATCCAGTTGTATTAATATAATGACTAGCACCATTGGTATCACGAATTGTAACTTTTCTTCCAATTCCAACATCGCTCAGTATTTCTATTTTTTCACCACATATTATGCATAACCCCGTATTGGCATCACTTCCACTATGCTTTCCACCATGAATTATTAGCTCTGCATTTTCAAAGACAACTAATTCACAATCAGAATCAATTTCAAAGTCTCCAAGCACCTTAAAGGTAGCATTCTTCCCAACAAATAATCTTGATTCCTGTTTGCTTCTAACGAACTTCTCTTTTCTTCCAAAAGTCAAAACACCTTCAAATTCCAGATCAGCGGTTTTATCAATCTTAATATGAGAGTTCGTACCACAAAGAATACCTTTTCCCTTAAGTAAATTCTTAATGCCACTATATTTAATAGTTTGATACAAAGCAACTGGATTTAAACGAGTTGTATTGACTACACGTCTAATAAACCCCAATTTCTTTTTTAATTTCCTTAAGTAAGTTTTTATATGAGATTTCTTACTAACCGAGTATTTTTCAATCAATTGATCAAATCGTAAGTTATCTAAATCAGAGAAGAATTCTGTTCTTTTATCAGAAAGAATAGATATTGAACTACTAAGCGCGGGATTTCCTGATAAAGCCCAATCTAAATCAGCGTCTTCGTAGTTAATTCTCTTTTTGATTAATTCAAAGTAATCCTTTCCTTTTTTTGAATTAATCAACACCAAAGATGTGCCCATATCGGAATTGTAATTATTGCTGTAATTTGTTATCCCCCAAAAATCACCAATTGTAATATCTGATACTCTTGGAAACCCTTTAAACCTGCAATCATAACAGGATGGTCGACAGTATAAGTGTGACTCTATATATCCATGAGTAAATAAACTAGTTTTTCGAGTATCAAAATACTCCTTTCCGTCTTCAAAGATAAATTTCTGGGTAAGATTATTCCAGCCGTACTCCTTTGATTTATTCTCAGTCCAAATAATATGGGAACTATTAAGTTCTTCAATATAATCCAAGTACTTACGCCATACCTTCGGTGAATTAACCCCCGCACATATTAAGTCAATCGTAACTAGATTATCGTAATCCTTGCCTAGATAATTAATTAATCCTGCTATCTGACATGGAACTCCGCAAACAAGCACCCCTTTATCAGCATCTAGTATTCCCTTAACTTCCTTATAGAAACCTTCAGCATTACTCTGAAGATCTTTTGATCTTCTAAGTCTCTTTAAGTCAGCTTTAGAATTAGAAATAAAATGCGATACAGAAAAATCCTCATTATGAACTGCACCACCAACATAACCATTATGGCTGTACATATACTCTGCTAAGGCAGAAAACATACCTCCTGAAGTACTTGAAAAAACTACTTCCACACTTCTATGCTCAGCCACATAACACACTGGTTTTTTATCATTCACATTTTTCGATTTGCATTGAGTAATTACCGGACAAATATTATTACACAGTCCACATCCTATACATTTAGATTGATTAACTGTAGGATACCAAAAACCTTCTATATCTGTTGAAAAATCAATAGCATTATTGGGACATATATCACCACAAGCATTACAGCCACAACAATCCTTTTTGTCCTTTATCTCAATCATAAAATCCAACACCTTTACTATTTAACTTATGCTTTAAAATCTGAATCAGCATGACCTTCATATTTTTATCTAAACCAATTGACCATATAACTAATCCTAAGGAAAGCTCGCACGCGAATCCAATTGAAATAAAACCAATAACAGTATTCGGAGTTAATACTATTCTAACAAGAACCGGAATAATAATTGATACTACTGTAATAACACCACAAGAAATCAACATCTTAATAGTATCCCAATAATTATACTTTGCTATTAAATGAACCAAAATTGGCTTTATGACGACAGCTAGAATAATATATGCTCCAAGTTCAACCCAAGCCAAGGTTATTGGTGGAGCCCCTCTTTTGAATAGAAAATAGATTATTGGAAGCTGCAATGACTCAAATAAAGGACATATAATTGCGTTTTCTTTTATTCTTCCTTTTGCATAAATTGGAGCATACAAAGAAGTATCTATTGCTTGAAATAATCCTTGTATCAAAGTAAGTTCTACAAATAATTCTAGGCCCTCTGGCACCTCTCCTAACCAAATCTTAAGGGCAGGCTCTACAAGAAAAAATACTGGCATTACAATTACCAACATAAGATAGTAAGTATATTTCGTTGATTCTAAAGCCAGCTTCTTTGAACCTTCAAAATCATCTGAAGCATATTTTTTAATTATCTGAGGATTGACTGCTGTTCTAAAATTTCCTATGAAAGTATTAATTATATTATTTATCTTTAAGGCTAGAGTTCTTACCGTAACTACAGCAGGGTTAAAGAATACATTTGTTACTATTGTCACGCCCTGATTTGCCAAAGAGCTCGCTGAACTTGTTAATAAATTCCAACCAGCAAATGAAGCTATACTTTTAAACAAATCTTTTTCAAATACCAAATTTGATCGTACTTCTTCGAACTGCTTTCTACAATATATTCTATAGGTCATCATAATGGTTACTATTACAATAAACATTAAAACTGAATAGAGCTCTAACTTATCAAAAAATAGTATATCTAACAAATAAACTATCCCAAGATTTCCAATAGCCTCTAAAATGCTTACATATGCATATACATTCATTCTTTCATATGCGATGATAATGGCATTATATGGCACTTGAGTAATTTGAAAAAAAGTTGCCACCATAGAAAAATGAAAAGCAAAAATAGCAGCATTTAACCTTTCAGCTGGAATAACTAACTTGTTATTAATTGCCCACAAACCGATTAACTCACCACATATTACAATGATTACGCCTAATACAAGGTGTGCTATTCTCACTGTAGAAAAAAGCTCTTTAAGCCTTGGTTCTTCCTTTCCCATTTCAAAAGTAATGAATCTTGATGTTCCGCTTCCAAGTGCATTACTTAAAAAAGCAAGAAATGTCACAACGCCACAAACAGTCTGGTATATACCAAAATCATCAACTCCAAGAACATTTAGGGTAACTCTTGAAGTGTATAAATTGACAACCATAATAAGAAGCATACGAAAATACAAAAACAATGTATTTTTAGCAATTCTTTGACTATCGTTTCTCATATAACTTCTTTCTTATACTATTTGATTAATTCTTTTATCTTCTCGATGTTATCGTAGTAGTAATTTTCAATTTCAATATTTCTACTAGTTATTCTTCTTATTAATTCATCTTGCTGATTAAGCATTGCCATTATTGTTTCTATTAACTTATCATCTATATCATCAAGCCCGACTAAAAAAGTATCATCTCCATAAACATATTTACACATTCCTATGCTTTTTTGACTATATGACAAAAAGATTGCAGGTATATTTTCATCAATAGCATTCACTGCACAATGCATTCTTGCAGCCACAACCAAGTAACATTGTGACATCATGTCCTTCACCCCGATAAAACCACGAGTTGTATCTGCAAATAACACCTTATCAGCATATTGCATATAGGATTTAATTTTTTCTAAAAACAAACTATCATTGTCACTTTCATCTGGCGATAAAACATGAGGAATAAAAAGAATTCTTTTGCCAGTCTTTTCATAAACAAGATCTATTATTTTTGCTAAATTATTAACATAATGATTTCCATAGTTTCCAAAAAACTCTTTAAAAGATAGAGGTGATAGATTAATACCTATATATTTTTTATCCGATGTTGGATTAACTTTACGTATACGAAATGCCGGATCTGGAAAAAAAATAGTATTATGTAAACCCAACTTCTGCAGATACTTGATAGTTTCTTCCTCTCTACACAAAATGAATTTATACTTGTTTAAAGCATTTACATAATAATCTACAGCTTTCCTGTAATTACCCCATGGCCCAACAGAGGCTCCATACACTACCACTTGTTTGCCTTTTGAAATTGCCCTATCACAAAAATCCACCAAATAATTGTAATATTGATATCTACTATTCTGCCTCACCTTTTGAGGTATTGTATAGATATCTCCACCAACAGACACAATGACATCAACATTATCAATTATTCTTTTATAGTCAAATAATAAAAATCTTTTGTTATAGCAAAAAAACTGACTGGCTTTATTGCTAATTCTTTTTAGTATCGATTTACTTTCTATCACAGGTTCAATTGTAATATTTAAATCTGATAATACTTTTGAGTCATATTGTATAGAACGTGAAAAATAAACTATCTCACTATCAGGATACACATCTTTTATAAACTGACATGCTCCTCTTACTATTGCTTCACAGCCAAAATTATAGACTCCTAGAATTCCAAAAATACCTACTCTCATTTGATATCAGTTTTCCTCATTCGTATAATAAACCAATTCGTCATTGATATACTATTCTTTAAAATAATAAATTAATCTATCAATTCAAACAACCTATCAAGCGAAGCCTGTGCATTAACTTCGTATGAGTACTTTTCCTTGAAAGCCTTCTTTATCTTATCTTTATCTGTTAATCCTTTTTCTAACAATTCGTTCAATCCGTCAAGGATTGTTCTATTACTATCAAGGCAAACACCAAAATTATTATTACTTATTATTCTATTAATTCCTATATTGTTAGAACTAAGTACATTCAAACCTAATCCTATATACTCATAAAATTTTGATGGCGAAGCATATAAATGATTAACACTTATGCTAGGATCATAATACTGTATTCCAATATCACATTTATTTAATACATTAAATAGAACATCTTTAGACACCGCAGAAAATACGCGACAATTACTATGTTTCGCACATTCTATCTTTACCACATTGAAATCCTTTTCTTTACCATAACAAAAAAACAAAAAATTAAGCATTCCTTCAAAATGCGAGGAAGCTTTAATAATATCTCCTAAACATCGAGACATATAGCACCCACCTGCGTACACAACTATAGGATTACTATTATCAAAATTTACATATTGGCCCACGTCTAAATCATGTGATAAAGACTCCTCCAAATCTCGATTAGGCAATGTGTTATTGATTGTGTAAATCGGCTTTTGAATATTAAACGTTTTCCTCCTATAATCTGCTCTCTCCTGTAAGCATTCAATTATCATATCTGGATAATCTGCGTGTTCATTATAAAAATGCACTGTATGCCATGGATATCTAACATCCATACCATGAATTTCAGTATTGTAATGTACAACGATTTTGTCAGGATGCTTTTTCTTAATCCAATATCCCATTCGGAAAAAATCCAAATCATTAATAATAATTACATCGTATTTCTTAGCTTCAAAATACATTTCTATCTTAGCTATATAAGTTCTTGCTAAACGGATTTTTCCATACCATTTCTCTACAAACGAATGGAAATTCAAGTTATAGCGCGATGGTACATCTTTTTTCTCAGTGAATGCCCATAAATGCACTTCATACTTCTTCTCAAGACTTTCTTTAAGATATAACAAACACGAATATGCAGATTTTACATTTCTTCGTGAAAATATGCCTACTTTCTTCATACTATCCCCTTATGCAAATATGACAATCTAACATCGACGTCCTGAACCAACAAAATAAAAAACTAGATTTACCAAAAGTATAATTCTTTTCTTCAACTGCGTAAAAAATGGTTCATGTACAAAACTAGAAGCATTACTACCATATCTTCTATATTCCATTAGCACCTCATCTATGAATACACTCTTCTTGTGAGAATCAGAGATAATACCAATCCATTGATCATGAAAACAACCAGTACTAGGAAATGGAACAACACTTTCTACCAATTCTTTTTTAAAAGCAATAAGGCATCCGTGGTATGAATTCCTAAGCCAATTCTTAAATACGCCACATCTTACTCTTCTGTGATTGGCAAAAGAATCATATAAAACATTTCCTTCACCATCTTTAACAACAGCATCATGTTGAACAAGCAAACAATCATATTTATTGAATGCCTCAAGAACAGTTGTGACTTTTCCCTCATACCAGACATCATCCTGATCTGATAAAAAAATGATGTCACCATTACAATGAATTATTGCGTTTTCGAAATTTTTATTAATACCTTTTTTGGGGCCGCTAATCAAATGAATTCTTTTGTCATTGTAACTATTAATAATGTCAATCGTATTATCAGTTGAACCATCGTCGCTAATAACAAGCTCATCAGTATCATTTAGATTCATTAAAATTGAATCTATTTGATTTTTGATGTATCTTTCGCCATTAAAGCTCGCCATTGCAACAGATATCATTAATTAACCCTTCCTGAAAAGCTTAGGTGCAATGTTTAAGAAACCCTTAACATTTCTAACGAACTCATCCTTATTAGTTAAAGACTGAATACCTTTTCTGAAAATATACTTAGGTCTTAAATAGTACTTTTTACGTGCGTAATCACAGAATTCAACCAATTCACTTGCTGAAATGTTATCTAGATTAATTACACAATTATGAGTTCCATCTTCTTTTATCCAATTTTCAAAATTATCATTTTTGAGATAGCCCGCTTCCACAGCCCAGTTATATGCTTCTGTTCCAGGATATGGGTGCAATGTATAGAATTGTGCAGTATCTGTATCAAGCTTAATTGCAAACTTCAATGTCTGTTCCATGGTCTCACGTGTCTCACCCTTATTGCCAACCATGTAGCACGCATGTATCAACAAGCCGGCTTTTTTGGCATTCTTAACGTAATCTTCAATCTGGCTAATCTTGGTTCCTTTTCTCATATTGTTAAGCAATTCCTGACTACCACTCTCGATTCCAGGTATGATTAAAGAACAGCCTGACTTCTTCATGAGGACCATCGTTTCATAATCGAGGTTTACTCTCGCATTACAAAGCCATTTAATCTTTTTGTTAATTCCTCTATCTATTAACAATCTACATATTTCTTGTGTTCTTTCCTTGTTAATAGTAAATGTATCATCCTCGATTACAACTTCCTTTACCTTAGGAAAATTATTGACGATATACTCAAATTCATCTACTACATCCTTAGAACTTCTTACTCTATATTTATGACCATGTATTGTTTGAGGGAATACACAGAAGTAGCATCTTGCAGGACAACCTCTTCCAGTAAAAATCTGAATCTCAGGATAGCTAGCAGCAGCGAAGAAATAATCTTCTGGCTCTAAGAATTGCTTTATAAGTTTCGAGGCCCATGGAAGAGAATCAATATCTGTAATTAATGGCATAGGTTCGTTTGTTACAACCTCATCGCCATTCCTATAAATCAAACCCTTAACCTCACTAAGAGGCGCATTATCATTAAGAGCTTTTGCTAAATCTCTCACTATGTAATCAGCTTCGCCCTTTGCTATTCCATCAATTTTACTGTTAAGACTTAATGTATCGTAAGGCAAAGCGGTTGGATGTGTTCCCATAAGCAAAACAAAAGCATCAGGGAAAACATCTTTTAACGAAGCTCCAAAATCAACATCATTATAAATAGAGGGAGTACTGGTATCCAAAACAATTAACCTATAGGCTTTGTTCTTGTTCTTAATCCATTCGAGACTCTGCTCTTTATTCATAGGTTTTGATGGTGCATCTAGAAAATCGACCTCAAAACCAGCATCCTGTGTCACTCCTGCTGCATATAAAAGCCATAGTGGATAATATACAACTCCACTATTTGTTATCATCGCGCTACGAGCTTCACGAGAGAACTTTCCATATTCTGCCTTAAATGGTGGATTTATGAATAATACATTCATTTCATTTGTCTCCATTAAACGTTTTCTTCAATTTTGCTGTAGAAAACAGATATTGATGTTTCCAAAACATATAAATCAAACCCTTTATATGTTCGTAATTGATTTTACTAATTAGCTTCTTTTTGCTTAATCTTTGCCACTCATGTGTTATTTGAGCAGATGAGCAAAAAGCAACCTGATAGCCGCTCTTCCAAACACAGATACAGTATTCTGCATCCTCTGGTGCGTAGAATAATTTTTCGTCCAATAAACCTGCGGTATGGATAACTTGTGGTCGAATTAACCAACAAGCACTCATCAAATAATCGACAGGATAACTTTCCATTTCCTCATTCGGTGGCAACTGACGTTCTATTTCTTCGCCCTTTTTCTGCAATGATTTAAAAGGCAACGCTTTATATAATTTCTCAATCAAAGTTGGGAAAGCTCTTGCTGACATCTGTTCGACACCAGAAGAAGAAACCATTTTAGGACCAATGATACCGTAAGAAGGATTGCTATTCATCTCATGAGCTAGTTTTAAAAAAGCACCATCGCTGATTATAGTATCGCTATCAAGAATACAATAATAATCCAACTCAAATTCACTTAATGCTCTAATTCCAGCATTACGTGATACTGTAGTTCCCCTATTAGCTTTGTATCGAATTAACTTAAATGCATCTGGATACTTTGTTGAATACTCATCAACTATAGTATTAGTATTGTCCACACTACCATTATCAACTACAACTACATATGGCTTAATTTGCTTAAGCTTAACAATTGAATTAAGGCATCTATCGATTACCTTTTCAGAATTCCATGTAAGAATGACAAAACCAATCCGTACCATACTCAAAATCACTGAGCCCCGGACTGGCTGAAAATAGCACCAATAGTCTTAAATATACAAAGTGCATCAAGATATAATGAGCAATTCTTAATGTAGTAATACTCTAGCTCTAATCTCTCTTCATAAGTAGTATTAGATCTTCCATTACAGCCCCACCAACCTGTGATACCAGGCTTAAGCTGATTATATAACTGAAGTCCATTATGGCTCTCGAGCTCACCTTCGACAAGCGGACGAGGTCCAACCAATGACATCTCACCCTTAAGCACGTTAATAAATTGAGGAACTTCATCAAGAGATGTTTTTCTTAAAAAACTACCGACCTTTGTAATTCTAGGGTCGTTTGCAAATTTCTGATTTGCTTCCCACTCAGATCTATAAGAATCTATCTTCAACAATTCTTCTAAAACCTCATCGGAATTATGAACCATTGAGCGTAGCTTAAGCAAATTAAAAGGTTTACCATTAAGTCCAACACGCGTCTGAGTATAAAAAATAGATGCAAAATCACCAGTGAATAAATAACACAATTTAACAACAAATAAAACTGGTATCAAGAATAACAAAGCAAATATGCTCAGCATAATATCGATAATTCTTTTTACAACAAGATAAACAAGCTGCTTACCAGTAAATGAATACACTCCAACGCTGACAGTTTTGTTAGTACCAATAGTTGTTATCAACTGATTATCCGTAGGAATACCGAGCATACTCTCGATATCAATGTGTATTCCTTTACCATTCTCAATCAATGCTTTATATACGCCAGGTGTTATCATTGAAGGCTCAACACCTACAAACACTTCATCAATTCTGTTCTCCAGAACAAATCTAAGGACATCAGACAACTCGACATTATTCTTAAAATCAAGTCTAACTTTTACCGCTTTACCCTGTTCGTCTATAGTATCTATATCAGAACTAAAACTAGCTCCCAAAGGAGAATCTACTACGCACAAGCCACTGATAGAATATTCCTTGAAAAAACCAGAATTTATACTCCTAATAAGATGAGGAATATCACTACTTCTACCAATAACAAAAATGCTCTTCTCACTATCAGAAAAAAGCTGAATATTTTTCCTTCTAAGATATTCTTTATAAACCAATCTTAATGTAAAGGAAGATGCCAAGAAGAATACAGGTAAAAGGATATTGGTAGTTCTTGAATACTCTGCACCAATTTTCAAAACATAGAACACTATACTCGTAGTAATAAAATTAAGGAAAGCTTGCTGAGTAGTCTTAAGCAACTCTTCACTAGGAGTTCTCTCGAGTATTCCGTTATAAGCACCGGTAATTACTACAACACCAAGATTGATTAAACATATAGTAATAAATAAGCCTCGCCACTTGAACTCAGTAATAAATCCCATGTCCAAGAATTTTATGTAATAAGCAACAGCAAAAGAAATTGCCAACAACACATAATCAAAAAGCATAAAATCCAAATGCTTTATCGGACTGTTTTCTGATGTTTTATAGCGCTTATCCATCTAATACTTAATATCCCTGATACTGGTAGAACTCTATATTATTATATATTAGTACAGCTATGGTTTGATATGTAGATGCAGAATAGTGAAGTCCATCTGGAGATTCAAACCCAACTTCAGTTAAATATGAATTCGTATCAATATATCTAACCAAGGATGGAAGGCTGTCTGATAGCTGGACATTAAAATAATTAATCTCATCATTTTTGTAAGCATATTCTCCAGAACAGGGATTAACTGATACTACATACAAATTGTTATTCCAAGTGAATTCTTCAGGTAATGATTGGAAAAATTCAATATAGTTATCTAAATTAGTGAGATCGTTAACGCCAAGATTGAAAACAATATTCATATTTTCCATCCTCAAAATCTCACTTCGATGTTGCATCAAGAAATTATATCCGACACCAACTTCAGCAATCGTATTCATTGGTACATAAGTAGCCATCCCAACTGTACGGGAATCACCGACAAATAAGAATGTACTAAAATCTACATCTTCTACCGCCATATACAATGGTGTTGTCTCAGTTGGATCACCAGACTCAACAGCCTCTTCACTAACACTAGGAGTAGGCGTTACATACACTGGAACATAAACTATCGATGTCTCTGTAGGAGGTGTTGGAAAGATATCCATAATATCGCAACAACAAACAGCGAGAGAAGTACTCGCCATTAAAACAATTGCTAATAATAATCTTAAAATCTTCACAAACCGTCTCCTTAGATGATTTGATTATACAACAAGCATATTAAAACGACATAAAAAAACCGGAACATTAGTTCCGGTTAGTGGAGCGGGATACGAGACTTGAACTCGCGACTTTCACCTTGGCAAGGTGACACTCTACCACTGAGTTAATCCCGCGTGCTTGATTATTATAGGAGCACACCCCTATTTTGTCAACACATTATTTTACTATTTCTATAATTCGGTCGATAACTCTTGAATTACTAGGCGCAGAAGCCATAATCGCTTCTTTATCCATCTTAGACCAGGATACTAATACGAAGTCTGCACCAGCATTTTTGGCGCATAGGCAGTCTGGCATCGCGTCTCCGACATATAACACGCGACTCATATCGGTAACTCCTACTTGTGAAGCAGCCCAAATTAAAGGCTCAGCATCAGGCTTATGCTTAGAAGTTGACTCCTTAAAACCATAGACATCAAAAAACTTATCAAGACCTCGAAGTTCCAAAGTAATTGATGCTGAATCTTCCTTCTTGGAAGTAACAACCCCTTGCTTAATCCCCATTTTCTTAATCGAAGTCAAATCTTCCATAACATTAGGGAAAAGCTGCAGAGCATCTGCACGTAAATAGCGCTCGTTAATAACTAAGTATGCATCAAAAAGTTTTTGTGCTGTAATAGCGTCATGCATTTCGAAAGTATCTATTAATGGACGACCGATATAGCTCATAAGATCCTCATCGGTTCTGTCACATGAGCCCAAAACTTCTTGGTAACAAGCCTTAAACGAATCCATGATTACGCCGACAGAATCCCAGATGGTGCCGTCTAAGTCGTAGAGAATTAGATCATACTTACTCATATTAATCAGCCAGAATTATCCTTGTGTCCTTACAGAATGCTTCAAAGTCATCACACATCTCGTGACGGAACTTAACTTCGCCATTATCCCCTACAATCTGATATGGGACCCAGAACTGCTGATCTGAGAAATTAGCCCAAGCAAGCATATACGCACATCTAGATCCTGCTTCATATGAAGACAAACTTGATAATAACTCTGTATAAAAATTCTTAATCACGTTATGTGAAGGAGATAATCCTTCGTAGTAACCTTCTGGTGTATCTAATACACGCATACCAATCTCAGTAATCGCATAAGTCTTACCATGCTGCATAGAGCACTCAAAAATATACTGAAGCGAAGTCTTAAGTTTCTCGAAGAATTTATCATCAGATGATGGATGATCACGATAAATATCCATACCCAAAACATCAACATAATCGTCCCCTGGATAGCGCTTCATATAGTCTTCTTCTGAACTGAAAAATCCGTTAGGAGAGTAGGAATAAGCTAGGCTCTTAACGCCTTTCTCACCCTGTAAATAATCCACCGTATATCGGAACAACTTTTTATAATCTTCATCTGGCAAGTGCTTACGTCCCCACCAAAACCAATCGCCATTATCCTCGTGGAAAGGTCTAAAAATCATTGGAATAGGCTCGCCGTCAACGTCAATGCACTCGTTTACAAACTTTGCAATATGGTCCAAAAAGCGTAAAAACTTAGGATTAAGGTCGCCGCCTGGCATAATTCTTCTGCCGATATCTCCATCAGTAAAATTAGGGGAATAATCGTAGTAATCGTCGCCACCTAGAGAAAAGTTAGGCATATGGGAAGATAAAGTAATAATACACCCTTCCTTATGAAGCTGTTTTGTTACCTTAACTAACTGATCCATAGTTCCCTCGTAGCCGAAGAAACTTAATGTATCAATACCTACAACCTTAGGGTGCTTGCCAACTAAGTTTTTAACGTCAGACTCTGTTCCATCATGTTCTTTAATCGACACGCCGATATGACCAGCATTTTGATGGCCAAACATAAAGTTGTTAGAGTATGAGACATCCTCGAGCTTGCCAAGAAGCTCGTAAACTCCAGGAGTTCTTTCTGTAATCATAAAATTAGTTCTTTCTGAAGTCTCCGAAAGGATCTTCTACACCTTCGATATCACCGCCAAGATTCTGGATTGCAGACATCATCTCGTAGAAGAGGTCTCTGCTAATAGAGTCTTGATGACGGTTGATATAGTTCTTAAGGAGGTTAACTGCTCTGTCATCACCATAATCAGCGAAGCAAATAACAGCGTAAATCTTGTTTTCCATAGAGCGGAAAGCCATACGAAGAGCGTTATAAATCTCTTCAGACTTTTTCTCTTTACCAATATTTGTAAGGATGACAACCAAATCCTCACATGGGCCGGTCATTCCATCATCCTTATGCTCTTCAAGTCTTGAAATCAATTCAGCTGGAGCTTCCTCAGGGAAAGACTCAATATACTCAGCGATAGAATCAGCAACAAAACTATGTGTCTGTGGATAGCTCATAAACCTATCCAAAACATCTGAAATAAGTGTAGCATCATGGCGTCCTGCTAAGACCTTCAATGAAGCTCTAACCTTCTGAAATTCCATCTCGAAGATTACATCATCATTGCCAAGTTCTGCTTCAGTCCAAGCTGCCTCACGAACCATAACACGAGCGTATGCTTCAACCTTAGAACCATCTTCTAGGCCAACGAGAGCATTGATTACGCTCTGAGGAACACCTCTGTCCAACTCTACAGCAGAGTACTCAAGGATTTCTATAAGTTGCTCTACAGGAAGGCCTGCAAAGTACTCGTTCATAGACTTACCACCAAGAGCGTCCTGTGGCTCTTCTTCCATAAGAAGACTTTGTTCCTCAGTCTCCTTCATTGCTACTCTATGGAGGTACTGCTCATATGTAACATCATCTTCTTCAGGTGGCTTCTCATCCATCTTATCAGCGAATTCATCAATCTTCTGCTCAAGGATTAATTCTGCAATCTCATCATATCTCTTCAAAACGTCACTAATATTAGCGTCCATGATTA
>JAKSRJ010000029.1 GCA_024403715.1 Saccharofermentans sp. | reverse complement strand
TTTGATTTACTTTTTCATCTTTTTATCTTTTTTCTTCTTTTCAGGCTTCTTCTTTTTCTTAGTTTCTTTTTCTTCAGAAGGCTCCTCAGTTGAAGAAATCTCAGTTGCCGGAGTGCCTTCAATTAGCATATCAAGAATAAACTTTAAATCTTCAATTCCAGACTTGTTAATTGTGTATCTTACAAACCTGCCATCCTTCTTTGCAGTAACGAGATTATTCTCGATTAAGACACTCATATGATGAGACAAGGTTGGTTGAGTGATATTAAAGTTAGATAGAATATCACTTGCACAGCAACTTCCTGACGATGCAATTACCGTCAAGATATCAAGTCGCATAGGCTCAGATAAAGCACTTAAGCGACGGATGCCTTTAACATTAATCGAAGCCATTAAGCGATAAGTCTATTCTTAAGTGCAGACTCGAACTCAACCAAGTTAGCACAAGCAACAATCTCTGTATTGTCTTCGAGCAAGATTTCCTCATCACCCTTAACTAGAACCGTCATAGGTACACCCATCTTACGGAGAAGAAGGAGCTGATAGTCCTTGGATGTCTCCTTAGAAAGATACTTACAAAGTAGTCTTAAAACCTGCTTTGCATCCTCGAGATAGAATCCAGAAAGCTTCATAAGGTGATCTACAACATACATTGAGAATACGTCATTAAAATCGAGGTATTCCTTTAATGGGAAAATACTTGTAAAAGCTGTAATTGCAATCTTAGAAACGAGATCAAGCTCACGGAAATCCTTAAGAGGAATCTTGAAGCTCTTAACATTAGCAGAAAACAACTCCTGCATCTGCTCTACTGTAAGCTCGTTCTTAAGTTCCTGAATGCGCTCGATACGAGCAAGAACCTTTTCGCGTGGGAGGTATGTAGCCTGACCAATTTCAGTAGCCTTGTGAATAAACCAAGCCTCTGGGATAAGACCCAATCTCTTCCAACGGTAAAGTGTTCCATAAGAAATATTAGCTACCTTAAGGAGCTCAATCTTTGAAATAAGCTGTTCTTCCATAAGCGACATTGCCTCACTTTCCAATACTGTTACTTAAGATTTTAGGGTAACAATGTTACAAATGAGGGACTAAGATGTGTTTAATGGGATACAAAAAGCCCTGCCGATACGACAGGGCTTAGTAATTTTCAAGTATATATATCAATTAGAGGCCAAGAGCAGATGCCATATCCTCAACAAACTGAGCAAATGGCCAAATCAAGTCAGCAACCTGGTTACCACCAAACGCAACAGTAATGATAGACATAATCAAGAACAAGATGATGCAAATAGCATCAGCAATCAAGATCGCACGAACAAAGTTCTTAATATTCTTGTTACGTGGAACAATGGACATAATGATTGTAATAATGATACCAATTGCTGGAAGGAGACAAAGGAATCCAGTCCAGAAATATGTTCCAGTAGATACTGGCTTATATTCCTTAGGGCACTGATCAATCTTAGCCAATGCCTCTGCAGTCTTCTTAACCTTCTTCTCGCTCTTCTTATTCTGCTTAGCCTCAGCCTTAGCAGCTTTGTCTGCAGCCTTCTTTGCTGCCTTATCATCTGCCTTCTTAGCAGCTGCCGAAGCCTTAGGATCTACAACTGGAGCTTCAACAGGAGCTACAGGAACAGCAACTGATGCAGGTGCTGTTACAGCATCCTTAGGAATCTCAATCTTTGCACTAGTATCTACAGGAGCCTTAACCTCAGGTACGATTTCACCATTAACATTATTTTCAGCCATAAATAATACCTCCATAAAATTTCCTTTACGATTATAGCACAATAAAAAAGCCTGTCCCATTAAGAGACAGGCTTTATGCTAATTCTTAATCAAATCGTAAATTACTGAACTTCTACGAATGTGATGTGTGGGTTAACACCCTCATACCAGTAAAGGAAGCCAGATACGTTGATTGTATCACCAACCTGGAGGCCCTCAACTGTCTGGTAAACTGCTGTGTCAGCACCTGTGAGGTAAGACTCAACTGTGAATGTAGCTGTAGCATCACCGTTAGATTCTGTGAAATAGAGGTCATCGCCCTGTGAACCAGATCCATCCCAGCTATAAAGGAATGCTGCGCCATCAGCAGACTCAACTACTGTAAGGTTATCCATAGAGAAGAATGCGTTCTGGTGAGCGATAAGAGCATCGTCATTACCAAAATCAGCTGTAAGATCAATAGGCTCAGCGATGTATGTATCAGCACCTTCTACTACTGTAAATGTAGCGTCTGTAATCTCAATCTCGCCAGACCACTCACTCTTATAACCTGTAACCTCGATCATTGTACCAGACTCGAGAAGAGCAGCATCTTCCTCAGAGCAAGCCATACCATAAATGAAGTAAGCGCCATCCTGATCAGCTGCATATACTGTGATGGAATCATTCCACCAACCCTGTGTAGCCTGAACATAAACATCAACTGTAACCTCTGTATCGAGCTCAGCTGCTACATACTCATCATAAGAAATACCGTTTGTAACGATCTCAGCCTCTGTCTCTGCTGTCTCAGCTGTATCAGCTGCACATGCGAATACAGATACTGCCATTGCTGCAACCATTGCTACAGAAATAACTCTCTTAAAATTCTTCATAACTCTCCTTTTATTAGCACGCGTTAATATAGTTCCTCGCGACTAATTTCAAAGCAATTATAGTCTTATAAATTTATAGTGAAATACCCTTATGCGTTTTTCTTCTTTTTGTACAAATCAAAGGCAAAATAAGCGCAAAATCCTATCCAAACTGCACCTATAGAACCAAGCATAATCTTTGACTGAGTAGGCAAAGGGCCTAAGTTAGCCTTACCATCTTTACCTCCCCCTAACTGATCCAAACGATAAAGTGCAGTAACCTCTGCATACAAATTATTAATATAATCGTCAGTGATAGCCTCACGTCTACGCACTGACTTAACAACGCTATTAATTAATTGAGCAGCTGCATTTCGAAGAGATGTAGAGCCATTAAAGACAGGTGTAACAAATGTATTGTCGATATTTTGAAGAAGCATGTTAACGGCATCAATCTTAATTGAGTACTGAGAAGGATCCTCAAGGTACGCCCTGTACTCCTCGCTTTGCTGAGCCAGAAGAGTAACCGGTACATAACCTTCTGTGCCAGAATATGCAATCTGAACCTCATTTGTAAGCAAATACTGAGCAAAAAGCCAGGACGCCAAAACCTCATTAGAATCTTCTTTATTAAACACACAAATAGAAGGCCCCTGTGAAATCATCTGAAGGTTATCAGCATCAAACTGAGGCACCGGTCTTACGACCATCTCAAAGTCTACAAGTTCAGACTCATCTATATCTTGAAGTGGAGCATGTGGGCCCATCCAAGTCGAACCAGCAGTAGAATCGATAGCAAAAATACATTGTCCAGCATTAATGAAGTTGCCTGGATAACCTGATACAGTAAAAGTAGAGAATGCTCCCTGAGCAACCTCATCAGCTACCGTATGAAGTATATTTGTTGTATCGTCGTTAAAAATATAAATACTACCCGCATCATCAGAATAACCAGCGTCTAGCTGACGAAGCATAGTGATCATCATATTGTCAGATGACTTGTAGATAGTCGGAATCATTACATCCTGACCATTAACTACAAAAGTTCCGTCAGAATTTTGAGCCATAGCAGCATTAGATACTTCCCACATAAAGTCCCAAGTCACTACTTCTGGAAGCTCAAATCCCAAAGCCTCAACAAAAGTCTTGTTAATATAAAGAGCCTCAGTAGAACGCATATATGGCAAACAATAATGATTGTCGCCAATGATACATTCATCCATGTATGCCTCAATCATGTCTTCAGGTGTAGGAGCATCAAATCTGACCTCGCTACCACCAAGACCATAGCGCTCGTCATAAATTAGATTATCAAGCGGAACTACTGTGTTATTACCAGAAATATAAGTCGCAATATGATCTGGATATGTGATGCAAACATTAGGCGTAGTATTTGTCGCAATATTAGTAATTACGTCGTTATAAATCTTGTTGTAATCCGTATACAAACGCAAAGTTACATGAATATTTGGATACAAAGCCTCGAAGTCTTCAATCGCCTGATTATATATTCTTGTCTGTGCTAAGTTAGTATCATTTTTAGCCCAGAATGTAATCTCATAATCGCGACTTGTGTCAAAGTTTTCTGGACACTCAAATCCAACCCTTCTACCACTTCCATGACAAGCTGTAAGCAACATAGAAGATGCAATAATTGTTGTTGCCAAAAAAGCAGATAAAGTTCTTCGAATACTCATCCCTTTATACCCTCCCTTGACACGCCTGCCATAATCTTATTTCTAAAGATTAAGAACAGAATAATTAGCGGAACAGATACAGCAACAACAGCAGCCATCATAGCAGGAATGTTATCTCTACCAAAACCATTTTCTCTTATCTCCTGTATACCATTAGATACGAGGTAATAGTTCTGATCATCAGTAATAAGTCTTGGCCATACATATGAGTTCCAGCACTCGATTACCTTAAGAATAATTACGGTAATAATTGTTGGTCTACATACAGGAACCATAACCTTAAAGAGATACTTCAAATCCGAGGTACCATCTACCTTAGCAGCATAATAAAGCTCGTCTGGCACCTGCTCGAAATTCTCTTTTAATAGGTAGATGTAAAAGACAGATGTAACCGATGGCAAAATAAGTCCTAAGAAAGTGTTTCTAAGTCCTAGGTTAGTAATAGTAACAAAGTTAGTAATAATGACAAGCTCATTAGGTATCATCATGAGTGCCAAGAACATAAGAAATACTAGGTCCTTACCTTTAAAATCAATTCTTGCAAATGCGTAAGCCGAAAAGATAATTACAATAACCATTATTGCAGTAGTTGCTAATGTAAATATAAGCGTATTGCCAAAATACTTAGCAAGAGGAACTGCAGTAAATGCAGATGAATAATTCTCAAACGTAGGACTAGTAGTAAAGAACTTAGGAACCTTTTCTCCAGAATACGAAGCATAACTCTTAATACTTGTTAATAACATCCAATAGAATGGGAACAATACAATAATTGCCCATATCGAGAGAAAGAAATAAATAAGTGTTTTCTTAATTTTCATATCTTTCCTCCTCCCTTAAGTAATATCAGTAGCCTGGCTACTAACCACAAGATTGATAACAGTAATTGTAAGTACTATTACGAATAAAATTATTGCCGCAGCAGATGCATAGGATGGATATCCACCACCATCACCATAAAGCATGTCATACACATAACCTACGATAGTATTCATATCAGCAACATTAAGATTTACTCCAAAGATAGCAACTGCATCAGAATATGCTTTAAAAGCTCCAATAAATCCTGTGATTATAAGATACACAATCATTGGAGCAATCATTGGAAGAGTAATCTTAGTAAAAACTCTCCAAGACGGTGTGCCATCAATTTTTGCAGCTTGATAATAAACATCAGGTACAGAAGCTAATGCAGAAGTTAAAATCAAAATCTTAAATGGCATTACAATCCAAATTACATAAATACAAAGAACCATCATCTTCGCCCAGTATGGACCATCGATAAAATCAATTGGTGTCATACCAAATAGGCTTAAAATCATGTTAACCAAACCATCAGAATACTCGGTCTTCCTAAACAAAATCATAAATACAAGACCTACCGCCAATGTATTAGTTACATATGGCAAGAAGAAGATAGTCTGAAACATATTCTTGAGTTTCTTAATAGAATTAAGTCCCAAAGCAACAAGCAATGACAGTCCTGTAGAAATAGGAACCGTAATGATAACAAGAATAAAAGTATTCTTTACAGCCTTAAGGAAATAAGGATCTCTAAGGACATATCTATAGTTATAAAGACCTATACCAAATGATGTCTGAGAAGCTGAATTATAACCTTCCTCGATGGAATAGATTAATACGTCAATCAGCGGATAAATCATAAATGCAGCCAAAAACAGAAGTGCTGGTAGCAGATAAAGCCATCCGCGAATTGTAGTAGCCGTATGGCCCACTCCGCTTAGTTGTTTACCTGAGCTCATTAAAATCTAATCCTCTCTTCTGTTGTCTTATCAAATAAAAATGTCTTATGAGGCTTAATATTGAATTTTACTTCCATACTAGAGGCCTTAACATCATTTTCAGCACTTACGATAGCTCTGATAACTTCCTTAGAAGCCATATTTCGACAAACTACACTTATATCTCTGCCCATTACATCGATACCCTGCATCTTACACGTAAATCTACCATTCTCATCAGGATCAAAACCTTCTGGTCTAATACCAACCCAAACATCTTTATCCTCTACGCCCTTAACCTCTAAGACGGCTTCTTCACCAATATAAAGGTTCTCGTTCTTAACCTTACCTTCAAATACATTAATAGCAGGTGTCCCTAAGAACTTGGCAACAAAAAGATTAACCGGATTATCGTAAACTTCCTGAGGCTTTCCGGTCTGGTGCAAAACACCATCCTTCATAACAACAATCATGTCTGAGATACTCATAGCCTCTTCCTGGTCATGAGTTACAAAGATTGTAGTAATACCTGTTTCACGCTGGATTCGTCTAATTTCTTCTCTTGTCTGAAGTCGAAGTCTCGCATCAAGGTTAGATAGAGGCTCATCCATAAGCAAAACCTTAGGCATCTTAACCAAAGCTCTAGCGATAGCAACTCTTTGCTGTTGACCACCACTCATCTGACCAGGTTTTCTATCCATAAGACCATCAATCTGAACAAGCTTAGCTGCTTCTAAAGCTCTCTTATCCATCTCTTCCTTAGTAGGTCTCTCCTCACCCTTCAAATTCTCGAGTGGGAACTTAATATTCTGCCTTACTGTAAGATGTGGGTACAAAGCGTAATTTTGGAAAACAAGTCCAACTCCACGCTTTTCTGCTGGAAGGTCAGTCACATCCTGCTCTCCGAAATTGATTCTTCCAGATGTAGGAGTCTCAAGTCCACAAATCATATAGAGGAGAGTACTCTTACCACAACCAGAAGGGCCTAACAAACACACCAATGAACCATCAGGTACTTCAAAGCTAAAGTCGTTAACTGCTACTACCTCAGCCTTATCTTTCTTATCTCTACTAGGGAAGATTTTGGTGATTTTTTCCATTTTAACTTCCATGTGTAAGACCTCCTAATTGCCTGTCTTATTTTCAAAGAGCGATTACTCCTAGATGCTCCAAAATTATTTTAAGTCCAATTAATATCAAAACAATTCCACCAGCAGCTTCAGCGATGTACATAAATTTATTACCGAAAATATTACCTATTTTTACTCCAACAGCTGAAATTAGGAATGTAACTACTGCAATTGTTATACATCCAAATAATGTATTAATTAGCTGAGTAGCATCTAAAACTGTGACTGGTACAGCCATGAAAGTAATACCAACTGCTAAAGCATCGATAGAAGTTGCAATAGCCATAATGAACATGGTCTTAACATCAAGCCCAGGCTTAGCCTCTTCTTCCTCTTTTGAAAAAGCTTCTTTGAGCATATTGCCACCAATAAATGCGAGCAAGACAAACGCAACCCATGGAGCAATCTTAGTAATGAATGAGGCAAAACTAATGCCTAGGAAATAACCGATAATAGGCATACCACCTTGGAATCCACCAAACCAGACTCCACAAATCAAGCATTCCTTAATAGTGATTTTTTTCATCGCCAAACCTTTGCAGATTGATACTGCAAAAGCATCCATTGCAAGTCCGATTGATAGCAACAATAATTCTATAAGTCCCATAGCAAATAATTATACCATCTTAAAATAATAATTATTCCAAAAAGTAGAAAAGCCACTACTCATAATAGAAGTAGTGGCTTTTTCTATACTTTTCTAATTCTTATTTTCTTCCACGAGCTTTATAATCGTCGTTCACACGTGCAGCCCAAGCGCTTCCCATCTTCCTACAACTACGAACATTTGATACAGCCTCGCACACTGCGTCATACATAATTGCTGTTCCTTCAGAATCACAATTATAGTTAATTGCACGATCTGCGCGAATACCAAAATTAGCGCCTGTTGATACTGCATCAATATTGGCAGCCATATAGATGAATTCCCAACCATTCTTTGTCTTCTCAGATACCATTTTCTTTAACTTCTTAGCAGTGTACTTATGGCTAGCGTTTTCATATCCATCTGTTGTGATAATGAAAATAGTGTTTTCTGGTCTATCTTCCTCGCGAATATACTTATGTACATTTGAGATGTGATGAATTGCGCCACCTAAGCTATCAACCAATGCTGTACAACCACCAACGCAGTAATCATCTAGAGTCATAGGCTTAACCTGATCAACAGGGACTCTGTCATAGATAACCTCAGAATCATTATCAAACAAGACACATGATACTAAGCATTCACCATCTTCCTTCTTCTGTTTCTCAATCATTGAGTTGAAGCCTCCGATTGTATCAGACTCCATACCACCCATGCTTCCGCTCTTGTCCAAGATGAATACCAATTCTGTGAGATTCTTTTTCATTGTTTTTTCCTCCGTTTGTTTTGTTATGTCTGAATTATAGAAACAAACGAAGTACCAGAGGTCGCATCAAAAGCGACATTAAAAATGCCTCCGATTGGAGGCTTAATTTTAGCTCAATGATTCATCTAAGAATGCATCAACGTCAGCTTTTGTTCTATACCCTACAAACTTCGACTTATATTCTCCGTTATTAAACAATAAAACCAGCGGGATACTCTCTACGCCAAACTGGCCTGCCAGCACCATCTCTTCATCTACATTAACCTTAGCTACTACAAGTGAGCCTTCTTTCTCCTTAGCAACCTCTGCTAATACTGGCCCTAACATCTGACATGGACCACACCAAGTAGCCCAGAAATCAACAAGTACAGGCTTATCAGATTCTAATACGACTTTTTTAAAATTATCATATGTAACATTAACTTCCATAACTACCTCCTACTTTGACTTGTAGTAAAGCATACAGTGACAATAACCCTCAAATTCAGAATCTGCTATTTGATTCCTGAATTCTTTACACATGCACTTATTCTCCTCTGTTCTTTGTAGTCGACAGGGACAATACCCACCAGTACGCTTAAGGCCTTCTTTAACCCTGTCTACAATCTCTTGATTTTCATTAAATGTAATCTTCATAATCAAGCACCTAATAATTCTTCGTCCATCTGAAGTAACACGGAATTAATATCACGTATATTATAGATGCCATTGATAAAGAAATACTCCATAATTAAGTCAAATCTGCGGCTATTGGATAAAGCATATCCTGCTTTCATTAACATATCCTTAGCTTCATCCAAGGAAAGTTCCAAAGCAACGGCAAATGCTAACACAGTATTCTTCTTAGGATGATAATCAGGATTACTTCTTATCTTAGAAAATAGCTTACGGTCGACACCTGCCTTTTTATAACACTCGACGTCTGTCATTCCCTTCTCATCTATCTTACGCATAAGCATCTGAGAGAATCCTTCATCGATTTGAGAATCAACATAATCCTTTACAGACCTAGGTGCAGGAGACGCTGGTGCGGAAGCAATAGCGCACCGCTTCTTCATCGGCATCGGCATAGCCATTGGCATCGCTTCACAGCAATCTATAGATTTTTCACAATAAGAGACAGGCGCCTCAAGTTTTTGGTCCACATAAGCGCGAACCTCACTTAATAGCGCCTGTAATTTCTTTTTTCTAAAAAAACTAATCATTAAGGATTAATTCCAGCGTATGCACAAATACCAGCAAACTCAATTGAATTAGAGAAACCATAGAATACATCAAGACGAGAAGATCCAGATGCAAGTCTTCCCTGCCAGTAAGCAAATCCCTGAGCTTCTGGTTCACGTCCTAAGAATGTGCGATACAAACGAGTAATATACTCATCGTTACTTAAATTTGCATTTAAGAACTCATTACTAAAGAAGAATCCATAAGCAGCCTGAGTACCAGTTATCTGACGATTAGCAAGTCTCTCAGTCCAATATGCAAGACCTGCAGGATCAGGAGTTCTATTCAAAGCAACAGAATAAAGTCTTGAAGCAAAATCACGTATTAAAGCCGCATCTACGACTCTAATACTAGCGGCATAAGTTACACCGTTAACTACACAGCTTACATTACCGTTACCTGGAACTACACCATGGATATTACCAGCCTGGTCAATTGTCATTACTGATGGATTAGAACATGTCCAAGATGTAGGTAATACCTTAATGCCTGGGAAAGCTCTTCTTCCAGCGTACCCAGCTGCATTCATAGTACAAGAAACGTATACCTTAGAATTTAAGCCAGTATAGCAAGCTGTTCCAGAACAAGTGATAGAAATATTAGCAATCTGAGAAGCAGTGATTTCAGCGAGCTGTGAATTATACAAACTAACATTCATCTTTGACTCATCGTATCCACTACCAGTTGTAAACTCACCAGCCTGAGTTCCAGCAAAACCAGATATACCACAATAAGTATTATCTGGATTAATCATTGCTGTATAGTGACCAGTCTCACCTCTTCCACCATTAACCCAAGAAGAGCGCTCTGCATACCACTGTGAAATACCCCCAGGGATACTTCCACTCCATGCTAGTACTTCAGCATAAGAAGTAACATCATAAGCAGAATTCCAACATGTATCTCCACTTAGATTGATATGGAAACGAGTGTATGTAGCCTCAGCAGCTCTAAGCATAGACATCTCTTCAAGGCCACGAGACCATCTGATAGGTACATAGTCAGCCATAGTAAGTCGTCTTCCACGATTACGTGGATCTGGGTATCCATTCTGGCAAGCTTCCAATCTATAACCATTAATCTGATTAAGAATAGCTTCCTTAGAAGTAGCATCAAAACTACCTTCTAGCTGAACAAAGACCTTACCACTTCTAGGTTCGGTTACATTACAGCGATGAGCACCATTTTGAATAATAGCATTTGCTACAGTCGCTATATCAGCATTAACTACAGCATTAGGTGTAATTATTGATAATGGCATTACTACAGTTGCTAATAAAGCTGCGACTAAACTAATAAACTTCTTACCAGCCATCTGACTTATCCCCCAAATAGACTAATTAATCCTGAGCTACTACTTCCTTATAGAACTCTGTAAAATCCTTACGACCTGAATCTGTAAATGCGATTGCATTTCGTGGGTGCTGATTCAAAAGACCAGTCATGAGGTACTGGAGATCATAACCCCACTTAGCACCACCTTCCTTCAAAGGAACCATATAATCTTCAATGAACTTAATTACTGGGAAGATGTTATACTTAGGATTTCTTAAGAAGCCCAAGAGATTCTCGATAGAGCAGTTACCTGCACCACGTCCCATACCAGCATAAGTAGCGTCAAGCCAGTTGATACCATCACCTACAGCCTCAATTGTGTTAGCAAAAGCAAGCTGCTGGTTGTTATGAGCATGGATACCAATCTGCTTACCATACTTCTCACCATATGACATATAAAGCTCAGCAATTCTCTGCATCTGCTCTGGATAGATAGAACCATAAGAGTCAACTACATAAATAACATCAACAGGAGACTTACAAAGCATCTCGAGTGCAGCCTTAACGTCACCCTCCTGAGCTGTAGAAATAGCCATTACATTAGCAGTAACTTCATAGCCCTTATTCTTAGCATCTTCAATCATATCTACTGCTGCTGGGATTGTGTTTACATATGTAGCAACACGAATGAGGTCGATTGGAGAATTAGCTCTATCCTGAATATCCTGCTTGTAGTTACAACGTCCAACGTCAGCCATAATGGAAAGCTTAACACGCTCATCCTTCTCGCCGATTACTCTTGCTACTTCGTCATCGTCACAGAACTTCCACTTACCAAACTTATTTACATCAAAAAGTTCCTTATCTGCACGATAACCAATTTCCATGTAATCAACACCAGCCTTGATGTTTGTCTTATAAAGCTCACGAACGAACTCATCAGAGAACTGGAAATTGTTAACAAGACCACCATCACGGATTGTAGCATCAAGAACCTTGATATCCTGTCTGTAACCTAAAAGTGAAGAAATTTCTTTCATGTATATACTCCTTTTGTTATCTTATGCCCAAGGATCTAATGCTTCTGGCATTCTGATACCTGCAAGAAGCATCTGATCTTCTACAAACGACTGATTTGTAGAAGGCTTAAGTCTCATTCTAATCTCGCGCTTTGAGTCAGCACCAGTTGACTGCATCCAAAGGCGACATCTACCCTCCACCATTGAATCTGCACGCTGTTCAATATCAACGGTAGTATATGGCTCAGAAGGCTGATAATTATTCTTAGGAGAAGAACCCTTAAAATAGGATCTTACAACATAAGACTTACCGTCCTGCATTCTGTCATTTAAGAACTGCTTTGTATATGGATTAAGACCAGCAGGCCCCATCAAATACTCAACCATCTTGAAGGCGGCTTCTCTATCTTCATCATAAGCCATCATAGAAGCAATAAATAGAGCAGCTCCGTATTCAGGCTGATTAAGGCTAGCATATGGTGTAGCCATCATTTCATCAAGATTCTTAGGCAACTTCTCGAAAGATAATTCCATTGTAATTAACCTCCATTAAAACCCAATTGAAGAGAAAGCATTCATTATCTCATCTTCAACCATATCCATAATTCCATTTGCAATATCGGAATTAGCGTCAACATCAAGAGGAGACTCAAGACCTAAGTCAGAGCAAAGATCACCAACTAATTCTGGTGTTACGCCATAACCTACGCCAATAACTACAACTACTGACTCACCGTTTACATAAACGCCGAGGCAAACATTACCAGAAGCGTTATCGATAACATCATTAATAGTATTCTGTACATCTTCTTCAGAGAAAGCCATAAGAAGCTGGAAAATGCTTAAATCAGGAATACGAGCTACCAAGTCCTCTACATCAACGTTAATTCTTAATGTACCATCTTTTTCAGAGTACTCTTCATCACTCAAATCATCGATATCAACACTAATCATATCCAAAAGATCTGCATAATACTCGATAACATCATCAGACATATCTTCAGAAAGAGTAATCTGAGTAGCGATAATAGCATCAATCTCAGCATCCTCAAGATCCTCTGGCTCTTCAACATCGAAGTTAGTAGCTCTTACGTATACAGCACCACTTACGATATCTTCAGCTTCAAATGGAAAATCAAATCTATCAGCTACCGCTTCATAGCCATCCATATCCTCAATATCAGATCCGTCAAACTGAGAATAAACACCTTCTTCGATATCATCTTGATCAACTCTGTTAAGCTTACTAAACTTAACCTCAGATGCACCCATTGATTCAACAACGCTTACAAAACTATCAGTTGTAATCTTCTTACTCTTAGAGCATCCTGCAATACCAATGACCATTGAAAGTGTTAATGCAACTGCAACAATCTTCTTCATCTTCATATATCTACCTCCAATAATAATAAACAATTAATCTTCAAATAATGGTGTCGAGAAATATCTCTCAGCTGTATCAGGAAGTACAGTAACAACAGTCTTACCTTCACCTAGCTTTTCAGCGAGCTTCAAAGCACCAGCAACATTGGTTCCACTAGATATACCACAAAGAATTCCTTCCTTAGAAGACAATTCCTTTGCAGTCTTTAATGCCTCTTCATCAGTAACAATAGCTGTATTGTTAAAGATATTTGTATCAAGAATAGCCGGAATCAATCCATCACCAATTCCCATCTGAACATGAGTACCAATTGAACCACCAGATAGAATTGCTGCATGCTCTGGTTCTAATGCCCAAATCTCAATATCTGGATTTTGCTCACGAAGAGCCTTACCGATACCTGTAATAGTGCCTCCAGTTCCAATTCCAGAAACAAAGCCATCAATCTTCTTTCCAGCCTGTTCCATGATTTCATTAGCAGTAAACTTATACTGAGCTTCGACATTAGCAGGATTCTCAAACTGCTGTGGAATAAAAACATTAGGATCATTAGCCTTCATTTGCATTGCAACTTCAATACAGTCCTGAATAGCCTTACCAATGTCTCCATCATCGTGAGTTAAAACAACTTCTGCGCCATAATGGTTAACAAGTTTTCTTCTTTCCTCACTAACAGAATCAGGCATGATAATTACGGTCTTATAACCCTTAACTGCACCAATAAGCGCGAGTCCAATTCCCTGGTTACCGCTTGTTGGTTCGACAATAATGCTGTTTTCGTTAAGAAGACCATCCGCCTCAGCCTTATTAATCATATTAAGAGCTGTACGAGTCTTAATTGATCCACCTACATTAAGACCTTCAAACTTAACAAGCACCTCACTACTACCAGGCTTAACCATTCTGTTAAGCCTGATAAGTGGTGTATGCCCTATAAAATCTAAAATGTTATTACTAATTGCCATATTAAACCTCATTTTAACCAAATAATTATACACTATATTTTCTATATATGTGGATGAGTGTATATTAGTGACATGAATACCACATGGAAAAAGACAATTCGTGATATTTTAATAGCTATTTGCATCGGAATAGCATATTTTATTATCATTCAAATAACGGGGCACGGTCTTCCATGCACGTTTTTAAAACTTACTGGATTACCTTGTCCTAGTTGCGGAATAACTAGAATGTTTATTAGCTTAAGCAGACTAGACTTTAAAAGCGCGTACCAATTTAACCAGTTTCTTTTCTTTACATGGCCACTATTTGCTTTGGAATGTGTTTATGTGATTTATAAAATCGAAGATCACAAAGATCTTCCTAAGTGGAATATTATCTGTATTACAGTATTTGGTATAGCACTTCTATGCTTTGGAACTTTAAGAAATCTTTATCTTTTGTAAAAGATATTTGTGTTAATATATGGTCAGTTTGTTATGGAGGTAAAGAAATATGGAAAATGATAACAACGCTCAGTACTACGAGCCAGTATCCGCAGAGTTCAACAATGATATTCCTGCAAATGTACAGGCAGGTAAGGGTCCAGCAATCGCAGCACTCGTAACAGGTATCCTCGGTGTTCTTTGCTGCTCACCATGTGCTGTTGCAGCTATCATCTGCGCTATCGTTGCTAAGTCTAAGGGTAACAAGTCCGGTATGGCAACAGCAGGTCTCGTACTTGGTATTATCGGTATTGTAGTTTTCATCATCAATATCATTCTTGCAGCAACTGGTGCTCTTGATTTTAGTTACTATTTAAACTACTAATTTGGGTTAATACCTAATCAAAAAACAAAGGGAACTTAGAAATAAGTTCCCTTTTTATTTATAGACTATCAACGAACTGTCTTGCGACTCTTGCTGACCTTCCTCCACTTCTAGTAGCAAAACGTTCTGCCTGCACAGCCATTTCATCTTCAGGCATTTCAATGCCTCGAAGCTTCATAAGATTTTTAACGATTTCTAAGAATGTAATCTTATTAGGCTTATCGAATAATACTCTTAAACCAAATCGCTCTGATAAACTCATCTGCTCTGCTATAGTATCGCTACTATGGATTTCATTTTCACGAGCAGAGAACGTCTCCTTAATCATATGGCGTCTGTTACTTGTAGCATAGATAACTACATTCTTTCTTCCACCGGATGCAGCACCTTCAATAACGGACTTTAAAGAACCAATTCGGTCGTCATCAGCATCAAAAGAAATATCATCTATAAAAATAATGAATTTCAATGGGATATTAGAAATATACTCGATTACGTCTGCAAGATTATTAATTTCACTCTTAGGAAGTTCTACGAGACGAACACCCTTATCAAAGAACATTCTAGATGCTGCCTTAACTGTAGATGACTTACCAGTACCAGCGTCACCATAAAGCAAAACATCAGCAAAGCTTCTTCCCTCGACAAAATTACGAGTATTATTAACTACCTTCTCACGCTGCATCTCATAACAAAATAAATCTCCAGCTCGAATTGGATCAGGGTGCTTAACTGGTTCTAATTTTCCTTCAACAATTTTAAAAATATTATTTCTAGCATATACGCCATAACCTGTAGTAGAAATATTACTTATCATCTCAAGATAACGAGACTTAAAATCCACCTTAGATGAAGTAAATTCAGGAATATAACCATCATAATTTATAGAAGCTGATAACTCCTTAGAATCAACAGAGCCAATCTGAGTAAGGACATCAAGCTCCTTCTCGAGAGTATTTCTTAAAGGAAATGATTCTGCGCCTTCAATTACGCTCTTAAGATATGGATTCATATTATCTACAAGGGCATCCCAAATAGCTTCAGAAAAATCCGCATCGCTTCTCAGTTCATATAAGATAGCGCAAAAAGCACCATAAGACTCAAGAATATTCTCTAATGGAAGCTCCTCATCAATATCAGATGCAACATTTACAAGAGAAATCAAAGGTTCTTCATAAATCATCCCGCGCAAAAGCGCCAAAGAATTCAATTTATTAAGCATTAATATACTCCTCGACTTTTTCTTTAAGATATAAATAGCGCTGGTACTTCTCTTCCTTCGCGAAATGCACCTCGCGCGACTGTAAAGGGTTATTCTCGTAAGAAAGTAGCTTTGCCTCTTCACCAAATTGTTCGCTAGTCAAATCAAAGGTAATACCATCAACAACATTATAGCAGTGATAGTTTCCTCCTGGCCTTAGTACGCCATAGACATCTCCACCATAAATATCCTGAACCAAAAAGGCTGTGATTGAGCATTGACCCAGCGTTGGATTTTCAAGCGACCAGTTCTCTCGCATACGTGGAGCACAAGTCTGAGCACACCAAACGCCTAAGAGATAATCGTAGAAATTTTTAGCTGTCCCTAACTTGGAATATCGTGCATCTACTGGCTTAACAAGTTCTGCCTTATCTGCACCAACAAAGTTATATTCGTTCATATTAATCCTTAACGGTTACTTTATTCTTACCCGTTCTCTTGGATTCATAAAGAGCGTCATCAGCCATTTTCAAAGACGCATCGAAGCTTGATCCAAATTTACAAGCATGGTAACCAACACTTATTGTAATCGGCTTGTCCATAAAATCAAACTCTATATCCTGAAAAAGTTCTCTCACTTTATTTAACGCATCTATATCTTTTTCTGCTGTGGAATTCGGGAATATAATCAAAAACTCCTCGCCGCCAAATCTGCCGCAGATATTCTTATTGTCATTAAAATATGCGAGAAGCTTACCTAACTGTCTTAATACAACGTCGCCATTATCGTGTCCGTATGTATCATTAACCTTCTTAAAATCGTCGATATCGAGCATTGCAATACCAACAGGCTCATAAGACTTAGACCAAGTAAACACATCCTTAGCTAATTCATCTAGACGACCTCTTGAATATACACCAGTTAAAGCATCGTACTCATAGCCCATCTTATATTTCTCAACACCTTCGTTAGCCTTAACGTTAAGTAGATATCTCTGAGAACTTGCCTTTTCCAAGACACTAGCTAAGTATGTTACCGCTATTGCAACAACCTCAGAAACAACAATACATTCAATTGAATAAGCAAGCTGATCTGGATAGTCTGCGATATGACAAATACCCGCCAAAACTATACAAGCATAACAAAAATACGACTGAACCTTCTGGAAAGAAGCATCATGAAAAACTCCAGCAAAGATTAATCCAAACAATGTAACAGTCCAAAGCTGAATATAATAGCTATGGCACAAAGATACCTCTCCACAAAGGAATATCAAAGCTGAAGAACTTACTCTATTACGTACTACATCTGACAGTTTTGATGATTTATTAACAAAGTAAAGTGTCAAATATAAGAGAACATTCAATACAAATGGGACAACTATTCTGAATAGAACATACTCTGATAGAGACTGCCTCATAGTATGAGATAGATGGAAATAAGCACCAAGACAAATCTCAATTACTGAGATAACAAGAATAAAAACAAGCACGATTTTTTGAATCTTCGCACGAAGTTCACTATCAAGTTGCTTTATAGCAGTATTCTTAGTGTGTTTTGTGGCCATCAAATCTCCAAAATATTTAAGATATCTTTAAGTATGCTACTAATTAGCACAAAACACGATATCTATATGCTATCTTTAACAATAGGTTAACAAGTTGTACAAATGGAGTTTTATATGGGAGATATTGTAGATAGTAAAACATCACTTAAAAATACACTTGGCCAGCTAGGTTGGCGCTTTTCTATAATGTGGTTAATAATGCACGTTGTAGCCACAATTCTTGAATTATTAATTATGAAGCTCGCACCTGACTTTTATGATGTATATGGAGGATACGTTACGTTAATATTAACGGTCGTATGTATCTATATGATGGCCTTCCCTGTATTATGTTTATTAGTAAAAAGGATTCCAGCATCCGCACCTCAAAAGCACAAGCTAGGATTTTGGAAGTGGTGTATTTGCGCCTTAATCATGGCTGGACTTACTCTTATGGGAATTGTAGTAGGCTTCCCTATTCATGCTGTATTAACAATGCCTTTTACAGGTGAGTTAACTAATGAGATTTCTGATGTAATGATGTCAACTAATGTTTTCTTCAGAGCTTTTGTAGTCGGTATATTAGCTCCTATGTTTGAAGAGTTAATGTTCCGTAAGATTCTTATTGATCGACTAAGACACTACGGAGAATATGTATGTGTTGTTCTTTCTGGTTTAATGTTCGGACTATTGCATGGTAACTTCAGTCAGTTCTTCTTTGCTACAGCAATTGGTATGTTCTTTGCTTTTATTTACTTAAGAACAGGTAACATTAAGAATACTATTTTGCTTCATATGACTATGAATCTAGTTACTTCTATTATTACTACTGAGCTTGTAATGAAAGTAATGCCTTTCGTTCAAAGTGGAAATCTTACATCAACAGAGTCTCAAATTTGGTTCTTGGTCTATACTGTATACATTATGGGATTACTCGCTATTGCTGTAACAGGTGTAGTTCTGTTCTTCGTATTCTTAAATAAAATGAAGCTTAAGACTATGGAAGGTGAAATTTCTCGTAAAGAAATCCGTAAAAACTTACTTACAACTCCTAAGCTTTGGATTTATTACGGATGTTGCTTAACAAGCTTTGTGTTAGCATATCTTCCAAACATGATAGGAATGTAAAATTATGGATAACTCATTTGAATCAAGACTTTGTAAGCTTAAGGAGTTAATTAATAACTCTAACCATATAGTTTTCTTCGGAGGCGCAGGTGTATCCACAGAATCTGGAATCCCTGATTTCAGAAGTAAAGACGGATTATATAACACTCCTAATGTTGGCTTTGAAAATTATTCGCCAGAGTATCTATTAAGCCATACATGTCTTTACAAAGAACCATCCGTTTTTTATGAGTTCTATAGGCAAAAACTTAATGTCGAAGGTATCGAACCTAATATCACTCACAAAAAGCTCGCAGAGTTAGAAAAGACAAAGGACTTAGTTGTAGTTACTCAGAATATTGATGGATTACATCAAAAGGCTGGTAGTAAAAATGTATTAGAAATACATGGTACTACGCTTAGAAACTACTGCTCTAATTGTGGCAAAAAATTCCCTTCTGATTATATCTTTAAGTCAAAAGATCCAATCCCGAGATGCTGTAAAAGCGGGTTTATAAGGCCTGATGTTACCCTATATGAAGAAAGCCTCCCACATGCATTTGAAGAAGCTATCTATGCTATTCGCAAGGCAGACCTAATGATAGTAGCAGGAACTTCATTGACGGTATATCCTGCTGCAACATTAACATCATACTTTAGAGGACCTCTAGTTATCATCAACAGAGATGAAACCAATCAAGATTCAATGGCAGCACTCGTATTCAGAGAATCTATGGGTGAAGTATTCAAAGAATTATAGCAATAAAAAAGGCAACAATAGAATTGTTGCCTCTTAAAATACAATCAAGAATCAGCAAATATTAGTAATTAATAATTGCACCCTTATCAGCTGAAGATACCATCTTAGAATAGCGTTTCAAGTAACCAGTTAAAGCTGGCTTCTCATAAAGCTTATCCTCTGCCCTTCTCTTAGCGAGTTCCTCATCAGATACCTTAAGTTCAATTTTATACTCAGGAATATTGATAGAGATAATATCACCATCGTGAACATAAGCGATATTACCACCGCTAACAGCCTCTGGACTTACATGGCCAATTGAAGCACCACGTGTAGCACCAGAGAATCTACCATCAGTAATCAAAGCTACTTCCTTATCAAGACCAGCACCAGCAATAGCGGAAGTTGGAGAGAGCATTTCGCGCATTCCAGGACCACCTGCAGGACCTTCGTATCTAATTACGATAACGTCGCCAGGCTGAACCTTTCCAGAGTAAATGAAAGCGATTGCATCCTCTTCGCTGTTGAAGCAACGAGCAGGGCCCTCATGAACGAGCATCTCAGGTGCTACAGCAGATCTCTTAACCACGCAGCCATCTGGTGCTAAGTTACCCTTAAGTACAGCAAGACCACCTGTCTTAGTAAATGGATTATCGATAGGACGAATAACTTCATCATCATATACTTCGCAGTCAGCAACATTCTCAGCCAAAGTCTTACCTGTAACAGTCATAATGTCGCCGTTAATAAGACCATTATCAAGAAGTCTCTTCAATACAGCGTGGATACCACCAGCTTCTTGTAAGTCCTCCATATAAGTTGGGCCAGCAGGAGCCAAGTGACAGATATTAGGTGTTCTCTCAGAGATGTCATTAACGTGAGTTAAATCGATAGAGATTCCACACTCGTTAGCAATAGCTGGGAGATGGAGCATACTGTTAGTAGAGCATCCAATCGCCATATCAGCAGCCAAGGCATTATCAAAGTTTTCCTTTGTCAAAATATCTCTTGGGCGAATATTCTTACGAACACATTCCATAACCTGCATACCAGCATGCTTAGCAAGCTCAATACGAGCAGAGTAAACAGCAGGAATTGTACCGTTACCCTTAAGACCTAAACCCATAACCTCAGTAAGGCAGTTCATAGAGTTAGCTGTGTACATACCAGAACAGGAACCACATGTTGGACATACCTTCTTAGCGAATTCCTCGAGTTTCTCAAGACTCATCTTACCTGCAGCAACAGAACCAGTTGCCTCAAACATAGCAGATAGAGATCTCTTCTGACCATCAACGCGACCAGCAAGCATTGGACCACCACTTACAAAAACCGTAGGAAGATTAAGTCTTGCTGCTGCCATCAAAAGACCAGGTACGTTCTTATCACAGTTAGGTACCATAACAAGACCATCAAAACCGTGAGCCTTAACCATAGACTCAGTAGAATCTGCAACCAAATCTCTTGTTACTAGTGAGTACTTCATACCCTCGTGGCCCATAGCAATACCATCACATACAGCGATAGCTGGGAATACGATTGGTGTACCACCTGCCATTGCGACACCAAGCTTAACAGCGTCAACAATCTTATCGACATTCATGTGACCAGGAACGATCTCATTAAATGTACTTACAATACCAATGATTGGCTTAGATAACTCCTCATCAGTCAAACCAAGTGCATGGTACAAAGAGCGATGAGGTGCATTGTTAAATCCATCAACTAAAGTATCCTTAATCATTATAAATACCTCGTATTTTTTGTTAAAAGAGCCGCACGGATCTCCGTGTGGCCCCTCTAATAGATTTTAATTAAATCCCATTAAGGATTAGTTATTGATGAGCTTATCCTCATCACTCCATGAATAGAGCTTTCTGATTTCCTCACCAACCTTCTCAGATGGATGCTCAGCACCGAGCTTTCTCATAGCATTGAAGTGAACCTGGTTACCAGCATCAGACATATCGAGGAGGAAGTCCTTAGCAAATGTACCATCCTGGATATCCTTAAGAACCTTCTTCATAGCCTTCTTTGTATCATCTGTGATGATCTTAGGTCCAGTGATGTAATCACCATACTCAGCTGTGTTGGAGATAGAGTATCTCATACCAGCAAAACCAGACTGATAGATGAGGTCAACAATGAGCTTCATCTCGTGGATACACTCGAAGTAAGCATTACGTGGATCGTAACCAGCCTCTACGAGAGTCTCAAAACCAGCCTGCATAAGAGCGGAAACACCACCACAAAGAACTGCCTGCTCACCGAAGAGGTCTGTCTCAGTCTCTGTTCTGAAGTCTGTCTCGAGAACACCAGCTCTTGCACCACCGATACCTGCAGCATAAGCAAGACCGATATCCCATGCATCGCCAGAAGCATCCTGCTCTACAGCGATCAAGCAAGGAACACCCTTACCTACCTGATACTCAGAACGTACTGTGTGACCAGGACCCTTAGGAGCGATCATGATAACGTTAACGTTCTTAGGTGGCTTAATGCAACCAAAGTGGATATTGAAACCGTGAGCGAATGCGAGTGTCTTACCCTCTGTGAGGTTAGGCTCGATAGACTCCTTATAAAGCTTAGCCTGCTTCTCATCGTTGATGAGGATCATGATAACATCAGCCTGCTTAGCAGCCTCAGCAGCAGTAAATACTGTAAGACCCTGAGCCTCAGCCTTTGCCCAGCTCTTAGAACCCTCGTACAAACCAATGATAACGTTAACACCGGACTCCTTAAGGTTCAAAGCGTGAGCGTGACCCTGGGAACCATAACCGATGATAGCAACTGTCTTGCCGTCGAGCTTTGCGATGTCGCAATCCTTCTCATAGAAAATTCTGTTCATTTTACGTATACCTCCGTAAATAATTTATATTACTTATTAATCAAGCTCTCTGGTCCGCGCTCGATGGCAACGATACCAGTTCTGCAAATCTCGATAATTCCGAATGGCTTCATGTTATCAAGGAATGCATTTACCTTGCTTGTATCTCCTGTTATCTCAAGGCACATAGCATCAGCTGAGTAGTCGATAATCTTTGCCTTGAATACCTCAACAGTGTCGCGAAGATCTGCTCTTGTCTCTGGAGTATTTCTAACCTTAACAAGTAAGAGCTCACGTCGAATTCCCTGCTCGGCACTGATGACTTCAACCTTCTTAACATTATACAACTTCTTAAGCTGAGAAATTAACTGATTTCTCTCCTCAGAAGTACCTCTCATAGAAATTGTAATTCTAGAGAAATTAGGATCTTCTGCCTCACCCACTGATAATGTATCGATGTTATATCCTCTTCTTGTGAAAAGGCTTGATACTCTAGTTAGGACACCGGACTTATTATCTACATAAATAGCAATTATAAAAGAATTCTTATCCATTATCCCTCAGCCTCCTCTCTAGTAAGGATTAACTTATCAAAAGAACCACCTGGCTTAAGCATTGGAAGTACTAGCTCATCCTTGTCGATTCTTAAGTCAACAAGCGCAGGACCTTCAACAGCATACGCCTTAGCAAATACATCCTTAAACTCCTCGATGCTTTCTGCCTTAAATGCAGTTGCACCAAAACTCTCAGCAAACTTTACGAAGTCTGTCTTACGGCTAAGAGTTGTATTAGAGAATGTATCATTATAGAAGATGTGCTGCCACTGTCTAACCATACCAAGTACACCGTTGTTAAGAAGAACGATTGTAAGTGGAACATTATATGTAACAGCAGTAGCAAGCTCATTTAAGTTCATACCAAAGCTTCCATCACCAGTAACGAGTACAGTCTTCTTACCTGCACCAAATGATGCACCAATTGCGGCACCCATACCAAAGCCCATAGTTCCAAGACCACCAGAAGAAATCCATGTTCTCTTCTTCTTAAAGTCGTAGTACTGAGCTGTCCACATCTGATGCTGTCCTACATCAGTAGCAATCTCAGTATCATCGTCAACGATATCAGCAATAGCTTTAATAGCTTCTCTTGGGAGATGATTATCAGGCTCATACTCCATTTCCTGCTCTCTAAGCTTGGCTACCTTATCCATCCAGTTAGGATTGCGCTTGTAATCAACCTTGTCGATAAGCTTTCTTAAGAAATCAGAAATATCACAAGCAACTTCTAAGTCAGCAGGAATATTCTTGCTAAGCTCAGCAGCATCAACATCGACATGAATCTTACGAGCTCCTGTAGCAAATTTAGCCGTATTACCTGTTGCTCTATCAGAGAAACGAACACCAACAGAAATAATAAGATCTGCCTTAGCCATAGCCTTAGATGAAGCATAATGACCATGCATACCCTGCATACCAAGGAATCTATCAAGTTTTGTTGGAATCTCAGAAAGACCCATCAAGGAACAACCCATAACAGCATCGATTTTGTCAGCAAGCTCAGAAATCAAAGCGCCAGCAGATGCTCTTGTTGCACCACCACCAAAATAGATATAAGGGCGAGCAGAATCTGCAATCATCTCACAAGCCTTATTTACTGCATCATCTGAAGCTGGAACAGGCTCAGACTTAGCAACTGGAGCTTTGTAAGAGAACTCAGCCTTATTGTTCTGAACATCCTTAGGAATATCTACTAGTACAGGACCTGGACGATCAGACTTAGCAATCCTAATAGCTTCTCTGATTGTATCTGCAAGATCAGCTACATCAGTAACGATGAAGTTATGCTTTGTGATTGGAAGAGTCACACCAGTGATGTCTATCTCCTGGAAACTATCCTTACCAATCATACTTGTACCAACATTTCCTGTAATAGCAAGCATAGGTACAGAATCTAGATATGCTGTAGCAATACCAGTTACAAGGTTTGTTGCACCTGGGCCAGATGTAGCGAGGACGACGCCAAGCTCTCCTGTTGCTCTTGCATAACCATCTGCAGCATGTGCAGCGCCCTGCTCATGGGCTGCCAGTACGTGGTTGATTCTGTCTGATTTCTTATAAAGCTGGTCGTAGATATCAATTACGGTACCTCCTGGGTATCCGAAAATCGTCTTTACGTTCTGCTCTATAAGCGTCTCAATAACAATTTCAGCTCCGCTTAATTTCATAAGACGTCTCCTCTCAAATAATATTTTTATTTTCCGTAAAAAATCTCTTCCACGAGAAAAACTCGTAGAAGAGACGAAAAATCAATTCCGCGGTACCACTCTTCTTAGGTGTAACCCTCACTTAGCGGTGTCTATCAACACCTATCTCTATAACGGGAGTACCCGATAAGACTTAATTGCCAACTAGGCTTTAGGCCTCATAGCTCTGGGATGACTCATCCTACATTCCCACGACCGTCTCGCACCACCCGACGGCTCTCTGTACGCGAAGATATGCATCTTTATTCCCTTCAACGCTTTGTCTAGGATTAAACCACTTATATATAATAAAGTCAATAAGATACAAGTTTTACGCGTACTTAACAATAAATCGTTAATCATCTATCGCTTTTTTGTTAATTACTCTTAATTGAATAACAGGAGACGGATAATTATTATTCTTAATGGTAGGAATAACAACTGCTAATACAATTATTAACGCAATA
>JAKSRJ010000028.1 GCA_024403715.1 Saccharofermentans sp. | reverse complement strand
TGTGATAGTAATCTTTTCTTCATTTGTTCTTTTCATTTTTGTTTCCTCCAAAATGTTTTGTTTTTTGTTTTGTTTGATGATGTAAGTATAAAAGTGTGAGCGTTGCAAAACTGTTGGTGAGAAATAATATTTAAATGATGGTTATGAAAATTGGAATATTCCTCACAACATGATTTTAGAAAAGCATTTTTGAAAACTTATAAGAACTATATAAATTCATAAGTCTCCTCGAGTTACCCTCGGGGAGTTTTTATTTGGAAAGGAGATGACATATGGGAAATGTAACCTCAAACCCTAGCCTTGTTATTCTTATTGTTGCCTGTGGACTCTTGTTAGTTTTCGTTTGGCTCATGAGCTACATAAGTAATTACTATAGTCTAGGTAGAATTAAAGCTAAGACTACCGGTGACGGTCAGTATGGTAGTGCCAGATGGGCATCAAAAGATGAAATACGGCAAACATATAAACACATCAAGTTTGATCCACCTAATTGGCGTAAACTCGCAAAAGAAGGCAAGGCTGTTACTGACTATAATGGTAATCCTTTGCCTCCAGGTATTGTTGTCGGATGTACAGGCCCTAAGAATCAAAAGGTTGCACTTGTAGATACTGATAAGGACTATGGTTATCATAAGGTGTTACAATACCTTATGGGACATTCAAGTATAGTTATGTATTATTTAAGGAATGTTTAATAATTCCTTTTGTATCATCTCACCATAAGATACAAAAGGAGAGGAAAAAGATGTTTTTACGAATCTTAAAAAAAGACCTTAAGCGTAGAAAAACAATCAATATCATCATGGTATTGTTCGTAATTCTTGCGTCTATGTTTGTAAGTAGTGGTCTTAACAACGTAATAACTGTTGCTAATGGTACAGATTATTACCTTGATCAGGCAGGTGTAGGTGACTATGTAGTACTTACAAGAGATAGTGAGCGTAACTGCCTGGATGATATTCTCGATAGTACTGATGCAATTAGTTCATATGCTATTGAAAATATAGTCATGGTAGATTCTCGTAGCCTCTATGACGAAAATGATGAAATATTAGAGAATTCTAACAGCATACTTGTTCAGTCTTATGAAGACTCAAAGCTCAATTTTTTTGATATTAATAACCAGACACCTGAAGCTCTTACGCAGGGGCACTGCTATATAACAGGAAGTTTTATAAGAGATAATAATCTAAGTTCTGGAGATTGTATTACATTAAAAGCCGGCAACACAGAGATAGAACTCATTGTTGATGGATTTGTTAAGGATGCATTCCTTGGTTCTGATTTTATGGGCAATACCAGAGTGCTGATAAATAGCGAAGACCTCAGAACATTAGAAGATGATGAGTTCAATCTTAATATGTTTGGTCAGGTTTGCTACATCTTTTCCGATGACGTAGATGCTGTTAACGCTGCATTCTCTTCTGTTGATAATTTGATGTTTTCCGCACCAAGATCAATGATTAAGATGGCCTACGTAATGGATATGATTGTTGCTTTCGTAGTGCTTATTCTAAGCGTATGCCTGATGATCGTATCCTTCGTAGTTTTGAAGTTCGTTATTAATCTTACAATTACAGAAGAATACCATGAGATTGGTGTAATGAAGGCAATTGGTATCAGTAATTTTAAGATTCGTTCACTGTACATTATTAAGTATTTAATTATTGCGATTGTAGGAAGTATCGTTGGTTTATTATTAAGTTTCCCTTTCGGAGAGTTGCTTATTAAGTCAGTAACGGAAAAGATGGTTCTTGGCAACAGCTTTGGGTGCGCGCTTAACATAGTTGGAAGCCTTGTAGTTATTCTCTCGATTGTAGCTTTCGCATATGCTTCCACAAGTAAGATTAAGAAAGCAACTCCAGTAGATGCTATTAGATCTGGCCAGACAGGCGAGAGATATAGCCGTAAGTCAGCTCTTAAGCTTAGAAAGTTCAAGGCTAATATTCCATCTTTTATGGCTATCAACGATATCTTGAGCAACCCTAAGAGATATATGTCAGTTGTAGTTGCTTTTGCTTTTTGTACTATGTTCGTGCTGATATTGGTTAATACAGTATCAACCATGAAGAGCGACAGCTTTATTGATACATTTGCTTCCCGTTCTGATTTGTATGTAACACTTACTCAGGAGGAGGATAAAGAGGCTACATATGGATACTCTACTCGTGAGCAGTGGGAACAGTTCTTTGACAGAAAAGAGCAGGAACTTGAAGATCTTGGGATGCCTTCAGAGATTTATGTAGACTTCCAGTATCAGTGCCCAGTTACAGTTGGAGAGGAAGAATATATGATTTCTTGCCAGCAGGGATTTGGAACCACTATGGACGATTACGCTTTCTATGAAGGTGTAGCTCCAAGTTCCCCTGACGAGATAGCAATCACTCCTCAGATAGCAGAAAAATTAGGCGTCGAGATTGGCGATACAGTAACTATTAACTACGGCCTTGAGACTCGTAATGTAACAGTATCAGCTTACTTCCAGACAATGAATCAGCTCGGCGAGTTAATCAGAATTCACGAGGATGCGAAGACTGACATAAGCCGCTGGTCCTCGAAGATGGCTTTTCAGGTTAACTTCTTGGATAACCCAAGTAAGGAAGAGATTATAAGACGCGCTGATGAGTTAGAGGGTGACGTATTCTTCGATTGTATGACTTCAGAGGAATATCAGATTGAATGCCTTGGCGTAGTTCCTACTATGGAAGCCGTTCAGTATCTGCTGCTTGCTATCACTTTGTTAGTAGTAATCTTCGTTACAGTTCTTATGGAGAGATCCTTTATCTCAGATGAGACAAAAGAAATCGCTATCCTTAAGGCAATCGGTTTTAAGAACAGCAGAATAATTTCCTGGCAGGTAATTAGATTTGGAATAGTTGCTTTTATCGCAGCAGTTATCGCGGCAGCTCTTTCTGTTCCTATGACACATCTTTGCATCACGCCAATCTTTGGAATGATGGGTGCATCTAATGTTGATTATGTTATTGATCCACTTAAGATTCTTTTAATCTACCCAGCAATTATCGTGGCAATGACAGTAATCGTATCTTTCTTCACATCACTAGTTACTTATGAAATTAAGAGTAGTAATACAGCAAATATCGAGTAATTCGGAGGTAAATCAAAATGGCTATTATTGAAGTTAAAAATCTTTGCAAGACATATGTAGTAAACAAAAGACAGAACAACGTACTTAAGAACGTTTCCTTTAAGATTGATAAGGGCGAGATGGTAGCAATCATGGGCCCTTCTGGCTGTGGTAAGTCAACGCTTCTTTATTCAGTATCTGGTATGGATCGTGCCACAAGTGGAGAGGTTGTCTTCGAAGGTAAGGACATCAC
Source organism: Saccharofermentans sp. (assembly GCA_024403715.1). Classification (GTDB taxonomy): domain Bacteria; phylum Bacillota; class Clostridia; order Saccharofermentanales; family Saccharofermentanaceae; genus Saccharofermentans. Next base: position 22,164 of record JAKSRJ010000028.1, on the reverse strand, counting down.
TAAGCTTAATGAGACTGAACTTACAGAGCTTCGTCTCGATAAGATGGGCTTTATCTTCCAGCAGATGTACATGATGAAGAACCTCTCTATTCTGGATAACATCGTGCTTCCTGCAATCGAGAGTAAGAAAGACACAACTACCAAGAAGGAAAAGATAGCTCGTGCTGAAGAACTCATGCGTAAGCTTGGCATTATCGAGGTAGCAGACAACGACATCAATGAGGTTTCCGGCGGTCAGCTTCAGCGTGCGTGCATCTGCCGCTCCATGATGAACAACCCTGAGATTTTGTTCGCAGACGAGCCAACAGGTGCCCTTAACCGTCAGTCTTCAACTGAGGTTGTAGAGGAGATGAGAAAGCTTAACAAGGAAGGCACTACAATCATGATGGTTACTCACGACGCTAAGGTCGCAGCGAAATGCAGCCGTGTACTCTACATCATCGACGGTAGAATCGAAGGCGAGTATATCACTCCGTCTGATCTCCAGGACGACAAGAGCCGCGAGCGCTCTCTCAACAATTGGTTAATGGAACTCGGTTATTAATAGTACCTGAGTACTGCTGATTAACCTGCGTAGAATAGGTATTCAAAACAGTCACTGGCGGTCATGCCTTCAATGGTCTGGCCGCCATTTTCCCAATCAAGAGATACATCAAATCTTACAAATTCATATAATCCATCATTAATTACGTACATGTCGAGATAAGTCTCGTTGTCAGTTCTGTAGAAATGAAATCTTGTTCCAGCTGGGTAAGTAACAGGAGCGCCCCAGTTATCAAGACCATCAAAATAATCACCTGTAAGTTCTACTGTACTGGTCAAAGCAATTGTTGTGTGTAGATAATACTGGCCATCATTTACCAAAGTACCATTCGCATCTACATAAGCATCCGAAAATCCAGTTAATGTAGATAGACAATTAGATCTGCTTCTTGTTTCTACAGAAGCTGGATTAATCATTAATGTAGGAATCAGATTAGTAGTATCAATGAGATTTAAACCTGCTTCTGACAAACTGTAAATATTAAGAACATTGTAGTCACTTTCAAATGTTGTTACGATGTAGATATAATCCTGATTATTGCAATGAACAAGACTTACATCATAATCCAAAGCTTCGAGCTCGAGATTTGCCAGAAGAGTTCCGTTAAGATAAAAATCAAGACCAGTGCAGTAATATTCATCTACACTATTTTGTGTGAATGTGAGACAGTCTGTAGTTCCATCGTTGTTGATATCATCATAGATACGATCGAAACTATCAGCATAATAGCAATAGTTTTCTGGAACTGATGCAAAATAAGCTGCATTAAAAGTATCTGGAGAAGCAGCATAAGCAATCTTATAATTACGATTTGAATAAGAGCCGATACTTGTTCTGTCCACAACTACTGTTAATCCATCATTTTCAATTATGAAATTTACATTTTCACCCATTACATAATTCTGAATAGTATTCTGCCAGTCGTTGCTATAGTTGTTGTTTATATCGGCTTGCAAAGCACTTATAACTATTGTAGCCAATTCGCTTCGAGCATTAGCGTTATTAGGATTTAATACTGCATCAAGAGGAATTTCCTGCGCTGTAACAGGATCTAAATTATGGTAAATAGTATCGTCCTGAATGTTCGAGTCTGCATTATAGTTATGTGTATCTATTACATAAGAAAAAACAGTAGAATCAGCGCGATATACTCTGGAATATACGTGAATTATGCTTGATTCAGTAACTGGCTCAGCTGGGGCGTTGCCTAAAAATCTGTAACTCTCTTCAATATAATATGCACTTTCTTCATAAACGAAATCATGTAAGGCAGGGAAAGTCGCATCATTGATTACCAAGCACTCAACATTTGCTGACACACTGGTATATGGGTCTATACCATCGATGCTGTCGTTATTAAAAACTTTATGGAATCCAATATATTCACATGGATCGGTATTTACAGCAGGCATTGTTGCCTGAGTTTCAGTTGTCTCTATAACTTCTTCAGTGGTCTCTATTGTATCAGGCTTTCCCGTCTCGCTTCTGTCGTGACTTCCGGATGACTCAGAATTGCTGTTACAAGCAACTACAGAAAGTCCAAGTGAACATATAAGTAATATAGATGTAAGTTTTTTCATAATTTTTGCCTCTTAACTAATGTATATGATAAAAAATACCATCTTAGTTATAATAATTCTATAGGGGGATTAATACATGGGAATCGGAATTAGACCTTATAGAAGTGGTGACGCTCAATCAATTATTAGGTGGTGCGCAGACGAAGAGTCATTTTATAAATGGAGTGCAGGAGTTCTTGGCGAATATCCAATTACTCTAGAGCGTTTTGAAGAATCAACTAGTGGTAGAGTCGATAGCCGTAAGTATTTTCCTTTCGTTATGTTTGATGGTGATGAAGTTATAGGCTTCTTTATTATGAGACACCCAGGAGAGTCTCTAGAGGAGGCGCGCATTGGTTTTGTTATCGTGGACCCTAGTAGAAGAGAGCAGGGACTTGGCAAGAAAATGTTAAAGCTAGGGCTTAAGTTTGCGTTTGAAGTTTACGGTGCGACTACGGCTACGCTTGGCGTATTTGACAATAACCCGAGTGCGCTTCATTGCTACGAGTCGGTTGGCTTTGTGGAGTATGCTCGCGAGTCGTTCGAGGTTAATGGTAATATGTGGAATTGTATTGAGATGAAATTGGAGAAAGCTAATGGATAATCAACTTCTGCCTATAGGTAAAGTATCAAAATATGTTCTAATTGTTTTACGCTGTATTTTAGCGACGTGGGATATCGTGCAATTAGTAAGTTATATCGTTGACATTGTTAATGAGTGTAACGAACATAATCTGTCTCTTGCCGAGATTATGGACTTAAATAATGTTATCGGTATTGTTTTGACAGTGGGTTATATTGCACTTCACATTGTCGTACTGTTTCTACTTTTTAAGGATCAGCTGACAGCATTGAAGATCGGAATCATAACTATCATTTTCGTATCGACAAATCTCGTATCTATGGTTGACTCTGTTATGAAAATATATGGCAGTGGTTACGGTATCCCTGTTAACCTGATTGTAGTTGAGGGCGTGCGCTTCATATTATTCGTATCATGCGTATCGTTTATTTTCTTAAGCAAAAGAAGATGGCTTGGTTTCCATATCACTTACTACATAGTTATGCTGATTAATATTTATGCCAGACTGGAAGCATTCGGATATAACAGTGGTCATATGTCAACAGCTCTGTTAGTTAACTATATTTTCAGCGCTCTGTTCAACGCTCTTATGATTTATGAAGCCGTATTAGTGTTAATTAAGTCAAAAACTTCAAAAAGTCAGTGCCAGGGTCAGTAAAATTGTAAATTGCTGACCTCGATACTGACATTTTTCATTACTAGGGGATAAACTATTTGACTAAACTACCAATCGGTAGTTTAATAGTTACCGAGAGGTAGCTAACTATGGATAGAAAAGAAGAAATAATCTATGCGACACTGGAATTAGCATCAGAATATGGCTTAAGAGCTGTATCGATGCAGCAGATTGCAGACAAAGTTGGAATTCGTAAGGCTTCCGTATATAACCACTTCAAATCGAGAGAAGAGATAGTCGAGGCGATGTATGAGTTCCTAAGACAGAAGTCCAGCGAAGCAAATGGCGTACAAGACTTTGATATGGAAGAGCTCCTTAACAACTATTCGTTAAAGCAAATCTTGATGATGGTTGTTGGCAACTATCAGAAGATGTCTACGGCTCCTGAGATGTATATGTTCTATAAGATAACGATGTCTGAGAGATCTCTAGATAAAAGTGCAGCGGAAATCATGGTCACGGAAACTAAAAAAATGATTCAGGCGACAACAATGCTTTTCTACGCTCTTCAGGCTAAGAGATTAGTTAACATCAAGAACTTAGAAGCAGCGGCGATGTCTTTCGCGATGGGTATTCATTCAATAATTGACTATGAATGTGACATCAAGCAAATAGGACAAACAGACGACAAGAATCTACTAGAAAAATATATCGATGAGTTCTGCTATATGTACGGCAGTAAGGAGGAATAAGTATGACTACTCAGCAAATTAAACTATCAAAAGCATTTTGTCTCTCAGGAGTAATTGGTGCAATCTTTTATCTTCTTCACGATATAGTTGGCTCTATGTATTACCCAGGTTATAACTGGATGAGTCAGGCGGTAAGTGACCTAACAGCGACTGATGCTCCATCAAGGATTGTTGCTGGCGGTTTCTCAAATGTCTATGGAATCATGAGCTGCATCTGCTGTCTTTTTGTTTGTGTACTTAATACTGATAAGCACAAAATACAGAAGATTGGTCTAGCGCTCTTTACTACTATGGAAATGATCTCGGCGATTGGATATTCGATCTTTCCACTTTCGAGCAGCGGATATGATGGAAGCGTGCAGTCTTTTATGCATGTGTATGTCGTGACGACAGCGGTGGTGTTGCTTTCTATCGTATCTCTTATTATGATTGCTGTAGGGTCTTTTAAGTCAAAGCGTAAAGTGCTCGGCGTGCTCGCGATAATCGCTCTTGTTATGATGTTCGTGGGTGCAGTGGGTTCTAACGCGGCACCAAAAGAAATCTTTGGTGTACTAGAGAGATTCAGTACTTATAGTGCAGTTATATTTACAGGCATTCTAGGAGTATCAACATTCTTAGAAAAAGCTTAACGGAGGTTTTATGACACCAGGTTTGATCGGAGGCATCGCAGTAGCAGGTGCAGGAGTTGTATTTATTATTATTAGCATTTTCTTTTTCAGAAGAAATTCTTACTTTAAGAAGCACTGCACAGCAACCACAACTGGTAAAGTCATTAAGTATAAGTATAGCGGCAAAAGCGGGGCGCACAGTGTGGCACCATTAGTCGAGTTCTACGTAGATGGCAAAAAGTATAAGGCTTATCGCCACTATAAGGGCGTTGTTTCCGTACATGCCCCTAAGATTGACCCAGGTAGTTTTATTGGTAAGGGCGATTCTTTCTTTATCTCCAAGAACGATATGTTCCATATCAACACTTCAGGCTCTATTCATAACTACAGGAAGATGGGCGAGGAGACATGGCCAATCGGTACTGAACTACCAGTAGTTTACAATCCAGAAAAGCCAAAGCAGGCCTTCGTAGAGAAGGTAGTCACAATTAACAATATAGCGGGAATTTGCTTCCTTTGCTGTGGCGCGGGCTTTATTTTAATGGGTGTTATATCAGCTATTCTTTTGAAGTAATCTATGCAAACACAGGGAATAATAAAGCCTTATTTTGATAAAGAAGCAACTGACGCAATTAAAGGAATTGCGATAGTTATTATGTTTATTCACCATTTTTTTACTTTCCCTTCCTTTTGGATAGAAGGCGTTAATTATCCTTTGTTTGCAAAATACGCAGTAACTTTAAGCTTGGCTACAAAGATTTGTGTTGCTTGCTTTTGCTTTTTGTCTGGTTATTTATACTTTTTTTGTAAGTGTAAAGACTATAAGTATTCGATTAGAAAAATTAGCGATATATTAATTAATTATTGGACCGTATTTCTTATTGGCGCAGTAATTGCTATTGCTTTTGCGGATTACAGTTATTCTGTAAGAGAGTTTATTAAGGATGGTCTGGCGCTAAGTTATACGACGCTGCTGTTTGGGTGGTATGTTAATTTATATGTATCTATTATGATACTTATGCCGATTTTATCGAAGTTGCTCTCCAAGAATATAATAGTTGATATTTTGATAATTGGAACAATTCCTGTCATTATGTATGTGTCTAATTGTTTTATTACATCCCAGATTGTGGCTGATATTTTAGTGCGTATTGGTGATTGGTTGCCTGTATTTTTGATTGGCTATTTATTTGCAAGTTATGACTTATTTACAAAGATAAATAGTCTAAATAAAAGAATAATTCGATTTAAGTTAATTAATATTATTGTATGGGTTGCCTTAATGTTAGGCGTATTAGTAGCTAGATCGCATTACTTTAGACTTGAGTATGGCGTTATAGGATTTAATATGGACGTTATTTATGCACCTTTGTTTTTGTATGCATTGATAAATATTATTAAAGCGCTTGATTTAAAAGCACTATATAAAATAATAAGATGCTTAGGTAAACGTTCTTTGTTGATGTGGTTTGTATCCTGTCTGTTTTTTAGCAACAGTAAAAGTGTATTGCAGCCAATACTTTATTTCCCTAAAAACCCAGCTCTTGTTCTTATATGGGGATTATTACTCTGTTTTGTGATTTCTTATCTATTAGATATTCTAATTAGCAAGCTAATTAATTGGAAAAACTCACTGCTTTTTAATTGAACTTGGATCTATATACTGATACACTTCTGGCTCTTCGTCGATGACATGGTATACAGGCTTTTTAAAGACTCTTTGCACGTTGTTAAAGACTAGTTTTTTCCAGACGCCATAAAAAATTAGAGCAACAACAATAAATCCAGGTAGAAGTATGAACGTCGTGCCCATTGCTATATCTGTAGGTATTGATGTGTATCTATTAAAGTCTAATAATTTGAATGCCCCCCATAGAAGTAATCCCAGCATTGGCAGAGTAATTATAGATGCCAGCAACACCGAGAAGATTCTCTTAGAGAATTCAGCTCCGTAGTAGCGCTTGCTATAAGGTACGTCAAAGCCTTGGACCTCGCCTGTCTGACCGTTGATGACATACTGGTACTTCTGTCCATCATATTCGTAGTTAAAAAACCATACCGGCAACAGGGCATATGTCTGAGAGATATTACTTATATATGAATTGTTCTCGTTTCTATAATTAAACCCAGAGCCTTCCGTCCGCTCCTTATAAATATCTTCGAGATAACTGTTAATTCTGTTTTGTACCTGCTCCGTCATATCTACAAGAGAGTAGTCGTATCTCTTAGCTTTAAACCCATGTAGATACCCATCGTTATATGGCACCAAATCGTCGTAATCATAAGGTTCTATTGCTCTCATAAGCTTATCAGGAACAGCCTTAGCCCCGTCGAAAGGCACCTTACTTAACGTAAGATCTCTTCTTGTAGTATCGAAATACTGCTCAGTGTAGTCGATGGTACACTCTGCATCTACAAGCCAGAATGGGATATAGACTCCCTGCATCTTGGAAATACTACCATCAGATGAGAAATTCTTAGGCGCTTTTGTATACTGCTTCGCCCATGTTTTGAATCTATTCTTGGCATCTTCCTTGCTGATTTTAAAAGGAATAATGTAGTCTGGCCTAAATTCGTTAACTAGTCGTCTTTTTGCAATCGCAGGAGATCCACAAAATGCGCATACAGTAGCTACAGTTGTATCATCCGTAATGACTGTAGCTCCACAGCTGTCACATGAGTATTCAACTCTGGAGTCGTCTTCAGATGCTTTTTCTTTGTCTGCGACCTTAAGCTGATATGCTAATTCCAAACTATATGGATCAAAGAATGAACCACAAGACTTGCAACTCATCTTCTGGAAACTCTCGTCAAAAAAGATGTTACCACCACAGTTAGAACACTTTGTTCCAGTCGCTGATTCATCCCATAATGCCATATATCTATCTCCCTATAAAATCCATTTATAGTTATTATAAACAGAAGATATATTTATAGTGTAATATATTTCTGCTGTGATTAAGATTTGGAGGAATCAGATTGGCTATATTTGCTTACATAATATTGCTTTTTATGTTAGCCGGAATCCTTATGGTTGTAGGTGGTTTGGGTGCAGAAAAAGTTTGTATAACTGTACTGGCAGCTCAAATGAAAATGAAGTTATATGGTCTAATCTGGGTTCCTGTATATGGTCTATGGATGGAGTCGACAGTAGTCTACAGACTTGTTGGTAGAAAAGAGTGGGTTAGAATCATTCTGTTTTTATTAAAACTAATTATTCCAGTTCTCCTAATAGCAGCTTATGTAGTATCAGATGATGTCTACGGAGATGCTTCATTTAATGCTGTGTATTACTCTGTGCTTTTTGTGTTAGCTATATACTTCGTATTCAGAGGAATTATGTATACGATTGCTATGAGAAGACTAGGTTTTAATACATTTATTTCAATTATAGTTAGCTTTTTTGTTCAGCCATTTTGGTCATGTTTTTTGATGAGTAGTGTTAAAAGAATCGTTAATTCTGGAGGAACATTTTAATGGGATTTTTTGATAAGCTTAAGTCAAAGTTCAAAAGCGAATTTATATATAAGATTAATCGTGACATTCTAGATTCTTATATTAATAAGACCATTCAAGAACTTCCTGATATGCCAATGATTGATGAGTTCTTTATCAAGCGTGACATGGAAGATAAGAACGCGATTCATGTGTTTATTGCAAACTATGATGTGCCATGCGATGGACAGCATGATTGTGAGAAGGATTTAAGTGGTATTATTATTTGGGTCAATAACAAGAAATCTTTTGACCCTGAGACTGACGAGAAGTTCCGATTAGCACGCGATTTTATCGATTTGAAGCTTGCAGAATACCCTGAAGAATTCATTTTGGTAAACGAACTATGTGGGCCTAAAATGCTTGAGCAGTACGAGATTAAATAAATTGGAGCATATTGGATGATTACACTTAACGACTATTTATATTCCGGTGATACGGTCTTAAAGATTTTGAAGCTTTATACAGACGCGCTTCAAAAAAATGCTAATGAGACTTCTAACGAGATAGATAAGGTTCACTGTAATTTCCTACTCCAGTATATGGAGCTTCTTGAGCATAACGACTTTTTGTCTTCACAGTCCCAGCGTATACGTGAGTTTTATAAGTATATGGCTAAGGAGTATCCATTCCTCTCATTTACTTTTAAAGGAAGAATTAAGTCTTTGATTCGTGCTGAAGAGAAGTTCAATGGTACAGTTGTAAAATTCATTTCCGAGTATTATAAGAAGCATGGTGAGCTTCCTCCTATGACGGATCTCGAGAATAAGCTTAATTCCTTCAGAGATTTGATTGCATATAGAATTGTAATCTCACTTCCACAGTGCCATGTGCTCCCAGGTGAGACTACTGAAGATAAGGAGAGACGTGAGATAGATTATATCTACGAGATTGCAGGTAAGCTTCCATCTTTTCTAGAGGAGCGTGGTTTTACTCCTGTGCTTAGAACTTCTACAGGTCCTGAATCTAACGTGTGTGATAAGATTCCAGAGGATGCTCGTAAGTACTACAAGGATTACATCCATAACGTAAAGTCCTATGGATATCGTTCTCTTCATATCGCTTTCTTTGACCAGATTTCAGAAAGCTTTATTGAAGTTCAGATGCGTACTAAGGATATGGACGATAATGCCGAGATTGGTCTTGCTAACCACTTAGGTTATGAGGAGAGACAGGAAAGAGAGCGTAATAAGCGTAACCTTGTTCCTCAGGGTCTTTGTAAATATTTTGATGAAGCGTATGAGCGTGGAATACTCTTGCAGCAGATTGATTTGTCTAAGGTAGACGTCAATATGTTCGGCGCTATTAACAACTCGCTTGTAAATGATGGCTGCGGTTTATACCGAGGCAGATTAATCTTGCCTTTCGAGCACTTGTCGAGATTCCAGAACGATTTGATTGACTAATATGGAAAAAGATAAAGAACTACAGGGTAATGAGGTAATCGAGCAGCAGATAGAGGCTTTCCTTAAAAATCGTACTGAGGAGCAGCTTTCTATGCTTTTAAGTTCTATTCGCGCGCAGATGAATGCTGGTGCGTCTTTTGTCGTAGCGATTGAGGCCGAAGTCGGTTCGATGAATGTTAAGGAAGTAACCCTTAAGGATGGACGTAACGTGGGCCTTGTATTCACAAGCTTTGAAGAGCAGATGAAGGGCGCCAAGGTTATGTCAACATTTATGGTTGGCATTCGCCAGCTCTTTGAGGCAACGATGGCAAATAATAGCTCCGACGGTTTGCTTTTAAATGCTTACGGTAAAGCCTTCTTGCTTGATCGTACTTTTATCAGAATTATTCTGGGATAACTTCTTTAACTCTATTAGGAAGCTCCTCGAAATGCATAATCTTAGGCGTTCCTTCTGGAACTGTACCAAAGCCGTAAGCTGCGTGAATGAAAGGAAGTCCAGCTTCCATAGTGGAGTTATAGTCCCCCATAACATCACCTACATAAACTGCCTTTTCTAAGTTATTACGAGTAACGACGAGCTTAATGTTGTCTCCCTTCAAAAGCTTTGTTTTACCAAAGCTCTCAAAGTCATCGAATAAATCTTCTAACCCGTGGTACTGCATAAAAGCTTGGATATAACCATCCTGGCAGTTGCTTACGATAGCGAGGAAATAGTTCTCCTTAAGCTTTTCCAAAGTCTCGCGGAGGTTAGGGTAGAGGATGCCACCGTGGTTTGCGATATAAGTGTTCTCATAGTCCATGCAAAAATCCATTAGTTCCATGCCGCGTTCTTCAGTCTCGTCTACAAAGAAAAGCTTTGCAATCTCGACCATAGTCTTGCCCATAAGACTCATCATAAATTCATAAGACATGTGATACTTGTTGCCAGGAATCTGGTCTAAGCACTCATTCCAGGAGTCTGCGACAGCTTTGGAAGAATCCCAAAGTGTTCCATCTAAGTCAAATATAATTCCCTTTTTCTTGTCTGTCATAAGCGCCTCCTAGTTTGAACCATTATACCAAACGCTAAATAGTCGAAGACGATTAATTATTTCATTGGTATAATCAAACGTATCCTATGAATGAGGAGTAAAGAGCTTATGAAAATTTACGATATCTCACAGGAAGTATTTGGTTGTGTAGTATTCCCTGGTGATCCTAAGCCAGAACGTCAGATTATGATGCAGACTGCAAATGGAGATATCTGTAATTTAACTGCTTTTAGCATGTGTGCTCATAATGGTACTCATGTAGATGCTCCATATCATTTTTACGGATATGGCAAGACTATTGATCAGGTTAATTTAGATAAGTTTATTGGTTACTGCTTTGTAGTAGACCACGAAGGTGATGTTACAGCTGATAATGCTAAGGCGATATTGGCGAAGGCTGAAGCTGTTAATAAGGATGCTTCTAAGAAAATCCTAATCAAAGGAAAGTCTACAGTTACCTTGGAGGCAGCAGAAGTATTTGCTAATGCTAAGGTAGACTTGATTGGTAATGAATCTCAGACAGTAGGCCCTGAAGATGGTCCAGCAGCGGTTCACTATTCTCTTCTCAAGGAAGAAATCGTTTTGCTTGAAGGTATTAGATTAGAAGAGGTACCTGAGGGTGTTTATTTGTTAGATGCAGCTCCAATTAATTTGGGTGGTGCAGATGGTGCTCCTTGTAGAGCTGTACTAATTGAGTTATGAAAAAAAGACTAATTACATCCCTTATAGTTTTATCAGTATTACTTAGTGGATGTAATAATCTGCCAGTAGCTTCAGAGAGCGCTTCTCCTGTTGCTACTGAGAATATAGTTACCCCTATTCCTACAAATACTCCGACTCTAACTGAAGTCCCATATGATGGATCATATGAGTTTGTTTCTTATATGACCAATCGCTTATTTGGCGATTCTTTTGATGATGAAGCTTTGATTGACACGTATTCTGATGAGATAGATGAAGGCGTTTCTCCTTCTGAGGTCGTCCTTCAGTTATTAGATTCAGATGCATTTTTATCGCTAGGATTAACTGACGAAGAATATATTCAAACTGTTAGCCATGCCTTAACTGGTATTTACTGCGATGAATCATTAACTCAGTTTTGGGTAGATCAGATTAATCTAGGTGTTTTGACTCGTAACGAGTTTTCTCATATGCATATGGACACGGTCGAATTTGGTGAACTCTGCGCTTCTTATGGCTTGATGGATATAGAAGAGGTTACAAACTTTAGCGCTAGGCAGGTGCTTGAGGATAATTCATTAGCAGGCCCAGATGAAGCTGACTTAATGCGAGCTGCTCAGGGGTCAAGTGATTATGTTATTCAAAGTGTTGGTGGATTTATTCCTAATAATGAGGTTATAACTTCAATTAATGAGGCACTAGATGAACTTAGTAACTATCGTGTCTCATTCATTATGCTAGACATCGAATCAGGAAGAGGACTCGTGTATAGACAAGACGAGATCTATTATTCAGCTAGCTCTATTAAGGGACCGTATGCTGTATCTCTTGATTACTACGCTCCTGATATAGCTGCTAATCATATTAATAGCATTGAGAGCCTACTTGTATATTCTGATAATGATGCCTTTAGAATGTTTGTTGATACATATGGTAAGAGTTATATTCAGCAGTGGGCTGAAGCTGCTGGCTGTAATGTAGCCCCTTTCCAGTATAAATATCCTAGAATATCTGCGTCACAGTTGGGCCTTCTTTGGCTTCAGAACTACGACTTTTTCTGTAGCTGTGAAGAAGCAGATGAATTTGGAACTTACTTTGAGAATCCTTATGAATCTACAATACATTCAGCTCTAGGCGATCTATATGTGACTAGAAGCAAGGCTGGATGGGAGATAGATACAGAAGAAGCCACTGGCTATAGAACATCTGTCGATGCTGGTATTATCTATGCTGATAACGGACCATACCTTATGGTAATAATGTCAGATTTACCTGCAGCACTAGGAAGACTAGAGCCCTTGGCATTAGCGCTTGATGCAGCACATCAATTGATGTAATGGATTTTTAAGCAGCGGCAGCCGCGTCGAGACTTGCCTGCATCATTTCCTTAATCATGTCAGCAATCTCGTTTGTCTTCATGTCCTTAATCTTCTCATAAGGGAGGACATCAATAATCTCCATTGTGATTTTTGTTGTCCAGAACTTCCAGTTCTCAGCGATGTCGTGATTGTTATGCATTACGCATACAACGATAGGTGACTTTGCCCACAAAGCGGACTTCAAAGAACCATCGTGGAACTTCTTAAGTGTGCCCTTATTAAAGTTACGTGTTCCCTCAGGATAAACAGATACGCAAGCATCGCCAGAAGAGATGATGTCAGCGGCCTTACGGATAACAATAATGCCCTGACGGTTGTTCTTACGGTCGATTGCCATGTAACGAAGTCTCCACATGTATCTTCCAGCGAAAGGCACATCAAAAATAGAAGGCTTGGAAATAAATGCCATTGGATATTCTGACATCCATCCACCCATAATGAATGGATCGAGGTTAGAAGTGTGGTTACCTACCATAAGGAAACGCTCTCCATCTGGACTAGGTAACTTCTCTTTGCCAACTACAGTTACACGAGCACCAGCAAACCAAGCGCAGAGTCTATAGCCTGCAGCAAATAACTTGTTATAAAACATTGAAGTCTTGTCGTATTCTTTTTTCTTACTAACAGTAAATGCAGTAACAAAAATGAAAATCCAAAATGGAAGTGTGATAATACCAGCGATAATTCTATAAATCCAAAATAATAAACCCTTAATAATGCGCATAATATGCCCCCTTTATTTCAAATCCATTCTACAATAAATAAAAAAATGCCACAAATGGGCTATCTTTAATTGTTATAATTGTTTTGAAAATTAAGGCAAAGGGGGAATTAGCGTGGACAAGAAAGCTATGTACAAGCTGAGTTATGGTTTATTTGTTTTGACTGCAAGGCAGGGTGATAAAGATAATGGCTGCATTATTAATACTGCTATTCAGGCTGCATCTACACCTAATCAGCTAAGTGTTTGCGTAAATAAAGCAAACTATACACATGACATGATTATGAATACCAGAGAATTTACTGTTTCTGTTATTAGCCAAAGTGCCAAGTTCGATTTGTTTAAGCATTTTGGATTTCAGTCTGGCAGAGATGTTAATAAATTCGCGGATTTCACCAATTGTGCTCGTGGTAGTAACGGTATTTTCTATGTTACTGAAGGTACTAATGCTTATATCTCAGTTAAGGTAGAAAAGACAGAAGATCTTGGATCTCATACAATGTTTGTAGGTGAAATAACAGATATGGAAGTATTATCTGACGATGCTTCTGCAACATACGATTTCTACATGAATAACATTAAGCCTAAGCCAGAACCTGTAGGTAAGACAGCTGATGGTCAGACCATCTGGCGCTGCAAAATCTGTGGCTACGAGTATGTAGGAGAAGAGATTCCAGATGATTTCATCTGTCCTATCTGTAAGCACACAGCAGCTGATTTTGAGAAGGTTATAGCAACAACCGCTGTTCCAGAAACTAAAAATGATATAAATATTAAAAACACGGAGGATAAAACAATGACAAAGTGGGTATGTCCAGTATGCGGTTATGTACATGAGGGTCCAGAGGCACCAGAGGAGTGTCCAGTATGCCACGTTAAGGGCGCTACATGGAAAAAGATGGATGAGAATATGAAGCTTGCAGCAGAGCATGAGTATGGTGTTTATGCAAAGACTGTTAAGAACAATCCAGCTGTTTCAGACGAAGATAAGAAATATATCTTCGACCAGCTCATGGCAAACTTTAAGGGCGAGTGCTCTGAGGTTGGTATGTATCTTTGCATGGCTCGCATCGCTCATAGAGAAGGATATCCTGAGATTGGTTTGTACTGGGAAAAGGCAGCTTATGAGGAAGCTGAGCACGCTGCTAAGTTTGCAGAGCTTCTTGGTGAGGACTTAGAGCCTAACATGAAGGCTACAACTAAGGATAATCTCTCCTGGAGAGTTGACTGTGAATTCGGTGCAACTCAGGGTAAGTTCGACTTAGCGCTTTGCTGTAAGAAGAATGACCTCGATGCATTACACGACACAATCCACGAGATGGCCAGAGACGAGGCTAGACATGGCAATGCTTTGAAGGGAATGCTCGATAGATACTTTAAGTAATCTATTGACTTTATAAAGTCATAAGCCTACAATAATTCGCGGAAACAAGGGCGTTTCGAACAGCAATGTTCGAGCGCCTTTTTTATGGATAGCATATGGCGGAGGTCATATATGATTGAAGATAAATTACATGAGGAGTGCGGCGTTTTTGGCATTTGGGAGCCAGAACGCAAGGATGTAGCTTATTCTATATATCAAGGCCTGCTTGCCCTTCAGCACAGGGGGCAAGAATCAGCCGGAATTGTGGTCTGTGACACAGAAGGCCCGTTCGGCTCTATTTGCACTCACAAAGATATGGGACTCGTAAGTGAGATTTTCCATCAGGACGTAGTAAGTAAGCTTCACGGCAATATCGGTATAGGTCATGTTCGCTATTCGACAGCTGGTGGTAGCACTCTTGCTAACGCTCAACCTATTGTTCTTAACTATTTGAAGGGCACCTTAGCTCTCGCGCATAACGGCAACATCACTAATGCAGATGATCTTCGTTATGAACTCGAGTGTGAAGGAGCCTTTTTTAATGGCACCGCTGACTCAGAGACAATCGCGTACAAAATTGCTCGTGAGCGTGTAAGAGTAGATTCTATCGAACAGGCGGTTTATAACACTGCTAAGCTTTTAAAAGGTGGCTTCGCGCTTCTCGTACTAAGCCCACGTAAGCTAGTTGTAGTCCGTGACCCACTTGGTCTTAAGCCTCTCTGCTTAGGTCGTAAGGGTGATGCTTACATCGTAACATCCGAGAGTTGTGCTATCGCTTCTGTTGGTGGCGAATATGTAAGAGATATCGAGCCTGGTGAGATGTTAGTTATCTCTAAGGATGGTATCTCCGCAGGTCCTAGACTTGAATATCCTAAGAAAGCTCACTGCATTTTTGAATATATCTATTTCGCAAGACTTGATTCCAAGATTGACGGTATCAGCGTATACGATGCTAGAGAGAGGGGCGGCCGTGCATTAGCTAGACGTTTCCCTGTTGATGCAGATGTAGTAACCGGTGTACCTGATTCTGGCTTAGTCGCTGCGGTAGGATACGCGAAGGAGTCAGGAATTCCTTTCGAGTTAGCATTTCATAAGAATAGTTATGTGGGCAGAACTTTTATTAAGCCTACGCAGGAAGAAAGAGCTAATGCAGTAAGCGCGAAGCTTAATGTTTTGGAGAGTGTCGTTAAAGATAAGCGAATTGTGCTTATCGACGACTCTATCGTAAGAGGAACAACAATAAAAAATCTTATCCATATGCTTCGTAATAACGGGGCGAAGGAGGTGCACGTTAGAATTAGCGCGCCGCCATTCCTATATCCATGCTATTATGGCACGGATGTTCCGGATTCATCCCAGCTTATCGCGAACGACATGAGTGTTGATGAGATTTGTAATATGATTGGAGCTGATTCCTTAGGATACATGGAAATAGAGGATTTCCAGTCTATGGTAGGAGATTTACCAATCTGTAAAGCTTGCTTTGATAATAATTATCCAGTGTAAGGAGTGAACACTATGAGACGATTAATTCTTGAAGATGGAAGTGAGTTTAAAGGCGAAGGCTTTGGTGATAGTAAGGATACTATCGTAGAGCTTGTCTTTAACACTTCAATGGTAGGTTACCAGGAAATACTTTCTGACCCTTCCTATACGGATCAGGCAGTAGTAATGACATACCCACTTATTGGTAACTATGGCATGAACGACGATGACTATGAGACTAAGGTTCCATCCATGTCTGGTTTTATCGTAAGAGACTATAACGACGATCCATCAAACTTCAGAAGCTCTTCCTCATTGCAGGAAATCATGAAGAAGTACGGCATGGTGGGTCTTACTGGTGTTGATACAAGACAAATCACAAGACACATCAGAGACTTTGGTAGTATGAAAGCTCTAATTACAGATTCAGATATTACAGTGGACGAGGCTGTAGCTAAGCTTAAGGCTTATGTAGCTCCAACTGATGCAGTATCTAGAGTAAGTACTAAGGAAAAGTACGAGACGATTGGTATTGATGCTAAGTATAAGGTAGTTGCAATCGACTGTGGTATGAAGGCTAACATCGTAAGATCTATGAATAACAAGGGATTAGATGTAACTGTAGTTCCATGGAATACAACAGCTGACGAGATTCTTGCTATGAACCCTGATGGAGTGTTCATTAGTAACGGTCCTGGTGACCCAACAGACGTTAAGGATACTATCAACACAGTTAAGTCTCTAATTGGCAAGAAGCCAATCTTTGGTATCTGCCTTGGACACCAGATTATCTCGCTCGCATACGGCGCTAAGACTTATAAGCTTAAGTTTGGCCATAGAGGCGGTAACCACCCAGTTAAGAACCTAGAGACAGATAAACTCGAGATTACATCTCAGAATCACTCCTATGCTGTAGATGTAGAGTCTGTTAAGGATACTCCACTTACAATTACTCACATCAACCTCTTGGATAACACTGTAGAGGGTGTGAGATGTGAAAGAGATTTTGTTAAGTCCGTTCAGTATCATCCAGAGAGTGCTCCTGGACCACAGGATAGCAGCTATTTGTTTGACGACTTTATTGACATGATGAGAACTTGGAAGGAGGGTGCATAACATGCCTAAGAGAACAGATTTACATAAGATTTTGGTAATCGGTTCTGGCCCTATCGTTATCGGTCAGGCTGCAGAGTTCGACTACGCTGGTACACAGGCGTGTCTTGCACTTCGTGAAGAAGGTTATGAAGTAGTTCTTTGTAACTCTAACCCTGCGACAATCATGACTGATCAAAGTATCGCAGATAAGGTTTACATGGAGCCATTAACTCTCGAGTTCATCGCTAAGATTATTCGTAAGGAAAGACCTGATGCAATCTTGCCAGGTATCGGAGGTCAGACTGGTCTTAACCTCGCTATGCAGCTTGAAAAGAAGGGCGTACTTAAGGAGTGTCAGGTAGAACTTCTTGGTACTGACTTTACTTCCATCGAGCGTGCTGAGGACCGTGAGATGTTTAAGGATCTCTGTATTGAGTTAGGCGAGCCAGTTCTTCCATCATTAATCGCTGAGACAATGGAAGAGGGCGTTAAAGCTGCTAATGAGATAGGTTATCCAGTAGTAGTAAGACCTGCATTTACACTAGGTGGTACAGGTGGTGGTTTTGCTGATAATGAGACAGAGCTTCACGATATTTTGAAGAATGCTTTTGTATTATCTCCAGTCCATCAGGTTCTTATCGAGAAGTCTGTTAAGGGCTATAAGGAAATCGAGTATGAGGTAATGCGTGACGCTAACGATACTGCGATTACTATCTGTAACATGGAGAACTTAGACCCAGTAGGTATTCATACTGGTGACTCTATCGTTGTATGTCCTTCTCAGACACTTACAAACAAGGAATATCATATGCTCCGTGATAGTGCACTAAAGATTATTCGTGCACTTGATATCAAGGGTGGATGTAATGTTCAGTTCGCATTAGACCCTAAGAGCTTTAACTACTATCTAATCGAGGTTAACCCACGTGTTTCTCGTTCTTCCGCTTTGGCATCTAAGGCCAGCGGTTATCCTATCGCTCGTGTATCTGCCAAGATTGCAGTTGGTCTACGATTAGATGAGATTAATATCGCTAATACTTTGGCAAGCTTCGAGCCATCTCTTGACTATGTAGTAACCAAGATGCCTCGTTTCCCATTTGATAAATTCAGCGACGCCAATAACTCTCTTGGTACTCAGATGAAGGCTACAGGTGAGGTAATGAGCGTAGGTAGAACATTCGAGGAGAGCTTGCTTAAGGCTGTTCGCTCCTTGGAGATTGGTGTATATCACCTTTATAACGCTAAGTTTGATGAGGAGACAACAGAGGATCTTCTTGCTTACATTCCTAAGGGAACAGATGATCGTATCTATGCTATCGCTGAGCTTATCCGCCGTGGTACAGCTCTAGAGGATATGGCAAAAATTACAGGTATCGATATGTTTTTCTTAAGAAAGCTTCTTAAGATTATCGAGATGGAGCGTGTTCTTGAGCAAAATGTTGGCGATATAAAGACACTTTATAACGCAAAGAAGATGGGCTTCTCCGATAGAGAAATCGGTGTTCTCTGGGGTGGTAAGACTGCTCACCAGATTTACGATATCCGTAAGGAACACGGTATCTTCCCAGTCTATAAGATGATTGATACTTGTGCATCTGAGTTTGAGTCTTACATCCCATATTTCTACTCTACATATGAGACAGAAAATGAGTCCATCCAGACTAACAAAAAGAAGATTATCGTATTGGGTTCTGGTCCTATCCGTATCGGTCAGGGTGTCGAGTTCGACTACTCTACAGTTCATGCGGTAAAGACTATTAAGGATGCAGGATACGAAGCTATTATCATCAACAATAACCCTGAGACTGTGTCAACTGACTATACAACTTCTGACAAGCTTTATTTCGAGCCGCTCTGCGTAGAAGATGTAATGAATATCATCGAGCTCGAAAAGCCTGAGGGTGTAATTGCTATTCTTGGTGGACAGACTGCTATTAACCTTGCAGATCCGCTTCGTGAGTATGGCGTTAAGATTATCGGTACTGACTGCGCTGCTATCGGCAAGGCAGAGGATAGAGATCAGTTTGAGCACTTGCTCGAGGAGCTTGAGATTCCACAGCCTAAGGGTACAGCTGTTACTAATATCGAAGACGGTGTTAAGGCTGCTGCTGAGATTGGTTACCCGGTTCTCGTTCGTCCAAGCTTCGTTCTTGGTGGACGTGCCATGCAGATCGTATCTAAGGAATCAGACCTTAGAAACTACTTAAGAACAGCCGTTGAAGTTGACGTTGATAAGCCTGTTCTTGTTGACCGTTATATTAAGGGCCGTGAGGTCGAGGTTGATGCTATCTGCGACGGTATCGACGTATTTGTTCCAGGTATCATGGAGCTTGTAGAGAGAACTGGTGTCCATAGTGGTGACTCTATTAGTGTTTACCCACCATTCTCCATCTCCGATAAGGTTAAGGGCACAATTCTTCGCTATGCTAAGAAGCTTGGCCTTGGCATTGGTATCGTTGGTTTGTTTAACATCCAGTTCATCGTAGATGATGACGACAACGTATTCATTATCGAGGTTAACCCAAGATCTTCACGTACAGTTCCATTCTTGTCTAAGGCTACTGGTTATTCCTTGGCAGATATCGCTACACTTTGTATCCTTGGCGTTACTTTGAAGGAGCAGGGAATTATGTGCCTCTACCCAGAGGAGAGAAAGAAGTGGTATGTTAAGGCTCCAGCTTTCTCATTCTCTAAGCTTAAGGGTATGGATACTTACCTCTCACCAGAAATGAAGTCTACAGGTGAGGCTATCGGTTACGACTATACTTTGCATAGAGCAATGTATAAGGCTTTGGTAGCTTCTGGAATTAAGCTTCAGAACTACGGTACAGTAGTAGCAACTCTAGCTGATGAGGATAAGGAAGAAGCATTCCCACTCATCAAGCGATTCTATGAGATGGGCTTTAATATCGAGGCTACAATCGGTACTGCAGATTACCTTAAGGAGCACGGCATCAAGTGTCGTATCCTTCGTAAGTTAAGTGAGGGCAGTGAGGAAATTTTGGATGCACTTCGTGCGGGCTATGTAAGCTACGTTATCAACACACGTGCAATTCTCTCCGGTGTTCACTACATTGACGGTGAGGCTATCCGTAAGTGCGCTATCGAGAATAACATCACTATGTTTACATCTCTTGACACAGTAAAAGTGCTCCTCGATGTATTAGAGGAGCAGACAATTAAGGTAGAGGAGATCTTCGATTAACGTAAGATCTCGTCTATCGTAGATACTGTAGAAAACGAGCCTTTGTTTCTAGAGATAATAGTGTGTATCTGCTGTAGCTCGAAATAGTTTACGTAGCAGATTAAAGTCGTATTTTTACCAGCGATAGCACCCTTAGATTCAATAATCGTGCATGTCTTATTCATCTCAGTCTTGATGCCTTTTATAATGGCATCAGGACTTTTTGTTATGATTGTAACTTGCTTAACTGCCTCGAATCTCTCTGTGAAGTGGTCAATTACCATGGTCGCTACGAAGTAAACAAGAAGACTCATGAGAGCTGTATTTTTGTTGATTAAGAGGAATACTGCGAGATATACGCACATGTTAAATACGATGAGGATAGTGGACATACTGTGGTTACGCCCTGTTTTATCCGAGAGCTTTTTAAGGATGATGTTAGCAAGGATTTCAGAGCCGTCGATGCAGCCTCCGTTTTTAAGGATGAGTGATAAACCTAGTCCGAGGATTGCTCCACCAAAGCTAACGGCGAGAAAGTGTTCGATATTAAGTTCGAACTGAATATCTTCGAAGAACTCAAGGCCTAATGTGTAGGCGAGAGATCCTATAAAAGCTTTTAAGGTAAAGTGTCTACCGAGAATAAAATAACCAGCAATAAGGAATGGAATAAAGGTAAGAATTACTGCTATAGAGAGCGTGAAGCCTGTAAGCTTATTGATAATAATCGCGATTCCTGCAGTTCCGTAGTCTATTGCTGAATTAGGAAGTAATATGCAGGCAACAGCGAAACTCGCGATAAGTCCACCCAATATGATGAGTAGAAATGACACTGCTTCATCCATGTATTTTTTATCGATTTCCATAATTATTCCTCTCGGATTCATAGTTGTTTGCTATTTATATTAATATAAATATTGAAAGATTAGTACTTGTCCATTAAACTATACGAGGTTAAATGACGCAATTTTTATAGGATGGAGGATCTACTATGAAGTTATATGATTCCGGTGTATATCTCGTAAATGGTAACGAGATTGTACCTGAGGCAGAAGCAGCTAAGGTAGAGGCGTTAACAGGAAAGTCTGCTAATAAGGCAGAGGCTAAGAAGGGTACAATCGCATACGGTATTCTCGAAGCTCATAACACAAATGACAATATGGATGCCCTGAAGATTAAGTTCGACGCAATGGCATCTCACGATATCACTTATGTTGGTATCATCCAGACATCTAGAGCATCTGGTATGGAGCAGTTCCCACTTCCTTATGTTCTCACATGCTGCCACAATTCACTTTGTGCAGTAGGTGGTACTATTAATGATGATGACCATCTCTTTGGTCTTTCCGCAGCTAAGAAGTACGGTGGTATCTATGTTCCACCTCATATCGCAGTTATCCACCAGTACATCCGTGAGATGTTTGCTGGATGCGGCAAGATGATTCTTGGTTCTGACTCTCACACACGTTACGGTGCACTCGGTACAATGGCTATCGGTGAAGGTGGCGGTGAGCTTTCTAAGCAGCTTTTGAAGCAGACATATGACGTAGCTTATCCAGGTGTTGTAGCTATCTACCTCACAGGTAAGCCAAGTCCTGCTGTAGGTCCACACGATATTGCTCTCGCAATCATCAAGGAAGTATTTAAGAACGGTTACGTTAAGAA
>JAKSRJ010000027.1 GCA_024403715.1 Saccharofermentans sp. | reverse complement strand
GGAGTGGCTCAACGGTAGAGCAGCGGTCTCCAAAACCGCCGGTTGCGCGTTCGAATCGTGTCTCCTCTGCCATGTAAAAAGGACTATCAATTGATAGTCCTTTTTCTTTTGACTTCATTCTACTGGTTAATTTAGATATTGCTTGCTGGAAGTACATCAAAAGCTACATAAGGTACACCTTCATTTACAATTGATAATCTGTAAGCAATGTTGTTACGAATTGTGTAATTCTCGCTGTTGATGTTAGTTATGCAATCATTAGCAAGCTGCGAAGCCTGTTCTGTAGTAAGATCAGGAAAAATAGCCTGGAAATAAGAAGCAAGATAAAGCTTAATAAAATTAACGTAATTAGGGTCATTTGAATACTCTACAACCACACGCATAGCAGTTACTTTGTTATCATCCTTAGTAACACTTCCCTGCAAAGCAGTTCCAAAAGATGTAGCTGTATTAGGAATAGAAGCTGTGAAGTATAAAAGCTTGCTCTCCTGACCTTCCTGAGCAGCTGTCAAAGCAACACTTGGCATCTGCTGATATGCAACCTGAGGAATACCAAAGTTATAACTACTTAAATTTTGAATATAGATTTCTGTTGACGCATACTGAGCTCTAAACTGATCTAGAGTAAAACCTAGAGTCTGAGTTCCAAGCATAGGCACAATAAAATACACAAATGCACCAACCAAAACAAGTACTAATGCCAAAATACAAGTTGGAATAATTGGGTCTTTTTTGCACTTATCAA
This sequence comes from Saccharofermentans sp., assembly GCA_024403715.1. Taxonomy (GTDB): domain Bacteria; phylum Bacillota; class Clostridia; order Saccharofermentanales; family Saccharofermentanaceae; genus Saccharofermentans. Next base: position 27,561 of record JAKSRJ010000027.1, on the reverse strand, counting down.
TAAAAGTTGGCTTTGTACTAATGCCCATCGCTTCCTTCTGAGCTTTTTCCTCAGCTTCCTTCTTAGCCTTCTCTGCAGCTTTCTTAGCTTTCTTTTGATCTACGATTTCCTTAACACGCTCGCCCTTACTCTTTCCAAGAGCAGCTAGAGCACGCTCGTACTCATCTTGATCAATTAACTGATTCTTATTATCGTTATCTGCCATTTCTTTTACCTCTCTTAGTAAACAACGCCATTTTATTCAATTTGCATATTTGCTTCAACTATTTTATTCTTTTTTCAGAATTATATGAGGTGATTTTATGGCACACGTACTGGTTGCTGGTGGATCTCGTGGCATTGGAGCTGCGACTGTATCAATCTTTGAATCTAAGGGTTTTGACGTCAGTTATTTTTATCGTCAGGCGCCAGGTAAATGTGGCTATGGTATTAAAGCTGATGTCTCTTCTCCTAATGAAGTAACAAACGGAGTTAAAGAAGCTATCTCCAAATTCGGGCCTATCGACATATTGGTATATAGTGCAGGAATAAGTCAAACTGGCCTTTCTACTGATTTTACATACGAAGATTACACTAAGGTAATGAACACCAATTTCGGGGGACTCTTTTCTTGCTGTAAGGAGATTATCCCTTCTATGGTAAGCGCAAAGTCAGGCTGTATCATTGCGGTCACATCCATGTGGGGACAAACAGGAGCTTCATGCGAATCTCTCTACTCTGCATCGAAAGGTGCCATTGATGCATATGTAAAATCCCTGGCCAAAGAACTGGGACCTTCAGGAATCCGTGTTAACGCTGTATCCCCTGGTGTTATTAATACCGATATGATGAGTGAATATTCGGATGAGGATATTAAGGCATTAGAAGAAGAAACTCCTCTTGGCCGAATTGGTACTCCAGAAGATGTAGCTTCCCTGATCTACAATCTGACCACACCAGAATCGAGTTTTATAACAGGACAAATAATTGGTATTAACGGTGGCTTCTTAATTTAAGAAGCCACCGTTATTTTTAATTCACACAACTTTGCCATTCCCTAAAATTGTACTGGACTTATTTCTACTGTATTATTAAATTGTCAAAAATTTTTGGATTTTAAGAGGTAGATATGAGTTCAAATAAGTTTTCTAAGATTACACCAGAGATTGAAGCACTCGCTTCAATGTGTGAAAGTAATGTAATTAATCCAGAATTATACACGGAAAATAAGGTTAACCGTGGTCTTCGAGATCTTAATGGTAAGGGTGTATTAACAGGTCTTACTGAGATTTCCGAGATTATTTCCAAGAAGGTTGTAGACGGAAAGGAAGTTTCCTGTGACGGTGAGCTTTACTATAGAGGTATCGATGTGCATAAGATTACCTCTGCAGTATTAAGCGAAGGCAGACATAATGGTTTTGAAGAAGCTTCTTACCTACTGCTCTTTGGAAAGCTTCCTTCAGAAAGCGAACTTCAGGAATTCATGAAGATTCTCGCTAAGTATCGCGCTGCCCTTCCTAAGAACTTTGTAAGAGATGTAATTATGAAGGCGCCAAGTGATGACATCATGAATAATATCCAGCGTGCCGTATTAACTCTTTACTCTTACGACGATAAGGCAAATGACACTTCAATTCCTAATGTACTTCGTCAGTCATTAGAGCTTATTGCCATGTTCCCTATGCTTGCTGCATATTCTTATTCTGCTAAGAGTTACTATAACGATAAGGGTTCTTTATATATCCACAGACCTAATCCAAATCTCTCTACTGCAGAGAATATTCTTTATATGCTTCGCCCAGACAATAAGTTCACTGCATTAGAAGCTCAGATTCTTGATTTGTCATTAATCCTTCACGCTGAGCATGGTGGTGGTAATAACTCTACATTTACAACTCATGTAGTTACATCTTCTGGTACAGATACATATGCTGCAATCTCTGCTGCTCTTTCTTCCCTTAAGGGACCTAAGCACGGTGGTGCAAACATCAAGGTTATGAAGATGTTTGCTGATATTAAGTCCAATGTTAAGGACTGGAGTGATATGGACGAGCTCACAGCTTACTTGGAGAAAATCCTTCATAAAGAAGCTTTTGATAAAACTGGTATCGTATACGGCTTAGGTCATGCTGTTTACTCTGTATCAGACCCTAGAGCCAAGATTTTCAAGTCCTATGTAGAGAAACTTGCTATCGAGAAGCATAAAGAAAAAGAATTCGAACTTTATTCTGATATTGAGAGAATCGCAGCTGAATTAATTGCATCTGAGAGAAAAATCTATAAGGGTGTATCAGCTAATATCGACTTCTACTCTGGATTTGTATATTCAATGCTTAAGCTTCCTGTTGAGTTCTATACACCTCTCTTCTCTATCGCGAGAATTTCAGGCTGGTCAGCTCACAGAATCGAAGAGTTAGTAAATGCTGGTAAGATTATTCGTCCAGCATATAAGGCAGTTCAGCCTCGTATGGAATATATTCCTATGAGCAAGAGATAATAGCTATAATTATCTCTATGAGAAGTGTAAGGCATCTTTTAAACTACAAAGATATCTATGATACAGAGGGTTCAGAAAAACTCTTCGTAGACAGTATGCGTGAAAACTGTAAATTTCAGTACGACAACTGTGAAGATTATAAGAAAATCCTGGACGGAATGAATTTCTCCCCTGATTCTGTAACTGATATCGATAGTGTTTATAAAATTCCTTTTTTACCTACTCTTTTCTTCAAAACTCACAGGATTTCTTCGATGAAGAACTCGAAGTTTTTATATAAGGCTACATCTTCTGGAACAGGAGGAAAATTCAGCGAGATTTCTTTTGATATTGGAAGCCTGTGGTCTGCCATGATCATGTCTTTACGAGTGCTTAAGTACTGGAAGATTATCTCCCCTGTCCCATGCAATTACATTGTTTTTGGATATCAGCCTAAGAAACAAAACAGAACCGCAGTATCAAAGACTGCATTCTTAACTACACTCCTGGCCCCAGCTTTACATAGAACTTATGCACTTAAGTTTAACGACGGCAAGTATGAGCCAGACTTAGAAGCTGTGCTTAAAGCTGTTCAGAAGTACAGCAAGAAAAAAGTTCCTGTTAGATTTATGGGATTTCCTTCTTATACATTCTTTGTTATGCAGATGATGGAAGAGCGAGGCATTAGCGTAAAGCTTCCTAAGAATTCCAAAATTATGCTTGCAGGAGGCTGGAAACAGTTCTATAAAGAAGCTGTTGAAAAAAATGTCTTCTATAAATTAGCCAAGGACACTTTGGGTGTTGAAGAAGAAAACATTGTTGAATACTATGGCGCGGTTGAGCATCCAATTCTCTATACAGACTGTCCTAACCATCATTTCCATGTGCCAGTCTTCTCCAGAGTTGTTATACGTGACGTTAACACTTTCGAGCCGCTTCCTAATGGAAGTATTGGTCTTGTAAATCTAATTACACCTCTTTTTAAGGCAACACCTCTTTTAAGCGTAATGCCAGATGATCTTGGTATACTTCACGATGGTTGCAAGTGCGGGTGCGGTATTAATTCTCCATATCTAGAAATTATAGGCAGAGTTGGACTTAAGGATATTAAAACCTGTGCTGCTGGTGCTGCCGATTTACTTGATAAGAGTACGCTAAATAAAGTTATAGAGGGAGGCAACAAATGATTCTGGCAAACGGCATCTGCTATGAGACATCAGCTCAAAATGAGTTATTATCTTCCCTCCCTTCCAAGCTTAACAGGACATTGATGGAAGACAACCTTGATCCTGAGATTGTAATTAATGCTTTTGATAACTTAGGCAAGAGAATTGCTCAGGGCGAATTTACAGACTTAATCGCTTCCATCGAGATGAGTGGCAAGGATGACTACATCGACCTCGCGGTTCGAATGATGAGTCGCGAATACTTAGAGTATAAGCTTAAGGTCGAACTCGGAAGTGATACTTCTTCCCTATACGAGAATAATAAAATCACTAGCTCCAGAGTTCCTCTTGGTGTTCTATTTCATATAGCAGCTGGTAATATGGACGCTCTACCAGTTGTAAGTATCGCAGAAGGACTTCTTGCTGGTAATATCAATATCTTAAAGCTTCCAAGCGTGGATAACGGCCTTACAGTAAAAGCTATGCAGCTTCTTATTGATAACGAACCAAGACTTAAAGATTATATCTATATCTTTGATACACCTTCTTCCGATATTGTTGCCATGAAGAAAATGGCTGATATGGCAGACGGCATTGTTGTCTGGGGTGGCGACGAAGCTGTAACAGCAGTAAGAGGCCTAGCAAAGCCTGGAACTCGTCTTATCGAATGGGGTCATAAACTCGGTTTTGCTTATATATCAGACTACGAGAACAAAGAGCAGGAACTTCGTGACCTGGCAGAACACATCATGGTTACAAAGCAGCTCCTGTGTAGCTCTTGTCAGGTTATCTATATAGATACTGAAAACTTCGATGAGGTAAAAAGTTTCGCTCAAGAATTCGTTAATTATCTTAACCAAGCTGCTATCAAGCACCCAGTAGATGAGATTGGAGCTATAGCTGAGACATCAATCAAGAGACGCGTTAAGCTATATGAAGAGCTTTTACATGATGATATGTCTTCTACCAGTGAAGTTGTTTACTACGGTAATAACGTCAGTGTTACTGCTGCACCTAATAGTGAGCTTGAGCTCTCTTACATGTTCGGGAATGTATACGTAAAACCTTTACCTCAGAAGAACATCACGAGCGTGCTAAGAAGCAAAAAAGAATACTTACAAACTGCTGGTCTAATATGTTCCCCTTCTTCTCGCCAGGAGTTGTCATCAACTATTCTTAAGTCAGGAGTTGAACGAGTAACTAGAGCAGGAAACATGTCGTTTTACTTTGACGGAGAAGCACACGATGGCGAGTTTCCACTATTAAGATATACAAGATTAGTAAATATCGAGAAATAAAATAGGCCCTTCTTACGAAGGGCCATAATTATGCGCTAAATCATAATATCAAGCCTGAAGAACTCCACAGATACCAAGGATTAAGCAGAGCACACCAACTGCGATTCTGTAATAACCAAATACAGTAAAATCATTTTTCTTAATGTATGCCATCAACTTCTTAATAACAACATAAGAAACAACAAATGCTACTACCATACCAAGTGCGAGCATTGCGATTTCACGACCAACAATCTCACCATCATACTTCAAAATCTTAAGCAAACTAGCACCGAGCATTACAGGAATAGCAAGGAAGAAAGTAAACTTAGCTGCTACCTCACGAGAAATACCTATTGCTATAGATCCTACTATTGTAGAACCTGATCTTGATGTTCCAGGGAATACTGCAGCAATAAGCTGGAATGCACCAATTAAGAATGCTTGTGGATATGTAAGCTCATTTAAATCAGTAACGATAGGTTCTTGATTCTTAACATACTTTTCAACAACAATAAATGCTATACCAAACAAGATAAGCATAATTGCTACGCATACATAGTTATAAAAAAGCTCATCAAGAAAATCATCAAACAATACGCCAACGATAGCAGCAGGTACGCAAGCAACCAAGATTTTAAACCACATCGAGAACTTATCTGCCATTACCCATCTACCAATTCCAGTCTGCTTCCATGGTTTCTTATTATTCTTGATACCAAATGGCCATATCTCGTTCCAGTATATGCAAACAACAGCTAGGATAGCACCAAGCTGGATTACAACAAGATACAAATTATAGAAATCTTCGGATACGTTAAGTTTCAAAAATGAATCAAGAATAATCATGTGGCCTGTTGAACTTATTGGGAGCCACTCTGTAATACCTTCAACAATACCGAATAGAATTGAAATAATATAATCTATCAAAACTTTTTCTCCTTGCTATTTATTACCAAGTCCAGCCTAATGTTACGCCGTTCTTAATGTATTTACTTGTTTGACTATAATCACAACAGAAATAACTCCAATCACCGTATGTGCTATAGTTACCAGTCTCCATTACATATGGTACACCATTTATAACAACTTCACCCCAGTAATGTGGAGAACCTACACCTCCATTATAACCTCTTGAGCCATTAATCAAGCACGCATCATATCCAAGATAACACATCATCTCAACTAGAGCGCCATTATATTGTGCACACTGACCTGAGCGTCTTACAAAACAAGCTTCTGCATAACCACATCCGCCAGAACCACCATAAACAACATTACGATTAATCCACCAATAAGTGTATGCCACTTTCTGGGCAGGTGTCCAAGATGGATCAAAGTGAGTTGCAGCGAACTCCTGTATAACCTGAAGCTCTCTACCACTGAAATTCATTGTTGATGCTACAGTTGTTGCGCCTCTAACATTATATACAGGACAAGATGTATGAGAACTTAATCCCTGAACCTGATTTAATATAGACATCCCCTCAACAACATCATAGTAACTCAAAAAATTGAGCATATCAGGGTCAATCTGAACACCAGGCAAATTAATATGATCACCACAAACGATTCCATAAGATGCACATTTTTCAGCAAACTCCGCAGAATCAGCAAATCCAGAGAAGAGAATATTCAAATAATTCCCCCAAGGCATTCTTTGAACCCAATACTGAAGTCCATAATAATCAGGAGCACGATTTAAGAATACAATATAGAAAATTGAAGCTGTTTCTTCATAAGACATAGCAGAAGTCTTCTGTTTGAATTCTTCGCTAAAAACAAAACCATAAGCACACTGCTTACCAGTTATCTCACCAGACTGAAGTCTTGAAGTCCAATAATTAAATCCATCAGCATCAGCCTCACGACCAAGACACTCTCTATAAAGCGTGGCTACAAAGCTATATGTATCTGCATTAACGCGAGAATAATTAAGTATTCCAGAGTAACTAATGACAACAATAACTGCTAAAAACGCAGCAATTAGTTTAGTTATAATTTTCTTCATATTGTCCTCCTTGCGAAATAAAAAGAAGATGTAGGTTGCCCTACATCTTCCATTATAACCTATATTTACTTAATACCTTAGATGCGGTTGTATTCAGTCTCAAATACATCGACTGATAGGACAATAGTATCCCCACTAATTGTTCCCTCATAAGTCTCGCCATTATCTGCATAAAGAATGATAGTATTGTTAACTACTGCATAAGATCCAGAATTATTCAAAGCAACTGAAGTAAGCATTTCTTCTGTATCCATACTGTTATCAACAAACTCTTCATATGTTGTATAACCATATGCCTGCATTGATGCCTCAAGCATATCTTCTGTAACACCACCAAACGCATAAGCGAAAGCAGGAAGATTGTTAATCATAAATGTTCTGTAATCTTCAATAATCTGCTCAGGATTTTGAGGTTCAATTACAAATGTGCCATCCGCATTTAAAGTAAGAATAGCTTCACAAACGAAATCACCTTCAAACTCAGCCTCGAGCACAGCCATCTCGTTAAGAATAGCAATGACATCGTTATAACCAACATATGATCCTACAACACTATCATCTACTACAGGAACAACAGGCTGAGTAGGCTCTTCTACTGATTCTTCAACTACTATCATGATTTGAACTGTGAAATCTACATCACAGTAAGCGACATCAGCAAAATCATCTGCTATATCATCTTCATTAATGATAACCCACTTATCATCATCGAGTTCAAGCTCATATGTAATTGTTACTTCCTGAGTATCTGCATCTTCAATAGCCTCAATAATTGCATCCTCATCTACAAAGCCCAAAGCAGGAATATCAATATCGTCAAAGTCAACAAGCGTATAGACTACGTCGATAGAAGCCTCATCCTTATCAATTTCTAATGAATCTTCATCAATCTCATACTCAAGTGTATCCTCGATGGCTGAATTAATTCTATTACTTCCATTATCAGCATCATAATTCTTAACTACTTTACTTGCATGCTTTTCAACTACAGAAAGAATATCTTCCTTGGCCTGCTCTAGCTTCTTAGCACTACTAGCGCAACCAGCCATAGACATACACATAGAAGCTACAAGAGCAATTGCAACTGTTTTCTTAATACTCATTTTTCTATCTCCTTCCATATATGTTAATCGCGCAGAGTATACCACTAAAAAAACAAATAAAAAACCTCGGAATCTCTTCCGAGGTCTTGTGGCTGCCGAACTAGGATTCGAACCCAGACAGACGGTGCCAGAAACCGGAGTGCTACCCTTACACAATTCGGCAATGTTGAATTAACCAACGGATGAAAGTATAGCAAATAGGGAGATATATTTCAACACCAATTTTATAAATTGACTGGAGGAAGTTTTGGTACAAGTCCCAAATCCTCTAACTTACTTCTAACCTTACCCAAATCCTCATATATTGGAAGTTTTTGTTTTGAATCACGAAGAGCATACGCAGGATGATAAGTAGTCATAATATAATACCCATTTCTCTCAAGAAACTTTCCCCTAACATCACTCATCCTAGGCTTTTCTCCAAAGAAACCCTCATAAGCAGTAGAACCGCATAACAAAACAACCTTAGGACGCACTAATTTAAACTGAACTGACAAAAGTCGTTTGCATGCCATAATCTCAGAAGGTTCAGGACGACGGTTCTCAGGAGGTCTACACTTACAAATATTACATATATGATAGTCCTCTTCACCGAATCCATATGTTGATAGCAAACTTTGTAACAACTGCCCTGACTGGCCTACGAATGGCAAACCCTCCAAATCCTCACTTCTTCCAGGAGCTTCCCCAACAATCATTAAAGGCGCGTGCTTTCCACCACGATAGATAACAGTATTAGTTGCATTGTTACGGAGACCACACCTATTACAAGCTTTACATGCATTTTCAAATGCATCCCAATTAGCATTAAATTCAGCTTCGGTCATTTGAATTACCTAAATAAAACAATAGTGACACCATCATTTTGGCGTCCCCAATCACTATCAGAGCGTACTTCTGGACAACCAGAAGCCATATCTCTTCCCTCTGAAGAGAATGGGCCGAAATTCTCTCCTGGACAAAAACCTTTGATAATTCCCATTCTCTTATAATCCCTAAGCTTCATTCTACAAGACGTGCGAATCGCACCTCCCTTGCCGCTTGAACCATATCCATGAATAATCTTAACGACACGAACTCGAGTCGCTCTTTCAGCATAGATTCTATTATTAAGCCTAGATAAAGCAGTAGCTGTATCTGGCATTCCACTTTCGAGATTGATTATATGCATAGATGAATTATACATTATAATTACAAGTATGAGATTAGATAAAACATTAGCAAATTCTGGATACGGTACACGAACTGAAGTAAAAAGCCTTATTAGCAAAGGTCAAGTTCATGTTAATGGTGTAATGATTAAAGATCCAGGTTTTCACGTTAAGGATGAAGATACTATTACAATCGGTGGCAATAGCACATCAATCAAAGACAAATTCTATCTTTTATTAGATAAACCTGATGGTGTACTAACAGCTATGGAAGATAAGAGACTTCCACATGTTGGTGAGCTATTACCATCAAACCTTAAAAACAAAAAAATATCACCCGTCGGAAGGCTTGATTTCCATACAACAGGTCTATTAATTTTAACTAATGACGGCGAATTATCTCATAGATTAACATCACCAAATTATGGTATTTCAAAAACTTATGAAGTAACCTACGAAGGCGATTTATTGACGGATAAAGAAGCTCTAGAAGCATCGTCTGGTATGGTTTTGCTAGACAAAGAACCTCATATTAAGCTTCGCCCTTCAACCGTAGTTTTTGATAATGGAACCAATACGGCTCGAATTACTCTAAGTGAAGGAAAAACTCACGAAGTTCGAAGAATATTTGCTCAGTGGAACAGGCCTGTTATTACATTAAGACGTGTCAGTCTTGGACCAATTAGTCTAGAAGAGAAGCCACAAGAGATGCTTCGTGAATTAACTGATGACGAAGTTAAATCTCTTAAGGAAATTACAGGACTTGTCTAAAAAGATTAATGATAATATTCTCAGACTCGTGATAATCCATAGTCTGATAATAAACAGAGAATACTAGTGAAGGGTCGCCCACCGGCCATCCGGAATCAAATCCCAAACTGTCAATTACCTCAGGATCGTCAATCTCAATACCAATCATTACCAAAGTATCATCAAACTGAGACAAATCAACTTCGCTTGCAGAATTCATTTCGGCTCCATAAGTCTCTTCATACTCTGCAATAATCTCCATAGCATCACGTTCGCTCAAAAATACAGGGCGAAGTTTTGCAAACTGAGTTGGAGTCAAAGAATCTCTACAAAGTTCGTATATAGGTGACATATCCAATACGGCTGAATAGTAATACGAAGCGGTCTGCTTATCAAAAATAAGGACATTAGGACAAGAAAGCATCAATGTACTAGCAGACTGGCTAGCGTAAGCATTTTGCATTTGGCCCTGATCATTAGGAACTACAATATCGATAGTTGTAAATGTTGGATTCTGAAAACCCATTTGAATTGTTAAAAAGTCTTCCATATAAGAGGAATCATTACTAAAATGCCCAAGGGCAATTACAGAAGAATCAACTCGAGGCTTAATAAACGCATCATAAGCTAAGTTACCAGCAACAAATATTAGTACTAATCCTATAAGATACATATACCAGGTATAAGAGAAATATGTTCTCCACTCTTCCCCAGTCTTGCCAAAGATTTTCAGTTCGTTATTACGGATTTCTTCCTTCTTTACACGCTCATCACGTTTTCCTGTAGCGATATCGTATGCGGCAGATAAATCAGCTATCTTTTGTCTACCTTCAGGTGAATTATCTCCCCTCAAGTTTTTTGTTAACTTCCAAAACTTATCATCAACAGCATAATCATTTGCATGTGCTGGAAGTCCAAGATATGCGATAGCATCTGCTTTTGTCATAGCAAGAATTTCAGGAGAGGCAACAATTTCTCCTCCGTTTTTTATCATCGATAACGCAGCATCTACACTACTAACCTTATCGAGTTTAAATCTTGGTATGAAGTATGAATACTGCTTTTCTGTACATTCAGATCCAATACTATCCGCATCAACTACGAAATAAATATGCTTAAGTGAAGTCTCACCAAGACCTGGTATTGCAACCTTACGCGCCCATGTCCACTCATCTTCAGGAACGCCTTCACCGTTACGACCATCCATTATTAAATCCTTACAGTTATGCTTCTTAATCATCTCGATAAGATGCATAAGTGGAGTGCGAAATTCATCTCTACCTCCGAACTTCTTCCAAACAAGAACACACGAGTTAGTCTCTTCGTCATAACGAAGGTTGTAAGAATTAGAATCAAAAACTTCTTGCATAAGCCTATTTATATCCAAACTTTAAGTAGAATTCCTATATATTATAATATTAGTTGTGGTATATTGTAGTGGCATTTTTGAAGGAGCAATATGAAAACATCTGACTTTTACTATAACTTACCAGAAGAGCTCATTGCTCAGCATCCACTTGATGTAAGATCTTCATCAAGACTTATGGTGCTTGATAAAAACGATGGTAGTATCTGCCATAAGCATTTCGACGATATTAAAAAGTTTCTCATTCCAGGTGATGTACTTGTAGTCAATAACACGAGAGTTATCCCTGCTCGCCTTATGGGAGTTCGTTCTGATACAGGAACAGCTGTAGAGATTCTCCTTCTGAAGAGATTAAGTGACAAGCGTTGGGAAACGTTAGCACGACCTGGCAAAAAAGTCCGCGAAGGAAGAAAACTTACTTTTCTTCCTGGCGAGTTAGAAGCTACTTGCATTGATGTATTAGAAGACGGTAACAGAATAATCGAGTTTGAATTTGATGGTATCTGGGAAGAAGTATTAGACCGAGCTGGTACTATGCCTCTTCCCCCATATATCCACGAGCAGCTTGAAGACAGAGAAAGATATCAGACTGTCTATTCTAAGATTCCTGGTTCTGCTGCAGCACCTACAGCTGGACTTCATTTTACTAACGAACTTCTTGATGAGCTTGATAAAATGGGCGTAATTAAGGCTGAGGTTACCCTTGATGTTGGACTTGGAACATTCCGTCCTGTTAAGTCCGATAATATTGAAAACCACGATATGCACTCTGAGCACTATACATTTTCCAAGGAAGCTTCCGATATCGTTAAAGCAGCTCGTAAGGAAGGCAGACGAATTATCTCTGTTGGCACTACATCAACAAGAGTTCTAGAGACAGTTGCTTCTTTGGATCCAGAGATGAATCCTTGTTCTGGCGACACTCAGATTTTCATCTACCCTGGTTATGAATTTAAGTGTATCGATTCTTTAATTACAAACTTCCACCTTCCTGAGTCCACACTTGTAATGCTGGTATCAGCTTTGGCAGGAAAAGAAAACGTTCTAAATGCATATAATAAGGCTGTCGAAGAAAGATATAGATTCTTCTCCTTCGGCGATGCTATGTTTATTACTGATTTAAGGAGAGTACCTGAGCATGAGTAAATTCCCAGTATGGTATGAGCATATCCACACATGCAAGCAAACTGGCGCTAGACTTGGTCGCGTCCACACACCACACGGAACTTTTGATACACCTACATTTATGCCAGTAGGAACTCAGGCCTCGGTTAAGGGATTATCTCCTGAAGAAGTCGCTGGCACTGGTGCTGGAATTATGCTTTCTAACACATATCACCTATGGCTTCGTCCAGGTAGTGAGATTATTGCCAAGGCTGGTGGTCTTCATAAGTTTATGAATTGGAAGGGTTCTATCCTTACAGATAGTGGTGGATTCCAGGTATTTTCACTCGCTAAGCCAAAAGACATCGTCGAGGAAGGTGTAAAGTTCCGTTCTCACTTAGATGGATCAAAGCTTTTCTTAACACCAGAAGAGTCTATGAGAGTCCAGAATAATCTTGGCTCTGATATTATGATGGCCTTCGATGAGTGCTGTCCATATCCTTGTTCTCACGATTATGCAAAGAGATCATTAGAGAGAACAACTCGCTGGCTTGACAGATGTATTGATGCTCATAAGAGACCTGATGATCAGGCATTATTTGGAATCATACAGGGTTCTATGTATGAAGATTTAAGAGCTATCTCAGCAAAAGAAATCACATCTCGTGATCTCCCAGGATTTGCTATTGGTGGAATATCAGTTGGTGAGCCTAAGGACCTATTCCTTAAGATGATTGATTGTACGGTTCCTTTGATGCCTGAAGATAAGCCTCGTTACCTTATGGGAGTTGGATCTCCTGATTATCTTATTGAAGGTTCTTTACGCGGAGTTGATATGTTCGACTGTGTGCTTCCTTCAAGAATGGGACGCCACGGTACTATTCTTACATGGAAAGGTCGTAAAATTATTAGAGATGCTCGTTATGCAGAGGATTTCGGACCTATGGATCCAGACTGTGACTGTTACGCATGTAAGAATTTCTCTTCTAGCTATGTCCGTCACCTTCTTAAAGCAAAGGAAATGTTTGGTCAAAGGCTTTGCACATACCATAACATTTACTTCCTAGTTAAGCTTATGGAAAAAGTTCGTGAAGCAATTGCAGAAGACTGCCTAGGGGATTTCAGAGATTCTTTCTACAAAGATTACTACGGAACTTAAACTGTTCCGTAAGTTTTCATATCGTCTCCAGATCTAACAATCATTGTTACCGCGGTAAGATTACCCTCGGATAGCCTATTCTTGTCAGAAATACGACAAATCATATTATCCATCCACTCTTCTGCGTTATCACATGTAAGTGCATCCGCTAATATCTGGAGTTCAGTAATATGCTTTTTATATTCTTCTGTATAACAGATAATTCTGTCTTCATCCTCAAGAGAATACTTTCCGTTGGGTAACATCAATAATTCGCCATTTTTAACCATATAAGCATAGACTTTTCCATGACGTTCAGTAATTATCTCTTTATCATTCACTCTGATGAACATATAGTTTTTCTTCTCAAGAATAGGAGATAACATTCTTGATACTTCTTCATATTTCATTTTGCTACTACTCTGAATAAGTCCTTTTACATTTGCTTCCTCAAGCAAGGAAAGTTTTGTTTCCTGAGGAGTGTAAACTACAACTAACGTTAGTGTTGTAGAGTAGTTTACAAAAATGCTATCAGTGTATTCATTAAGTCCACCCTTGTGCATAAGCATATAGTTCTCAATCATAGTGGACTCCTCTTGATAGAAATTACTATTCCTGTGTAATTATCCTGCTTAAGTCTTTTCTTAATAGCAACGGCATTCTTTAGTGAACGAGCTGTAGCAGTAGCTGAATCCTTTATATAATGAGGAATACTTCTAAGTGAAACTGCATCAGTAAGCCCATCTGAACTAATAATGATCTTATCCCCATCATATAGTCTTAACGGCTTTTTTGTATATATTACTCTTGGGTTATAATTTCCCATAAAATCAACAAGAGCTCTAGAATCAGGATGTGTATACACAGCGTTAGTTTGCATGTTCTTGATAGTGCAATCCTTAATAAGATGTGCTAGATAGTTTTGCTTAGGATTAAGCATTGTAGCTACACCGTCACGAATCAAAATTATATTACTATCACCTACACTATAGTAATTCATAAAGTATCCGGATATTTGAATTAAAGCTAGAGTGGAACCACCTTCTAGCTTATATTCATCATAAATAACATTAGAAAATCGCTTAAGTTCATCAGCATTCTGCTCAGGTGCAAAAAACGACATAGGACACATGTCATCAACAAACTTTACAACCTTCTCAGATATTTCTTTGCCATGCTTAAGTCCACCCATACCATCAGCAACACAGGCAACTACACCATACTTGCGATAATCTTCCAAAGGAGAAACATAATAAGAATCCTGCTGAGCTTGTCTTTTTCCTTGCTCTATAAAAAAGGCACACTCCAAAGTAATCATTGCTTCTTCAGGAACTCTTGAGTTTTTACGCTTGATATAGATATATGCAAGATAAACAAAAAATCCAACAGAGACAAAAAACAATACTATCGATGCAAATACAACGCTGTGAAACTCAGCAGATAAATCACCGAAAGGTATCTCCATTAATTAATTCTCCGTACTATTCTCTTCCGAATCTAAGTCATCTGACTCTTCATCGCCTTCCGTACCTTCATTCAAATCAGCAAAATCGTCATCATCATATACTGGAGTTGGACTCATAGGTTCAATATATTCCTTAATAACCTCACCAGTAAAGAATGCCATTAAATACTGAATAAGAGCAAATACAACTGTTAAATAGTAAAGAACTACAACTGCATACGCAAAGAAAGTTGTAGTAAGCATTAAAGCAGCTGGAATGACAATATAGAAAACTATCATTACTAATGCCATAGCAAAGCATGGACCAAACTTAAGTAGTACAAACAAAAACGCATTCTTGTAAATATTCTTCAAAGAGAGTTCGCGTGAAACAATCATTGTATAAACCATATTCTGAACAATGATAAATACAAAGAAAAGCACAACAAAGAAAGTTGATGCTGCAGTTCCAAATCTAGATCCAAGTCCAGCATAAAAACTTACTGCAAGCATATCGACAGCTGTGAAAACAACACCGATAAGTCCAGCAATCAAAGACTGCTTAAGATTAGACTTCATTCCATCCTTAAAGTCATTAAAGATGAATACACTTTCCTGACGATACAAATTTCTATATATCTGTGAAAAACCAGCTTGGAATGGTCCAATTACTGTAAGCGTCGTTCCCATAAGGAACATTACACAGAAAACAACAATCAAATAATAGACCTGATATGCGGCTTCGGTACCTACATCATTCATTACCTGATTACCCACAACACCAGAATCAAGCATAAACTGTGCAAAATTCTCTGGTATAAAAACAGGATTTAACGTAGGCAATACCATCAATGTTAAAGCAAATGCTATCAACATCATTGGAATATTAAAAATGACAAATAAAATATTAACCGACATCAATGTCGTAAAATGAGTCTTTATCGAATATAAAAAGTTAAATACTGGACCGTGTTGCTGTTCCTCGTAATCCAGATCTGGTACCTTCTTTAAATTCATTAAATCTCTCCTTATAGAGAATAGTTCTTTTTGATTATATCGCTAAATTCATCAATATGAGAAAGTGAACGCTCTGCGATCGCTGTATTTTTATCTTGCTTAGCAGTTTTGCCCCTGAATTTTCCTGGCATTTTTGCAACTATTCCAAAATTAGCATTCATAGGAACAAATTTCGTAATAGATTTATCTGAAACATAGTGTGCCATTGCACCTATAACAGTTTCTTCATTAGGATTATAAGGAGCATCCATTCCCAAGGCTTTCATTGCAGCATAATAACCAGCTAAAAAGCCAGATGCTGTTGACTCAATATAACCTTCCACACCAGTAATTTGCCCAGCAAAGAAAATATCAGGATACTCTCTCATACTATAATCTGAATTTAAAAGTCTAGGAGAATCAAGATATGTATTACGATGCATTACACCATATCTAAGATATTCAGCATTTTCTAGACCTGGAATCATACCAAATACACGCTTCTGCTCGCCAAATTTAAGACGAGTCTGAAAACCTACTAAGTTATACATGGTAGATTCTCTGTCATCCTGGCGAAGTTGTAAGCAGGCATAAGGTTCTTCACCTGTTCTAGGATCTGTTAAACCAACTGGCTTTAGTGGACCAAATCTCATTGTATCCTCGCCTCTCGAAGCCATAACTTCAATCGGCATACATCCTTCGAATACATTTATCTTATCAAAGCCATGTACATCAGCCTTTTCTGCATTTACGAGTGCATTATAAAAGGCCTTATACTCTTCCTCGTTCATAGGGCAATTAATATAATCATTACCGCCCTTACCATAACGAGACTGAAAAAATGCCTTGGTCATATCTATAGATGCAAAAGAAACTATTGGTGCTGCTGCATCAAAAAAATGAAGATCCGACTCACCAGTCTTTTTCATAATGTCATCATATAACTTACCATCAGTTAACGGACCAGAAGCTACAACTACAATAGCGTTATCAGGAATTCTATCCACTTCTTCAACTTTTACGTGAATCAATGGATTATTCTTAATTGAATCGGTGATAAACCCAGAAAACTCTTCTCTATCGACCGCCAATGCACCACCAGCTGGAACCTCTGCTTTGTCAGCAGCTTCCATAATCAAAGAGCCCAATCGTCTAAGTTCTTCTTTAAGCAATCCAACAGCATTCGTTACAGAAGCAGCTCGCAAGGAATTACTACACACAAGTTCAGCAAATAAATCTGTCTTATGTGCAGGACTTCTCCTGTATGGCTTCATCTCATAAAGATCAACTTCGACCCCAAACTTTGCAATTAAATTGGCTGCCTCACATCCAGCAAGGCCTGCACCAATAACAATTACTTTTTTATCGCCCTTAGGCATTATCAGTATCTCCGTCAGATTTTTTTCTGTTCTTACGAGAGTTACACTCTTCATTTGCACATCTTGGGTATGTCTTGCCTCTGAATCTATGAAGTACCATATAAGATCCACAGTCAGGACACTTCTTACCATCAATCGGTAAATCCCAGGAAATAAAGTCACAATTAGGATTTGTTCCCTTCTTATCACACACATAGAAATTCTTATGATTCTTGCGTGTTTTCTTTACAAGCAGACCCGCACCACACAAAGGACACTTACCCTTTGCCTGTACTTCTATATTCCTTGTGTATTTACAATTTGGATAGTTAGAACAAGCTATAAACTTACCATTTCTTCCCTCCTTAATTACAAGATCACCACCACAATCTGGGCAAATCTCACCAGTTTTAACATCTTCAATCTTGACTTTCTCGATGTTAGCATCTGCTTCAACTATTTTCTCATGGAATTCAGGATAGAAATCTCCAAGTAACTCAACCCAGTCTTTCTTACCCATCTCAACATCATCAAGTCTCGACTCCATATCAGCAGTAAAAGACACATCAACAATCTGGTTGAAGTTATCTTCAAGCATCTCTGTAACAAGCTGACCTAAGTCCGTTATAAGAAGATTCTTGCCTTCTTTATCAACATACTTACGATCAAGAACTGTAGTAATAGTTTTGGAATAAGTGGAAGGTCTACCAATACCAAATTCTTCCATCGCCTTAATCAACGATGCCTCATTATAGTGAGCTGGAGGTAATGTCTGCTTGGCATCAATCTTGGCACCAAGATTCTTTAAAGTCATGCCTTCCTCGACTTCCGGAAGAAGCATCTTGCCATCATCCTTACCATTATCACTCTTAACATCACCATATGCAGCTAAAAAGCCTGGGAACACAACAGTCTCTCCTGTTGCTCTGAAAATATCATTACCACAAGCTGCATCGATTGTAACGGTATTGGTAACAGCATCTGCCATCTGAGAGGCTAAAAATCTCTCCCAAATAAGCTTATATAATCTGTACTGCTCATTAGTTAGTGAAGACTTAACAGACTCAGGATCCAAGTCAAAGTGAGAAGGTCTTATTGCCTCATGGGCATCCTGTGCTGAATTTTTATTCTTAAATTCACGCTTATAAGGACAAACATAATTCTTACCGTACTTATCCTCAATCAACCCATGTGAAGCCATAATAGCCTCATCAGAGACACGTACAGAGTCAGTTCTAATATATGTAACAAGTGCTGTTTGGCCTTGACCTGATACATTGACACCTTCATATAACTGCTGAGCAACTCTAGTTGTTGTTCTAGTAGTAAAGCCAATTCTTCGTGAAGCTTCCTGCTGCATTGTAGATGTTGTAAACGGAGGAGCTGGTTTACGTGATCCTTTCCCCTTCCTAACATTTACAGTCTCAAAATCATTATCTTTAATAGAATTATAGATTCTATCTGCAACATCCTTATCTAAAACACGACCATTCTCAGGCTTAATTATCTCTGATCCTTCCTTCGTGCCATAATACTTAACAGTAAATGCATCCTTCTTCTTATCAGGAGTTACAGAAGCACTTAAGTTCCAATAGTCTTCAGGGATAAAGGCTTCAATCTCTGCATCCTTATCCATAACCATTCTTGTGACAACAGACTGTACACGACCTGCAGATAGACCAGATCTTACCTTCTTACAAAGAAGTGGACTTAACTCATATCCTACAAGTCTATCGAGTATTCTTCTTGCCTGCTGAGCATTAACTAAATCCATATCAATTGCTCTTGGATTATTAATAGCTGCAAGAACAGCTTTCTTGGTAATCTCGTTAAAAGTAATACGGCAACAAGAAGTTGGATCAATTTTCAAAACCTTAGCAACATGCCATGCAATCGCTTCGCCCTCACGATCAGGGTCGGTCGCGATATAAACGAAATCAACTTGGCTTGCTAAAGCCTGTAGTTCCTTTTTAATCTTTACGTTCTTATCTATATATAAAGGCTTAAATCCATTGTTAACACTAACACCCAGAGTCTTATCAGGTAAATCTCTGAAATGTCCAACTGTGGCGGTAACCTTAAAGTCCTTACCAAGATATCTTTCAATTGTTTTTGCCTTTGCCGGAGACTCGACTATGACAAGATTCTTTCCCATTTACAATTTCTCCATAATAAACAATTCAGTCTTTAACTATAGATTAGCGTCTAGGAATTGTCAAAACATATTTCCCTTGCCTGTTTTCAATTTGATTAGTAGTTTCAAGTTCACTTACTAAAGAAGCGAGGAATGAAATTGGTATTGCCAAAACGGATGATAAGTCATCAATATTAATTGGTTTTGCGGATATTTCATCCAACACAACCCTTTTCCATTCTTTCTCAGACAATAAATCCTTGTTCTTTTTTGCCAAAGTTCTTAACACTTCTATAGTTCTTTCACCTGACTTATTTTTTTCAGGGAAACTACTTCCCATAAGCATCCGACGCTTCTCTACTTCTCCTCTAACTCGTTCTATGACAGTATCACTATCTATTAGCACCTCAGCTCCATCTCGAAGAAGTTCTAAGCCTCCGATTGAGTTTTCAGAATAGATACTATTTGGTAAAACGAAAACATCTTTTCCCTGAGCAGCCGCAAAGGACGCAGTGTGTAATGTCCCACTATACATCCCTGCCTCCATAATGAGACATGAATCTGAAAGAGCTGATATAAGTCTGTTACGAGCTGGAAAATATTGCTTTATTACGGGTTCTCCCGGTGGAAGTTCAGAGATAATGACTCCCTTAGCACTAATTTCTCTATACAAGTCTATGTTTTGATAAGGATATACTCCATCAGCACCACATGGAATAATTGCTACTGTCTTACCCTCTGCCTTTAAACACGCTTTATGTGCTGAAGCATCAATTCCTAATGCTAAACCAGAAACTATAGCAATCCCTTCTAATGAGATATTCTTACTGAACTCTTCTGTGGCATATTCTGCATAACGTCCTGGTTTTCTTGAACCAACTATTGAAACAGCACCTGAACTAGTAATATCGCTTAATATGTTTTTATTACCCTTAGCAAAGACTATTTCTGGCATTCCCGTCAAATTCTTCCACTCATAAGGATAATCTTTATCATACGAAGGGATAATCCATAACTTCTCTTTTTCAATTATCCCTATATACTTCTCAATAGCATGATTAATCTTATATGTATTATTTATGCATTCTCTAACACCTACACTTGTCCTATCACTTAAACTACAATTCTTCAAAACTGACTTAAGATAACCAAGACTTATATGACAAGACGAATCCAGCGTACCTGTACTTTTTAGTTCCTGAACAGCTTTATAATTCAATTTGCCAACATTTCTAATTGCTACAGTTTCCAATAAACTAATCCCTTTATCATCCATACTACCAATCCCTCTTCCTATATATTCCAGCTTCATAGACATCTGCTTTGCACATATCTTCTCTACCATCTAAATCCGCTATTGTTCTACCAACTCTTAAAATCTTTCCAAAACCTCTAGCAGAAAAGCCTTCGTCTTCGCTTATAGCTGCGGCATGACTAACTACTTCTGAAGAAGCTCGAAATAAATCTGCATCAGCATTAATACATGTACCATTAAATACAGCGTCATTGTATCTACTTCTTTGAATATCCCATGCAGCTTTTACCATCTGCTTCATATCTTCATTAATAACAGAATCACTAACCGTTACACTAGAAATCATATTTTCACTCGATATAGAACGCATCTCTGCATAAATATCGATTCTGTCCTTAATCGGACCAGATAATCTATTGAGATAATTCTTTCTAACTTGAGGGGTACAAGTACATCTTTTACCCTCTTCATAAAGCATTCCACATTTACAAGGGTTACCAGCAGCTACAAAAACAAACGATGCTGGAAAAGCATAATTACGCCCATCTTTACTCATTCGAACAACATGATCTTCAAGAGGAATTCTTAATGCTTCTAGTATATCTTTTTTATATTCGAATATTTCATCAGCAAACAACACACCATGATTGGCAATTGCCAATTCACCAGGCATCAATTTACTAGGATTTCCTAAAATACGACCTTTACTCATGCCTGGATAAATATATCTAAAAGGACGTCTGTCACTCAAAGAAAAATCTTCTTCTGGATCATCTTTAAGACCAGCAGCCTCCATTATTGAATATACATCGCCAATCTCAGGACCAGTTAACGGAGGCATTATCCCCGACATAATTTTGCCCGCCATCGTTTTACCACAGCCCGGAGATCCTAGAAGCATTATGTTATGAAGTCCCGACGCTGCTATAAGCAAGCCCCTAATGGCTTTACTTTGACCCTTAACACACGAAAAGTCGGGTACATCAATAACGCTTGAAGATAAGCTATCAAGATTAAAACTTACAGGCTGATAATTGCCCTCAACCAACAACTCCTTAATTCTTGTTAGATGATCTATTGGCATAGCTTTTATCTCTACACACTTTGCAGCATCTATCTCATCTTCTGGTATAAATACAAAAGAGTAATCATCTGGAATGAGTTTAAGTCTAAGTGTTGCAGAAGGAGTCCCATGAACAGAACCATCAAGACCAATCTCACCACTCGCATAAACACTAGAGTCAATTGGAAGTTGCCTTGAAGCAATCAGCATTCCTATAGCAATGGGTAAATCAAACGATGTACCCGTCTTCTTCATATAAGCTGGTGTTATCGATACTGTGATATGCCCCTTAGGCATATTGAAACCAGATGCAACTAACGCTGGACCTATTCTTCCTCTTGATTCTCTTATTGAAGAATCACACAGGCCTATCACATCAAATGTCGGAAGACCTGGAGTAATAGATACCTCGATAAGAGCTAATTGAGGTGCCATACCATCCAAAAAAGATGTATGGACCTTAACTACGTTTACTTTACTAGACATAAATATCCTCCCTTCTATTCCATAAAAGAAGAATATCAATGTAAACAAATGAATTGGACGACAATTAACGACAAAAAGCGACAAAAAACGACAAAGAGTTGTATAATACTGTAGTTTTAATAAATATATTAATTAAAAGAGGTAATAATAAATGGAACTCGGAATCGTTGGACTTCCTAACGTTGGTAAGAGTACTCTTTTCAACGCTATCACTAAGGCAGGTGCTGAATCTGCTAACTACCCTTTCTGTACAATCGAACCTAACGTTGGTGTTGTATCTGTTCCAGACAGCAGACTTGATGAGCTTGCTAAGATGTATAATCCAGACAAGTACACACCAGCAGTAATCAAATTCGTTGATATTGCAGGTCTTGTAAAGGGCGCTAGTAAAGGTGAAGGCTTAGGCAACAAGTTCCTTTCGAATATTCGTGAAGTAGATGCTGTTGTACACGTAGTAAGATGCTTCGACGATCCTGATGTAGTACACGTAGATGGTAATGCTGATCCTGAGAGAGATATTGGTGTTATTAACCTCGAGCTTATCCTTTCCGACATGGAAGTTATGGAGAAACGTATCGATAAGACACAGAAGATGATGAAAGGCGGCGACAAGTCTTATCAGGCTGCTCTTAGCGTATACGAGAAAATTAAAGCAGCCTTAGAAGAAGAAAAGCCAGCTCGTTCTGTAGAACTCGATGAAGACGAGAAGGAATTCACAAAAGACCTCGCACTAATTACAATGAAGCCAATCCTCTACTGCTGTAATATCGCAGAAGATGAGATTAAGAATGATAATATTCCATATGTAAATAAGGTTAAGGAAATCGCAGCAGAAGAAGGCGCTGAAGTAGTTGTTATTTCTGCAAAAATTGAGGAAGAATTAAGTCAGCTCGACGAAGAAGACAGAGAGATGTTCCTCAAAGATTTGGGTATCGATTCAGCTGGTCTTGATAAGATGATTCAGGCTTCTTATCACCTTTTAGGCCTTATTTCCTACCTAACTGCTGGTCCACAGGAGGTACGTGCATGGACTATCAAGGAAGGCACTAAAGCTCCTCAGGCAGCTGGTAAAATCCACTCTGACTTTGAAAGAGGATTTATCAGAGCCGAAGTTGTAGCATTTACAGATCTTATGGCGCAAGGTTCCATGACAGCCGCTAAGGAAAAAGGCCTTGTTAGATCTGAAGGAAAAGAGTACGTAATGAAAGACGGCGATGTCGTTCTTTTCAGATTTAACGTTTAATCGCCGTCCTTTTTATTAAGCCTTTACAGTTATCTCGAATGTCTCCTTATAGGGGACATTCTTTTTGAGTGGAAGATTCGTCGTATTGGAATCCGTTCTCTCAATCTCCTTGGTACAGAAGTCAAGCATAAGTTCACAAAAATCATTTTGCATCAATAGTTCTTCATGCAAGGACTCATTCATCTGCTCAGGTGTAAACGGCAAGATAGTAAACTCAAACTTCTTATCGCCAGACAAGCGTTTAACCTGCAAACTACTGCTAGAAGAATTTGTAAGTTTCATCGTATCTGTATCTACATGCGAGCTATTCTCTGCAGGTCTTGCATATGGATGATAAATCTTATCTGCGCCAGCTGAGAACAAGCCAATACGAGTACTATTCTTACGATCGTAATATGACTCACCTGGGCCTCTTCCATACCAAGTGCAAAGAGTATCTTCCTTATTAACCTTTACTCTTAAGCCATAACGAACCATATCGTATTTAGGAGTAAAGCTTAATGTAACCATGATTTTATCTGAAGAAGGAATCTCATACATAACAAGAATCTCCCCCTTAACAGCAAACGACTTATAACGAGAAACTATAGAGAATTCATTGTTCGTCATACCATAATTCATACCAACGAATTTGATTGATTCCTGTATTTCTTCGTAGTCACTCTCGTTAGAGAAAATAGTCTTAGAAAGGATAAAGCTTCTATCAGTACGATCGATATTTGAAGGGCATCGATAAAAACTCGGCATCATAGATCCACGTAAGAATTCATTCCCCCTGCAACTTATTCCACACAAAGCTCCATCTTTACGAGAGAACTTAATGCTTAAGCCATTACCTTCTATATCCAATGATGCAGGTAAAGCTGTAAGATCGAATCCATCTAATTGAGAAACTTCAAGCTCTTCTTCTGATTCTCCCATAGGAATCTCATTCATAAGTGCGATTGTTCCATCAAAAGATTCTTCAGTTGGTACCAAAGCATTATCACTGTTTACTGTAAGTGTAGGTACAACATCAACTGTGCCACTAACCGGTAGACCACATTCTTCAGAAATAATATCTTGATACAAAGCAACTTCAAAGCCTTCCTTGGCATAATATGTATCCTTAGATAGCTTTAAAGATATCTCAAAAATAATCTGATGAGACAATAATCCCATATACATCTCAATCAATTCAGGATTACCTTCTGCCCATCCATCCTGTAAGTACTTTTCTACATTAATTGGGAACTTCAATGTTCTAGTTCCATATGGTTCAATCTCTGGGATATTACCTCTTCCACTCATCACAGTATTTCCGCCTAGTAATACCTTCCATTCAAGTAGCATCTCTGAACTATAAGCGAAAGGATGTGAATTTCTTAGTGTTAGCGTAGAAGCATCATCAGGCATAGCAAACATCACTATATTCTGGCACTGGCTCTTAATATCATGATAGATAGGATGAGGATTACGTTCTGCATCAACAATACCTTGTCCGATACTGCTATCATCCTTATACTTACCACCAACCAAATCAGCATGATGAATCCACTTATAATCAGCATTATCATCTGGGAATCTAGTTCTACCTGGAATATTCTCAAAAAGACTCTTTCCAGTCTTATTCTTAGAGAAGATTTCTTTACGATCAAGGCAGAGATCTTCCCATGGGCCAAATACAATTCCAGATTCTGATGGGAATGGAGAAATATCTGATACCTGCTTATCGTAATCGATTCCTACATACCAAGGACGTCTACCATCAACTTCAGAGTTAATCTCGTTTTTAACCTTAAGACACTTCTCTAAATCATATCTATAATCATTAAATGCCCACATAATTACGGACGGATGATTAATGGCACTTTCCGAATAATCACGCATAAATCTTCTATCTGCACTCGCAATAACATAGATACCATACTGGTCACACAGATTTAAGAACTCATCACTTAAAGGAAAACCCATTCCTATAACGCCATTAATACCACAGCGCTTCATAAGGATAATGTCCTGTCTAAATCTTGAAAGTGGAACGCTTATACCACCTTTAGGATCAAACTCATAATATTTAACAAGACGCAATCCAACAGGTCTATCATTAATATGGAACTTATCATTTAATATTTCAGCAGTTCTAAAACCAAAGCGTTTCTTTTTTACACAGATAACTCTATTCTCATTATCCATAATCTCAATAATAAGGTCATATTGAACAGGTGTTGCGTCTGTCCAAGAGGCAACATCTAAAGCTACAAAATCCACCTTATCGCGTCTTGTAGCATGGGCATCAATAACACCTCCTGCCTGAGACTGAATTGAGATTTGAACCAAAGGAAGCTTATATGGATCGTACTCACTTCTAGCTTCCATCAAAGAAATACTAACGTTATATGGCATCATAACATCAGTATGATTACGAACTCGGAAATCCGCCATAACAGAATAGTTACCACGAACAATTCTTGGAGAAGTATTAGTTGATAATGTAGTTGAAGCCTTAGAGCCACTTTGAGCAGGTAAAGCTAACTGATCAATATATGCATCTGGTACTGAAGAAACATTAATTCTAAGATTAGATATCTCAATCAAAGTCTCAGTCACTATAGAAAGTGGTCTAAAAATACCAGAGAAACCCATATTCATGAGTTCCTTAGCAATATGCCCCTTCTTCTCTCTATCCCATCTATAAACAGCAATAGTAATCTGGTTAGTACCAGCTTTAGCACTATCAGATAATAGAATTCTCTTACGAGTAGTGACAGAGGTAGATTCTGTTAATAAATGTCCATTAATATACACGTCAAAACAGCCACAAATACCAGATGTCTCAAGGTAAATAGCACGGTCAATATCAGCAGGTGTAAAAACAACAGAAGTACGATAGATACCAATTTCATCTAAAGTCTCATCAGAAGACTTAATTAAGTATTTATCAGAAATTGACTCTTCGCCTCGCTTAACGATGTTCTCCAAAGCTAATGGGTAGTCGTAAAGAAGGTTTTGTGGAAGTCCATAACCTTCTGCCTGCCATGTTGAAGGCACATTTAAAATATCCCAGTCAGAATCATCAAATGTTGGCGACTCAAAACCAAATGGAAGATTGCCTTCTCCATCTGCTAAGAAAAATTTCCATGAAGCAAGAACTCTCTCATAAGGAGAAGGTACATTACCAAACTCAGGAACCTTCCTGTCTTTATATATATATTCGAACGAATCATATGGTAAAAATCCGTCTGTACTGAATTCAAAATCCATAATAACTCCTACTCGTAGATACAATTAGATATTTTATTTTATCATTAGGAGTATGTAGCTTAGGTTTCTAAGTGGTTACAAGTTGAGGCAAATTATAAAATTATAGTGAGAGCTATTATTTCCAATATGATAATCAATGACGCTATCACACATCCGATAATCATATCTGTTTTACTCTTAAAAAAACTAGGAGTCGAGAAAGAATCTCCTGTCAAAGGCCCCATCTGTGATGTCTTATCAAAAGAATCGGAATGACTAATCTCTTTTACTAAATCCTTAGACGGATCATAAACATTAGGCTTACCATCATATCCAGTATCATAGACTGCAGATACTGTAGGCTTCGTTAAACCATTAATTAAAGCCTCATCTTCAAATGGATTAGAAAAATCAATTGATTCGTCAGTAAACTCAACAGACTCATATCTGCTACTTCTTGCAATTTTCCTCTTCTGCTCATCTGTCTTAATAACAAAATCTTCTTTCTCAGACAAGTCAGAAGTATTAAGGACCTTTCTGTCTGGGTCCATGTCATACTGACGCGCAACCATACGGGCATTATAGCACGCATTTTATGAAAATAAAAAGTCCCGGTATTTCTACCGGGACCCATTAATAAGCAACTAATTAATAAATTAGATCTTACCGTCAGAACCAAGAACGTACTGAATCTTGTGAGCTACCATGTCCTTAACAGCCTGACGTGCTGGCTTCAAGTACTGGCGTGGATCGAAGTGATCTGGGTGCTCAGCATAGTACTTTCTGATGTTACCTGTCATAGCAAGACGGATATCAGAGTCGATGTTGATCTTACATAC
>JAKSRJ010000026.1 GCA_024403715.1 Saccharofermentans sp. | reverse complement strand
AGGGGCCGCTCTGGCCTCGATTCTTAAACCGAGGTTTTTTCACAGCCCCTTTTTTTAATCTTCATTTTTTGCTACTA
Organism: Saccharofermentans sp.; assembly: GCA_024403715.1. Classification (GTDB taxonomy): domain Bacteria; phylum Bacillota; class Clostridia; order Saccharofermentanales; family Saccharofermentanaceae; genus Saccharofermentans. The sequence continues at coordinate 29,107 of JAKSRJ010000026.1, read as the reverse complement.
CATTATTCTTATCCTTATAAATCGAAAAATCTGGGATAACACCTCGAACTGAAGACAGTGGATAAATATTTGTGTGTTTACCAATTACAGTACCAGGATTCAAAACGCTGTTACATCCAACCTCAACATAATCACCAAGCATAGCGCCAAATTTACGAAGACCAGTCTCAATTTCTTCAATTCCATCCTTAACAATAACATTCTTTCTGTCAGCTTTGATGTTTGAAGTAATTGCACCTGCTCCCATATGAGCTTTGTAACCTAAAATTGAATCTCCTACATAATTATAGTGTGGTACCTCAACACCATTAAATAAGATAACATTTTTTAACTCAGTAGAATTACCAACTGTCGCTCCATCACCAACAATTGCTGATTCTCTAATAAACGCACACTGTCTAATCTTAGCGCCTTTTCCAATTATTACTGGTCCATGAATATAAGCAGATGGAAAAATCTCAGCTGTCTTATGAATCCAGACATCTTCACCAACCTTATCGTATTCATCAGGATCAAGATTAGGTCCAACTTCTAAAATAAAACTTTTAATATTCGGAAGAACCTCCCAAGGATATGTACATCCATCAAACAGACTCTTAGCCATAGTCTGATTGAGATCAAACATATTACAAATCTTTGCAGTTTCCATAATTTACCTCGAATCAATTAGTTATCTTGAGCAAGACCTTCAGCTTTGATTATGTCAATTAACTGATCAACATATTTTTCACAAATTTCATCTGTTTTAGCTTCAACCATTACTCTAATTTTCGGCTCAGTTCCTGATGCTCTAAGAAGCATTCTTCCATCACCAGCTAGTTCTTTATTTACCTGGTCAACAGCCTTAAGAACTACGTCGTTTTCCTGAGCTATTTTCTTATCCTTAACCATAATGTTCTTAAGACACTGTGGATACATTTTCATCTCAGAAGCGAGCATAGAAAGAGGTAGTTTTTTATCAAGCATTGTCATCATTACCATTAATGATGTAAGAATACCATCACCAGTAGAAGCATACTTTCCAAAAATAATATGACCAGATTGTTCACCACCAATTACAAACTTATTAGCCATCATATTTTCTGCAACATACTTATCACCTACATTAGTCTTCTCTGTTCTGATACCTATAGAGTCGCAAGCCTTATAAAGTCCCAAATTCGACATAATTGTAGTTACAATAGTATTTCCATCAAGCTGACCTATCTCTTTAAGATATTTACCACAGATGAACAAAATATGATCTCCATTTATCTCATTACCATTTTCATCAACACATAAGCAACGATCCGCATCACCATCATAAGCAAATCCAACATCAAGTTTCTCATCACGTACAAGCTTCTTTAAGCTTTCCATATGTGTAGAACCACACTTGTCATTAATATTGACACCATTAGGAGTATTATTTATAACATAAACCTTAGCGCCAAGAGCTTCATAAACAGATCTTGCTATATTCCATGAGGCACCATTTGCACAATCCAAACCAACTCTCATTCCATTAAAAGCACGAGTAGGAATTGTCATCAAATAACCAATATAGCGATTACGGCCAGCAGCATAATCTACAACATTACCTATACCATCACCTTGAGCTAATGGGAGTTCATCAATCTCACCATCAATGTAAGCTTCAATTTTTTCCTCAATTTCAGGTTCAATCTTTTGACCACTAGCTCTCATAATTTTAATACCATTATCAAAATAAGGATTATGAGAAGCGCTAATCATAACTCCACAATCAAATTCACCAGTACGACAACAATAAGATACAGATGGAGTTGTTGTTACATGAAGGAGATATGCATCAGAACCCGAAGATGTTATACCACAAGCTAATGCATATTCTAGTGTATAAGAACTCCTTCTAGTATCTTTTCCAATGATAATTTTAGCTCTTCCATCTTCATGATTCTGACCATAATACCAACCTAAGAAACGGCCAATCTTAACAGCATGATCAATAGTAAGATCAACATTTGCCTTACCTCTAAATCCATCAGTACCAAAATACTTACCCATTATTATCTTCTCCTTAACTTTGGGATACTTTATTCTACAGTTACGCTCTTAGCCAAATTTCTAGGCTTATCAACATCGCAACCTTTATTTACTGCCATATAGTAAGCAAATAGCTGGCATGGTAAAACACCAAGAATCGGAGCCATAAGACTATTGCAGTTTGGAATTACAAACATCTCGTTACAAGAGAAACCATAATCCTTCAAATCCTCAGGAACAATTACAAGAACCGTTGCTCCACGCGCTCTTACTTCCTTTACATTTGACTCCATTTTACCTGCCAAATCAATCTGAGTTATAGGAGAAACTACAAGTGTACCTTCCTCAATCAACGCGATAGTACCATGCTTAAGCTCTCCACCTGCATAAGACTCAGAATGGATATATGAAATCTCCTTAAGTTTCAATGAAGCTTCCATTGATAGATAATAGTCAAGGCCTCTGCCCATAAAGAAAGTAGAATTAACATTAAACTCTCTTGAAGCAAAACGTTGAATTTCATTTTGTTTATCTAGGATTACTCTTAGCTTATCTGGAATTTCAAGTAGTTCCTTTTGATAATCTTCATACTCTTCCTTCGAAATCTTATTCATTACTCGAGCAAACTTCAACGCAAGTAAATACATACAACCAAGTTGTGTTGTATAAGCTTTGGTCGATGCAACAGATATTTCTGGACCAGCAGCAGTATACAAAACATAGTCAGCTTCTCTAGCTATAGTACTACCTATTACATTAACTATAGCCAATGTAGTAGAACCTCTAGATGAGGCCTCACGCATCGCATTACGAGTATCGATTGTCTCTCCCGACTGTGAGACTACAATTGTCAATGTGTGGTTATCAATAATCGGATCAGAATAAATAAATTCACTTGCAACACCACATACAACTGGAATCCTGCATAGCTTTTCAATTAGGTATTTCCCAATACAGCCAGCATGATAAGCAGTACCACAAGCTACGATATTAATCTTATCGATACCATCCATAAACTTCTTATCTACCGGTATATGTTCTAGATAAATCTCGCCATCCTTGATTCGTGGTCTTACAGTGTTATCAAAAGCAACTGGCTCCTCGAACATTTCCTTCATCATAAAATGAGCATAGCCACCTTTTTGAGCAGCATTAGTATCCCACTTTACATTGGAAACTTTATAATCAATCAGCTCACCATGTACATCCTTAATTTCAATAGAATCCTGCTTCATAATCAGATAACAATTATCCTCCATGAATACAACATCCCTTGTATATTCAATTAAAGCTGTAATGTCAGAAGCAACAAAATTCTCATTATCACCAATACCAATAACAATAGGATTATCCTTCTTCGCACATATCATCTGATCTGGATAATCAATACAAAGAACACAAAGTGCGTAAGAACCAACAATATCCTGTAGAGCTCTACTTAAAGCAGCTTCAATATCATTATTACCTAGTTTTACGTAATAATACTCGATTAACTGAGCTGCTACCTCAGTATCTGTTTCAGACTGGAATACATAACCACGCTTCTGCAAAAACTTTCGCAACTCTACATAGTTCTCAATAATACCATTATGAACAATACAAATCTTGCCATTCATTGATATATGAGGATGAGAATTCTCATCGGAAGGAGCACCATGTGTAGCCCATCTTGTATGACCAATACCACAAGAAATATTATTGGGTTTAAACTTTTTATCATCGAGAGAATAACCAAGATTAGAGACTTCATTCAATAGTTCTTGAACTCTACCCTTTTTTTTGATTAAAGTAAAATCATTATCTCTAATAAACGAGACTCCAGCAGAATCGTAACCTCGATACTCAAGAGTCTTTAATCCGTTAATTAAAACATCTAAAGTATTACGATTACCAATATAACCTACAATACCACACATAACTACGTGCCTCCATTATCCTTCAGTCGAGCCATTCAGAGAAAACACTGTAACAGAAACTGTCTCAGGCACCTGACGCTCAACTCGGAAATATACTCTATTATCTCTAGAACTAACAATAACAGGTAATTCAACAACACCTGTATCGTTAACTGCAGAATAATCAATTGTCGCAAGAATAGCAGAACTATCTATTCTACTTAAAGTCTCCTGTCGTCCTACAATCTGCAAATCAACTGTATTAACAGGATAAGAAACATCTATATCAGCTGGAGTAGAGTCACTATTATAAGTAATCGGAACCGAGATATGTGTAGAAACAACTGGATTATTATTAACTTGAATATACATCCAAAGACCAAAAGACAATAAGAATGAAATCATAGCAAGAGAAGCCTTAGTACCAAAATTAATCTTAGAAGAACTATTTATGGTATCTGCTTTTGCAGTTCTAATTTCAATTTTTTCAGATAGTTCTCCCGCTGCTTCAGTAGCACTAACATAAGGTTTCTTTTCTTCAGCCTTCTTTTTGCTAACCTTCTTAAGGAATCGATTAATTCCCTTCTTTTCTGTTCTGTCTAGTGAAACACCAAGAAGATAATCAAGATTTGCCTCTAACTCATGATAATCTTTCATCTCATACAGCTTGCCATTAACAGCAATTGACGTTTTTCCACGTTCCTCAGAAACGACAACTGCTATAGTATCACCCATTTCACTAGCACCAACAGCAGCTCTATGACGTGTACCTGAGCGATCTAGATTATGCATAGTAACAGACAAAGGAACGTGACATCTAGCAGCAATGATTCGTCCGTCTCTAATTAATAGACCTCCATCATGCATAGGAGAGCCCTTATAGAAAATCGACTGTAAAACAGAATTAGTGACAGTAGAATCAAAAGAAACTACATTTTCTTGTGATAATAATTCATCTAGTTTTGTTGTTCTCTCAATTAATATAAGCGCACCCGTATTTGTTGAAGACATTTCTTTACAAGCAAGGCCAACTTCATGAACAAAAGAAGAGGATCTAGCAGTACTATCAGATTCTTCAGTAACGAATAAGCCTTTAATTGGATTAAAAGTTTTAAGACCTACAGTCTCTAAAACTCTACGCAATTCTGGTTGAAATAAAACTATAAATAGAATTGCAAATACATAAAGAAGTCGATTAAAAATAAAACCGACCATCTCTAATCCAAAAACACCGCAAACCAATACAAAAAAGAAAATAAGTATAATACCTTTTATTAGTTGCCATGCCCTTGACTGTCGCAAAAAAATCAAAATCCAATAAAATAAAACAGCAACAAGAATTATATCAGCTGCATAACGAAAAACATCGGCTAAACTCCCAAAAAAGACATAACCATTCTTAAAGCTGTTAAACAACTCTGTTATAAAATCAATTAACTGTTCTATTACTGAATCGCTACCCATAATAAAAAATTATAACATTATGTTTAATCTACTCAAAGGATTAATTAGGCAAGAAAGGTGAACTTGATTCTCACTAATTCCATATTCAAGTAGTCTACTTGCTTCTTGATTCATATAAGTAACAGAACCAGCAAGTCCTCCGTTAGGGCCATAATATGTTCTGCCATCTTTAACAATTACATCAACATTTGCTAATTTGTAAAGACCATCTGGCATACCACTTCCGCGCATACTATCAGAAACGACAACAATTCTATCGTCTCGAATAACTTTAAATAACAGCCTTAAATAAGCAGGACTAATATGTATACCATCACATATCACTTCTGCATAAACATCAGGGTAGTCAATCAGAGCACCAAGAATGCCTGGGTCCCTCTTTAAACACGGATTCATAGCATTCATAAGATGCGTTACTGACTTAGCACCAGCTTCAAAAGCTAAACAAGCAGTATCATAATCAGCTTTTGTATGAGCTAAAGAAATACAGTATTTATCTTTATAACATTTGATAAAATCTATAGCTCCATTAAGCTCGGGTGCAACATCAACGATCTTAAGTAAACCAGGAAAATTACTCTCTAAATTTTCAATAATTCTAAATGCATTCTTAGGTTCGACACAACTTAAGCAATCCTGAACACCAGCCATTTCAGGATTCAAAAATGGACCTTCCAAGTGAATTCCTAGTATATCGGAATATAACTCACCCGAATCTTTAAGAATATCTATTGCTTTAGCAACACTTTCAAATACTCTATAAATTTGATCTTCTGGTAAGGTCATTGTAGTAGGACAAAAAGCTTTAACTCCGAGACCTGGCAAAAGTCTTGCCATATTTACAAGACCATTAACATCAGCATCAGATGTATCAAATCCAAATGCTCCGTGAATATGTGTATCAATATATCTAGGATTCATATATATCACCTTTTTAAAATAGTATAACAAAAGAGGGCTGCCATATGACAGCCCTCCCTAAAGAGTTAACTAAAAATCAATAATTAGATGCAACCCTGAGCAATCATAGCGTCGGATACCTTAAGGAGACCAGCGATATTAGCACCTACTACGAAGTTATCCTCACAACCTACTGCTGTAGCAGTTGTATCAACGTTGTTGAAGATATCAGTCATGATGCCCTTGAGCTTAGCGTCAACTTCTTCGAAAGTCCAAGAATATCTTGCACTGTTCTGGCACATCTCAAGACCAGATGTAGCAACACCACCAGCGTTTGCAGCCTTACCTGGGCAGAAGTAAATCTTGTTCTCCTGGAGGAAAGCGATTGCATCTGGAGTTGTAGGCATGTTAGCACCCTCAGCAACAATCTTACAGCCGTTAGCTGCAAGTGCCTTAGCAGACTCGAGGTTGAGCTCGTTCTGTGTAGCACATGGAAGAGCGATATCACATGGGATTGTCCAGATTCCCTTAGAACCATTTACATCCTCTGTGTACTTAGCTGTTGGAACATAATTGAGGTAATCCTTAATTCTGCCTCTCTTAACTTCCTTGATTTCCTTAACAGCATCAAGGTTGATACCATTCTCATCATAGATGTAACCATTAGAGTCGGAAAGAGCAACAACCTTAGCACCAAGCTGAGTAGCCTTCTCTGTAGCATAAATAGCAACGTTACCAGAACCAGAAATAACAACTGTCTTACCAGCAAAAGAATCCTGCTTCTTAGCGAGGAGACAATCTACGAAGTAGCAAAGACCATAACCTGTAGCCTCTGTTCTTGCAAGAGAACCACCGAAAGAAAGCTTTTTACCTGTGAGAACACCAGAGAACTCATTAACGATCTTCTTGTACTGACCGAACATGAAACCAATCTCTCTAGCACCTGTACCGATGTCACCTGCTGGAACATCACAATCAGGACCAATGTGTCTGTAGAGCTCTCTCATAAAGCTCTGGCAGAAAGCCTGTACTTCATTATCAGACTTGCCCTTAGGGTCAAAATCTGAACCACCCTTAGCACCACCCATAGGAAGTGTTGTAAGAGAATTCTTAAAAATCTGCTCAAAGCCCAAGAACTTAAGTATGCTTAAGTTAACAGATGGGTGAAGTCTGATACCACCCTTGTATGGTCCGATAGCACTGTTGAACTGAATTCTGTAACCTCTGTTAACCTGAATCTTACCATTGTCATCAACCCAAGCAACTCTGAACATTACCTGTCTCTCTGGCTCAACGATTCTCTCAAGAACCTGCTTCTCGATAAGCTCTGGGTGTGTTGCCATAGCTGGCTCGATGGAAGAAAGGAACTCATGTACAGCCTGGAAAAATTCTGGCTCATTTGGGTTCTTCTTCATAACGTCCTGCATAAGACCGTTGAGATAAGGATGGTTAATTGTGTAATCCATAAATAAATCCTTTCGTTTTTGCCATAGATTTTGCAAGTTGCAAAGGCAAAACTTTCATAATTGATAAAAATTGTATATTAAACGCTCTTCTTATGCAAGAATAAATTTATAAATTGCAACATCAAATGATTAAAATTTCAAAATCAAAATAATTATTGTTCTACTACAAGCGTAGCATTACTAACCTCAGTAGTTGCAACAAAAGGATCATTACGTGTTACATCATCAACCGAAGTGATACCAAACATATCAAAGTACTGATTAATATTAATATAAGGTGTAATTCGATTTAAAAGAATAAAAAAGATAAGTATAAATATTAAAGCCAGTAAACCTCTTCTTAGGATAATCATATTTCTCTCAGCATTATGCTTAGAATCAATATGTTGTTTAGTTGTATATCCAATTAAAACATAAACTTTATTTGCAGAATTTCTCTTTGGCTTACGCTTATACTCAGCAATAATTCTATTAAAATAGTTCTTACTTCTAGAAGGAATATTCACAAAGACACTAACCGTTGTTCTAACAACGGAACCAAAAATAGCCTTAATAGTATCTACAAAAGAAGTTTTTAAATTATTATCCTGTGCTTTTTGCATATATTAATTATATCAAATCAGAAATTTTTCAAAACTAAGAATTCATTTTATCGAGTAACAACGATGCTGCTCGTTGATATTTACGATAGAAACCAGATTTGCTTATATACATTAATGAACATATTTCATCAACAGGATGAGTTTTAAAGTACTTAAGATAAAGCAACTGACTATAAGGATACGGTAGCTCAAGCATATTTATAAATAAATTAAATGCTCTATTATGCTTATCAAGCAAATTATATGCTTCCCTAACTATAGATTTATAGTAGTGATCATAACCAAGACTAACATCAATAATCTCAGCTGTCGCATCCCCCTGCCCACTTGGCAAAAAATCACTATTTAAAACCTTAACAGGTGCATGCTCACTAAAATAAACATGTTTTAAAAATTCTTCTTTGTCCTCGATTCCATCAGTAAGTAGACCTATTAACATTATAGCTTCCTTACTAGTAAAAGTTAGATCCATCTTCATTGTTTTCAATTTTGCTTTCAAAGATTCTTCTTGCATAATAAACTCCTAAATAAGAACAAGTGTTTGACAAACATATTTTTTATGATTATATTAAAAAGAAAATATGTTTGGAGGATTCAATTATGGCAGATAAAAAAACTGACACGAGATCCGAGAAATCAATCGATAGAGTTTATAACTACGTTAAAACATACATCAAAGAAAATACCTATTCTCCATCTGTTAGAGATATTTGTAAGGGAGCTGGACTTAAGTCAACTTCATCAGTACATACTTATTTGAAAAAATTGGACGAATTAGGTTTAATCGAATATCGTCCAGGTATGAGGCGCGCCATTATTATTAAAAATAATGAAGTCGAACCAATAAATCCAGCTACTCCTACCGATGTTGTCAAACTTCCATGTATAGGTACTATTACCGCTGGTGTACCTATTTATGCACACGAAGATTACAGTGAATCTTTTTATGTAAGCAAATCAATCATCGGTAGTGACGATTGTTTCCTCCTGAAGGTAAGCGGTACCAGTATGATTAATGCACATATTATGGACGGAGACTATCTAATCGTTAAAAAGCAAGATTCTTGCTTGGAGGGTGATATCGTTGCTGCTTTAATTGAAGATGAAGCGACAGTCAAAAGATTTGGTAAACTCAACGGTGTTCCATATCTATTTCCCGAGAATGATATGTACTCCCCTATTCCTTTTAACACGGAAGATTGCAGGATATTAGGTAAAGTTGTAGGCCTTCATAGATACTCTATATTTTAAAATTTCTCGTTAAATCCTCCTTAATTTGTCGATAAGTTGACTATAACAATTCGTCATTTAAGGCATCAATAAAATCAGGAAATTCAATTAGATTTTTAACTAAAAATCATATAAAATTTATATTAAACCGATAAAAAATCGTCTACCACTTACATAGACGATTTTTTATCGGTTTTAAGCATATCTAATATAGTTCCAGCTTGTTCGATTGGTGATATATCTCGATTAATAAGGTTTATATTCTTCATATATCTGAACCAAGTTAATTGCTTCTTAGCATAATGTCTGGTGTTCAGTTTAATCTCGTAAGAAGCTCTTTCGATTGACCCTCCTGGCTCATTATTAATGTACGGAAGAAATTCTTTATATCCAATTGCTTGGCAACACGTTGACTTACGATCGATAGGCAAAGAATATAAATACTGTGCTTCTTTTAATAACCCCATCTCAATCATTACATCAACTCTCTTATTAATTCGATCATATAGAATATCTCTTCTATCCTCATAATCAATCATAAAGGTCGTAAACGGGTATCGTGGTCCCTCTTTTTTTGACTCTAGATTACGTTGAGTAAAAGTCTTGCCTGTAGCTAAATAAACAGCTAATGCTCTTATTACGCGTCTTGTATTATTAGGATGTATTTTTGAGGCAGCTTCCCTATCAACTTCAACCAGACGTTTATAAATATCTATTATCCCGTTTTCTTCATACTCTCTCATTAATAATTCAGTAAACTTATCAGCTGCAGGATCATCAGCGTAATTAATACCATCTCGCAAAGCAGAAATATATTGTCCTGTACCACCACACAGTACAGGTGTTTTACCTCGACTACTAATATCTTCAATAACTTCAAAACATTTTTCAAGAAAAATGCGAACAGAAAAATTTTCACCTGGTTCAACTATATCAATCAAGTGATGTGGAACTTGTTCTTGTTCTTCTTTAGTTGCTTTAGCTGTTCCAATATCCAAACCACGATATATCTGCATTGAATCACAAGAAACTAACTCGCCACCAATTATTTTACATAATTCTAATGCGGAAGCACTTTTACCACTTGCTGTAGGTCCTGTAATTATAGGGATACTATTTAACTCACTCATTAAACGATCCTCTTAAACATTTTCTCAATATCAGTGATATGTGTTTTAATAAACGTAGGACGACCATGTGCACAGTGATAAGGATCACGACACTCTTTAAGCTGTTCAATCAAAGACATCGCCTCTTCCTTTGTAATAACATCACCTGCTTTAATAGCTGCTTTACACGCAGTAGTCTGAATCAAACTTGTCCATACGTTTGATTTTTCTGGAGTCTCACGTTTTAAATCATTAAGTATTTGAGTAAACATAACTGAAGGTTTTGATAAAGATTTCAATCTATCTTCTGATTTAGTGGCAACAGGTACAGTTCTTAAAGCAATTTGCCTCTCGCCTACTATATCGATATCAAATCCAAATTCCTTAAATCGCTCTAAGTTATCTGAAACATAAGACAAATCAGCAGACGATAAATCGATAACTTGTGGTATCAATAAAGATTCGACATTTCTGCTGCCTTCTTTAATCTCGTTTCTATTTGCTGAAAAGCGCTCAAGTAATACACGTTCATGCGCCGCGTGTTGATCAACAAGATAAGTAGCAACTTCATTTTGAAAAATGACGTAAGTGGAAAATAGGAATCCTACAAACTCACTTGACACCAATTCGATAATTTCTTTACGATCAAATGCATCCTCAATAAAATCATCAGCTTCAACTGATTTATTTTCTTCAATAAGTTCAGGCAATTTATTATTTGTGTCATTTTCAATTTCTTCAATATCCGGTTTAAATCCAGCTAAAATTTTAAGAAGATTATCAGTTGCTTCTGAAGAAGCTCTAGTAACAGGCATTTCGACTCTTGTCGGAGAAATAGAATGCGATTCACTCTGCTTAACTGGAGAATCTATCACTGGCAATACATTTGTATCTTCAACTATTGTAGAATTCTCACCAAACAATGCATTTTTAATACCATGATATACAAGCCTAAAAATAGCAGAATCATCTGAAAACTTAACCTCAGCCTTTTGAGGATGAACATTAACGTCAACTTCTCCTGCTGGTATATAAATACAAAGTACACAGATAGGATGTTTATGCTTCATTACAGATGTCTTATATGCTTCATCGATTGCAGAAGAGATTACAGCAGACTTAATGGTTCTCTCATTAGCATAAACATACTGAAGTCCTCTATTACCTCTAACAAAAGAAGGTTTACCAGCAAAACCACGTATCTTAAGACCATTGAGCTCATATTTTATCTCAACCAAAGCATTAGCAGTTTCCTTACCATAAATTGAATAGATAATATCTCGCATATTTCCGTTACCAGGAGTAGAAAGAATTTGCTTTCCATCCTTTATCAGTCTGAACGAAATATGTGGATTAATAATTGCCAGCTTTTCAACAAGAGAACAAATATACATACTCTCTGTTGCATCACGCTTTAAAAACTTATATCTGGCAGGCATATTCGCGAAAAGCTTCTCAACTGTAACAACTGTACCATTATCCGCGGAAGTTTGACCATCCCTACTTAGTAAACCATTACGGTATTCAATAATAACACCAGCATCCATATCAGCCTGCTTTGTTACCAATGTAACATCAGCACACGCTGCTATTGAAGCAAGTGCTTCCCCACGAAATCCCATTGTAGATAAATCGTAAATATCTGAAGCAGTTTTAATCTTAGAAGTAGCGTGAATCAAAAAACACTTGTGAGCATCTTCATCATCCATACCACATCCATTATCACTGACTCTTATGAGAGATATTCCACCATTATCAAACTCAATTTTGATAGAAGTCGCACCAGCATCTACTGAATTATCAACCAGTTCTTTAACTACTGATACTGGACGCTCAATAACTTCTCCTGCCTTTATAGCATTAGCAGTAACTGTATCTAGGACATTAATTCTGCTCATTTAAGTCCTCTTTCTTAACTGTATCAATAAGGCTATAAAGCATATTCATAGCCTCAAGTGGTGTAACACGAGATATATCTATCTCACGTAAAGCAGAACGAATACTATCTTCCTTACGATAATAAACATTATCCGGATTAAATATAGAATCCTGACCTGGTAGTTCTGCTTCTTCAGATGTCTTGAACTCACCTAATCTCTCTAATTCCTTTAAAATGTTACGAGATCTAACCAATACATCTGAAGGTACACCAGCTAATCGTGCAACTTCTATACCATAAGAATCAGATGTTCCACCATCAACAATCTTATGCAGGAATACAACACCATCATCTGTTTCTTTTACATCAACATGATTGTTAAAGATTCCTCGTATAGTCTTTTCCAATCGGTTAAGTTCATGATAGTGAGTTGCAAATACCGTTCTAGAATAAAGAATATTAGGATCAGCGATATATTCCAATACAGCCCATGCAATAGATAAACCATCATATGTTGAAGTACCACGACCAACCTCATCAAGTAAGAGTAAAGACTTAGATGTAGCATTCTTTAAAATTCCTGCGACTTCTTTCATCTCAACCATAAAAGTAGATTGACCCATTGAAATATCATCTGATGCACCAATTCGAGTAAACACCTTATCTACTAGGCCAATATGAGCTGATGATGCAGGAACAAAAGATCCCATTTGAGCCATCAAAACGATAATAGCAATCTGTCTCATGTATGTTGATTTACCAGCCATATTAGGACCTGTTAATACACAGATTCGATTATCTTTATTGATATTAGTACTGTTAGGTATAAACCTCGACTCTCCAGCAAGCATCTTCTCAACTACGGGATGTCGACCATCTTTAATCTCTAGACTGTCAGAATTATCAACAATCGGTCTTACATAGTTCTCTTCATTTGCAAGCTGAGCTAATGAAGTAACCACATCAAGCAAAGCTACTGCTCTAGCACTTCCAAACAACCTGTTAGAAGCCGCCTTAACAGTCTCTCTAATATTAATGAACAGATTGTATTCTAGCGCTGTTCGCTTAGAGGTAGCACCTAAAATCTTATCCTCTAATTCCTTAAGTTGCGGTGAAATATATCTTTCGTTATTAGCTAAAGTCTGCTTGCGTGTATATTCCTCTGGAAGTTCCTTAGAAACACTCCTTGGAACATCAACATAGTAACCAAATACACGATTATAACCTATCTTAAGATTCTTAATACCTGTTCTTTCCTTCTCACGAGCCTCCAAATCCATAATAAAACCACGAGCATTAGTAGCTATTTCACGTAGTTCATCACACTCACTATTAAAGCCAGGTTTAATGATGTCACCTTCAGTGATTAAAACTGGAGGTTCTTCAGCAATTGAAGCTTCTAGCAACTCATAAATATCTTCCAAAGGGTCTAAAATCATATTTATCTCACGGAAAATACCTTCAGAGAACTTAGATGCACTTTCCTTTAGAAAAGGTAGCTTAGCAAGAGAATTCTTAAGTGAGAGCATTTCGCGTGCATTAATCTTGCCAAGAGAGACCTTAGATGCAAGACGCTCTATGTCATATAAACCAGTTAAGCCTTCTATTATTTCCTGTCGCTCAATATAACGATTATAACTAGCTTCTACAGCATCAAGACGGCTATTAATCTCACTAGTAACAATAAGAGGCACTTCAACCCACTTACGAAGTAATCTTCCTCCCATTGCAGTCTTTGTCTTATCAATAGCCCATATTAAAGAACCGCGCTTAGCTCCACTTCTAATAGTATGAGTTAGCTCCAAGTTAACTCGTGTACTATAGTCGATTTCCATGGTTTCTGACAAAGAGAAGCATTTAATCTCATTTAGATGAGCTACTTTACCCGTCTGAGTTTCCTCTGCATAAGATATTAGAGCAGAGCACGCACCAAACATCAAAGCCTTATCCTGGAACTTCTCATCACCATAAATTCTTATTGCTTTGTTACCAGTAATACTAGATGAATTAAACTCACGTTCATCACGAAGTGTATATGCTATTTCGAACGCCTGACGCAAAGTCTTATACTCTGCTGTCCCCTCGAAAGAAGGATTATACAAAATCTCAGACGGTGAGTATTTACCAATCAAATTAATTAAGTGCTCACCATTTTGCATAAACACTAATTGTGTTGCTTCAAAATCACCTGTTGTAATGTCTGCAATAGCAACACCAAACTGATTACCAACACACATGATACTCATAAGGAAGTTATTCTTACGGTCATCAATCTCATCAGTATCAGTTAGTGTACCTGGAGTTAATACCTGTACGATACCACGTTTTACAATGCCCTTAGCGACAGAAGGATCTTCAAGTTGTTCACAAATAGCAACTTTACGTCCTTCGCTGACAAGACGAGAGGCATAAGTCTTATAAGCATGATGAGGAACACCACACATAGGTGCTCTTAACCCACTGCCGCAGTCTCGCTGAGTTAATGTTAATTCCAAAGTCTTTGATACAAATAAAGCATCATCAAAAAAGCATTCATAAAAGTCTCCAAGACGATAGAAGATAATTATCTCTCCCATCTTCGTCTTAAGCTCAGCATACTGCTGCATCATTGGAGAAAGCTGATCAAAACTAATATCAGAAAGTCTTAATGGGTTTGATCCACTCATAGAAACTCCACCAACTCACCATCAACGGAATATGGTCTTGCGTGAGTAAATTTAACCATCGCAAGCATTCCTTCATAATCATCAGCTGTAAAGTCAGGCTTTTGTAAGTTCTTAGGAATTGTAAAGTTAACAAGATGATTGGATCTTGTTCTACCTGTAAGTATATCAGGAGCAGTATTGCTACCACCTTCAATCAGAACTTCTTCTGTTAAACCAACCTTAGCCTGATTTGACTTATATACATAATCGTTCTGAATCTCTAAAAGACGACCAAATCTGTCTTTTACAACATCAGCTGGTATCTGATTTTCCATCTTAGCAGCAACAGTTCCTGGTCTGATCGAATACTGGAAAGTAAACGCAGAATCATATTTTACTTTGTTTACAACGTCCAAAGTACCTTGGAAGTCCTCTTCTGTCTCACCTGGAAATCCAACGATAATATCTGTAGAAATTGAGCCATTAGGCACCTTAGTTCTAAACTGATCAACAGTCTTAAGATACTTCTCAACTGTATAAGGTCGATTCATAAGTTTTAAAATACGATCTGAACCAGATTGCAAAGGAAGATGTAAATGAGTCTCGATATTTGTTGAATTAGCCATAATATCGATCACTTCATCTGAAATATCCTTAGGATGAGATGACATAAATCTAACTCGAGAAAATCCTGTCATCTTGGAAGCTTCCTTCAAAATATCAACAAAAGTCTCACCATTAGGACCTTTATATGAATTTACATTTTGTCCTAGAAGCATAACTTCCTTATATCCATTTGCTTCAAGATTACGAAGTTCAGTGATTATTGAATAGAAATCTCTTGATCTCTCTCGTCCTCTAGCATAAGGAACGATACAATAAGTACAAAAATTATTACAGCCATACATAATCGGTACCAAAGCTCTGAACTTACGCTTACGAACAATAGGAACTAGAGAATCGTCAACAATATAATCTTCAGAAGAAATATTAACTAACTGTTTTTTACGTCTAAGAGAATCACGTAAAAACACTGGAAACATATGTATTTGCTGTGGATCAAATACTAAATCAACATATGGGAAACTTTTTTGAATTTTTTCAACATTTTCTGGAACCTTCATCATACAGCCACATACACCAACAATCATATCTTTATCGGCTTTAGCATCAGACTTGATGATACCCAGATTTCCAAATAATCTATCTTCAGCATTCTCGCGAACAGCACATGTATTGAATATAACAATGTCGCCAACTTCTGTATCAACGCATTCATTTAATCCAATAGACTCAAGCATTCCTGTTAACTTCTCTGAATCTGCTTCATTGAGCTGACATCCATAAGTTTTAATTTTATACGTTAAAGGTCTCCCCTTACGAACGCTGAGGGCAGAAAAATACTCCTTCAATTCAATTATAGCTTCATCACGAGCTAATAGGTCACTTCCACTTACGCTGACAATTGCCATATAAATAATCCTTTCAATATCACCGAATTATTATACTTTATAAATGTAGTTTTGTTATAATCTTATTTATGAAAAGGAAATTATCACTACTTTTGGTCTTTATAATGATTGTCGTTGCCTTATATCCAACGACTGTTCTTGCAGTAAATGATCAATTTGATGACCCAAGTGATAATGTTGTATCCCAAAATGAATCTTACAATGACTTTTTAAATGATCCTCCTGCAGATACACCATCTATTACTGGATCTTCTTATATTCTTTTAGATGCTCAATCTCGTACAATTCTTCTGGGTAAAAATATTAATGATCAAGTACAGCCAGCAGCATGCACCAAGCTTATGACGGTTCTTCTTGCCTTGGAACGACTTGAACTTGATGACATGATTACAATTACTCTTCCAATGTACATAGGAATCCCTGAGAGCTATTACACTCTAGGTGTTACTGAAGGCGAACAAGTTAGCGTTAGAGATTTGATATATGCCACTTTACTCGAATCTGATAGCGATGCTTGTCTTGCATTAGCAATTGCAATTTCTCAGACTGAATTACTATTCGCCGGTGAAATGAATATTAGAGCTACAGAACTTGGATGTACTAATACTAGATTTACTACTTGTTACGGTAATGGAGATCCAATGAATGTCTCTACTGCCCACGATATGGCATTAATTCTTGCAGAGCTAGCAACTCATCAGGACTTTATTGATATATCAACTACTTTTCAACATACAATGTCAGGTACAAACTTGTATAGTGATTCTAGAATCATTTCTAATGCAAATAGATTTATATCAACACAAGAATACTCATACGACCATTATATTGGTGGATTAACAGGATATGCTGATGGTACTGGTTATTCAATTGCAGCTGCTGCAAATAAAAATGGTCGCAAACTTGTAGGAATAATCCTCGGCGCAACTGATACATGTGGTCGTTATGAAGATATGATTTCAATGTTTGAATGTGGATATTCAACATTTATTACTCAGCCACTTGATCAAGGAGAGTTTATTCCTCTCTTTAATAATACAATCGAGCAGATTAATACCGCATTATTAGATACTAATCTTGCTGTTATGGAATCAAATATGGACTTATCTCCATATGTAACAACCACATCTTATCGTGTTTCATTAGGTAGTACTAATACAGTCGAGTTATCAAACGTAATAATTGACAAATCTGAAACTGCCGACCAGGAGTTTTCTATACCAATCTATCGCGTTTATAACGATGGAAAAACCTATATCGTAGGAGTTCTCAATATTCAGGTCGGCCAAAAAGACCACATTGTCCCAATCAATCCTGAGAAGCACTCTGTATGGTCTGGGCTTCGTAAGGCTTTAGTTTCAATAATTGTAATTCTTGCACTGTTACTTATACTTGTATATTCACTAATTGTTTTCCGACGCAAAGCTATAAATAGAGCTGCGAAAGAATTCAGAAATAAAAATAAAATGCTTTAATTCTCGTATACAAAATCTGTTAAGTATAAGGACAATACTCTGTCATCATTAGAATTTGGATCAACACTACTTGGAGAAAGAGCTGAAGGAGCATCTATTTCCATATCACAGACACAAGTTTCATCAACTTCAAAATCAAATGAAATCCTGTCATCCTCCATGCTAACCGGACCAGTATATACAGTAGAGCCATTTATACTAATTGTTATATTCTGTACACCGCCAAAGACATTTGAGATACCTAGAGAACCATTATAAACACCAGGCATCATATAATTTCTGATATGAAGAGTGTTGCCATACATCAGTAGATTATCTCCCTCTATTCCCACCTCTGACAAAATATAGGAAGTATCGGTTTCTGACATATTTGAAAAGTCAAGGATATTGGTATTGGGCACTAGGCGTACGCCTTCTTCACTATAGTTAAAATATATAAAATGCGGACCACATACAGTTGAAGCTGAAGGATATTCACCATTTAATAGGACCCATTCACCGTTATTTAAAGAATCAATCGCGTCTCCACTCATTAGAATTTTAAGGACATTTCCATCTCTGTCTCTATAGGCAACAGGATCTTTACAATAATATGATTCTAAACCAAGAGTTCTAGAGTAGAAAATACCCACTGGTGGATTATATAAAGTTGGAAATCTATTTAATACAAATTCACCAATAGGAGTAAAAGATAAATAACAATTAGTAAGACCACTAGTAAACATTACAAGAATTATTGCTAGAGCCCAAAGAGTACTTCCGCCAACTATAGCAATACCTTGCCAGATTTTTCTAAGATTATATACCACAAAAAATGCATAAATTGGCAACATCCATACGTTATATCGCATAATAAATGACATACCACAATTAATGTGAAGTTCTTGACTAATAATGACTAGCATCAATAATACAGCTGACAAGTTAAGAACCGTGGATAAAACCCTTTCGCGTAAAAACAAATTAATCACAATCAAAACAATAAAAGTTGGAACTATCAAAGCAGAATACACAAGCATTCCCTGATTAGGATCAATTATATAAGATAAAGCCGCCCAAAGACGCGAATCAGCAGGAAATTCACTAGATCCAACAGAAGCAACAGAAGCAACAGGACTATATGTACCAAAATGAATAATTGAAAGAATAACAGGAATAAAACCAGGTAATGCACAAGCTAATAAAGGAATAGCCTTCTTCACTACATTACCAATATTTCTAGTATTTAAATAAGTGGAAATTACAAAATCTAGACCAATTACAAAAGCTAAAGTTAAAACCGCAAGATTACATGTTGCAGCAATAGATGTAAATAACATAGCAGGAATAAATTTACGATTATTCCAGAAAACTAGACCAATGATTACAAATGCAAAGATAAATAATTCTGTATGAACCCATGACAAATAAAAATAAATAGGATTAAAGGTCAGAAAAGCAATTAAAAGCGTCTTACGCCATTCATCAGTTTTAAGGAACAATCGAACTACAACTAAAGCAAAAAGCCAGAACACTAAGTTCATCACCATAAAAGCCTTAGCAGGATTAATTCCAAAATAGTGAAACACTCTAGATAAAGGCAAACCAATCACAGAGTACATACCAAAATGCTTGGCATATAACTTGCCGTTATTACCTTCTATCAAAGTTGTTTCTGCGCGATCTCTATAAATTGTGTCAAAAATTTCATTATCAAAATACTGTTTTGCATCTTCAACATCAGATTCAGTCACATCAAAAGATCCATGATTCTGAAAAGAAATCTGCATCATTAAGTATTCAAATCCATCGCCTGGAATACCTATTCCATCAGCATTCTTTATTGTAACCAAACCTATTATCGCAAGGATAACGATCATTAGCCAAGAAATAATCTTATTAACTAGCGAGCTATTTAATTTACTCATGTTTTTTCTTAAATACAATCAATTTACTTAAAACGTAATTAAGAATAATAACAACAACATTAGCGATTAGCTTAATTATAAGATCATTAAAGCCGAGTCTCTTAACAAATACAAAGAGAATTGCCTGCTCAACAAAATAAGTAAATAATCTACTAACTGTAAAAGAACCAAGTTCTCTAATAATACCTTTGGTACTATTCTCCTGACTTTCAAATACATATTTTCTATTAGTTACATAAGCAAAAGCTACGCCAGCAACCCACGCAATAGTATTTGATACCATTGGATCTAGGGATAATGGGCGAGCACAAAGCCAGTAAACGAAATAATTTACTACAGTAGTGAGTACACCAAAGATTCCATACATTATAAAGCTTTTATATTTAATACAAAGCTTTTTAAGCTTATCAATCATATGGAAAGCTCCTTATTAGCAGCGTCTAAACTACGTCTAACTGTAACATCCATATCATAATATTTATACTCAGCAAGACGACCACCAAATAGAACATTCGTCTCCTTGTTAGCAAGCTCAAGATACTTATCATGAAGAGATTCATTAACAGCATCATTAACTGGATAATATGGATCATCTCCAAGTTTCCATTCGGAACTATATTCCTTAGATATTACAGTCTTCTCCTGAGTTCCAAACTCAAAGAACTTATGCTCTATAATTCTAGTATAAGGAGTTTCTGAGTCAGTATAGTTAATAACTGCATTACCCTGATAGTTAGGAATATCAAGTATTTCAGTCTCAAATCTTACTGAGCGATAAGACATAGCACCATACTTAAAATCATAAAATTCATCAATCGGACCAGTATACAGAACCTTATCTGCCTCAATACTATCCTTAATATCTTTATAGTCAGTATTAAGTCTTACTTCAATTCCATCAAGAAGATTAGCTATAAGCTTAGTATAACCTCCCATAGGAATACCCTGATACAACGCATTAAAATAATTATTATCAAAAGTAAATCTTACTGGTAAACGCTTAATTATGGACGCTGGCAAATCCTTACACTCACGTCCCCACTGCTTCATAGTATACCCCTTAACAAGCTTCTCATAGATATCAGTACCTACAAGGCTAATTGCCTGTTCTTCTAGATTACTAGGTTCAATAATGCCAGCATCAATCTTTTGCTGCTCTATAATGCTTCTTGCTTCATCTGGAGTAACCACTCCCCACATTTTATTAAATGTGTACATATTAAAAGGCAACGAATATAGTTCACCGTTATAGTTTGCTACAGGAGAATTAGTATAACGATTAAAATCAGCGTATTTAGTAACGAATTCCCATACTTCCTTGTCATTAGTATGGAAAATATGAGCTCCATACTTATGAACATTTATACCTTCAACCTCTTCAGTGTAACAATTACCACCAATATGTTCACGCTTATCTATTACAAGAACTGACTTGCCATAGTCCTTCATCCTTCTAGCAAATACAGATCCAAAAAGACCACTTCCAACTATTAGATAATCGTAACCCATATAACATTCACTTCCTTATTTAATCATTCTATTAAAAGCACATATTATTGCCCTTACAGAAGATTTAGTAACAGAGCTCGATACACCAGCACCTAGGAAAATCTTTCCATCATCAGCCCTCTTAATCTCGACATAAGTAATAGCTGCTGAATCACTACCAGTCTGCATCGCATGCTCATTATACATATTAATAGAAAACTTAATTCCTGTATAGTTAGAGAAGGCATTTACAAATGCATCAAGAAGACCGTTACCCTTACCTATGATAGTAACAGAATCTCCATTAAATGTTATTGAAGCTTCAACTTCGCTCATCTTATCCCCGAGAGATTTTTCTGAGAAAGAATTAAGCCAATATGGACTAATAACGTTGATGTAGTTATCGTCAAACAAATCAAAAACCTGTTGTGGTAAAAGTTCCTTAGCATTATCATCGGTCTCATGTTTAACAACAGATAAAAAATCACGCTGAAAGGATTTGGGTAGAATAACACCAAAATACTGTTCCATAACATATGATATTCCACCTCTACCAGACTGACTATTAATTCTAATAATAGGCTCATAATCACGTCCAACATCTGCAGGATCGATAGGAAGATAAGGAACAGCCCAAATCGTGGATCCTCTTTCTTCCATTTTTTTCTTTCCTTTGTTAATCGCATCCTGATGTGATCCTGAAAAAGCAGTAAATACAAGTTTTCCAGCCCATGGATGTCTTGGTCCAACACTCATATGCGTACATTCTTCATAAATATCAATACACTCATTCATATTAGAAAAATCAAGTTCTGGATCAACTCCTTGCATCATCATATTAAGACACAATGTAATAATATCGACATTGCCAGTTCTCTCACCATTACCAAATAATGTTCCCTCAACTCGATCTGCACCAGCAAGCATTCCTAACTCTGATGAAGCAACTCCAGTACCTCTGTCATTATGCGTATGAAGTGAAACTTCTATCGATTCTCTCCATTTAGTATTTGTGCAAAAATACTCAATCATATCCGCATAGACATTAGGCAAAGTATACTGAACAGTCTCTGGAAGATTAATAATAACTTTCTTCTCAGGAGTTGGTTGCCATACATCGCATATAGCATCACAAATCTCCACTGCAAAATCTGGCTCAGTCGAAGAATAAGACTCAGGAGAATACTCCAAAATGAAATTTGTACCCGATTCATCATTATCTATATATTCTTTAATGAGTTTTGCTCCTTTAACAGCCAAGTCAATGCATTCCTTTTGATTAAAGCCAAAAACTACATCTCGCTGAAGAGTACTTGTAGAGTTATAAAGATGAATTACTACATTAGGAGCGCCATATACAGCCTCCATAGTCTTCTCAATTATCTCAGGTCTAGACTGAGTTAAAACCTGAATAGCAACATCCTGAGGAATTAAATCATTATCAATTAATTCACGACAGAAATTATAATCCGTCTCTGAAGCTGCAGGGAATCCGATTTCAATAGTTTTAAATCCTACTTTCAAAAGAAGATTATAAAACTTAAGTTTCTGCTCCATTGTCATTGGAACTTCCAAAGCTTGATTACCGTCACGCAAATCAACAGAACACCATATAGGAGCCTTATCAATTACCTTAGATGGCCACTGACGATTAGGAAGAAAAACTTCCGGAATTCTTTGATACTTCTTAAAGTTCATACCTTTGTCCTCCTTGACAAAAAAAGACCCTTCATCTTCTTAGAGACGAAGGGTCATTCGCGGTACCACTCTAATTCATTCTTATAAAGAATGCACTCAACAGATACGGGACGTATATCCGATATCCTGCCCCTCTAACGCTGGGCATGCGTCCAAACCTACAGTACAAACATTCAGCCGGAAGCTCCGAAGTGAGTTCCCTTAATAAGATTCCACTGTCTCGCACCAACCGACAGCTCTCTGGAGGTCACTAAATAAGGTACTATTCTCCATCAACGCTTAAATATGAAGTTAGTCAAATCATAACAAACAACAAAAATATGTCAAGCCTCAACTGCGTTACCATTCAAGTCATAATCAAATGATCCTGGCATGAAATTATATGTTGTAATTTGATCTTTAAATCTACCTAGATAAGATGTATTAATAGTAAGTCTTGTCTTAGTATTTCTTATCTTCGGCTTAAGACTCAAATCAAGATTACCAATAAACAATGCATCATGACCATCAACACTTGCATCAATTGTTGAAGAATCGATATCAATTTTGGCACTTCCTGTATGAGATCCAATCATGACACCATTTTTAGAACTACCATTAAACTTAATATTTGAATCACTAATAATAATTGTAGAAAAACCACTAAAGTTACCAACACCAACACTGTATCTTCCCGCAGACTCAAGGACGATACAAGCATTACTAATATTTATATTACCGCCCTTTCCCGAGCCTAAAGCACAACCCTTAATACCAAAAGTATCAATACTAATAATTCCAGAAAATGCTTCGATATTTATATTACCATGCGCGTCTTCAGAACCTGCACCAATACCAAATACATCAGAATAATCAGATTTGATATATAAATCTCCTTCTCCTTCAATATTCAATGAAGATCCAGGTGCCACATAAATACCACTAAAGAGTTTATTAGTACCTTTAATTACAAGAGTAACGTCAGAATTACCATCAATGATAATAGCTCCATCTTTATTGTTGATTCCAATTCCAATGTTTTCAAGTGTAATTCTACCTGTATAATTATTGGTTATTTTAATATGCAAATTAGTTAGAAGACCTGGTGTACCTGCAACTGTAAAATCATTAAATGTAGCTTCTTTATTACTAACTACTATTTCCTCGATTTTATCCTCATCAAGTCTATTTAGGTTAATTCTTCCCTCTCGACCAGCAACTAATAGCTTATCAGAAGATTTTTCTTCGTACTTAACACGAGCTTCACGAATTTCTTTGCGAATACTTGTATCTATCTCGGTAATAAGTTCTGCAGAAGGTTTTGCAGTATAGTACCCTTGAATAAGATCAACACCCAAAAGAATAACTGTCTTAAGTTCTTCTGAAGTCTCAATACCTTCGGCTAACGTTTTAATACCATTATCATGTGAAAACGTGATGATATCCTTTACGAAATGCTGTTTTTGAGGACTATTTTGAATCTCAGACAACAGCATTCTATCAATTTTAACGTAACCAGGCATATATCTAAGCAAATTCGAAATATTCGAATAACCAGTACCATAATCATCAATTGCAGTCTCAAGTCCCATTCTAGAATATGACTTCTTGATATCTGCAAGTTCAATATCATTAAGCTCACTTTGCTCTGTAAGCTCAACTACAATAGAACCACTTAAATCAGCTGCTTTATTTGAGAAGAACTTCATATCTTCATCATTAAGTCTTTGATTAGGGATAGAATTAATAAATACTTTACGTGTACCATCAAACACATCACGTCTCTTCTCAACAATACCAAGAACATTACGGAATGTTGCTTTTTCTACATCATATAATCGATCAGACAACTCTGCATACTGCAGAATAACAGGAGGAGCTACATATGGGTTTATATCAGCTCTCATCAAAGCTTCATATGCAAAAATCTCACCTGTATCAGCAGTAACAATAGGCTGAAAATGATAGTTAATTCTGTTGCTATCTAGAATATTGTTAACAATCATTGACTGCTCCTGCTCTTCTTCTGTAAGACCAGAACGCATAGCCTTTTCAACCTTAATTTTACTATTATTCTTCTTAGATATAGCGGTATTAACAAGTCTTTCTAATTCAGTAACGTCCTCAGGACTACCGCTCTCAATACCATAATAGATATTAATTTTTGCCTTTACCTTTGTATCAGCATTATAATTCTCAATTCTCTTATGGAAAGCATCATACTTTTTAAGAATTACTGACTCACCTTCATCACTTGTAATAAACGCTACTACAAACTCGCCATTGCCCAAGCAAATACACATAGCATCAGATCCAAAGAAAACAGAATCCAAGAAGCTTGCTGTATTCATAATTACCTTATCGCCTTCAGCTCTTCCGTAAGATGCATTGATGTTTGTCAAATCCTTAATATCAATAGCAAGAACATTCAAATGTCCGCCTCGAATATGCATCTTAGACAAAATAGAACTTCCACGTTCAACAAGGCCATTATAATTATAAAGTCCGGTAAGACGATCTTTAATTAGAGTATCTTGAGACTTAATATCACTATTAATCTTAGAATCTGCTCTTCTTAAGAATTCAAATCCGCACATACATCTTCTAATCCATGTACGATAATCAAGATTGATACAAGTATCTGGATCTGTGAACGATATAACGGAATAACCAAAAACCTTATCGTCGAATGTCATAGGAGTAAAATAGAAAACCTTAGGATTCTTTCTTTCCTCATCCAACTCTGGACACATCTGGCTAAGATCAAATATTCCATCAAAATTAATACTATCCTTAGTCTCGACATTCTTACATTTAATGACTTCAGTCATCTTAGGTGTGTAATGATCCTTAACCTGCTCCCATTCATCGTTAATACACATTGAGAATGAATCAAATGGTCTAATTTGGAAAATATAGGAAAAAATAGTATTAATTAGACCATTGAAGTTTGTGGCATTAACAACATCTTCACTCATATGACTGAAAACTGAAAAAACACCTTCATTAGAAAGCTCTGTTCCCCAGGTCTTTCTAATCTCGTATGATGGAACAATATCAGTCTTATCGCATCCGCAAGACTTACCGATGAACATTGTTGCATCAGAAACAAATTCAGTAATACCTTCACCATTAATTAATCGGAATAAATCTTCACAACAATGGCGACCAAATTCTCTTAAAGGCAAAGTTGCTGAAGTAATTGGAATTGGTGAATGCTGTCCCTCATCGTTACTATCATATCCAACAATAACAACATCTTCTGGAATCTTAAAACCCTTAGATACTAAAGTCTTAGCAAGACCAATAGCCATAGCATCATTAGCACAAGCAATAGCTTGTGGCATCTTATAGCCTGATTTTGTAATTTTCTCAGCAACAGTCTCTCCACTGGTATACCAGAAGTCTCCATAGAAAACTCGATCACTTTTCACTCTCAATCCATGTTCATTGAGTGCGTCTATATATGCTTGAAGTCTTTTTTTGGAATGTGGATGCCATGATTTACCTGTTACAAATGCGATATCCGTAAATTCATGATCTTCAATTAAATGATTTATGATTTTTTTAATTGGATAATAATTATCCTGAAGAAGCACCGGATAAGTGTCTGATTCACCTTCAATAAACAAGACTGGACCATCATACTCAGTCTTAAGTCTCATCTCTAGCTTATTAACTACACCAGAAGTCTGAATCGTATCACACATCACAGCAACTGCATCAAACTTTTTAAAATTAATCATCTCGAAAATAGATGAATCACCTATTTCTCTAGATGGAGAGTCCTGATACTTCTGAATCATAGCAAATACGCAGACATCATAACCTGCCTTTATTGCTACTTCATTAAAACCTTTAATAAACAGTTCCTGACAATACTCTTCAGGCTGACCACATAACAAAGCTAGTCTTTTCATCGACATGGAACCCCATTCACAATAATAGATTTAACTATTATAGAATTATCACAACAATTAATTATTGAAAAAATATAAACGTTTAATAAATATTAGTGTCTTTTTACACGATTAATTTGAGGTACTATAGTTAATCTTGTAATGCAGCCATTATTTAACTCTAACGCATTTTTTAGCACTGACGCAACATCAGATGGCTCCAAATAAGCTCTGGGGTCGTCATCTACATTAAAATCAGCATTTCGATATAAATTAGTTGCTGTCATATCAGGGCAAATCTCAATTACCTTAATGTTATGCTTACGAGCTTCTTCAAAAACACTAGCGGCAAAACTTGATAAACCTGACTTAATAGCCCCATATGCTGCACCATAAGTATTTGTCTTAAAAGCTGTAACAGATGAAATGAATACAATAGTTCCAAAACCTTGGCTTTTAAATTTAGATAAATAAAAATTAGTTAAAACCATAGGTGCTTCAAGATTTGTCCTAATCATGTCCTTAATCGATTCAATACTTAAATTTTCATGAAGACCATAAAAACCAACACCAGCACAATTGACAAGCATAGAAACATTTTTAATATCTTTTATTGAATCTATAAGCGTACTTGTATCCGTAATATCACATTTCACGCACTTAAAATGATATTCTGAATTTTCAAAATTTCTTCCAATACCAACAACGTCAAATCCCATATCAACAAGCATATTAGCGATAGCTAGTCCAATACCAGAAGAAGCTCCTGTAACTATTGCTGTATCATTCATTAATGAATACCTTCGAGCCAACGCCCGCCCTTTCCAAACGATTTACAATAACGGAAGTTAATTCACTTCTAGTTGATTCTGGATATACACAATAACCGTTTTCTTTACAAAATGGATATAAAACAGCCGATGATTGAGGTGACGATTTACGAAGATTATTTAAATAATCAGCAGAAATCCTAAAAGTGCCTACACCAAAATCACGTACTTTACTTAAATCAATAGACGACTCAACGATATCCATCATTTCACTATATATTCTATTGTAATTCTTAATATAAATCATAGGATCAAAGCATAAACGTACTTGAGCTCCAAGATTTATTGCAACACTAACACTTTCCAATCTGTTCTTAAGCGAAGGTGTCTTTTTCTCATATAAATCTATTATATCCTGAGGTGAAATAGTAAAGGCATAAATAATATTTTTTAAACTTCGAAAGTTTTTTAATGCAGCCTTTGTTCTTAACTCTATAGTAAGATTTTCATTAGTTGCAGCAAAATCTTCCCAGATTTTTTGCCAATTACACAAATTCGATATCGCAGATAAATCTGTGTCAAAAGAAGCACAAAGGTACATTGGACCAGTTTTAAGATATGATTTACATTCTTCCAAATAATCTTCATAGTTAACAAAAACTACAACATTAGATGTCTTATACATACCCTTAAGAAAACAATAATCGCATGAAAAAACACAATTCATTGCTGATTCACAGTAGTAGAACTTACCAAAACCAAAGTTCTGACAAACCGGAGAAGCCTCAAATATTTTGTTACCTGTATTAACCGCTAGAATTAATGACTTGCTCATGTTCTGAATATAAGAATCCTGACCAGGTCTGTTAAAAACATCTTTATAATGTCTAATATTAATTATTATTGAATCTGGAAACTTAGATAAAATTTCTTGAGTCATAGGAAAACTATATGCGTTCTCTTCAACATATATATGACTGAAAGTCTTATTTAATGAGGTATTGCTTAACATAATCAATTACCTCCAACGACTCTCTTTTATTAAGACTTAATCTATCTCCAATTTGCGTCCTCAATAAATCATTTAAATCAACATCTATACTTTTTGAATATGCAATCAATTCATTAAGTTGAGATTCCATAGTTGAGGTTAAATGAAGTTTTGCCAACTCTTCAATTTTTTCAGGTATAATTGCTTCATTGGTATATATTTCAAACAACTTAT
>JAKSRJ010000025.1 GCA_024403715.1 Saccharofermentans sp. | reverse complement strand
ACTGAGCAGAACGTGTAGAACCGTGACGTGCACGACCTGTACCCTTCTGTCTCCAAGGACGCTTACCGCCTCCTCTTACTTCGCTTCTTGTCTTTGTGCAGGATGTACCCTGACGACGATTAGCGAGCTGATTTCTAATTACTGCGGCAATAGCATGCTTGTGTGGCTCAATGCCGAAAATCTCGTCAGAAACCTCGATAGAACCAGTAACAGCGCCGCTAAGATTGTAGATGTCTAATTTAGCCATTATTATCTCTCCTCCCGCTTATTACTTTGCCTTGACGGAAGTCTCAACTGTAACGAGTCCGCCCTTAGGTCCAGGAACCGCGCCTCTGAGAACGAGGATTCCTCTGTCGCCGTCAACCATAACAACGCTCAAGTTCTGAACTGTGCAATTAACTGCACCCATATGTCCAGGCATCTTCTTACCAGGAAGTACACGAGCAGGTGTGGAGTTAGCACCCATAGAACCAACTCTTCTGTGGTACATAGAACCGTGTCCACCAGGACCACCCTTCTGACCGTGACGCTTGATGTTACCCTGGTAACCCTTACCCTTGGATACGCCGCTTACATCAACCTGATCGCCTACTGCGAACATGTCGGATACCTTGATCTCCTGACCAAGTGCGTAATCCTCTTCTGTCTTGAACTCGCGGATAACTCTCTTAACCTCTACGTCAGCCTTCTTAAACTGACCTGCATCAGGCTTGTTTACGAGCTTCTCGCGAACTGCGCCGGAACCAACCTTAACAGCCTTGTAGCCGTCTGTCTCAACTGTCTTGTTCTGAAGTACATACATTGGCTCTACTTCAATAACAGTTGCAGGTATGACAACGCCATTCTCATCGAAAAGCTGTGTCATTCCGGACTTTCTGCCGATAACAAATTTTGCCATTCTTTTTTCCTCCTATTCAGGTTATTGGTTCGTCCACTGTCGGGCGAACATGACCTCGGTCATAGACTTGGCGGTTCTATAACCGATTAAACCTACTTCCTTTTCCTTAAGCCTTAATCTCTACGGAAACGCCTGCAGGTATGTCAAGCTTCTCAAGTGCCTCAACGGTCTTAGCGTTAGGCGTATAAACATCGATCAATCTCTTATGTGTTCTCTGCTCGAACTGCTCACGAGAATCCTTGTACTTGTGAGGGGAACGGAGAATTGTGATGATCTCCTTCTCTGTTGGGAGTGGGATAGGACCAGCGTAAGATGCGCCAGTTCTCTGGATAGCAGCGATGATGCTTGCTGCACTCTCGTCAAGGAGCTTGTGATCATAAGCCTTGATCTTGATTCTCAACTTCTGTGATGCCATTTTGTTTTCCTCCAATAGCTGTTATTTTTCAACCTTGCCGGGCGTTTCTTCATGTCCCATTCAAAAACCCGGATCTCCAGTTACCGTATCACATACGGCACTTTGGCTCCCGGGCAACGGTTCAAGTTAAATCGCTGCCGGCTTTTGCCGAATCGCCGGACTCTTAGTTCCGACTAGCTCCACCTTAGTTACCTGCCAGGCGATGCAGCTTACGCCGCCGGCAGCAATCTATGGCTTCTGCGCTTGTGCTTGAAATGCACCGCGTAGGATTGTACTACGGGTCTATGAGTAATGCAAGCTTTTTTTAAACTTTTTATGAATTTGGGCAAAATGCCCAAGAATAAAGGCCTCAGCCCAGCTTTTCGTCGAGAATTGCCTTCATATCTGAAGCTGTAAAAGCATATTTACTTCCACAGAAGTGACATACAGTCTCTATGTCTTTTCCTTCTTTTATCATTAGATATAATTCAGATCTACCAAGAGTAGCTAGACCACCAAGCATTCTTTCCTTAGAACATGGGCAATTAAAACCAACTGGATATCCATTTAAATACTCAATATCAGGATCACCCATAAACAAATCGAGAATCTTAGCTGGAGAAAAGCCTTCTTCCATTAAGAAAGTAATATCTGGGAAACCTCCATTAGCTCTCTTCTCAACATACGCTAAGTCTTCTTCTGTAAAACCTGGCATCATCTGGATCATCATTCCGCCAGCATGTACTACTTTGCCTTCATTAATCAATACACCCAATGCAACTATTGAAGGTGTCTGCTCTGAAGAAGCAAGATAGTATGTAAAATCTTCAGCAATCTCACCTGAGATTAATTCTACTGAACCTGAATATGGCTCCTTAAGGCCAACATCACGAATTACAGTTAAGGAACCCTTGCCTACTGCCTCTCCGACATTAATCTTACCCGGACGGTGGTATGTAGTTTCAATTTGAGACTCCATTGGATATGCACGAGCATTACCGTGACTATCACATACGCAAGTCATTCCCTTAAGAGGACCATCGCATCTGATAATTGTAGTCTGAGTATCTGAATCATTCTTTAAGCTCTCTGCGATAAGTAAAGATCCAGTAATAAAACGTCCAAGAGCAGCTGTAGCACTATTGGTAGTGTTATGGATTAATCTGGCCTTCTCAACTGAAGCTGTGGTGTTAATTGCAACACACTTTACATGACCTTTAAGAGCAATCGCTCTTACTAGATGATCTTCTCGCTCATCAGTTGGCATACCGGAAGCATAATATCTCTCGTCCATTTTAATAACCTTCTTGAAAAATCAGATGCAGCCCAGAGGATCTACTCTGTCTCCATTAACTCTAACCTCGAAATGGAGATGTGCACCTGTGGAGCCACCAGTAGAACCAACAGTACCTACAGCCTGACCTGCAGATACAGATTGACCGTTACTTACGCTAATACTCTGGCAATGAGCATAAAGAGTAGTAACTCCATTTCCGTGATCAATAATAAAATAGTTACCATAACCAGATCCACCATAATTGGAATTTGGATATGGATAGTTAACATAAATTACAGTACCAGACCCTGCAGCCATAATTGTATCTCCGAAGCCTGCTCCGATATCAACACCAGAGTGGAATCTTCTATCACCATAAATAGGATGAACACGATAGCCAAAACTAGATGTAATTGTATGACACCATGTTGGCCAAGAAAGAGATACTCCACTAGCTGAAGAAGACGTCTGTGTTGGCGCAGGAGTTGGTGTTGGAGTCGAAGTAGCATCAGGATTAGTTTCTGTTTCTGTTGCTATAGTTGTGGTTGAAGTTGCTGCGGCTGCCTGCTCTGCTGCATAACGATTCTGAAGATCTAGTATCTGCTGGTCAAGAGACGCTGCAATAGCTTCCAAAGACATTTCCTGAGCGGTCCATGAATCTAACTCACAAGCTACATCATCCAATGCAGCAGTCGTAACACCAATTCTAGCTTCAAGCTCATCTAACTGAGCCTGCTTCTCATCTGCGATTGCCTGCATTTCGTCAGCTTGCTGCAAAGCATATTCTTCCTGAGCTCTTGCATCATCTAGTGCTACTGTCATCTGATTAACAGCCTGATCATCAGCCTCGGCAATCAAAGAAATGATTTCCATGTTAGTAAAAAAGCCGGCGATACTATCAGATTCAAGTAAAACCTCTAATGCAGATTTATTCTGATATTCAAACATAACCGCGAGTCTTTCTTGGAACATAAGCTCCGTCGCTGCTAGGTTATCCTGAGCCTGAATGTAAACGTCCAAAGCCTCAGCACGTGCAAGAAGAGCTGCTGCAAGCTGAGAAGCGATAATCTCATACTGAGCACGCTGTTCCTCTGAAAGAGCATTAAGTTCTTCAAGTTCTCCTGTGAGTCGGCTCTGCTCTCCAGACAAAGAAGCAACCATAGCTGCTGCTGCAGCTGCTTGAGCAGAAGTATTATCTCTTTCTCTTCTTCTTTGCTCGAGCTCATCCTCTGTATCGCGACGGAAAATCTCAATAGTTTGAATTAGATTATCAGAAGCACAAACAACTACTGGCTTTCTTAGTACCAAAGCAGCACTACTAAACATTCCTGTAATTACCAAAGCTACAAGAACAGATGTGATATGTCTAATATGTTTATTAATAAAGTCTTTCATTAAACCTTAATATACTTTCTTACAGAAATTCCGCTACCAATACCACCAATCAAAACACCTGTGAGAAGAATGATTGTCATAATAACCCACATCAAGCTTCTTGTTGGGATAAGAGCGTAGAAACTATCTAATGCTACATTAGTCATTACTCTGGCATAGATAATTCTATAAGCAACAATTGTGATTCCCCATGCACCGATAGCACTGAAAAGTCCAATTATCGCACCTTCAATTACGTAAGGCATTCTGATATATGTGTTGGTAGCACCAACAAACTTCATAATCTCAATTTCATCTGCTCTGGAATAAACAGAGATTCTTACCATGGTTGAGATAATAAAGAGTGTTATTACAAATAAGAATATAGAAGCAACTACTGTTCCCAAGTTAACGTAGTTCTCTGCCTTTTCCAATACATCCATTACTCGGCTCTCATGAGATACCTTAGCTACACCAGGCAAAGTCTCAAGCTTAGCCAAAACCTCTTCGCTCAAAGATGGGTCTGTAATTCTTACGCTAAATGTATATGGAAGGTACATATTATAGTCGAACTGATCTAAGATAGACTGACTATCACCAAGATTAGTCTTGAAGTTATAGTAGTTCTCTTCAGGGCTTCGTCTTACGTATTCAATAATATTAGTATCAGCAGCAATAATGCCTTCTGTCTGCATAAGTTCATCTTCAGTAACCTGAAGCTTCATATATACCTCAATAGGAGGCTGCTGGCTGAGTTTCTTCATAATCGCTCTAGCATTAATAGAGAATACAAAGAAGATACTTAAGATGATTAGCATCAACAAAATAGTTGTAAAAGTTGCTATCGTAACGAAGGGATGGCGCTTGATGCCAGTAAAGCCTTCTTTAATTGAATTGAAAAAAGTCTTTATACTCACTCGTCATCCTCCTGAATATCGAGGTCGATATCATCCATGCGAATTTTAGAAATCCAGCTATCATCCTCGTCATCATCGTCTTCCGTAGCAGAAGGCACTTTCTCTACCTTTGCTTCATCTGCAAAGAGCAAATTCTCGACAGGGAGTTCTTCGATTATAGGCTTTTCCTCTCTGGAAAAATCCTCTACTCTGGGTTCATTCAATGCATCAGAAAATGAAGGAACCGGTATCTCCTCAATCGAAGTAGGATTAACAGTAGTTTCTTCAACAACTGCCTCTTCTACTGGAATCTCTTCTATAGAAGTCTTTGCAGGAGCAACTGCTTCAACAGGAAGCTCACTAACTGGAATCTCAGCAATGGAAGGCTCTGGTGCCGAAGCTATAGGGGCTGGAGCTGGTGTTGGTGCGACCGGAACTATGACTGGCGCTGCTGCCTGTACATTTTTTGGAGTCTCTCCAAAGTAGAAATCCGGCTGCTCATTAGGTACGTTATACGTGTCTTCATCAAAATCCGTACGATAATCAGCATCATCACCAAAGGCAATACCACCTAGCGGAATCTCAGCATAAGGATCTGCTGTCTCTTCCAAGTATGCAGCATCTTCCTTATCTCTAATAACGAGACCACCTTCAATCTCGATTACTCTCTTCTTCATTCTATCTACAAGATTAGCATCGTGAGTACATACAATTACTGTAGTACCAGCTCTATTGATATCGAGAAGGAGGCCCATAATATTTTCAGATGTTTCTGGATCGAGGTTACCTGTAGGCTCATCAGCAACAATGACCTTAGGATTAGAAATCATCGCACGGGCAATAGCAACTCGCTGCTGCTCACCACCGGACAATTCCTGTGGATATGCGTCTACCTTCTCTTTTAATCCTACGATATTAAGACAAACCTGAACCTTCTGGCGAAGCTCAGACTTATTGATTCCGATTATCTCACCTGCGAAAGCAATATTCTCATAGACAGTCTTAGATTCTATCAATCTAAAGTCCTGGAAAATCATACCAATCTGTCGTCTTAATGTTGGTACGAGAGCTCTTGGCATATCAGAAATATCAAAACCATCGATATAAACTGCACCCTCTGTAGGCTTTTCCTCACAGTTAATGCATTTCATAATTGTGGACTTACCAGAACCAGACTTACCGATAATGAAAACAAATTCTCCATCATCAATCAGGAAAGATACACCCTTAAGAGCATTAACTCCTGTGTTTTTGTAAGTCTTATGAACGTCTTTAAACTTTATCATCTAATCTTGTTATCCCTTGAACTCTCAAGGTATTCAACATAAGTTCTTACCATAGATGCCATCTTAAACTGAACCGCATCATCAAAAGATCTTAAGTCAAGACCTGTATTCTTCTTAACCTTATCAAGACGATAAACAAGAGTATTTCTATGAACGTAGAGTTCTCTTGATGTCTCAGAGCCGTTAAGGTTATTGGCAAAGAAACACTCGATAGTAGCAAGTGTGTCTTCATCCAAGGATCTATATGCCTCATTAGGGAAAACCTCTTCGATAAACATCTGACAGAGGTTATATGGTAACTGATAAATAAGTCTTCCAAGACCTAACTGATAGTACTTGGAAATGTAATTACCTTTATCAAAAATCTTACCAACACGCAAAGCGAGCATTGCATCTCTGTAACTCTTTGCAATCTGCTGGAAAGTAGAAACAAAGGAACCAACACCAATATAAGCTGTGATACCTTCGTTATTAAGGCTATCGAGAATAGCCTGAGATGTAGAATCCATAAATGCATCATGATCGCTAGAAATCTCATCAGCAACATCGAGAACAATAATTGAAGTTGTCTCGTCCATAGCCATTACTGAAGCATTCTGAACATCACCGTATACATTCTGTAAGATATCAAGTGTATGAACTCCATCATCTGCATCTGTTCTTACTACAATTACAAGACGAGGCTCGTTGCAGTTAATCTTAAACTCTCTAGCCTTAATTGGAATCTCACCAGGAAGCTCATTCTCAAGAAGGACACTCTTTGTGAAAAGTTCCTTCTCAGCATCACTACCGTGCTCTTTAACAGTAGCCTTAATCCATTCTCCAAGAAGCGAAAGGTTAGTTCTACTGCCTGCATCAGTGCTGTTGATATAAGCGATATAACGAACCTGATCAAGCATTACAATCTTCATGTAAATCTTGTCAGATGTTAATGAGAATGTATCCTCACTTAACATAACTGCACGGGACGCAGAATCTGTATCGCCTTCCTTCTTAGCGTCTGTTGAAGCGATGATAAGACCATTTGTGTCCATTACTCCCGCTTCTACATTCAGGATAGCGGAGGCTTGGTGTATGCACTTTTTAATTTCTTCCATAAAAGGTTCCTCTTTCTGATACCCGAGCATTAATATACATATTAATAATATATTTTTAGTTAGAATTATTCAACGCATATAACTTAATTGCCACAAAAGAGCAACAAAAAGGACCGGCGGGAAAATCCCAACCGGTCCTTACAACTCTGGAGAGTAATTCTATCAGGAAATGATGCTCTGCTCTGTATCCTTATCAAAGAGGTGGATACGGTTTGTATCGATAGCGAGATCAACAACCTGACCAACAGTAGACTGAGATGTTGTAGGGTCAACTCTACATGTGAGTGGCAAAGAGCCATTAACTGTAACGTAGAGGTATGTCTCAGCACCGAGCATCTCAACGACGTCAACGTCAGCGTTGAAAGCTGTCTCAGGGTGATCTGTTACGTATGTAGCTTCATCTGTGATAGCCTCAGGACGAACACCGAAGATAACTTCCTGGCCATCGCGCTCCATAACTTCCTCAACTGCATAACGATCTGGGAGCTTAACTGTAACATTCTCGAATGTTACGTATACATCAGAACCATCAACGTTGATTGTAGCATTGATGAAGTTCATTGGAGGCATACCGATAAATCCAGCAACGAATGTGTTGATAGGGTTATCGTAGAGCTCTGTTGGGGAGTCAACCTGCTGGATGAAACCATCCTTCATAACAACGATACGAGTACCCATTGTCATAGCCTCTGTCTGATCGTGTGTTACGTATACGAATGTTGTCTTAAGTCTGTGGTGGAGCTTTGTGATCTCAACACGCATCTGAACACGGAGCTTAGCGTCCAAGTTGGAGAGAGGCTCGTCCATGAGGAAGACCTTAGGATCACGAACGATAGCACGTCCGAGAGCAACTCTCTGTCTCTGACCACCGGAGAGAGCCTTTGGCTTTCTCTCGAGGAGGTGCTCGATCTCGAGGATCTTAGCTGCCTCAGCTACACGCTTGTCAATCTCTGCCTTAGGCATCTTCTTGAGCTTCAAGGAGAAAGCCATGTTCTCACGAACTGTAAGGTGTGGATAGAGAGCGTAGTTCTGGAAAACCATCGCGATATCTCTGTCCTTAGGAAGAACGTCGTTAATGAGACGATCCTCGATATAAATCTCACCCTCGGAAATATCTTCGAGACCAGCGAGCATTCTGAGTGTTGTAGACTTACCACAACCAGAAGGACCAACGAGGATAACGAACTCCTTATCAGCTACTTCAAGGTTGAAGTCAGATACAGCAACAACGCCGCCGTCATACTTCTTGTAAACATGCTGGAAAGATAAACTTGCCATTTTCAAAACCTCCGTAAATGCCTTGTCGGCTTTTATGCGAATATAATATCAAAGCCACCCAAACACATCTATCTGACAAACTTGCCAAAAAAAACAGGTGTGTTTTGTGCGTATATAAGGCTTATTTTGGAACCTTTTTGACTTATTGCACATTAATTATTTTCCAGTTTGTGCATTTATACCAAGCAATTGACAAATGTATATTTATGCACTAAAATGCATACTCATTAAATAGACAACAGCTCATTTGGAGCGTATTATTGTTATCTATTATTTATATTAATAAATATGGAGACATATTATGAATACTGTTAAGGTTAGCATTATTGGTAGTACTGGTTATGTCGGAGCAGAGCTTGTGCATGGCTTTGTAAATCATCCAGGTGTAGAGATTAAGTACTTAACTTCTGAATCCTTTAAGGGGCAGAAGTTCTCAGACATCTATCCTGTATACAGAGGTATCTGCGATGTAGAACTCGTTAGCACTAAGGATGTGTCATACGATGTTATCGGCAAGGAAAGCGATCTTGTTATCACTGCTTTACCACACGGTGTATCTTCCGTAGCAGTACCACAGCTTCTTGACAGTGGTTGCCGAGTTATCGACCACTCAGGTGATTTCAGATATAAGAATCTAGATACATATGAGAAGTCTTATAAGCTAGACCACCCTCATCCTGAACTTCTTAAGGATGCAGTTTATGGTCTTCCAGAATTATATAG
The DNA here is from genome assembly GCA_024403715.1 of Saccharofermentans sp. Lineage (GTDB taxonomy): Bacteria > Bacillota > Clostridia > Saccharofermentanales > Saccharofermentanaceae > Saccharofermentans. The sequence goes on along the minus strand of JAKSRJ010000025.1, from coordinate 26,024 downwards.
AGAGCAGATTAAAACAGCTAAGCTCGTTGCTAATCCAGGTTGCTACCCTACATGCTCCATCGTAGCTTTAACTCCACTTCTTAAGGCTGGATTAATTGAGAAGAGCGGCATTATCATCGATGCTACATCAGGTGTAACAGGTGCTGGTCGTAAGGAGAAGCTCGACTACTCTTACTGTGAGGTCGATGAAGCTTTTAAGCCATACGGCGTAGTAGGTCACAGACACACAACCGAGATTAATGAGCAGTTAAGCTTCATCTCAGGAGATGAGACTGGTAGAACAATCAAAGCTGCTTTCACACCACACCTAGCTCCATTTCGAAGAGGTATGCTTGCATCTATCTATGTAAGACCATCCGCAAGCTTTGGCGAAGTAACTACACAGAAGGTTCACGACGCACTCGAGGAATACTATAAGAACGAGAAGTTCGTAAGAGTACTTCCTGTAGGCACACTCCCTGATGTTAAAGCTGTTAACGGCGGCAACTACATCGACATCAATGGAGCATACGATCCTGAGACTGACCTCATCAAGCTTTTCTCCGCACAAGACAACCTTGGTAAGGGTGCAGCTTTGCAGGCTATTCAGGCATTCAACGTAATGTTTGGTTTTGAAGAAGACACCGCCTTAGGCGCGATGATTAGAGGAGTTTAATATGGCAGATCAAAAAGAAATGCCTGTAGTATCAGGCGAGATGCAAGATAAAATCGATAGAGCTTCAATTCTCATCGAAGCCCTTCCTTATATGAGAAGTCTTCGTGGTCAGACTATCGTTATCAAGTACGGCGGTAACGCTATGGTTAACGAAGATTTGAAGCAGTCCGTTATGGACGACATCACTCTTCTTAAGTACATCGGTATCAACCCTATTCTCGTTCACGGTGGCGGACCTGATATCAACAACATGCTTAAGGAAGTAAATGTTGAGTCACATTTCGTTAATGGCCTTAGATATACTGATGAGAAGACAATGTCTATCGCACAGATGGTTCTTATTGGTAAAACTAATAAAGAAATTGTTTCTGTTTTAAATTCCAAGGGTGCCAAGGCTATCGGTATCTGTGGTATTGACGGCAACCTTATCGAGGCAGAGAAGATGACAACTGATGCTAACGGCAACGAGATTGATATCGGATTCGTTGGTAAAGTTACTAAGATTAACACTCACGTTATCGAGATGCTCGCTAACGACGAATACATCCCTGTTATCGCTCCTATCGGTGTCGGTAAAGATGGTCAGAGCTATAACATTAATGCCGATACAGTAGCAGCAGAAGTTGCTGTAGCTCTTAAGGCAAGCAAGCTCATCACTTTAACTGACGTTCGCGGAGTACTTCGCGAGATAGAAGATGGCGAGAAGGTATTGATCCCTCAACTTGATGTTGCTTCTATTAAGGAGTGCGTTGACGAAGGTATCATCACTGGTGGTATGATTCCTAAGGTTCAGGGATGTCTCGATACAGTACTAAGAGGCGTTAAGAGAGCACATATCATTGACGGCAGAATTCCACACAGCATTCTCCTCGAGATGTTTACAAGACGCGGTATCGGAACAATGATTGTAAAGGATAAGAAGGAAATAAAATGAGCATCGATAAAGATTATGAATTAGCAAAAGCATACGACAGCAAATACTGTCTTAATGTATTTAACCCACTACCTATCGCATTTTCTAAGGGTAACGGAGTATACCTCTATGACACAGAGGGCAACCGCTACATGGATATGATTGGTGGCATTGCAGTTAACTCCTTAGGTCACAACAATAAGGCATTAACTAAGGCAATTACAGAGCAGGCAAAGAAGTACATTCACTGCTCTAACTACTATGTAATCCCACAGCGTTCTGAGCTCGCCTTTAGACTTTGCTCCAACAGCTTTGCTGATAAGGCATTCTTTGCAAACTCTGGTGCCGAGGCAAACGAAGCTGCTATTAAGATTGCGAGAAGTTTTTTCTACTATAAGGGACAGCCAGAAAAGAACGAGATTATTACTGCTAACATGAGTTTCCATGGAAGAACTATGGCAACTATCGCAGCTACAGGCCAAGAGAAATTCCGTAAGGCATTCGCTCCTAATGTTCCTGGTTTTAAGTATGTAGATTTTAACGATATCAGTGCTGTTACTTCTGCTATTACAGAAAACACAGCAGCTATCATGATTGAGCTTGTTCAGGGCGAGAGCGGCGTACATCCTGCAACCAAGGCTTATGTTAAGGAACTTCGTAAGATTTGTGATGAGAAGAATATTCTTCTTATCTTCGATGAAGTACAGACAGGTATTGGACGTACTGGTTCCCTATTCTGCTATCAGAATTATGATGTTGAGCCAGATATCATGACTCTTGCTAAGGGTCTTGGCGGTGGTGTGCCAATCGGCGCTATGCTTTGCACTGATGAAGTTGCTACAGGCATGAAGCCAGGTGACCACGGATCCACTTTCGGTGGTAATCCATTGGCATGTGCTGCTGGTAATTGCGTAATGGAACAGCTTACTGATAATTCAAAAGCAATTATCGCTAATGTAAACAGCGTTAGTAGTTACCTATTCACAGAACTTAATAAGCTTGCTACTAAGACAAATAAGATTAAGCAAGTTAGGGGTCAGGGACTTCTTATCGGTATCGAGTTTGTTGAAGGAATTGAATCTTCTGGTATGAAGACTCTTCTTATGCAGAATGGTTTCTTAGTAAGTTCTATCGGAACAAGCGTTATTAGAATTGCTCCACCTCTTATCATCACACAGCGTGAAGCAGCTGCATTCGTTAAGGCACTAGCTAAGCTATTAAAAAAATAATAAATGGATTCTATAGATAACAGATTAGTTTTTAGGGAAGCTGTTCCTGAGGATGCTGAGGCGTTACACGAACTCATCTGCGAAGCTATGGAATACTATCGAATGAACTCAGGCATTGTGCATGATGTCTTAGAGTCTCTAACAGAAGATATCGAGTCTGTTAGAGACAGAATCAAGAGACATCATTGCCTCTGCGTTTATCACGATGATGTTCCAGTTGGAACTATTACTGTTAGCTACTGCGACAATCCTATGAAATATTCTTTTTCTAACATGACGGGACGCGTACTAGCTCAATATAAAGACTGCGCATACATCTCACGTTTTGCAGTATCAAGAGATTATAGAGATACCGGTCTTGGAGTAGCACTTATTAACGAGGCTCTTAAGCTTCCTATTGCTACTAGATCTGGCCTCACTCTTCTTCACACAGCAATCGCCAATACAAAGATGAAAGACTTCTACATCAATAGAGGATTCAGAGTTTTGGACAGCGAAGATTCCCGTGGCTATGAGCGTGGACTTTTTGCTTATATGTCAGATCAAGATAGTAGGAATAATAGAACAGCTTGATGTTCTAGGATCGTTTCTTAGAAGCTCTAGAGCCTTTTCCTGAGCTTCTTCGTTATCATAAATACCAAACGAACAACTACCGGAACCGGACATGCTATTAAAGATAGCGCCGGTTTCTTTTATTGCATCATTAATGGACTTAATCTCTGGAACCAAAACTTCGGCCGGAATCTGCAAATCGTTCGTCATTAATCCTGAAGCCTTTTTTATACGCTCTTCTGGAGTTAATTTCTCATCGTTATAAATCTCCTCCAGGCTGCTTTTGTATTCATAATAATCAAATAACTGCGGGGTCTCGTCGCTCATCTTAAAGCACTTTCCTGTTGGTACGCCTACTTCTGGTTTAACAAGGATTATATGTGTGCCTTCAAGGCTTGGGAGTGGTCTTATAATCTCGCCTATACCCTCGCAGATTGATGTCCCTCCGGCCAAAAAGAAAGGCACGTCAGCGCCAAGCTTCTTCGCTATTTCCTTAAGCTTATCCTCTGACAGTGGCTGCTCGAAATGATTTTGAAGAACCATCAGTACTGAGGCTGCATCTGAGCTTCCTCCACCAAGTCCAGCTTGAGATGGGACATTCTTTGTCGTTTTAATAGATGTGTATGGTAAATTTTCCGACTGACCGTATGCTTCATAAAAGGCCTTTGCAGCTTTATAACAAAGATCATCTTCCTTATTCCAACCTAAGCCCACTTCTACATCTATATCGAAGTCACGCGAGTCATCCAGTTCTACTGCAATATCATCACCTAAACCAATTTCTTGCATAAGCATATAGAGCTGATGGTAACCACCCTCTAATACGCCACATACTCTTAAAAATAGGTTTATCTTTGCATAGGCAGTAGTTTTGTACGTATGCATATTTACTTGACGCTCCATCAATATCAATCTTAACGTGAATTATACACCCACCATTATTTTTATAATATAATCACATATATGAATGAAGTTACTACTCTAGACATTAGTAAACCAAAATTTGACATCAGAAATTATTCTGTTGTTCTTATAACATTTGCAATTTCTAGATTATTCTTTGCATTAATGATGTTTATATCTGGGCGTAATTCCTATTCTGATATCTTGGAATTGTTTGATGCAGAGCACTATATCAATATTGCTAAATATGGCTATTATAGTAATTCGATTACCGCATTTTTTCCATTTTTCCCTCTTATTATTCGATTAACAGGTAGAGTAGGCGCTATTATCATCAATAACCTTTGTTTTCTCGGATCCATACTAGTTCTAGACAAACTTCTACTTGTTGATAGTAAGAGGACTCAAGTATCTACTATTATTCTAATGACCTTCGCCTTATCTCCTATCGGATTTTTCTCTATGCTTCTTTACACTGAAAGCATATTCGTTTTTTTTACTATACTTTGCTTTTATCTTTTCAAGCTTCGTAAGCACTTTTTCCTTTCAGGCATTCTACTTGGTCTGTGCGTTTGCACTCGCAATACCGGCTCTATGCTATTTGCCGCCATATTCATCGCTTTATGCATCCTTTGGTATCGTAAGGAGATTAAGTTTACTGATATTTTGAAGCAGTATATTCCTGCTACTATACTAAGCATTTCTTATCCTGTTTTTCTTCAGTATAAATTCGGTAACTGGAAACTATTTGTAGATACACAAGCTGATATATGGCTTAAGACCAATTCAAATATCATCAAAACTGCATTGATAAGCTTAAAGATAGTTTTCACAGATAATGTACCTGGTGATGGAGAGGTCGATACTATCGCTTTATTTAAGCTAAATGAGGCATTGAGTCTCATAATATTAGTCTTATGTATCACCCTAATAGTAATAGAGATTATTCATTTCAAAAGGAAACCATCCATTGATTCTTTTGCTTGTTTACTATTCTTTTTCCTTTGCATTTTCTGTATTAACTTATCTATTAGAAATCCTGAAATAGACTGTCCAACTATTTCTTATTTTAGATACTATTACGGAACATTCCCTATTTTCTATTTGCTTAAGAATCTAAAACAAAAAGCGCTCCTATTTGTATTCATTGGAACGCTCGTTATATCTATGGTCACTTCATTAGTATTCTCTTTGGGAGTATTCTTCTACTAATTCTTTAGCTCATGTGATAGATACGGCAGTACTGAAGTGTAGTGCCTTCATAACTTCCCATATATGTAATTGATGTTAACTGAATGCCATTAGTTAAGTATGATGTACAGTGCCATACGTTACCGTTACCAGCGTAAATTCCGATATGATCAGAATGCACTCCGTCTACACTCGATGTATACCAGATAACAATATCACCTGGATGGAATCCTCTTATATCAAGCATCTGAGCTGCCTGCTCGTGATCATAGTCGCCTATTCTCCATGTTAATGAAGAATTAGCAGAAGGATGTAAACCTTCCAGATAATAATGCCACTGATAAGTGTTCATAGCATAAGAGGTAGAGATACCATAACAGTCAGTAAATACAGGTTGATTTCCTCTGCCGTTAATGTAATAAACGCCCTCATCGCTTGGTGCTGGACGGTCTGTTCCTGCACCCCAGTATCCGCGATTAACCTGAGATGAGAGATATATAGCAGGATCATACACACTGCCATTAGTCATTGACTGTGTGCCAAGAGCTCGCTTATAGATAGCCGTAACAAATCCAGAACAGTCAATGCCTGAACCAAAATTCAATGTCTTGCCGCCGAATAAATAATGTGGTGCATCAGGACTTCCACTTTGCTCTAATCCTACCCAGTAATTACACTGCTCAATAATTGAGTTAATTACTGAAGCACTATCAACTGGCACATGACGTGTCTCCTGCATAAGATTAAGACCTAGAGAATAAGGTGCCCAGTATGGATGGACGTTACGCACATTGATGTGTGGTCCTGCAGGAACACCATTAGCCTGACAGATTTCTGAAAACTCCTGAGAATCAGCAAAGCCTGCGAAAAGCTCATCAGCGCTTCCTCCAGCTTCTAATACGCCTCTCCAGTAATTCATGCCATCTTCATCAGGATATCTTCCAAGGAATACTCTGTAGTATCTTGTAATAACTTCTTCAGCCGACATTAATGGAAGGCTAATAAGGAACTCTCTGCTGTAGAAAAAACCTTCAGCTGCCTTCTTACCGGTTACTTCACCACTTGCTATTTTATTCGTCCAATAATCAAGTCCTGTATCATCTGGATATCTTCCAAGACATCCATCATAAAGTGAGATTACAAAGTTTCTTACAGCATCAACATTAACACTAGAACTAATAGTAGTAGTTGAAGTAGATGTTGTAGTAGAAGTGCTTCCCTCAGTAACAGTGATAGTAGGTGCTGCTGTACCTCCTGACTCGATACCATATACGAGGCAGAGATTAGCCCATTCTGTAGAATTGATAAATCCGTTAATTACAAACTCACGTGACTTTCCATTTGATAATTGTGTTGTCCAATGTGTAAGACCAGCTGTATCAGGCTCACGATCAAAAAACACTCTGTAAAGATAAGTAACAAAAGTGCTATTGTTATAGTTGTGGTTTGTAAACTCTTGGCTATAAAGGAATCCCTTAGCGACTGCTCCACCAGATTTAGAACCATTTCTTAATTGGCTTACCCAGTATTCTAGACCTACGCTATCTGGCTGACGATCCATGCATACACTATAAAGTCTTGTTACAAACTGCTCTGGACCATTTTGAACTGCAACTACGTCATAACTCACAAGATTTCCACGTGAATTATTAACAGGATATGCAGCAACAAAGGTAAAGCCCATCGCTACAGTTAGAATTATTGATGTGATTTTCTTAGCAAACATGTGTCCATTCTAACACACTTCGTTTTTTTGCAAAATAAAACACCGGATATACCGGTGTTCATGAGTCTTTTGGTGACCCGTACGAGAGTTGAACTCGTCACTCCGCCGTGAAAGGGCGACGTCTTAGCCGATTGACCAACGGGCCAAAATTATGGTAGCGGCAGTGGGATTCGAACCTACGACCTGCCGGGTATGAACCGGACGCTCTGGCCAACTGAGCTATGCCGCCATATCATCGTCCTTACACGACGCTCGAAGATTATATCAGCGATAAAACGTTATGTCAACAATAAAAAAGCGGCTACGTTGCCGTAACCGCTTAAAATCTATAGGAAATAGGAAGTAATAAATTACTTGAGCTCGAGCTCAGCACCGCAATCAGCGAGCTTCTTCATGAGGTCATCAGCCTCTTCCTTAGATACGTTCTCCTTGAGAGCAACTGGTGCCTTCTCAACGAGCTCCTTAGCGTCCTTAAGACCAAGACCCATAACGTCCTTAACAGCCTTGATAACACCCATCTTAGCATCACCGAAAGACTTGAGCATAACTGTGAACTCTGTCTTCTCCTCAGCTGCTGCTGCGCCACCTGCTGCTGGAGCAGATGCAACCATAGCTGCTGCTGTTACGCCAAACTCTTCTTCAATTGCCTTCTCGAGGTCGAAAAGCTCTACTACAGAAAGAGCCTTAATCTCGTCGAGGATCTTTGTGATATTCTCACTAGCCATTTTTAATTTCCTCCATTAAATAGTTAATAAATTTTTGTTTTAAATTAAAGCTTCTTATTAAGCTTCTGCAGGAGCTGCAACTGCCTCTTCTGCTGGTGCTGCCTCAGCTACTGGAGCCTCTTCAGCTGGTGTCTCTGCAACAGGTGCTGCGCCGCCGTTCTCCTCAGCCTTCTCTGCTACTGCCTTAACGAGCATAGCGAGCTTTGTGAAAGGGAAAAGCAAACCAAATACAACCTGGCTGTAGAGTGTCTGTGTATCTGGAACCTTGGAAAGTGCAATAACTTCTTCCTTAGTAGATACCTTACCATCAATGATGCCTGCCTTGATCTCGAGTGGCTCATACTCTTCAGCGAACTTAGCGATAACCTTTGCTGGAGCAACGATGTCATCACCAAATGCTACTGCTGTAGGGCCTTCGAATGTCTCGTCCAAACCTTCGATACCGAGTTCCTTAAATGCGAGACGAAGCATTGTGTTCTTAATAACCTGATACTTAACGCCTGCTGCACGAAGCTCAGCTCTCATCTTTGTGTCCTGCTCAACAGTAAGACCACGTGCGGATACGAAAACGAATGTCTTTGCGTCCTTAAAAGATGCTACGAGGTCAGCTACGACCTGCTTCTTAGCAGTTAAAATCTTTTCACTAGCCATTGATCTTTTACCTCCTTATAAGATTTTAAAACCCCTGTGCCATAAGACGCAGGGGTTGAAGTTCAATTCTATGAATTGTCCTCTCACCTCGGCGGGAACTCTTAACGAGATCCGGCTGTCTTTGGCATGAGTATTAATTTGTGTGATTATATCACAGATTACATGTACTTGTTAGTACTAATCTTGATACCAGGGCCCATTGTAGAAGCGATTGTCGCATTCTTGAAGTACTGACCCTTAGCTGCAGAAGGCTTAGCCTTTGCAATTGCTTCCATAATAGTGTCGAGGTTCTCGAGGAGCTTCTCTTCACCGAAGGAAACCTTACCGATTGGGCAGTGAACGATGTTTGTCTTATCGAGACGATACTCAACCTTACCAGCCTTGATGTCTGCGATAGCCTTTGCAACGTCCATTGTAACTGTACCAGACTTAGGGTTTGGCATGAGACCCTTAGGACCCAAAACCTTACCGATACGTCCTACAACACCCATCATATCAGGTGTAGCTACAACTGCATCGAAATCAAACCAGTTCTCCTTCTGAATCTTTGTAACCATGTCCTCAGCACCAACGAAATCTGCGCCAGCTGCTGTAGCCTCATCAGCCTTAGGACCCTTAGCGAAAACGAGAACCTTCTTTGTCTTACCAGTACCGTGAGGGAGTACAACAGCTCCTCTTACCTGCTGGTCTGCGTGACGAGAGTCAACGCCCAAACGAACGTGAAGCTCTACTGTCTCATCAAACTTTGCCTTACCTGTCTCAGCTACAAGCTTTACTGCCTCAGAAGGATCGTAAGCAACTGTTCTGTCTACAAGCTTTGCAAGTTCTGTATATCTCTTACCTGCTTTCATTTACAGTTTCTCCTTCCTTAGTCTCTTGTAACCACGATACCCATGGATCTTGCTGTACCTGCTACCATCTCTGCGCAAGTATCGATACAAGATGCATTTGTATCAGGCATCTTAATAGCTGCAATCTTCTTACACTCTTCGAAAGAGATTGTTGCAACCTTAGTTGTATTAGGCTTACCAGAACCACTCTCGATGTTACAAGCCTTCTTAAGAAGTACTGGAACCGGTGGAGTCTTTGTGATGAAAGTAAAGGATCTGTCTGCATATACTGTAATAATTACAGGAATGATGAGACCTACATCCTTAGCTGTTCTCTCGTTAAACTCTTTTACGAACTGCGCGATGTTAATACCGTGCTGTCCAAGAGCTGGTCCTACCGGTGGCGCTGGTGTTGCCTTACCAGCTGGAATCTGAAGCTTTACGTAGCCTGAGATTTTCTTAGCCATAATGGCCACCTCCCAAATAAATATTTTTTATTAAAGCACCCGAAGGCGTTTTAAATCTTAGATTCTCTCAACCTGTGTGAAGTCAAGATATACAGGTGTCTCACGACCGAACATTGTGAGCTTAACCTTAACCTGCTGCTTCTCGTTGTTCATCTCTTCAACAACACAAACGGATTCAGCAAATGGTCCGCTGATTACACGAATTGTATCTCCAACCTCGTAATCAACCTCTGGTACCCAGTCTGTCTCGATACCCATAGAAGCCAAGTCACTATCTGTGATTGGAAGTGGCTTGTTAGGGTTGGATGCTACGAATCCAAGTACACCTCTGATATTTCTGATGATGTACCAAAGCTCCTTATCAGCTGCAGAAGGCTCATCGTCTCTGCCGAGCTTATCGTATCCGCTTACGAGCTTAAGGAAAACATATCCTGGATACTTCTTACGCTCAATAGACTTCTTCTTACCATCCTTAATCTCGATGATATTCTCAGTAGGAATGTAGATCTCCTGAATGATATCCTGCATACCTCTGTTAGCGATAGTCTTCTCAAGCAAAGTCTTAATCTTCTTCTCATAGTTAGAAGAAGTCTGAATTACATACCACTTGGCCTCATTGTTCTCTGACATATTAAGCCTCGCTCTCTACAGTTGTCTCTTCAACTGCTTCTGTCTCTTCTACAGCAGCCTCTGTCTCGGCAATAGTTGTAGCCTCAGTAGCAGCAACTACCTCAGTAGCAGCTGTTGTGTATGTTGGCTCAACCTCATCGTAGAAGTTAATCTTCTCAAGAATCCATCTTCCACCGGAAGAAATAACGCCCAAGAAAATAGCGAAGAACAAAATAACAACAAGAACAACAGCAGATGTGTTCTTAAGCTTTTCCTTAGATGGCCATACAGCTTTCTTAAGTTCCTGACGAACTTCCTTAAAAGTCTGACCCATTCTCTGGAAAAAGTTCTTCTTTGACTTGTCAGCCATTACTTAGTCTCCTTGTGAACCGTGTGCTTACGGCAGAAAGGGCAATACTTCTTGAGCTCGAGTCTCTCAGTAGTGTTCTTCTTATTCTTATATGTCTGATAATTTCTTCTCTTGCACTCTTCGCATGCGAGTGTGAGCTTATCTCTTGCACCAGCCTTAGCCATGTCTGACTCCTCCATTTTCTACGCAATAAAAAAAACCTCTTACGGGCTTTTGCGCGAAGATTATAACACGGTATATAGACTAATGCAAATATTAATTTATATACCGTGTAATTCTTTTATCTTCTACCTCTAAGTTCCTTCTCTAAGTCCTCGAGAGTGATGCCCATATGTGCCATAAGAACCAAAAGATGATACTGAAGATCAGCAATCTCTCCAACTACATCATTCTTGTCGCCCTTGGCAGCAGCGATAGCAGTCTCTACCGCTTCCTCGCCAACCTTCTTAGCAATCTTCTCTGTTCCAGCCTCGAGAAGGTAATTTGTGTAAGAACCTTCTGTTGGGTTGGCCTTACGATCCATAATTACACTGAATAATTCCTTATAAATATCCATACCTTTACTCCTTTGTGCTTAAGTCCCACTCATCAAGTGGTGTATAAAAGCAAGTTCTGTTTCCTGTGTGACAAGCAGCGCCTGTCTGTTCTATCTTATAAAGAAGTGTATCTCTGTCGCAGTCAATTGATGCGGATACAACCTTTTGTAAGTGACCTGAAGTCTCGCCCTTCTTCCAAAGTGTATTACGGGAACGAGAATAGTAGTGCATGTATCCTGTCTCGCAAGTAAGGCGGAAAGCCTCATAGTTCATATAAGCTACCATAAGCACTTCGTTATTCTCAAAGTCCTGAGCGATAACTGGAACCATGCCGTCAGAATTCTTCTTCATATGAGCCCACATATCAAGCGTCTTAGGTATTCTTCTTACAGCTACGCCTCTATCTGCTAAGTAATCCTTAAGATCTGAAATCTTAATCTCACCGAAATGGAAGAGGGAAGCTGCTAGAACTGCGTCTGCCTTGCCATCTACGACACCATCGTAGAAATCTTCCATCTTGCCTGCTCCACCAGAAGCAATAACTGGAACTGGTACAGCGTCAGCAATCATGGAAGTAATTACATTATCGTAGCCAGACTTAGTACCGTCTTTATCCATGCATGTAAGTAAAATCTCACCGCAGCCAAGTTCAACTACCTTCTTAGCCCATGAAAGAGCATCAATACCAGTTGGCTTTGTGCCTCCTGCAATAACTACCTCATAACCACATGGGAAAGTTTCCTTATCCTCGCGGGACTTAACGTCAATTGCAACTACGATGCACTGAGCACCGAACATCTCGGATGCTTCCCTAACAAAGTCTGGGTTCTTAACTGCAGCAGAGTTAAGAGATACCTTATCTGCACCTGCATTAAGGATTGCTCTTATATCTTCTACCGTTCTGATACCGCCTCCGACTGTAAACGGAATAAATACCTCATCCGCCACTCTTGAGACCATATCGATAACTGTGTCGCGAGCTTCTAGAGTTGCTGTGATATCCAAGAATACAAGCTCGTCTGCACCAGACAAATTGTACTGCTTAGCACACTCTACAGGATCACCTGCATCTCTTAAAGATACAAAGTTAACGCCCTTAACTACGCGACCGTCTTTTACATCAAGGCAAGGGATTATACGCTTTGTAAGCATTTCTTCAAATCCACCCTTCCCTCATAAATAGCCTTACCAACGATAACGCCAGTACAGCCAGAAGTTTTAATGTTAAGCACATCATCATCACAGCCAATACCACCGGATGCGATTACATCAAGACCAGTCTTATCTACCATTTCCTTAGTGGACTCTACAGCAGGACCTGTGAGCATACCGTCTCTAGCGATATCTGTAAATACTACAGTCTTAGCGCCAATAGACTTCATAATCAAAGCAAAATCAACTGCATTTACGCCAGAACCATTAGTCCAACCATCAACAGCAACCTCACCAGACTTAGCGTCGATACCGATTGCAATCTTCTCGCCGTACTTGGCAATAGCTTTTTCAGTAAAATCTCTATCCTTAATAGCAGCTGTACCAAGAACGCATCTTGATACTCCATAGTCCTCAATCCATCTGCTAAGAGTATCCATATTACGGATACCTCCACCAGTGTCTACCTTAAGACCTGTCTTAGATGCGATTTGAGCAATAATCTCGTGATTTGTAGGAATTCCGGACTTAGCAGCGTCTAAGTCAACGATATGAATCCATGTAGCTCCCGCTTCCTTAAAAGACATAGCCTGAGCTAGAGGGTCATCATTATATATAGTAACTTTATTATAGTCACCCTTCTGAAGGCGAACGCACTTGCCGCCAATTAAGTCGATAGCAGGAAGAATAATCATTTTTCTACTCTCCTTACAAATTTCTCGAGAATCTGAAGACCAGCTTCTCCACTCTTTTCAGGGTGGAACTGACAGCCAAATACATTCCCCTTTTCTACAGCAGCACAGTACTTAATACCATATGTAGCATAAGCTGCAGTATCTTCATCAGAATCAGGCTTGCAATAAAAAGAGTGTACGAAGTAAACGTAATCTCCCTCTGTCAAAAGCTTGCCGCTAACATCCTCTAGATTATTCCAGCCAATCTGTGGAACTTTAAGGCCAACTTCAGAAGTCTTATCTGAAGGAAATTTAATAACATGACCAGGAATTAAATCCAAGCCTTCTGTTACTTCGCCTTCAGCCATGCCTTCCTGAGAATCAGATAGTAAAAGCTGCATTCCAAGGCAGATGCCAAGAACCGGTTTACCAGTAGCTGCAAATTCCTTAATCTCTTTGTCAAGGCCTGTGGACTTAAGTTTTTCCATTGCTGGCAAAAAAGCGCCAACGCCTGGAACAATAAGTCCAGACGCTAGGCGGATATTTTCAGGGTTATCAGTAATGATGGCATCTGTGCCTATAAAGCGAAGAGCCTTATATACAGAGGCAAGATTGCCCATTCCATAATCTACAATAGCTATCAAAATTAGATTTCCTTACCTGTGAGCTTGCTGTAGCACTCTCTGTACTTCTCAGCTGTCTTATCGATAACTTCCTGTGGAAGTGTTGGAGCTGGGTATGTCTTATCCCAATCAAGAGTCTCAAGCCACTCTCTTAAGTACTGCTTGTCAAAGGACTTCTGAGCACGACCTGGCTCATAATCAGCAGCATCCCAGAATCTTGAAGAGTCTGGTGTGAACATCTCATCTGCAACAACGAGCTTGCCATCAATCTTACCGAACTCGAACTTAGTATCAGCAAGGATAAGACCCTTTGTAAGAGCATACTCAGAAACCTTGTTATACAAAGCGATAGCTGCATCCTTCAAAGCCTTAGCATCTTCTTCACCAATCTTTTCGCAAAGCTGCTCGTAAGTGATGTTGATATCATGGCCTTCGTCTTCCTTAGTAGAAGGTGTGAACAATGGCTCAGGAAGCTTATCGCCCTGACGCATACCCTCAGGCATCTTCATTCCACCAACTGTACCATTAGCCTTGTACTCCTTAAGAGCAGAACCCTCGAGATAACCTCTAACGATGCACTCTGCAGGAAGCATCTGAACCTTCTTAACGAGCATTGATCTGCCCTGAAGCTGATCTGCGTACTTATCAAGACCCATTGGGTACTTAGTAGCATCAGTAGTAATTACATGGTTAGGAATAATATCCTTTGTAAAATCAAACCAGAAAGCAGAAATAGAAGAGAGTACCTTACCCTTATCTGGAATCTGCTCATCAAAGATTACGTCGAAAGCAGAAATTCTGTCAGTAACGATCATGAGAAGGCTGTCGCCACAATCATAAACATTACGAACCTTACCCTGAATAAATACAGGAATATCCTTAATAAAATCAGTGTCTTTAATAGTCATTTTCTAACTCCTCCTATATCAAAGGACGCCCTTAGTTGAGATAACGCTGTCCTTAAATCTCTCGTCGATTGAAACTGCTGTTCTCAAAGCTCTAGCCAAAGCCTTGAACATAGCCTCTGCCTTGTGGTGATCATTTGTGCCGTAAGGGCAGCTGATGTGAAGTGTCATGCCACTATTAAAAGCAAAACTTCTCATAAACTCCTCTACAAGCTGTGTATCCATTGTGCCCATCATCTCGCCCATGAACTTACAGTCGAATACGATGAATGGTCTTCCAGAGATATCGATGTCACATACGCCAAGTGCCTCATCCATAGGGATTCTGGCGTTGCCATATCTTGTGATGCCAACCTTATCGCCTAATGCATTAGCGATAGCCTGACCTAAGGCGATACCAACATCTTCTACAGAGTGGTGGCTGTCAACTTCCAAATCACCCTTACAAGAGATTTCCATATCGATACCAGAGTGCTTTGATAACGCTGTAAGCATGTGATCAAAAAAGCCTATGCCTGTATCGATTTTATTCTCGCCCTTGCCGTCTAAGTCTACCTTGATGGAAATATCTGTCTCCTTAGTAGCTCTAGAGATTTCAGCTGTTCTTGGCATCCTCTACCTCCTTCTTAACTGCGGCTATAAACTCCTTCATCTCCTCTGGTGTACCAATAGTAATACGAAGTCTATCGTTAATACCGCTAGTCTTAAAATACCTTACAAGTATACCCCCTGATCGAAGCTTTTGGTATAAGCCTTCTGCAGTAAGTTCCTTAGGTGGCTTTGCGAAAATGAAATTTGCAGAAGAATCTGGTACATCAAATCCCATCTCTTCCAAAGCCTTAGTTGTTTCTTTACGTGTATCAATAATCTTCTGACAGCATTCCTTGTGGTACTCTTCGTCCAAAATAGCTGCAGCTGCGATAGCCTGTGCGAGTCTATCTGTTGGATATGAATTAAAAGAATCTTTCGCGCGATTTAAGCCATCAATTAACTCCTCGGAAGCTATAGCATAACCTACGCGAAGACCTGCTAAACTATAAGACTTAGAGCATGTTCTTACTACGCAAAGATTAGGAAACTCTGGTAATAACTTAACTGCTGACTGTAAGTCCTCTTCAAACTCTACATAAGCCTCATCAATTAAGACTACAGAGTCAGGATTAGCCTTACAAATTACACTAATCTCATCAAGACTCATAGCAACTGATGTAGGTGCATTTGGATTTGCAATAGCGATACCACAGTTAGGCTCATTGGCATAATCCTGTGGATCAATTTTAAAGTTCTCGCGAAGAGCAATCTTCTTAGGTCTTAAATCGTAAAAATCCTCAAATACAGGATAAAAGCTGTAGGAGAATTCTGGTGTTAAGACAGGAAGATCAGTGTTGTTTTGCTTCTCAAAAAAAGTCTGGAAGCAAAGAGCTAAGACCTCGTCAGAACCATTACCTACAAATACCTGTGAAGGCTTTACACCCTCTACCTTAGCGATAGCTTCTACGATAGAAGTACCATTAGTGTCAGGGTAAAGTCTCAAAGTAGAAATATCAAAACTTAAAATCGCATCCTTAACCTTAGGAGAAGGTGCATAAGGATTCTCATTAGTATTGAGTTTAATTACCTTCTGTCCTGGCTTTGGCTGCTCACCTGCTACATAAGGTGTAATGCTGTTTATTTTTTCATTCCAAAACTTACTCATCTTATGCCTCAAATCTAGACTCGATAGAAGCTGCGTGACATGTTAATCCTTCGCTTCTAGCAAACTTTGCGACATCCTTATAAACCTCTTTTAAGGACTCCTCGTTATAGTTAATAACGCTCATCTTCTTATAGAAGTCGCCTGTGTTAAGAGGAGAGAAGAATCTTGCTGTACCACTTGTTGGCAATGTGTGGTTAGGACCTGCAAAATAATCTCCAAGAGGCTCTGGTGTGTACTGTCCCATAAAGACTGCACCAGCATTGTTAATTTTAGGAAGAACGCTCTCAGGATTTTCAACACAAAGCTCCAAGTGCTCAGGTGCAAGCTCCTCAGAGAAAGCAATTGCGGTATCTATGTCATCAACATAAATTACGGAGCAGTAGTTCTCCATAGAACCTTCAAGCTGAGCTTGACGGGAAGCCTCATCAGAACGACGGTCAGCAGCTGCGTGAATCTTCTTAGCTGTCTCTTCGTCTGTAGCAAGAACAATAGCAGAAGCCATCTTGTCGTGTTCTGCCTGTGCGAGCATATCTGCTGCTACAAACTCAGGATTTACTGTCTTGTCTGCGATGATGATTACTTCAGATGGGCCAGCAAACATATCGATATCAACCTGGCCAAATACAAGTCTCTTAGCTGTATTAACGAAGATGTTACCTGGACCACAAATCTTGTCTGTTCTAGGAATAGTCTTTGTACCATAAGCCATAGCTGCAATAGCCTGAGCGCCTCCGACCTTATAGATCTCTGTAGCGCCAGCAATAGATGCTGCAGCCAAAATTACTGGAGCAATTGTTCCATCCTTACGAGGTGGAGTACAAAATACGATTCTTGGAACACCAGCAACAGAAGCTGGGATAACATCCATCAAAACTGTAGAAGGAAGTGGAGCTGTACCGCCTGGTACATATACGCCAGCAACTGTGATAGGTCTTACAACAACACCAATCTTAGAGCCCTTAGCTGTATCCATCATGAAGCCGTCTTCTTTTTGCTGCTCGTGGAAAATTCTAATATTATTAGCAGCCTGCTTCATGATACGAAGAAGCTCTGGATCTTCCTTTTCCATCAAGGAAAAAGCTTCATCTATCTCTTCCTTAGTAACCTTCATTGTCTCAGGTGTAAGCTTGGCGCCATCGAACTTTTCTGTGTACTTAAGCACAGCCTCGTCGCCATTAGCCTTGATATCATCAAGGACACCCTGAACTGTTGTGATAATTGGACCTAAGTCCATCTTGCCTCTAGCGCCTAATGTGTCGCAGAGTTCCTTAAGATTATCCTTAGTACCCTTAACTAATTTACATTTCATAATTTAGCAACCTGTTCCTTAATTCTATCAATCATTGGGCGAATCTCATCTGCCTTCATCTTCATAGACACGCGGTTAACAACAACACGTGCAGAGATGTCTGCTACAGTCTCGATAACATCAAGACCATTCTCCTTAAGAGTTCTTCCTGACTCGACGATATCTACAATGCAGTCTGCAAGACCGATAAGAGGTGCAAGCTCGATAGAGCCATGAAGCTTAATGATTTCTACGCTCTCCTTCTTTACGCCCTCGAAATAAGCTCTTGTAATGTTTGGATACTTAGAAGCAATTCTCTTATTAGGAATTAAATCAAGCTTACCGTTCATAAGTTCCACTGGACCTGCAACGCACATTCTGCATCTTCCAAATCCTAAGTCTGCAACTTCATAAAGCTGGCGACCTTCCTCTAAGAGTGTATCCTTACCAACTACGCCTAAGTCAGCTGCTCCATACTCAACATAAGTAGGAACATCTGAAGGCTTTGCCATAATAAATCTAAGTCCAACCTTTTCATCCTCTAGAATTAACTTACGGGACTTATCCTTTGCTGCTGTACAGTCATATCCTGCATTTTCGAGAAGCTCAATAGCCTGCTCAGCAAGTCTTCCTTTTGATAAAGCAATTGTAAGCATTTATTAAGCCTCCTCTTCTACGTACATTGCAGCACAGATACCAGCTCTGTCTGCATACTCATCTAACTCTTCCGCATTCTTTCCAGATACATCGAGAATTACGTTCTCGCCATCTTCTCTAAGCTGTTGCGCAAGCTTAACTGCAGCGCTTCTGCATCCTTCTGCATAGCCGATAATTACATCTACACTTGGAGCCTCAAGTTCTAAGCCCTGACGCATCAAAGCTGTGATTGAAAGAGTGATACTTAAGGAGAAGCCTACGCACTCCATCTCTCTTCCAAATACACCAACAGAACCGTCATATCTACCACCAGAGATGATTGGGAAACCTACCTCGTATGTGTAGCCCTTAAAGATCATCCCTGTGTAGTAATCAACACTTCCGAGAAGACCAGCATCAACAGAAACATACTTAAGATAATCGTACTCATCTAAGACATCTAAAATCTCTCTTAAGTTCTTCAAAGCCTCGAGTGCAGTCTCATCTGTAACCTTCTTCTCAAAGCTCTCGATAATATCATATGTACCTGTAGCATCAGGAATCATAAGGAGAAGCTCCTTGTTCTCCTTTGTAAGACCAAGGCTATCCGCTGTCTTCTCGATAGTAACGGAATCCTTAGCATTAATTGCTTCCTTAATCTTGGAGCATGTAGCCTCATCAAGACCTAACTGCTTAGCAATACCGTCAAAGAGCTTAACCTGTCCGATAGAGACCTGTAGTTCTTCGATACCAGCTTCAAGAGCAGTTGTGATAGACAAAGCGATAACTTCAGCATCTGCATTAGAACCAGATGCACCCATAAGCTCTACGCCTGCCTGAGTAAACTCATTCTGCTTACCACCGCCAGCACCGCCGAAGCGATACATGTTCTCGATATAGCAAAGACGAAGTGGCAATAAGGCAGGATCAAAATCCTTAATGCCAGCTGCATATCTTGCTGCAGGAACTGTTCCATCATATCTTGCTGCGAGCAAACGACCCTTCATATCAGTCATCTTGTAAAGCTGCTCTTCTGCAACAAATCCTGGCTTGCTATATACGTCCAAGTACTCAAAGCCTGGAGTCTCGATTTCTCTATATCCATGATGGAGGAAGAGCTGCCTCAATTTATTCTCAGTCTCTTTTTTGAAAGCACAGATTTCCGGTAACGTATCGTTAAATCCGTCCGGTGTATAAAACTTGCCGTTCATGTTTCTTCCTCCTGTTTTGCATAATATAATAGTCGACTTCTCTTTAGTCGACTAAAGTATTTTAATTACCACATGTGGTTTTGTCAAACGCTATTATAATATAAATAATATATAAGGTGTTAAGTTATCTGCCAGTTAATTCCTTCTACACCATTTGCCTCAAGCCACTCGTTAGCCTTAAGGAAATGGCCGCATCCAAAAAAGCCGCGTGAAGCTGACAGAGGTGATGGGTGTACTGCCTTGAGAATTAGACGGTTTTTGTTAGTAATAAGCTCCTCTTTTTTCTGCGCGAAATTACCCCAAAGCATATACACAACAGGCGTATCAATAGTAGCTTCAATATCTCTTATAACAGCGTCAGTATACTGCTCCCATCCGAGCTTATGATGAGATGCAGGCTGACCTTCTCTAACGGTTAAAATTGCATTAATAAGGAGTACTCCCTGCTGCTCCCATGAAGTTAAATCTCCGTGTGTTGGCATGAATGGATATCCGAATTCGTTATTGATTTCCTTGAAGATATTTTTAAGTGATGGAGGAAGCGGGATGCCAACATTTACAGAGAACGCGAGACCGTTTGCCTGACCTTGGCCGTGGTAAGGATCTTGGCCAATAATTACTACCTTCAAATTCTTAGGGTCCATGTTATCGATAGCACGAAAAATCTGCTCTCGAGGTGGAAAAATCTTATAGTTTTCGTACTCAGAAGTAAGGTCGATATTTGGCTTTTCTACCATAGCTAAAATTCCTTTACATGGTTCTCTTAATAGTATCGATGAGGTCTTTATCTGCAGGAAGCCACGCTACACTATCAAGCTCATTTTTACTTAACCAGCAGGATGCTTCGTGCTCTTTTAATTCTAGATTCCCTGATACTAGACTACACCAAAAGCAGTCCATACTTAGGTGAAAATTAGGATAGTCGTATTCGATAGTCTGGATTAGATTATTAACCTTAATCTCGGTATTAAGCTCCTCACGAATCTCTCTTATCAACGCGTCCTTAGGAGTCTCTCCATCTTCAATCTTACCACCAGGAAATTCCCAGCCTCCCTTGAAGTCACCATACCCACGCTGAGTCGCAAAGATTTTATCCTCGTTCTTAATTACTGCTGCTACAACTCTAATAATCTTCATTTATGATAGTTACTGCCTTCGTAAATCTTAAAGCCTCTATAAATCTGCTCCATTAAAACAAGGCGTGTAAGCGTATGTGTCATAGTCATATTACCAAAGCAAATTCTTCTATTAGCTCTAGATGTAACTTCAGATGCAATACCATTACTTCCGCCGATTACAATAGTCAAAGAAGAGCCACCACGCTCGATATCGCTTATCATATGTGATGAGAATTCTTCTGATGTTAATAGCTTACCGTGAAGGTCAATTGCCCACACAACATCACCCTGTTTTATATGTGATAAAATGAGCTGTCCTTCCTCATAGATACCACGATCAACTGGAACAGAATCAGGTGACACAGCAACCTCTACTATCTCGATTTTGCAAGATGTAGAGCATCTTTTTACATACTCAGAAATACCATCCTGAAGCCACTTCTCTCGGATTTTTCCAGGAGCCACGATCTTAATCTTCATCATCAGACTAACACCCCACAAGTTGGCTCATATCTTTTTGCTGTGCGCATCTCGTAATGCTCGCCTTCAAATATAGAACAGGAACACAAGTACTCTCTTACAGTCTGCTCTGCTTTGTCAGGTGTGTTGTTATTCTCTGACAAGTGTCCAAGAATAAACTTACGTGTACCATTTTCAATAAGATACTTCATCGCTTCAGCACAATCATTATTGCTCATGTGTCCACCATCACCTGCGATACGTATCTTCAAATCCTCTGGATAAGGCCCGTAAACGAGCATGCGTCTATCATAATTAGATTCGATTAAAATCGCATCAACACCTGTAGCTGTATTCTTAATATCGTCGGTAAAATAACCGAGATCCGTCATTACCATACATGTCTTACCTTCGCTGCTAATTCTATAGCAGCATGATCCATATGCATCATGAGGCGTAGCACACGCTACAACTTCAACACCTGGAGCAACTTCGTAAATCTCACCTGGAGTTACAACGATATCAGGTGTTAGTGTATGAGGCTTAGTAAAGCGCTTCTGAATTCCTCTGAAAGTTCCAGCTGTAGCATAGAGTTTACTTGGATACTTACGGATAAATACGTCAAGTCCTGATACATGATCGATATGTGAATGGGTAATAAATACTGCACCAATATCTTCTGGATTAGTCCCAACTTCATTAAGCGCCGCAACTATTTTTTTACAGTTATGTCCTGCATCGATAAGGATATTTATGCTATTAGTGCGAATTAGCGTACAATTTCCACTACTACCTGAGAATAATGGAATTAATTCCATCTTAAGCCTCGCTATCTACGAAGGAACTTGTGTCTTCTACAACCTCGATTTGAGCACCCAAAGCACGCAATTTCTCAACAATCTTCTGGTATCCACGATCGATACGATATGCATCTGAAATATAAGTAGTTCCCTCAGCAGCCAAAGCAGCACAAACCATAGCAGCACCTGCACGAAGGTCAGTAGCTCTTACCTCAGCACCATAGAAACAATCGATACCATTTACCAAAGCAATATGGTCGAAGATATTAATATCTGCACCCATCTTAGATAATTCTGGAATGTACTGATAACGGTTCTCCCATACGTCCTCATCCATCTTAGAAAGGCCCTTAGACAAGCATAAAAGCACTACTGTCTGTGGCTGTAAATCTGTAGGGAATCCTGGGTATGGAGCGGTCTTAAAATTAGTGCCCCAAATCTCCTCTTCAGGATCTTTGTATACACGAATATAGTCATCACCTTCATCAATAGTGTAACCCATCTCTCGCATCTTAGATGAGAGTGGATCCATATGAGTTGGGATAACATTATGAATAGTAACATCTCCACCTGTAGTAGCTGCTGCAACCATATATGTTCCAGCCTCAATCTGATCAGGAATGATGGAATAAGTAAAGTTACCTGGAAGCTCAGACACACCTGTAATTCTGATAGTATCTGTACCAGCACCCTTAATACGAGCTCCCATCGAGTTAAGGAAGTTCGCTACGTCTACTATGTGTGGCTCCTTAGCTGCATTAACGATAATGGTCTGTCCCTGTGCCTTAGTTGCTGCAAGCATAATGTTAATTGTCGCACCTACACTAACGATATCAAGGAATACCTTAGCACCATGTAAAGGAGCAGCATTAAGAGTAATAACTCCACCATTAACCTTACGAGGGTCTGCACCCTTAGCACCCATTAACTTAAATGCCTTAAGATGCAAATCGATAGGACGCTGACCAAAGTCGCATCCGCCTGGCATTCTTAATGTAGCCTTACCACATCTGGATAAAAGCGCACCAAGCAAATAATAAGAAGCTCTTATTCGAGATACACCAGGGCCTGTTGCTTCATAAGTATTAATATCTCTTGGATCAATAAATACAGTAAGAGTGTCCTCTGAAGATTCATTAACTTCGAACTTCGCGCCCAAAGACTGACAAATCTCAATCATTACTCTTACATCAGCAATATCAGGTACATTCTCTAATGTACATGTACCATCAATCATCATTGCAGCAGCAAGAATGCCTAATACGGCATTTTTACTTCCACTTATATTAATGTCTCCCTTAAGCGGTACGCCTCCGGTGATTTTATATGAATAAGAACTCTCGTCCAAATTATTTACCTTCCGTCTCATCGAGCACTTGTTTAACAGCCGATTTGATTTCCATATTATTATCTTCGCTATGGCCCGTCAAGTCAAGGAATAGGCTCGTTTTCTTAGTCTTTTTCCCATTTGATTTTGACTTCTTTTCTTCCTTAGGATGAACTGTAACTGACTCCTTTTTTATCTCTTCTGGAGACTTAGCAGGAACTGATCTTGGAAGTATCTGCTGAGTAAGTAAAGCCCGAGCAGCTTCCTTACGCTCCCTTTCCTCCTGCTCGAGTCTTAATGCCTCTTCCTGCTCTTTACGAAGTATCTCTTCTCTAGCCTCAATCTCGGCTACTATAGGAGCATCGTCTTCAGCTTCTACATCTTCGTTCCATTCATCTTCATCAAGCATGTCAGGATCAATGTATGTAAGCTCATCTACGAGATCTATATATCTATCATCACCAAATGCAGTCAAAAGCTCAGCGAATTTTTTATCTCTTAATGTCTTCTCTCCCTGTGGAATTGCCTCATACTCATCAGCAATTCCTGTTACATCATCATAACCCATGGAACGAGCTGCTTCGACCGCCTGAACTGCCATAAAATCAGCTGCAGTTCTGTAGTATGGTTTCTCACTAACGACACCAGCTTTTGCATCCTCATATACACTCTCAAAAACACCTGCTGCAAGTGGAAGCATAACTGTAAAAGATGAACCCTGATAAAGCTCTGAATTAACTGTAATTGTTCCATCGTGCATATCGATAATATCCTTAACGATTGCAAGACCAATTCCTGAGCCGCCAGCATCACGTGAACCTGAGGTATCGACGCGGAAGAACCTTTCGAAGAGGTATCCTATATCCTTCTGGGAAACACCTCTGCCATTATCGCTAACCTCAATTCCGATTCTATCGCCTACAGGTGATACAGTAATCTCGATTTTGTCTGGCTCCTGCTTACCGTCATAAGGCATGTACTTAATCGCGTTAGTAAGAAGATTAATAACTATACGCATAATGAGATTCTCGTTACCAAAAACAAGCGGATAGTACATATCTTTAGGAGCATTGATTTGAACTCTGTCTCTGCCTGGATATTCCTGAACTGAGCTTAAAGCGCGCGAAATGATATTTCCGATATCTAGCACTGTCATTGGAACCGTATCCTGACACATAGAGAGTGTAAGGAAGTCCTGAACAATATCCTGCATACGAATTGCGTTAGTGACGATTCTATCTCCCCACTTCTTAACCTCATCGTAAGATGGCATATTATCTGGACTTATGCCATTAACGAAGAACTCTGAAGCTCTAATAACTGTAAGTGGAGTTTTAAGCTCATGAGAAACATTTGCAGCCAAATCTTTCTGGCGACGCTCATCGTCCTTAATCTGAGTAATATCATCTATGATAACGATATCAAGTCTAGTCTCGTTATAGATTCTATGGAGAATCTTAATCTCAAAGATTTTACCGTCATTAGAGTAATTAACGCGGATTTCTGTATCGGTATTATCTACATTTAATAAGTAATCAGACTTAAGGTGATTATTCTGCTCGTACTTATCTAGGAATTCTGTAATAGTCTTAGGAACTTCACTTCCACCTAAGAAAGAAGACATCAGTTCTACAGTACGATTGTAGTAAACCACACCATTAGGATCATAAGTAATAATGCCAAGATTGACATTGTTGATAATGGAATTATGAACTCCGCCTTCATAACGGAGCTTGTTAATTACATTATCAATCTCTTCGTCTGCGTTATGGTTATAAACATTATTTCCGACAATATAACCGAAAGCGAGTCCTGCAAAAATAAGGAAACATACGCCAACTACACACAGCGCGAAATGCGATGTGACGAAAGCAATCATCTATTTGTTACTCTCAATCAAATTCCTTAGGGAAATAGTAGCCTGAGCCACGTCTTGTAAGAATGTACTTATAGTTTGTCTGGTTAGGCTCAATCTTCTTTCTTGTTCTTCTTACTGTAACGTCTACAGTTCTAACATCACCAGAGAACGCATAGTTCCATACCTTAGAAAGAAGCTCATCTCTTGAGCATACGCGGCCTGCGTTCTGCTCTAAGTACTGAACAAGCTTAAACTCATTAGAGGTCAAATCGCAGGAATTACCATCGATCAAAACCTGCATTGCATCATAATCGATAACAAGCTCACCATTATTATAAACATGCTTTGAAGAATCATTCTTAGAGTCAGAGCTTCTTGCCTTAGATCTCTTAAGAAGTGTCTTAATACGCTCTACAAGCAAAGTAGGATCAAAAGGCTTATTCATATAATCATCAGCTCCCTGACGTAAAGCCTCAATTTCAAAAGTAGAATATCCACCAATACCTGTTAAGAACAAAATTGGAGTGTCATAACCGCCACTACGGAGATCCTTAGTAAAATCTATACCATTATATTCAGGCATCATCCAGTCGAGAACGATGAGGTCAGGATGCTGTTCCATAGCTTTCTTAAAGCCATCCTTAGCATCTGTGGCAGAAATTGTTTCAAAACCAAAACTTCTAAGCAATTCAGATACAGAAGAAACAATCTGCTGCTCATCATCTACGATCAAAATCTTTGCCATATATATTCACTCCCATTAATTTGTAACAATACGAAATAATTGTAACAATAAGTAAAAAATGTAGCAATAATTTTTGTGAAATAAAAAAGCCTTCCACGTTTAGCGTGAAAGGCTTTATATAAACCGGCAGCAACCTATCTTCCCAGGCCGTCGCCAGCCAAGTATTGTCGGCACC
>JAKSRJ010000024.1 GCA_024403715.1 Saccharofermentans sp. | reverse complement strand
TGATGTTACCTGTCATAGCAAGACGGATATCAGAGTCGATGTTGATCTTACATACTGCAAGCTTAGCTGCCTCACGGAGCTGCTCCTCTGGGATACCTACTGCATCTGGCATGTTTCCGCCGTAAGCGTTAACCATCTTTACGAACTCCTGTGGAACAGAAGAAGAACCGTGGAGAACGATAGGGAAACCAGGAAGTCTCTTCATGCACTCCTCAAGAACGTCGAAACGAAGTGGAGGTGGTACAAGGATACCGTCAGCATTACGTGTGCACTGATCAGCTGTAAACTTATAAGCACCGTGAGAAGTACCGATAGCGATAGCGAGGGAATCACAACCTGTTCTAGATACGAACTCCTCAACTTCCTCTGGCTTTGTGTAAGACTCCTTACCAGCCTCAACAACAACCTCATCCTCGATACCAGCAAGAGTACCAAGCTCAGCCTCAACTACTACACCGTGAGCGTGAGCATACTCTACAACCTGCTTTGTAAGAGCGATGTTATCCTCAAAAGACTTAGAAGAAGCATCAATCATAACAGATGTGAAACCGCCATCGATACAGCTCTTGCAGAGCTCGAAGGAATCACCGTGGTCAAGGTGAAGAGCGATTGGAATCTGTGGATTCTCCTGTACAGCTGCCTCAACGAGCTTTACAAGATATGTGTGGTTAGCATAAGCACGTGCGCCCTTAGATACCTGAAGGATAACTGGGGAATTGAGCTCACCAGCAGCCTCTGTGATACCCTGAACGATTTCCATGTTGTTAACATTGAAAGCACCGATAGCATAACCGCCGTCGTAAGCCTTCTTAAACATTTCAGTTGTTGTTACTAATGGCATAGGAACAATCTCCTTAAAACTACTTACTACGGATTAAACCGCGCATAATTATAATACTTTTATGGGATTACATAGTCAATAAATGATTTGGTTCTATAATACAAAAAGACGGTCATCAGACCGTCTTTTCCGTCAATTCAAGTGATATGAATTTTACTTCTTCTTTGAATCTTCGTGTTCCTTGGAAGCTTCCTCAACGATAGCATCAATATCATCTTCATTGAGGTCCTTAGCCTTAATCGCTTCGTTGTTCTTTTTTGAAGTATTTTGCTTAATTGCATTCTCGGAGTTACGAGCACCATAAGCTTCTGCAATTGCAAAAGTCTCTTTCTTCAATGTGAAGAAATCATCATTTGAAGCAAGATCCTTAGTTGAAGTCTGATAACAAGCTTCATCGAATACATTATCAAGAATCAAGTACTCAGTCTTAGTGCCATTATTAGTAGCATTATTAAGCATCTCTTCTGCCTTATCAGGCTCACCATCTCTAGCATCAAATGTCTCAAAAGGGATATCAATTAAGCTATAGCGGTAACGTAATACAACCTTCTTATTGTTGTAATCGATTGCAACACGATACTTAGCAATGAGAAAAGTCTGAATGAATACGAGTAATGTAATTACAAAGGCAACACCAGCCGCAACAGCCATTGGAATCTGCTTTGTCTGCATAACAAGGAAAAGTATCGCCAGTGCTGCGAATACTACCATAAGAATAACAGTTACGATTCTTCTTGTTTTAACCTGACTCTCATTAGCAGGGAAACAATGAACACCTTCTTTTGGAAGCTTCTCAATTAAAGCATGATTTTCAAATCCTGTAGCCATTTTTTAATCCTCCTACCTTACTTAGCTGTATTACTAAGAGTCTCGATTCTCTCTTCGATACCCTTCTTAAGTTCTTCGTACTTAGCAAGCTTTGCTTTTTCTGCGTCGATTACTGCCGCTGGAGCCTTGCTTACAAAGTTCTCATTTGATAACTTACCCTTAACTCTTGCTAACTCACCATCAAGCTTCTCGCACTCTTTTCCAAGCCTTGCAAGCTCTTTCTCAATATCAATCAAATCCTCAAGAGGCATATAAATCTCACCACCCTCAAACAGAGCAGCAACTGCAGTTGAAGGAATTCCAGCCTTGTCGCCTTGAATATCCATAGAACTTACAGATGCAAGTCTCTCAAGGAAAGGAAGACCGTTCGAGAACATTGCCTTAACATCCTCTGAAGCTGTTACAAGAATGATGTGAGCCTTACGAGAAGGAGCAACATTCATCTCTGCTCGAATGTTACGCATAGATCTAATAGCGCCCATCAAAGTAGCCATCATCTTCTCATCTTCTGGGAAGGATGGGATATCAGAAGTCTCTGGCCAATCAGAAATCATGATGGAATCAGACTTAGTATCAAGCACAAGATTGTAGTAAACCTCTTCTGTTACGAAAGGCATAAATGGGTGTAACAACTTCATACATACGCCAAGTACGTAATTCAAAAGGTAAAGAGCTTCTTTACGTGTTGGACACTCTGTATCAAAGAGACGACTCTTAGCAATCTCGATATACCAGTCACAATAAGAATCCCAAAGGAAGTCCACGATTTTCTGCAATGCAACACCATAATCGTAATTATCGAAGTTAACAGTGACCTCAGAAACGAGCCTGTTAAGACCTGTTAAAATCCACTTATCCTCAAGAGTATACTTAGAAGCATCAACATCCTCGAATGACAAATCATCATCACAATTCATAATAACGAATCGCATAGCATTCCAGATCTTATTAGAGAAGTTTCTACCCATCTCAATCTTATCTTCCTGGAATCTCTGATCATTTCCTGGAGCGTTACCAGTAACAAGAGCAAAACGAAGAGCATCGGCACCATACTTATCGATAATCTCAAGTGGGTCGATACCATTACCCAAAGACTTACTCATCTTTCTACCCTGAGAGTCTCTTACAAGGCCATGGATAAGAACATCCTTAAATGGAATTTCATCCATATGAGCAAGACCTGCAACCATCATTCTAGATACCCAGAATGTGATGATATCGTATCCTGTTACAAGCGTGTTTGTAGGATAGAACTTCTTCAAATCCTCAGTATTCTCTGGCCAGCCAAGAGTTGAGAATGGCCACAAAGCAGATGAGAACCATGTATCAAGAGTATCTGGATCCTGACGCATTGGCTTACCACACTTAGGACAAACTACATCACCATCTCTTGTAACTACTGTCTCACCACAATCGTCACAATAGAACGCAGGGATTCTATGACCCCACCAAAGCTGTCTGGAGATACACCAGTCGCGAATATCATTCATCCAGTTGAAGTAATTCTTCTCAAATCTCTGTGGAACAAATCTTGTCTTACCAGTCTTAACTGCCTCAATAGCAGGCTTAGCAAGTTCTTCCATCTTAACGAACCACTGCAAAGAAACTCGTGGCTCAATTGTTGTTCCACAACGATAGCATGTACCAACATTATGGTTATAATCTTCAACCTTAATAAGGAATCCACCTTCTTCTAAGTCCTTAACAATTGCCTTACGAGCCTCAAAACGGTCCATACCCGCATACTTAGGATAATCCTCAGTAATATGAGCATCCTCAGTCATAACTGTAATTACTTCAAGGCCGTGTCTTCTACCAACCTCAAAGTCATTAGGATCGTGAGCAGGAGTAATCTTAACTACACCAGTACCAAATTCAATATCTACGTAATCGTCACCAACAACAGGAATCTTACGTCCAACAAGAGGAAGAACAAGCATCTTACCAATAAGATCCTTATATCTCTCATCCTTAGGATTAACAGCAACAGCAGTATCACCGAGCAATGTCTCAGGTCTTGTAGTAGCAAGTTCCAAATAACCAGATCCATCTTCAAATGGATATCTTAAGTGCCAGAAATGGCCAGCCTGATCCTCATATTCAACCTCAGCATTAGAAATTGATGTAAGGCAATGTGGGCACCAGTTAATAATACGCTCGCCTCGATAGATAAGGCCTTTGTCATAGTACTTAATAAATACTTCCTGAACAGCTTCAGAACAGCCTTCGTCCATAGTGAAACGCTCGTGACTCCAGTCACAGGATGAACCCATTTTCTTAAGCTGCTCAACGATTCTTCCGCCGTACTGCTCTTTCCATGCCCAAGCTCTCTCAAGGAATCCATCACGACCTAAATCTTCCTTAAAAATGCCTTCCTTACGCATCTGCTCAACAATTTTTGCCTCAGTTGCAATAGATGCGTGGTCTGTACCAGGCACCCAAAGAGTGGAATAGCCCTTCATTCTCTTATATCTAACGAGAATATCCTGGAGAGTGTTATCCAAGGCATGACCCATGTGGAGCTGACCTGTGATATTTGGTGGTGGCATAACGATAGAGAAGGCTTCCTTACCTTCACTATCATCAGGCTTAAAATAACCCTTATCCTTCCACTCGTTATAAAGTCTCGGTTCAGCTTCCTTAGGATCGAAAACTTTGTTTACAGAATCAATTCTTGCCATTTTATATTCTTCTCTTCCTTTATTATTTGTCCAAAATCATTGAGAGAGCACCATAGAGAATGGAATCATCTCCAAGACCTGCAGTCTTAAACTCAACAGTCTCTCTGATAGAAGGCATACAATACTTATCTACCTCAGATAAAATCTTCTCGAGGAAGTAATCACCACATGCCTCGATAACACCGCCACCGTATACAACAACCTCAGGACTGAATGTATTAACGAGGTTACCAGATGCAATTGCCAAATAGTGACAGGCACGATCTACAGCCTCAGTAGCAACAGGGTCACCAGCAGCAAGACTCTTCTTCAAAAGCTTACTCTTAAATACACCACCCTGAACGCCTTCAGCCATTGCGGTCTCACGTCCACGAGCAGCCTGACCTCTGATATAGTCACTCATGCCCTGCTTTGATGAGAAAGCCTCGAGGCAACCTCTCTGGCCACAGTTACATCTTGGTCCTTCTGGATCCAAAATCATATGACCATACTCAGCGCCCTTAAACTTATGACCAGTATAGAGCTTGCCGTCAAGAATAAGGCCACCACCCATACCTGTTCCAACAAAGAGACCTACAACATTCTTATATCCCTTAGCAGAACCATACTTAAACTCGCCTAATACGCCAACATTTACGTCATTTCCAATATAAAAAGGAGCTCCAAACTTCTTCTCAATAGGCTTTCTGATGTTATAGTTCTTCCATGGAAGATTAGGTGATGTCAAAACAATACCATTCTGCTGATCGATAACACCAGGAGCACCAGCAGCGATAGCTTTAATCTGTGTCTTCTTGATACCAAATCCCTCGATAAGCTCGTCTACAACAGAAATAATAGTCTCCTCAACATTCTGTGTTGCTTCACCATCAGCCTTAGTCTTTTTCTTAATACGATAAACAATCTGCTTCTTCGAATCGAAAATAGCACCAAGAATTTTTGTTCCGCCGATATCCAAGCAAATGTTGTACATCTGAGCCATAATGATACCCTCCTTAAATGTTAATTAACCTACATCACGACGATTTACATCAGGCTCGTCGTTTGTGCCTGTTGTTTTCTTCTTATAAATAATCGTAGGCTCTTTGCCTTCAGTGACACAAGCCTCATCGATTATGCACTTACTTACGTCCTTCTGAGATGGAATATCAAACATAACGTTCTTCATGATGCCTTCAATAATGGAACGAAGTCCACGAGCACCTGTCTTCTGCTCGATAGCCTTAGATGCAATTGCTCTAACGGCCTCATCTGTGAACTCCAAATCAACATCATCAAGCTTAAGCATCTTCTTGTACTGCTTAACAATAGCATTCTTTGGCTGTGTCAAAACCATAACCAAATCATCTACTACGAGCTTGTTAAGAGCTACAGTTACAGGTATTCTTCCAATAAACTCTGGGATAAGGCCAAACTTCATCAAATCTTGAGGTGTTGCCTGACCAAAGAATGCACCACTATGCATATCCTTCTTGGACTGAATATCAGCTCCAAAACCGTACTGCTTATCTGCTACACGCTGAGAAATAATCTCATCTAAGCCATCAAATGCACCACCACAAATAAATAGTATGTTAGTAGTATCAATTGTAATGCACTCCTCGTTAGGGTGCTTTCTTCCACCCTTAGGAGGCACAGAAGCAACTGTTCCTTCCAAAATCTTAAGAAGAGCCTGCTGAACACCTTCACCACTTACATCACGAGTGATAGAAACATTCTCTGACTTCTTAGTAATCTTATCTATCTCATCAATATAGATGATACCCATCTGAGCACGCTCGATATCATAATCAGCAGCCATGATAAGCTTCAAAAGTATATTTTCAACGTCTTCACCTACGTAACCAGCTTCTGTCAAAGAAGTAGCATCAGCAACTGCGAAAGGTACATCGAGAATTCTCGCTAATGTCTGTGCAAGTAAAGTCTTACCGGAACCAGTAGGACCTAACATCAAGATATTACTCTTAGAAATCTCTGTATCATCGTCAGTCTTTGTAGCAAAAACTCTCTTGTAGTGGTTATAAACAGCAACAGCCAAGGAAACCTTAGCCTCATCCTGTCCAATTACATACTGATCAAGCTTATCCTTAATATCATGTGGAGTAATAAGCTTCTTAGGCTTTGTTGCCTTAAGACGCTTTTGCTTCTGAACTTTTTCCTCTTCTGAAATAATGCCATAGGCAGTTCTAATACAGTCAATACAAATATAGCAATTAACGCCTGAAAACAAACGTGGTACATCATACTCGGATTTTCCGCAAAAAGAACAGCTCAACACTTCGCTATTCCCACGATCACCACCGCCGTATCTCATATTAGCCATTAAATAGACTCCTTCAAAAGTAGATATGTTTTAACAATTAAGTTTATCACACCATATAATAATATAAAAATAAAAATTACCGCCACCAATTATGATGACGGTAAAGTTAAATTTCATTGAATTTGATTTTGAAGAAGAATTACTCCTCTGTCTTCTCCTCAGCAGGCTCCTCGTCCTTAGGCTCAGTCTTAACAGCCTTGTCTGCGAGGTACTCAACAGTCTTTCTGCTAACGATTGTCTCAAGGATATATGGATTCTTCTCACCCATAGCTTCCTTAATTCTCTCGACATCCATGTTATAAGCCTTAGCCATCTCAGCAAGCTCATTGTCGTAATCTTCATCAGATGCCTCAATGTTGAGCTCCTTAGCAACAGCCTCAATAACTAGGTTACCCTTAACACGCATCTGAGCCATTGGCTTTAAGCCTTCCTTGAAAGCTTCCATAGACTGACCTGTGTACTGAAGATACATATCAAGTGCAATACCCTGCTGGCTCATTCTCTGTGCCTGCTCATCAGCCATAGCCTCAACTTCGTTTTCAACCATAGCGTCTGGAATCTCAACCTCTGCATTATCAGCAACTACGCTAACTACAGCATTCATGAAAGCTGTCTTAGCTTCGTTCTTAGCAGACTCTTCCTGATTCTTCTTGATATCAGCCTTGAGTTCATCAAGAGTATCGAACTCAGAAACATCCTTTACGAACTCATCATCAAGCTCAGGAATCTTCTCTTCCTTAATGTTGTGAATCTTACAATTGAATGTTGCTGCAGCGCCCTTAAGATCTTCAGAGTGGTAATCCTCAGGGAATGTAACCTCAACAGTAAACTCCTCATCGATAGAGTGACCAGCAACCTGATTCTCAAATCCTGGGATAAAGGAATTAGAACCGAGCTTAAGACTGTAGTTCTCACCCTTACCACCCTCGAAAGCAACACCATCCTTGAAGCCTTCAAAGTCGATAACAACTGTATCACCCATCTGAGCTGCACGATCCTCAACATTCTCAAGTGTTGAGTTTCTCTTTCTCATTGCTTCAATCTCATTGTTTACAGACTCATCTGTAATCTCTCTTTCCATATATGGAGCCTCAACGCCCTCATACTGGCCGAGCTTAACTTCTGGCTTAACAGTAACTGTGAGAGTGTACTTCATACCATTCTCATCAATAGTCTCTACATCGAGCTCAGGACGAGAAACAACCTGAAGTTCATTCTCCTTAACAGCTGCAGAATAAGCAGGATTAACAATCTCATCGATAGCATCCTCATAAAGAACACCCTCGCCATAGTACTTAACTACGAGCTGGTATGGAACCTTACCCTTACGGAAACCAGGAACCTGGAATCTCTTCTTGTTCTTGTTGTAAGCGCTCATAAGAGCCTTATTGAACTCTTCTCTGCTTGCCTCGAGCTTAATAGCAACCTTGGAATGCTCAAGTTTCTCAATTACTGCCATATATGTTCTCCTTAAAAAATAATAAACAACCGAGTTGGTATTTTATCACAGCATTAATAAAAATGCTATAAATATCAGATTACTGTAACTTGTACACCCTTCAATATATCGAAAGTTTCACTATCAAGTTTCTTATCAAAAGAATCAGTCAATCTGGAATCTACAATAATCTCAGCTTCAGGTGCAGCTGCCTTAGCCATAATTGCATTTGATATTACACAAATATTAGACACCAAGCCACAAATCTCAATAGTCTCATACTTGTCTTCATTATCATTGATGTAATTACCTAACTTCAAAGAGCCAAATGTAGGCTTCTCAAAACATAGACAATCAGATAAAACTTCTTCTAACGCAGGAACAAGCTTGTGACCTTCTGTACCCTTGATACAATGAGGGACAGGGAGATTATGACCTTCCTGAGTATCCATATAATTGTCAAAATGAGTATCTAATGTATAAACTACTTCATCACCTGAAGCCTTATACTCATTAATCTTTTCAACGATACCGTCTATTACATCTGAGGCATCGTCAAAACCTAAAGCACCGTCAACAAAATCATTTTGCATGTCTACAACAATAAGAAGTCTACCCATAATTTGTACTCCTCAAAAAATAGAATAAAAAAGCGGTCACCGTAATCGGCAACCGCTCTGTTGGCGCGCCCGGCAGAGATCGAATCCACAACCTTCTGATCCGTAGTCAGACACTCTATCCAGTTGAGCTACGAGCGCATATGCTAATTAAAGCCTAATAATATTAGTACACGACTTATTGAATGTCAACCAAAAAATAATGTATTATAGCGCTATAAAACCCACTAGGGAGAATTTGCATGAACACTTACAATCCAGATAATCAGCGACTATTCTTTGACGATTTAATCAATTGTAGAGAACTAGGTGGTATGCCATTAACTGGAGGAAAAGTATTTAAAAGTGGTATTGCTTTAAGATCAGGTTCTCCTTCTCTCGCTTCTTCTAAAGCTCACGAACTTCTTAAACAATATGGAGTAAAGACAGTTATAGATTTACGTTCTGCAGCAGAAGTAAAAAACTACGGCAACCCTTTCGAGAAGGATGAAGAAACCAAGTATGTAAACATCCCACTATTTGTCGGCGATCCAGATCTTAAGGAAGATCCAACTATGGTGTTCCTCGAGACTCATCCTATGGGTGACTTTTATATAATGGTTCTTCAAGAATTAGGAAAAGAAATCGTCGAGGTAATGCGCGTCATAGCTGAAAACAACGATGGTCTTATCTTATTTCATTGCGCGCATGGTAAGGATCGAACAGGAATAATTGCTGCACTACTTTATCTTTTAGCTGGAGCCACAAGGGAAAATATAGTTTTAAACTACAAGGTTTCATATGAGTATGCCAAGAGTTTCCTCGATCCACTTATAGAAGCACGCGTAGAAAACATGCGACATACTCTTAGATCAGACGCTTCAAATATGGAGATTTTCCTTGATTATATACGAGATAAGTATGACATGGATGCCAGCAAATATCTCATAGAAAATGGTATGTTAAGAGAAGAAATCGAGAGATTAAAAGAAAGAATTATTAACTAACTCTAATCATTCTAACTGTATCGTCATCATCAAATTCAAATTCGACGGTATAATCTCCTGTTGAAGTGCTGACATTGATTTCATAGTCATTTTCATCAATAAATGGATATGCCACTAACAAAGCAGTCTTGCTCATACCTACATATAAATTGTAACCAATCGTATATACAGAAGAATTACCAAATACTCGTATTGAAGTAAGTGTACCAGTCCAATTATGAGAATCAATTGATTCATCGAATCTAAGAACAACTCCAGGATAAAGAACTATTCTTGAATTATTATTCTCATAATATGTCGAAGAAATAGGTGAACCCATTCTTTGTACCAATTCAGACAAAGCATATACGTTACCAACCCTAAGAACCCTATTCTCGCCACTTACAAGATTTACAATATTAAGATCTCCAGCTATAACGACTTCGTCATCGATGTTATAGTTTCCTGAATTCAAATAAGAGAAGTTAACCATATGCTCTTCAAAGGAAGTTCCATCAACAGCCAATGTCTCTGGAATTCTAACAGACATATTTCCCGGATAAATATGAACTATTTCATAAGCACCAACATTTGACATTACTCTTAGACGATAATAATCGCATAGTGCTCGAACACGTGCTGAAATTGCTTCTTCTGTATACGCAGGATCATTTAAACTTGGTGTAATAAGTGCGCGTACACCATCAGAGTTTTCATCATTGAGGAAGTTAAAATAGTGATCACTGTAATTATATGTATCAATATATCCTCTTACCCAATCATTTGAGATTTTGGGTACACCATTATCATCTACAATGAAAAACATATAAACAGGAAATAGTGCTTCCTCATCATATAAAAGTTCTGCACCAATTAATGTCCCGAAGCGATTTGCAAGTAATGAACCTACTATACTTGTACATTCAGATGAACTCATCATCCTAAAAGAATTTACTCGTCCATTATTATCCTGTCTTGAATTACGTCTGAGTATATCTAGATACTCAGAGAAATAAGAATACGAGAGATTATCCAATTGGTATGCGTTTATAGAAGCATATGCATCCGATGTTTTAGATGAATCATTGATAGACATAACTATAAGTCTAGTCAATTCTTGTGCTGAAACATTATTTACAGAGGATATTCTATTTTCAAAATTCACCTTAATATCTTCTGCAAGATTACAACCTGCAAAACTAAAGAGAAAGCTTAAGCACATTAAAATAGAAATGCATTTAACTAAATATCTATTTTTCATGCTACCTCCCTCGCCAGTTCTTCAAATAATTCTACAGCATCAGAAGCAGAACTAATACGTCTAGATGCAAAATCTTCGCATACTTGAGCAAATACCGCATTAATTGCTTCATCGTTCGTTGTAACAACAGATGCATCGATATTCCACGCTACCTGTGAGAATACTTTAAATGGATTCTGTCCACCAATCCAAGGAAGATTGTAAGAATCATCTTCTGCTGCAGCTAACATTATACTTATATTATTAACGCAAATCTGATTTCTACTCATATCTTCGAGATTTTCTTCGTTTATAGCTACATCTCTTATAAATCGTGCTGCCGAATTATCCATATCACTATAAGAAGTAACAAAAATGAAGTGTCCACCATCAAAATAGTCCACTGGAGGATTAACAACACCCCAATCGCCTGAGTTATAACTACGAAGGAAAACTTCTCCAAATCTCATAGTACCCATATGAGCTAAAGTAGTTCTATTGGATATTCTAGAATTCCATTCAGAACTCCATCTACCACAATCAAATGTAAGTTCTTCGTCCAACAACGTATTAATCAAATCAAAATAATCAACGACATAATCAGAAGCAACAATATTTGAATTACTATCAAACCAGCTATCTGGGCGTCCCATGATATATGCCTCTTCAATATCTCTTATATCGCCCATAATTCTAGTTGTTCCATTTGTATTCTCATATACAAGTCTTGATGTATCTAAAAATGCATCCCATGAAGCAAAATAAGGAGCTACTTCACCTGGTTCTGATACACCAAGAACATTACGAGCAACGCTTCTAGAATAGAACACAGCACCAGGATTTATCTCCCAAGTAACGCCCTTGATAACATGATTATCATCTGTTGATAATGCGAAAGTATACTCATACATATACTGAAGTTCTGAATAAGATATACCAATATCATTGAGAGCAACAGTATTTTCATTATTGGCCATATTATTTGCAAATGAACTGTTACAAATAATCATATCCGGAGCATTCTCACCAGAAGCAAGAATAGAGTTTACCCGTGATTCAAAAACTTCCATGCTTATTACATCGTAATTGAAAGCCACATCTGTGTATTCATCTATTACATCAATAGCATTTCGGCTTGATGTTAGAATTTGAAGTCTAGGTCTAACGTCAGAATTAGTATCACTTACATTAGTAGCCACTGACAATTCGGTGTAGTTTTCTGGGTTAAGATTAAGAATTACATTAGTTACTGAAGACCCCAAGAATATTCCGTTGTTATAAACATTAATAGAATAGTTTGATGTTGGTAGCAAAGATGTAGACTCATATACACACACAGCTACACCTTCACCTACAATAGCTGGTTCATCTCGAAGAACTAATTCGCCATTTTGAAAAATATCGTAAGTGATATTTAGTGGACGACCAGATGCATAATACATGTTATCAATCCATACTTTTGCATCAATAGTATCAGTATTAAAGTATCTACCATTTCCGTCTGTGTGCTGCCAAATAATAGCGTCAAGAGCACTGCCTTCTGGGAACATAGATGGATTTAATGTACACTGTTGATTATCAACATAAAAAGCACTATCTGAGCTATAGATAATTAGTTCATAATTAAACTCAGGTAAGAACTCAATTCCTATACTAAAATTATTCACACCTAAAGGACAAGAAAAGCCTCGACCATCACCATCCATTACTACATCAGAAGAGTAAATAACCTCCCCTCTTCTTCTGTATTCATAATTGAGGTCCAAATTCATTCCAGAATCTAAATACTGACTAGAAAAATTGTAGTGGCAGTTAATAGATGAAGTGTCTTCGAATGAGCCATCTTCATTAGAAGAAGTCCACTCCCTATCTGTTATTACAGCAGCTCCATCTAAAACAAATTCATAATTGGGGAAATAAAGTGATCCCCAGAAATTCTCTGCAATAAAGTACGAGTTTTTAACTTTAAACTCACCATCAACTTTATCAACTACTATGGATACAGTTACATCGTAGCGACCGCATAGGCCAAGATAATCGCTAAACTCTTCAAAGCTTTCTGGATTCATTGACAAAGCAGCATTCAAATCCGGCATAATCAAGGTATATACATATTCATAATCACCTTCACTATTTATCCCAGATAAGGAGTCTTCAAAACGATAATGAGTATTGTTAAGAACCACATCTACAGCACGGTTCTTGTATTCCCAGGACATGTATGACTCAAAATAAGAATTATCATCAATGCAAAGCGAATTACATGTATCGACATCTCTTCTAAGCATGGAATTAAGGTAAGAATCCGCTACACGTCTAGATTTGCTACCAAAAGCAGAACAACTGACGCCACTAGCGAAAACTAATACAGCAGATATAACTGCAATTCCCTTCTTCCAATGCTTCATCAGGCCTCGTTTCTGTTCTTAACCGCCTCAAATATAACTATACCCGCAGCCACTGCGGCATTTAGGCTATTAACACTTCCTGCCATTGGAATAGACAAAAGGAAATCACACTCTTTTTGTACATTGTCGTGCATGCCTTCGCCTTCAGATCCAATAACAATTGCGATAGAACCCTTATAATCAGCTTTATCATATGGTGTAGTACCTTCTGCCGCTGTACCGAAAACCCAAAAGCCGTGCTTCTCTTTCAGTTCTCTTAATGTTGCAGCAACATTTGTTACTCTTGCTACAGGCACATATTCAATAGCGCCAGCAGAAGCCTTTGCTACAACACTATCTAACCCAATTGATCTGTGCTTCGGAATTACTACCCCATCTACACCAGCTGCATCAGCAATTCTTAATACTGAACCAAGATTGTATGCATCTTTTAGACCATCTAATACTACAAGACAAGGCCTTCTACCCTCATCTTCAGCCTTCTTAAGTATGTCTTCAATCGGTGTATATTCATGAGAAGCAACCTGCGCTATTACACCCTGATGATTATGAGTCTGACTCATTCTATCAAGAGCTTCTCTTCTTGCTCTCATAACAGGAATCTTCTTCTTTGATGCTTCAAGCAAAATCTTTGTTAATAACGGATCTTGTTTCTTACCATCCTGTGATTCGAGAACCCAAAGCTTATTAATCTCTCTTCCTGCATTAAGCGCCTCAATAATTGAGTTTCTTCCCTCAAGTCTATCGTCAGTTGGTTCATTCTCAACTATAGTCTCAGACTTAGCAAAAGCAGAGCGCTCACGACGTTCTGAATTATCTCGTCTTTGTGGACGATTATTACTACGCTCGTTATGATAATTCTTGTTATTGTTATACTGTTGCTTCACTATCGATTACCTCAAATGCTTTCGCAATAATGTAGTCAAGTCGCTCTTCCTGATTATCCATAAATAAAAAACCAATGAGAGCTTCAAATCCTGTTGCATTCATATAATCAACAGGGCCTGCATTTTTTGCCATCGTTGGAGAATTAGAATTACGTCCACGCTTGAAGTAATCTAACTCTTCTTCTGTAAGCTCAGGCAATAATGCGTTGATTGCCTTCGCTTGTGCAGCCGCAGATACATACTTCACATTTACTTTATGCATCTTACCTGAGTTTGCAGCTGTTTTAGCACTTACATGGCATCTGGAATATAACTCATAAACAGAATCGCCTATATAAGCTAGAACAGAGGCATTTACCTCACGCAAATCAGTTGCAATAAATGGAATAATCAAAGTTTTTCTACCTGTGGTCCTTGTGGAGTATCCTTAACAGAATATCCCATAGCCGTAATCAAATCACGGATTCTATCAGCTTCTGCGAAATTCTTTTCCTTCTTTGCTGCTACGCGCTGATTAACAAGATTCATTACCTCTTCTGGAATTTCTTCCTTCTCAACGAGAAGTTCAATTCCAAGTACACCTGTTAACTCAACAAGCTTATCGTGAGCAGCCTTCAATGCTTCTGCACTAGCCTTATTAGATGCTAATGCTGTATTAGCAATCTTAACTAAGTTATAAATATCTGTGATTGCATCAGCAGTATTTAAGTCATCATCCATGTGAGCAACAAAACTCTCTCCTGCTACTTTAACAGCTTCGACAAGCTCGCTATCTGCCTCACCAGAGTTATTAGCTACTGCATTCTTATCAAGAGTAAACTTAATATTGTTAACGCATGTAGATATTCTCTGAAGGCCAGTCTGCGAAGCTCTTAATAGCTCATCTGAAAAGTTAATAGGCATTCTGTAGTGACCAGACAAAATGAAGAATCTGATTACTGCATATGGGAAATGAGCAACGATATCACGTATAGTAAAGAAGTTACCCAAGGACTTACTCATTTTCTCGCCATCAACATTTACAAAAGCGTTATGAACCCAGAAATTAGCAAGAGTGCATCCATTAGCAGCTTCACTCTGAGCAATCTCGTTCTCATGGTGTGGGAATATAAGATCCTGTCCACCACCGTGGATATCGATAGTATCACCGAGATGCTTCTTAATCATTGCTGAACACTCAATATGCCATCCAGGTCTACCCTCACCCCAAGGAGAATTCCAAGAAGGCTCCCCTTCCTTCTTAAACTTCCAAAGAGCAAAA
Organism: Saccharofermentans sp.; assembly: GCA_024403715.1. GTDB lineage: Bacteria > Bacillota > Clostridia > Saccharofermentanales > Saccharofermentanaceae > Saccharofermentans. The sequence goes on along the minus strand of JAKSRJ010000024.1, from coordinate 23,072 downwards.
TCACCAGGATTACGCTTACCATCGAAAGAAGCATGTCGCTCACCACCACCAGCGTTAAGCTCATCAAGGTTATAATGAGAAAGCTTACCGTAGTCTTCCTTCTTAGTTACGTCGTAATAAACACCATCGCCCTCAATTACATAAGCAACGCCATTATCGTAAAGCTTCTTAACAATGCCAATAATTGCACCTATAGACTCAGTAGCCTTAGGCTGATATGTAGGTCTTTTACAATTAAGACCGTCAGCATCTACATAGTACTCCTTGATATATCTGTCAGCGATATCCTTAACTGTAACGCCTTCTTCGTTTGCACGCTTAATCATCTTGTCATCGATATCTGTAAAATTCTGACAGAACTCGACTTCATAACCCTTATACTCCAAATATCTTCTCAAAGTATCAAAAGTTACGAATGGTCGTGCATTACCAAGGTGGAAGTAGTTATAAACAGTTGGTCCACAAGCATACATCTTAACCTTGTTAGGTTCGATTGTTGTAAAATCTTCTTTGTATCTTGTGAGTGTGTTAAAAAGCTTCATATCTTCCTCCGTATAAAACGTTAATCGTTATTTGTTTTTGTAATCTTGCTAAGTCTTTCTTGAAGATCATTAACAACCTTGGTAAGTTCCTTAACTTCAAGCTCGGTAGGATCATCAACGATAGAGTGATCAAGAGCAACAGCATGAGATTCTCCAGTAGTTTTGCCATCGATTCTAACAACCTTACCTGGAACACCAACAACAGTTGCACCATCTGGTACATCGTGAAGAATTACCGCATTTGCTCCGATACTTACATCATTTCCAATAGTTACGGGTCCCAAGATTTTTGCACCAGCACCAATCAAAACATTATCACCTATAGTTGGATGTCTCTTCTCACCCTTAGCGTGACCTCTACCACCCAAAGTCACTCCGTGATAGATAGTACAATTATTACCAATCACTGCAGTCTGACCAATCACGATTCCCATACCATGGTCAATGAATAGTCCTTCACCAATCGTTGCCCCCGGGTGAATCTCAACACCAGTTCTATGTCTTGCTATTTGAGAATTCCAACGAGCCAAAAAGAAAAGCTTATGCTTATAAAAGAAATGACTAATTCTGTGATAAACAAGAGCATGAAAACCAGAATACAGAAAAATAACGCTCGCAACATTTCTTGCAGCAGGATCACGCTTAGCTATCTGTTTTGCATCATTAAGCAAACTCATTAATCAATTCCATTTCTTTACACTAAAAAGCCTGATTAGGATGAACCCCGCTTGACCCCTCGATTTTTCAAGGGCGGTACCCTGTGTCCGCTTTCAACCTTCCAACTTACAAGGCTTGATCTACGCCGGTCAACTCCGGGTTCCAGTTAGTGTCATGTAGGTTCAATAAAGAGCCCACCCACCTCAGGTCGCCTTATTATATATAAATATATAGAAATTTGCCACCCATCAGTATATCTCGCTATTAAGAACAGCACGATTTCCACATAGTGTTACACACATAACTTTTTGGGCTCCTGCCTTATAAATCTCACATGCAGCTTCATGAAGTGTGTGACCCGTTGTTGCTACATCATCCAAAACTATTACTGTGAGTCCAGAAAAATCAAATTCCGGGTTTGCTTTGAAGGCACCTTCAATGTTTTGCGCTCTAACACTATTTTCTTGGATATCAGCTTGTCTTTTTGTATCTCTAACTCTCAAAAGTCCATCACTAATACAAGGTATACGGGTAATTTCTGATACAGAATTAGCTATCAAATTCGCCTGATTATAGCCCCTTTCGCGAAGTCTTTTTGAAGACAGAGGAATTGGAATAATGGCATCAGCTGCAATTCCATCCTTAAGCATAAATGATCCTAAAATCATTCCTCCGAATACAGCTAATTCACTATGTGATTCGAATTTTATTTTTGGAATTCCCTTCTCCCAAAAGCCGTCATAAGGGAATAATAAATACAACCCAAGAGAAGGATATGGATCTGCTTTATATGGTTCTGATAAGCACAAGAAAAATCTCTTCGAAAGAGGATTAGGAACAAGCTTAGTTAAGCAGTCAAAACACAAATGTAGATTATCTGGAATCTCATATGGAATCCTATTATCACCATCAGCAAATTTTCCACAAACAGAGCAATTCGGAGGTAAAATCGTATCAATAACTTCTCTTAAAAAGCCCATAATTAATGCCTGCTTGCAACAATATTTAAAAAATCCCCAAGTGATGTTTTACGAGAAAAATCTCCGTTGCTATTAAGCATTTTTGTTAATCTATTATTCGAATCAATAACCGTAACTTTTTTACGACCTCGAGTTATAGCTGTATATAAAATTCTTCTGTTGGAAAGCTTATAGTTCATACTCCCAAGTACTATTAAGACTGAATCAAACTCACAACCTTGAGCCTTATGAACAGTGACTGAATAAGCAAGCTCAATATCGGAAAGCATCTTTTTATCATAACCGATTTTTCGATCTCCATCGAAGATGATGTTCGTTTTACCCGTCAGTATATCGAAGTCATCGATTCGGCCCATCTCACCATTAAACACACCATTTGCAATAGAACCTGTTGTTGGATCATAAAACTCAATTCGATAGTTGTTTTTTACTTGCATAACAAGATCGTTAGGATATAAATCAAGGTCAGTTCTAACCTTTAATGGATCACCACTACCCTCATTATGCTTCGCCTGCAATGCAAGGTTCATATCCTCAATACCAAGAAGTCCACGTCTTGTTGGGCTTAATACTACAAAGTCATTTTCTTTGTTTTTTAGTGATAACTCAATCACATATGGCAATGCTTCTTCATCACTCGAAGTTTTGATAATATCAAAATCCACTCCTGGAACAGGGTACTCTCCATTCAGAATTCGAACAGCATTTGAAGCAATCGAACCACCCTCATCCTGCCTAAAAATATACTTAAGCTTCACAGCAGGAATAACATCACAAGACAACAAATCTGCTAGAATATTACCCGCACTGACAGAAGGCAACTGATCAGGGTCGCCTATTAGAATTAATGAAGCTCCTGGTCTTAGTGCATCAAGTAATGCTTTAAACAAAAACGTATCAATCATAGATGCCTCATCAGCAACTACGACTCTAGCCTCTAGAGGATTTCCTCTATTACGACCAAACAACGGCTCGTCTTCGCCATCCTCTTCCTTAGGCGCACTCATCTCAAGCAGCCTATGAATAGTAGATGCCTCAACGCCAGCTGCTTCTGATAAACGCTTAGCAGCTCGCCCAGTAGGAGCGCAGAACTCATATTTAATATTCTTCTCTTCAAAATGCTGTGCTAGGATAGATGTTATTGTTGTTTTACCAGTTCCAGGACCGCCTGTGATTACTGCCAACGGAGAATACATGCAAAGATACAAAGCATCTTCTTGAAGATTATCAAGAGTAATACCACGCTCTTCTCCTTTTTCCCTAATCATTCTGCGAGTTTCTTCTTCATCTGGTTTAACAACACGTGCTTTAAGAAAATTTTCTATTTCTTTTTTTATTGCAGCTTCCGCACCAAAATAATCTCTAGACGCAATTCTGGCACCTTCATCATTTACATTACAGCCCATACACTTCCCGTCTTGAAATTTATACACAGCAATATACTTTTCTTCGTTTGCCTTAACTATGGCATCATCATATATGCCATTAAAAATATCATTAGGTATATCGCCACCAGAAGCTTGATTAATTAGGGTTTGAGTGCGTGATTTTACCTGTAACGGTTCCAAATATGTATCACCATTAAGCGCATGCATTTCTTTTACAGCACTAGAAATTGCTGCTGCAAATCTATCTATACTTAATGGTTCTGTATTGTTTTGCTTAGCGATAGCTTCACATGCCGAAAAACCTATTCCGCTTATCTTCATAAGCACGAATGGATTACGCCTAATTTGATCAGGGCATGTAGGCCCCATAAACTCATAAGCTTTCTTTGCCTGATTATTACTTAATCCAAGCAAACGTAGTTCTAGGATAATACCGAGGTAGTCCTTGTCTTTTTCAACCTGAATAGCTATTTTTTCAGCTTTTTCCAAGGTTAATCCATCAATCTCAAGCGCTACAGTATCAGGATTCTCATATAACGCCGCTAACACTTCCTCTTTGTATTTCTCCGCTAGTTGTAACGACAATTTGTTACCAACACCATCAAGATTATCCTTAAGAAATGAAGCAACATAAGCTGTATTAGTATTCTCGTTCCTTACCAATTCAATTGAATTAGCAATAATCTGAAGCTGATTCTGATATTGACCTACATGTCCCTTTATCTCATAGTTCTGACCTTCGGTAATCGCACAACTCGAATTACCCTTAACAGTAAATCCACCCTTACACGCAAAAATCACAAAATTTCCACTTGAGAAAATAAGCCTGACGGCTTTTACTATAACGCCGTCAAGCTCTTTTCCTAAATCTTCTTTATGAAGTCGCTTGATTTCTTGTCCCTCAGTTGGAACGGACATACATTAAAGCTTAGATACTGCAGCCTTAAGATCTTCTACCTTATCAAGTCTCTCCCAAGTAAACTCACCATCACGACCAAAATGACCATAAGCCGCTGTTTTTTGGTAAATTGGACGACGAAGATCAAGGTTTTGAATGATTGCAGAAGGTCTTAAATCAAATATCTCATTTACAACATCAGATAGCTTAGAGTCATCAATAGTACCTGTACCAAATGTATCAACAAGTACAGACACTGGATGAGCTACACCGATAGCATATGCAAGCTGAACCTCGCACTCCTTAGCAAGACCTGCTGCTACAATATTCTTAGCGATATGTCTTGCTGCATAAGCTGCACTTCTATCTACCTTAGTAGGATCTTTACCAGAGAATGCACCACCACCATGGCGACCAAATCCACCATATGTATCTACGATAATCTTACGACCTGTAAGGCCAGTATCACCTGCAGGGCCACCTATAACGAATCTTCCTGTAGGATTTACAAAAATCTTTGTATTCTCATCCATCAAATCAGCTGGAATTACAGCCTTTATGACATTCTCAATTACAAACTCACGAATTGTTTCTGAATCAACGCCATCCTTATGCTGAGTAGAGATAACTACAGTATCAATTCTCTTGGCTACTGGGCCATCATATTCAACTGTTACCTGGCTCTTGCCATCAGGTCTTAAGAAACTATTACTATCCGCTTTACGAACCTGTGCAAGCTTATATGAAAGCTTATGTGCCAGAGAAACAGGAAGAGGCATATACTCAGGTGTATCGTCATTAGCATAACCAAACATCATACCCTGGTCGCCTGCACCTGTATCTAAGAGTCCATCGCCTCTTGTCTCTAATGCATCATTAACACCTTGAGCAATATCAGGAGACTGCTCATCAATTGATGTAAGGACTGCGCAAGTCTTGTAATCAAAGCCTACATCACTTCCATCATATCCAATTTCCTGAATAGTCTTTCTCGCAACACCTGGAATATCAACATAAGCAGAAGTAGTAATCTCACCTGCAACCATAATCATTCCTGTAGCTGCGAAAGTCTCACATGCTACACGTGCCATAGGATCATTCTCTAAAATGGCATCGAGTACGGCATCGGAAATCTGATCACAAACCTTATCCGGATGTCCTTCTGTAACGGACTCAGAAGTAAATAACCATTTACCACTATTTTTTCTCATGGTGTACACCACCCTTTAATAGATTAATTGAACTAAGATTTTAACATTCCTAGCATTTATACACAACAAGTGGCTTTGTCGTTTCTTGTCGTTATTTGTCGAAATTTGTCGTCCAAATCAATAGTCATTCAAATTAGAATTTTACACATACCATATTTTCAGTGGAGGAATTAGGAAAAATGGCATTTGGAATAAGAGTTTATGAAAAGGACGAATACTTATACGCTTTAATTAAAGAACGTTTACAAACAAAGTTCCCTGAAGCTTATATTTATCGCTATGACAAAGGAGATTTTACGTTAACAAGTAATATCAAAGTATTATTCGACAATAAGCAGTTTGATTCTATATCTCTAAAAGAAAACTCAACAAAACTTCTTGTTCCTTTATATGAAAACAATACGATCGATATTAAAAGAATAGCAAAAGCGATATTGAACGACACTTCAAACGATGATTCACCTGGATTAGATCCTATTGATAATCAAGTTAGACTTTTAATTTCTTACGCATACATAGATGAACGAGAAAACTTCATCTCTCAAGTATTAGGCCCGTCTAGTTTTAGTTCAATGCACCCTATAAGAATCGATCTTATGTCTGGTATTCGTATGCCTAGATCAATTGCAACTATAAAACCCAATAACGCATTATCAACACTTTTAAGGATTTGCACTAATAAGAACTTTAAACCAGACCAGATAATTGATTATCTGGGGCCCGACACATACGGTTTCCTATCCCCTGGAAAACCAATTAACAACGATGATGTATTTGACATAGGAATTGATGCATCAGCAGCACTAATGACACACACAAAAAGCCTATGTCAAAAAATAAGTGCTGGTGCGCTATTTGTAGCAGAAGGATGGCGTATCAACGAATCACTTAAGCTTATCGCTAACTGTGATTCTTTACATATTTTACTACCCGCCAGAATGTGCACTGAAGATACAGGAATGACTTCAGAATTAGGTATTTTTCAGAGAAATCTTAAGCTGGGCGCTTCCATGACTGTTTATTACTACGAAGATTATAAAGGCAGCAACTCGGAGAATCATTATGAACCAATCAAGCTATGATATATCTGAAATTAAAGAAAAACTTATTTACTACATCCTAAATGTATTAAGAACTGAACCAGACCCCAGCGACGACAGACTTAAAGAGATAATCTCAGATGTTATAAGCATAGAAAAAACAACACTCACCTTATCCTTGGAAGAAAAACGAACTCTTGCTTTAAGCGTTTTTAACAGTTTAAGACGCTTAGATGTAATCGAACCTTTGATGGAAGATCCGACTATAACAGAGATAATGGTTAATGGCCCTGATAAAGTGTTCTATGAAAAAGCCGGTAAGCTATTCAAATCAGATATAAAATTCAAAGATGCAGAATCATTAAAAACTGTTATTTCTTGCTTTTTTGCAAATCGTAACAGGCCGCTCAACGAAGCTAATCCAATTGCAGATTTACGGTTACCTGATGGTTCAAGAGCAAACTGTGTTTTACCCCCTGTAGCACCTGATGGCCCAATAGTTACTATACGTAAATTTACTGGAATATCACATGATATAGTCACGTTAATTAGACAAGGATTTATAAGTGAAGAAGCTGCAAGATTTCTATGCGACTGCGTAAGGAATAAAAAGACAATATTTCTATGTGGAGGTACAGGCAGCGGGAAGACGACTTTTCTCAATACTTTATCTTCGTTTATTCCATCAGATGAACGCGTGGTAACCATTGAAGATTCAGCAGAATTAAATCTTCAGGGAATCGAGAATTTAGTTCGTATGGAATCAAGACTCCCAGGCCCAGATGGCAATGGAGAAGTAAACATCGGAATGATGATTCGTGCTGCATTACGTATGCGACCTGACAGAATTATTGTTGGCGAAGTTCGTGGCAACGAGAGTGCTGACATGATGCACGCTTTAAACACTGGCCATAGAGGATCTTTAAGTACCGCTCATGCCAATTCTTGTCTTGAAATGCTAGAGCGCTTAACGGGTATGGTTATGGCAGGTTCGTCTCTCCCCTATAACGCCATAATGGCACAGTTATCTATGGGCATTGACATAATGATTCATATAACAAGAGATAAAACAGGTCAAAGATATGTCGATGAAATATGTGCCGTCTTACCGACAAAGGGAAAGGATTTTAATTTGAAATACTTATTTAAAAGCAATGGAGGTGGTGTATTTGAAAGAGAAGTCGACACAAAGACACTACAAGAAATCAGTTCGTACCAAGGATAATTCAGCTCTTAATAACTATCTGATACATCATTTATGGGCATTTCCATTTTTTATAATTGCTGTATATGCTGTTTCTTCTTTTTATATGCACGCAATATTACCAAGAATAATTGCTTCTTTGATCCTTGGATTTTTCCCATGGCGCGAATCGATGCGCAAAATCTATTCGAGTAACTATAAGCATTTAAGAACTCAGTTATTAATTCTCCTTCAAGTACTTACAACAAGTGTAAGCAGTGGCTATTCTATAGAAAAATCATTTACATTAATTAGGCCTGTAATCGAACACTCTTTTGGTAACAAAAGTGTGCTAATTAAGCCATTAATTGAGTTGGAAAACAATTTAAAAGTTCATATGAATCTAGATAAAGCACTGGACATTTTCTCTAGATCAATTGAATTTCCAGAAGCAATACCGATCTTTCATGCTTTAGCTATTTCTGCTGATATAGGTAATAACTCACTAGCAATCCTTCGAAGTTCATGCCAAATGCTATCGGAGATGAATGCGGTTCAAAATGAAATCAGCGCTGCTAACGCCGGTAAAAATGCTGAAGCGGTTATGTTATGTATAATGCCTTTCGCTATTACAGCTGCTTTAGACAGAATGGGTGGAGGATACTTAGGAATGGCTAGGGAATCCAAAGTAGGAGCAATAATACTAGTACTAGCTTTTGCCATTGCCATAATTTCTGCTGCTTTATTATTTAGATTTATGACACATTCGGAAGGCAATCGCAAAAACGCATCTGAACTAGAATACTTTGACAAGGAAAAGAAGACTAGTACCCCACTAACAAAGGTGTTGCACTTCATAATGCCAACAGGATTTATTGCGTCTAGGCATGAACTCTTCAATGAGATTTCTGTTAATCCATCATTGTCATATGAAAAATACTTGAAGAAGCAAATAATTAGATTCATTGCATGTCTTCTTTTATCAGGAATTGTTCTTCATTATACAAATACCAGCCTATTCTTAAGTCCAGTTTTTGCAATCATAGTAGCTATACTAGGCGCCTATGATGTAAGACACAATGCAGAACTTAGGCGCGAAGAATTGATGAGAGACATTCCTCTATTTATGTGCTTAATATACACCTTATTAGAAGCAGGACTTCAACTCCCGAAGTCTATCGAAATATGCTCGTACGCTTTCAAAGATAACAATAGCCTATCTTCAGAAATACGCAATCTAAGAGCCATGATGGTCAGTGGAATATCTGCATCAGATGCTGTAGAAAGGCTATCACTCCGAATACAGATACCAGAAGCACAATCAGCTTTGCTCCTTATAGCACGATATGGTCGCTTAGGCACTTCAGAGGTATTAGGACTTTTATCACTACAAGCATCCGCTTGTTGGAATCTCTGCCGCAATGCAGCACGTAAAAAGCAAGAACGAGAATCTATGGGATTGCTCTTTCCTATGACTCTAGATTTTGTTTGCGTTCTTCTTGTAGCAACTACACCAGCAATAATTTCAATGGGAATATAACACACTAAATATAGGAGGAAAGGAATATGCGGGATATCAAACAGAACAAACGCGGTATGGGTACGGTTGAGATCGTGATCATCATCGCGGTGCTCGTAGCACTAGCTTTGGTGTTCAGAGAAGGACTAATGCAATATGCTGGCACAGTAATGGATTATGTCTTTGACGAAGGTAAAATTACAGGCGCGTTTAATTAATTAGAAATACTAAAACACAGGTCAAAAAACTATTATGGAAATTAGGAAAGGTCCCTTCGGACATTTTGCAGTTGAAAAAATCGGGAGCATTGATTCTATTTGTGATTATTCCCGTGAAATTATATCTGAAAACATTCTTGGTCATATGCTACCGGTTTATATCAATCCTTCAATAAACGGATATGAGTTATATTACGATTATTCAGGGTTATCGTCGCTTAGTGATAAAAGAGCTAATAATCAGAATGATATTAATAAAATCCGTTCATGTCTTGGGGATCTTCTCCTAACTTTCTCTTTGCTGCCAGATTATCTTTTATCTCCATCATCATTAAAACTCGATGAGAAGTATGTATTCATCGATGATGAATACAAGTGTTTTAGTGTTTGCTTTAATCCAATCAAGACTACTCCAGACAAACTTAATATTGCCGCTTTGGGCGAAGCAGGATTACGCGAATTTCTTGAATCTGACTCACTTACTAACGTGATAAAAACTGAAGAAATAGACAAAATAATATATGCACTTCAAACTAATGATGAAGTACTGTTTATTAAATGTGCAAATGAAATAAGCACACCTATTATTGAGGAAATAAAGCAACTTTCACTTTTCCATAATTCAGACTTTTCAAGGTGCATAATAACCAGCATCTTTTCATTGTTCTTCGTTATTATGGGATATAGCATACCATCAGTTATATTACTTCTAATATCAATTGCTTTAGGATTAAAAACTTATCTACTTCTTAGAATTAAAGACACCACTTACAACCCTCCAAGCATCAGAGATGATTCAAAAACAGAGATGTTATTTGGTAATAATAACAGTGCTCTTTCTTGTCTCATACTAACCTCAAAGGATATTAATGGTGACACAATCAGTAAATCGATTTATACAAACAAGGCTACTATAGGTTCCGATAGATTTTTATGCGATATATTTATCGATGATGACAATATCTCTGCTATACACGCAGAAATCACACAAGCTGATAAATCATATTTCATTCGTGATTTATCACGTGATAATTCAACATTTTTGGATAATGTTAGATTAGAACCACAAAAAGAATATGAAATAAAAAGCGGCCAGACATTACTTGTTAGCCGCACTGAATTTCAAATTGAGATTATGTAATTATTAATCATTCCAACCATATTCTTCTGTTAATATTCTAATTCTCTCTTTTTGGTGATCTGAACCATATAACTCCAATAAATGTCTTCTTGCCTTTGCTCTTAGCAAAGCCTGATTAACTTCCTTCATGGATACATCACGAGCTAACTTATCTTCGATAGCCTGTGCCTCCTTTAAGCCGACATTAGCTCTTTTATATGATTCACATGTCTGCCTTGGACTTAACTCCTCAACATATTCAGCTGAATTACAAACGACTAAAATAGAGTTGCCATCAACCTTACAGAATCCTTCAGACAATGTGAAGTACCTAGTCTCTCCTTCAGTAGGTATGTAATGAGCAATACCTGGCTTTAAAGCAATAATCATCGGAGTATGACCAGCCATAAAACCAATATCACCGTCTAATGTAGGAATCGTCGCAGAATTAATCTGACCTTCATAGAAGTTCTTATATGGAGTCACTATTGTTAACTTAGTAGTCGCCATTAATTACTTACCGATATCATCCTTATAAGACTTCAATACATCATCGATATCGCCCTTCATGAAGAAATGCTGCTCTGGAATATGGTCTAATGTACCAGAAATAATCTCACCAAAAGCCTGAATTGTCTTTTCAACAGGAACATATCTAGGAGCATAACCTGTAGAATCTGCTGTTACGAAGAATGGCTGAGACAAATACTTCTGAATCTTACGAGCTCTGGCAACCATTACACGGTCTTCCTCAGAGAGCTCTTCCATACCAAGAATAGCGATAATATCCTGAAGTTTCTTATATCGCTGCAATGTCTCTTGAACCTTACGAGCTACATGATAATGCTGTGCACCTACTACATCTTCAGTAAGAATTCTGGATGTAGACTCAAGAGGATCTACAGCAGGATATATACCAAGCTCTACAACCGATCTAGACAATACAATATTCGCATCCAAGTGTGAGAATGTTGTAGCAGGAGCTGGATCGGTAATATCATCAGCAGGAACATATACAGCCTGAATAGATGTAATAGAACCATTCTTTGTAGATGTAATTCGCTCCTGAAGCTCACCCACCTCATTAGCCAATGTAGGCTGATAACCTACAGCGGAAGGAATTCTTCCTAGAAGAGCAGATACCTCAGAACCAGCCTGAACAAAACGATAGATATTATCAATAAAAAGCAATACATCCTTACGCTTTGCATCTCTTAAATACTCAGCCATAGTAAGGCCAGTAAGAGGAACTCTCATACGGGCACCAGATGTCTCATTCATCTGACCAAATACCATGATAGTCTTATCAAGTACCCCAGACTCCTTCATCTCGCCCCAAAGATCATTACCCTCACGAGAACGTTCACCTACACCAGTAAATACAGAATAACCACCATGCTCAGAAGCAATGTTACGGATAAGTTCAAGAATAAGGACTGTCTTACCTACACCTGCACCTCCGAACAAACCAATCTTACCGCCTCTGGAGAATGGTACTAACAAGTCAATAACCTTAATACCGGTCTCGAGCATCTGAGCTGTAGGATACTGATCTGTGTAAGATGGAGCTGGCTTGTGGATTGGCATATGATCCTCAGCAGTAACAGCACCTCCATTATCAATAGGTCTTCCTAGTACATCAAAAAGTCTACCTGTGATAGTCTCACCAACAGGAACCTTAATAGGTGAACCCATTGATTCAACAGTAAGACCTCGCATAAGGCCTTCTGTAGCATTAAAGGAAACGCATCTTACAACGCCCTTACCTCTCTGCTGCAAAACCTCAGCAAATACATCTTTGTCACTACCAGAACCATCCTGGTTAAAGATAATTCTTACACCATCATTAATTCTAGGTGTCTCACCATTATTAAACTGGCAGTCAATAACTGGTCCAATAATCTGTATTACTTTGCCAAATGCCATTTTACAAAGCTCCTTTATTTATACTTACAAATTGTTTACCTGGTTTGCACCATTGATAATTTCTGTAAGTTCATTGGTAATTTTAGATTGTCTGGCTCTGTTGCACTGAAGCTGCAAAGCCTTCATCATGTCTTCTGCGCTCTTAGTAGCGTTATCCATCGCCGTATATCGAGATGTCTGCTCACACGCATATGCATCTGTCATAGCGTTATAAACCATCGCATTAAGATACGTATCGATAAAAAATCCAAATACTTCGTTGATATCTGGATGGTACTCAACCTTCTCATTAGCATTGGAACTTTCATCACTTGCATAATCTGTCAAGATTTCATCGATAGACTTAAGATCTACTGGGGCTAAGCGTAATACCTCAGTCTTCATATTAAGCGCTGTCTCCATATGTGTATATACGATATAAACTAAGTCGAAGTCTTCTGTTAAAAACTTCTGCTTAATCTCAGATACAAGATTTCTCGCCTGATAGAAGTTAGGTTCTGTTATAGGGAATGAGAATGTCTGATCAACATTGTAACCTAGATGAGTTAATCTCTCACGAGCAAGCTTTCCTAAAACATAGAGCTTATAATCTGTAGAAATACCCTTGCGAGAGTTCTCAAGAATTTTCTTACGAATATGTTCTTCTACAGCCTTAACTATATTGTTATGGTATCCGCCTGCTAATCCCTGATCACCACTAATAACAAAGTACGCGATTTTCCATGTACTTCCCTCTACCTTCTGATCAAGCTCAAAGAAAGGATTATCGACATGTTCTGCATTACGACGAATGTCGCGCATACTACCTGCACAATGCGCAAAGAATGGGTACATCGAATTACGAAGTGCCAATGAACGACGCTTCTTCGCTGCACTAACAAGCTGCATGGCATTAGTCATCTGGCCAATACCCTGTACGCTCTTTATTCTCTTTTTTACGCCATTTAAATTCTGCATTTAGTCTTCTTCTTTGTATTCAGGATGGTCGTTTAAGTAGAATTCCTTAAACTCCTTCTCATACTCATCAATCTTCTTGGCAGTCTCATCTTCGAACTTCAAAGTAGTTACAATATCTTGGATGATATCCTGTCTTGAAGTCTTAACTCGATCAACAAAAGACTGGTAGTACTCCTTAATGTCTTCCTTAGCAAGAAAATTAAGCTTATCAGTTGTAGCTAAGTACAAGATGATAACTTGATCTTCCATCGAAAGAGGAGAGAACTGCCCCTGCTTCAAAACCTCATTAAGAACCTCGCCTCGCTTGAGCTGAAGCTGAGTATTCTCATCAAGGTCAGAGCCAAACTGCGCGAAAGCAGCCATATCACGAGCCTGAGCAAGCGCAATACGTAATGGTCCACCAACCTTCTTAGTTGCTTTAGTCTGAGCGCTACCACCAACACGGGATACGGACAAACCAACATTAATAGCAGGTCTTTGACCAGAGAAGAATAATTCTGGAGAAAGATATATCTGACCATCAGTAATAGAAATTACGTTAGTTGGAATATAAGCGGAAATATCATCTCCCAAAGTCTCGATGATAGGCAAAGCAGTAATAGAACCGCCACCCTTTTCAGCAGAGAGCTTTGCTGCACGCTCCAAAAGACGAGAATGCAAATAGAATACATCTCCAGGATAAGCCTCACGTCCTGGTGGTCTTCTAAGAAGCAATGAGATAGCACGATATGCCTGCGCATGCTTACTTAAGTCATCATAAATGATAAGGACATCCTTACCTTCGTACATAAACTCTTCACCCATCGCACAGCCTGCAAATGGAGCGATATACTGTAAAGATGCTGAGTCGGCAGCACTAGCTGCAACTACTATGGAATAATCCATAGCACCGTACTTATCAAGTGTACTAACAGTATTAACGATAGTACTCATCTTCTGACCGACAGCAACATAAATACAAATTGTATCCTTGCCCTTCTGGTTTAAGATTGTATCAATAGCAATTGCCGTCTTACCCGTCTGACGGTCACCAATAATAAGCTCTCTTTGTCCACGACCAATTGGAGTCATGGCATCAATCGCAGTAATTCCTGTAGCCATTGGCTTATTTACAGGAGAACGATCAACGATAGATGGTGCTGGAGACTCTATTGGGCGAGTCTTTGTGTATCTGATGATACCCTTACCATCAATAGGATGACCAAGGGGATCTACTACACGACCGAGTAGGCCATTACCTACTGGAACTGATACAGTAGAACTTGTACGTACACAAACTGTACCCTCAACAACGTCATCTGCGCCTGACAAGAGAATGACACCAACAGCATCACGCTCTAAGTTCATTGCTATACCAAATCCACCAGATGAAAAAGTTACAAGTTCAGAAAGCATACAGTGTTCAAGGCCGGAAACCATTGCAACACCATCGTTAACGCTCTCAACGATACCAACTTCCTGAATATTGTCTACAACATCAAAAGCTTCCTGAATTCGCTTATTAAAATCACTCTCAGACAAAGATGAAATTTCTGCACTATCCAAAGATGGCGCAGGTGACTCAGTAAAGTTATCTATCGCCTTCTGAATATCAAGCTTGATTTTTGATGGGATAAATTCATCATCAGAAGAATCATCCACATCTCTACTTCTTTTTACGAAGCTTCCAAGTCTTTCAAGTTGACCTTTAACACTATAGTCATAGCGGGAACCACGAGTATAAATTACAAAACCACCGATTAATGATTCGTCAACTTCATATTCGAGTTCATAATTGCTGATTTTATTGCGTGATGCAAAAGTCTCTGCAATCTTCGAGATTTCGAGCTCGGACATATCGCCCGCTGCGACTACTCTGATAAGTAGTTTACTGCTCAATCTTTTCCACCTCTTCCTCTATTTTTGCTGCTATGTGCTTATTCGCGAGGTCCTTAAGCTGATCATGTGCAACGATATCACCAATTACACGACCAGCAATTACTACTGCAAGGTCTGATATATCGTCCTTCATCTCTTCCAAAGCAACCTTTTTCATACGATTAACTTCATTCTGTGCTTTGGCCAAGATTTCAGAAGCCTCATCCTCAGCCTTCTTCTTAGCAACAGACCTCATTTCCGCAGCATCCTTACGAGCATCCTCAATTATCTGTGATGCCTGTGCTCTAGCCTCATCAATAGCCTTCTTGGATATCTCAGCGTTAGCAGCAGCCTCGACCTTAGACTTCTCAGCTTCATCTACAGAAGCCGCAATAGCTTCCTGACGCTTAATAATAATATTCTGGATAGGCTTAAAAATTACTTTCTTAATGATGATGTAAGCAACTGCTACATTAATTAAAGTAATCAAAGCTGTAACGGCATAGCCTCCAACCTGATCAGCAGAAAAAAGGCTAGACTTAGCAACTTCTTCTGCTTCTAAAACCAATGGTAAAAAGTTCATTATAAGAATCTCCTCTTATACTGCGAAAATCAAAAGAAGTGCTACTACGAGAGCGTAGATACAAACGGACTCGATAAATACGATAGCTGTAAGGAGTAAAGCCTGAAGCTTACCGAAAATCTCAGGCTGTCTAGCACCTGCGTCCAATGCGTGAGCAGCTGCATTACCCATACCAAGAGCAGATCCCATAGCACCAAGACCAATAGCAATACCTGCACCAAGAACAGCTAAAGCCTTAGGATCAATTGTTGCTGCCTCCAAAGCTACCTGTGCAAAATTAATAAGATTCATAGTCAACCTCCATTATCAAACGGCTGCAGAAGCAGTCTCATTTTCTTTCTTAGATTTTTTAGTTTTCTTTTTCTTCGCGAACTCTTCTGGATGTTCCTGTAGCTCGTGACCAATCTCGACAATCTCACCAATGTAAGATGCTGTAAGGTAAGTAAAAACTACAGCCTGTAAAACACCGTCTGCTAGATCAAACCAAAGTCCTAACACACCAGGAAGCACTACAGGAATAACAACATGGATGAAGTCCATGAATACAAAAGCACCGAATACGTTACCGAACAATCTCAATGCCAATGAACAAGGCTTGATAATCATATCAAGTATTTTAAATGGCAAGAGCGCTGGCATTGGAGTTGTAAGAGATAGCCAAAATCCCTTAAATCCAACAAATCTGATAGAAGCATAGCAAACATAGAAAATTGCAATAAGTGCCATAGCTACTGGGAAAGCAATATTTTTTGCTGGAGGAGCAATGTCAAAAATGGAAATTACATTACATCCAGTAATCATCAAAGCAAATGTTCCAAGCATAGGGGCTACATGCCATGCTTCCTTCTCATTCATACCAAAACCGATCTCAGTAGAAATCAAAAGACTAATAATCATCTCGACAAATGTCTGCTTGCCATTAGGCTTAAGCTGAGCTTTACGAGACATCAATCCAAAAATCAAAACGATGAGAGTAACAGCAATCCAGGTAACAATAATTGCATCTGTAATAAGCAAGTGGAAATTGCCAACATTAAAATATGCCTTCCACTGCAAAATTGCTTCATTAATCTCTCCACCGATATCACCTACCTTGATTTCTTCAATCAGGTGCTCTTTAAAGGATTGGAAAAATTCTGCAAACCAATTCATTCTATGACCTTCTCAATAATTAGTTAGTACCAAAAATTCTGTCACCAGCATCGCCAAGACCTGGAACGATATAAGAATGATCGTTAAGTCTCTCGTCCTTAGCAGCGCAGTAAATCTTAATATCTGGATGATCCTTCTGAATTCTAGCAATTCCCTCCGGTGCTGCAATAAGGCACATGAACTTAATGTTAGTAATGCCCTTCTCCTTAAGATAACCAATAGCAGCTGAAGCAGAACCACCTGTAGCAAGCATTGGATCAAGAAGAATTACATCACGCTCGTTAACATCCTCAGGAAGCTTACAATAGTAAGTAACAGGCTCAACTGTAACAGGATCTCTATAAAGACCAATATGTCCAACCTTAACATTAGGAATCAAAGCTACCATACCATCAACCATACCAAGACCTGCACGAAGGATTGGAACGATAGCAATAGACTTACCTGCAAGCATCTTAGTGTGAGCAACTGCAACTGGAGTCTCGATATCAACTTCCTTCATAGGAAGATCACGTGTAACCTCATAAGCCATAAGCATAGCAATCTCAGAAACAAGCTCTCTAAATTCCTTTGTGCTTGTGTTCTTATCACGAAGGAGTGATACCTTGTGCTGGATAAGAGGGTGATCAAATACAAATACGTTTTCCTGGGACATAGCTAACCTCCAATATAGTTATTATTTATATAATTCGTTCTCAATATCGCCAATCTGGCCAACCCTTACCGCATGTCTCTCCCCTGCGAAAGGCTCGTCCATAAAGGCGTCTACCATAGCTGTAGCCAAAGCCTGACCTACAACTCTTGCACCAAAGGCAAGAACATTAGCATCATTATGCTGACGACTCATTCTTGCCATATATTCATTACAACAAAGGCCACAACGTATTCCCTTATGTTTATTAACAACAACAGAAATACCAATACCTGTACCACAAATTGCGATTCCACGATCTGCTTTGCCAGAAGTAACATCAGTTGCTACCTTAATACCTGCATCGACATAAGAAAATGGCTTATCAGCACTCTGTGCACCGCCATCAATAACTTCATAACCCTTATCAATGAGATGCTTTTTTACGATTTGTCTTAAATCATATCCTGCGTGATCTGATGCTATAGTAATAATCATACTTCTCTCCTAATATGCTTGAATGTCTTCTTACCAGAAGCATAGTCAGCAACGATATTACCGTTACCATAAATTTTGTACTTATAAGAAATCAATCCTTCGAGACCTACTGGCCCTCTAGCATGAAGCTTACTTGTTGATACGCCAACCTCAGCTCCGAATCCATATCTAAATCCATCTGCAAATCTAGTAGACGCGTTAAGCATTACAGAACTAGCATCTACCTTATTCATAAAATACTCAGCAGTTTCTCTGTTCTCTGTAATGATAGCTTCGGTATGGCCTGATCCATACTTATTAATATGGTTAATAGCATCATCAACAGACTCAACGAACTTAATAGAAACATCGTAATCTAAATACTCATGATGCCATTCGGTAATATCATCTTCAAAATGAATTCTAACCCCATGATCCTCGAGAGCTTTTACAATTTCACCTTTTACTAGGTTGTCTAGGCTTTTATTAATTAACACTGTCTCAGTAGCATTACATACAGATACATACTGAGTCTTTGCATCCACAACAATATCCATTGCCTTCTCAATGTCTGCATCAACATCAACATATGTATGACAAACACCATCTGCATGACCCATAACAGGAATCAGCGTGTTGTTCATAATGTACTGAACAAAAGAATTGGAACCTCTAGGAATAATTAAATCTATATACTCATTAAGTGTAAGCATCTCAGATACATCATCACGAGTCTCAAGAAGATTTATCCACCCGTCAGGAAGACCAGCTTCAATAGAAGCGTTACGGATTACTGAATACAAAGCCTTATTGGTCTCCAAAGCCTCGCGTCCACCCTTTAAAAACACTGAGTTACCACTCTTAAGACAAAGTGAAGATATCTGAACAAGTGCATCAGGACGACTCTCAAAGATGATTCCGATGACTCCGATAGGACATGTGACACGATATAATTCAAGTCCATCATCCAAAGTAGTATGTAGTTTTACCTTACCAACAGGATCATCAAGTCCAATCAAACTATTAATACCTTCGATAACATCTGAAAGCTTGTGCTCATCAAACTTGAGACGCTTAACTAGAGGTCCCTCAAGACCTTCCTTAACAGCATTATCAAGATCACGATTATTAGCTTCGAAAATATAATCTTTATTAGCCTCAAGTGCTTCAGCTACTGCCTTTAAAGCATTATCCTTGAGATTAGTATCAAGGATAGCCATCTGAAAAGAAGCCTGCTTTGATACATTTGCTTGTACTTTGATATCAGACATATTCTCACCCCAATATTTAACTCAAACAATTATAACACTTGTGTTACAAACGGCGAAACACCTCTAATAAATTTGATAATTTTCGTATGAAAAATGTTCATAATGTTCATAACTTTGTAGATAAGTCCAAAACAACCCTTTACGATAAATAACCCTCGCCAAGCCCTGTAAATGCTATATCCATTTTTTCTTACATGAATTTTGCAAAACTATTGCAAAATCATTACACAGTTGTTCCACTCTTGAAATTACTGCATTTCTACAAAAACGAACATAAATTGTCAAACGAAGTGTCCACGAGAGAAATACACTCAAATTACTAAAAAAGGTATTGACACTCATTTTCTAAAGCATAGATAATAAACCCTATGAAAATTATATTAACTTGTTTGTTTGGACTTGAAAGTCCAGTCCGTGACGACCTCTTAAATATTGGTTATGAACGAGAGAAAATCACTGTTTCTGACGGTGTTGTTACTTTGGATGCGGACGACGATACATGGGAAATGGATATAGCCCGTGTAAATATGTGGGCTAGAAGAGCTGAGCGTGTACTTTTCGAGGTAGGATCTTTTACTGCCAAGGAATTTGATCAGCTTTTTGATGGATGCTGCCGCTTAGAGTGGGATGAGTATATTCCGGAAGGATATGCCTTTACCGTAAACGGTTATTCACGTAAATCTGAGCTCTATGGTATAAGTGCATGCCAAAGTTTATGTAAAAAGGCTATCGTAAAATCACTTTGCAGAAGTCGACACTTAGGTGCTAACGGCATTATTGCAGAAGATGCTAAGGTAGGACTTGTTAAAGTTCAGTTTGGTATTGTTAATAATGTTGTATCTATGATGATTGATACTACCGGTGATGGTCTTCATAAGCGTGGATATCGTCCTCTCACCCACGATGCTCCTATTCGTGAGACTTTAGCAGCAGGAATGATTACACTCTCTAGATATAAGCCTTTTGGCTACGAAGCTCTTGTAGACCCTTTCTGTGGTTCTGGAACAATTCTTATTGAGGCTGCTTTGTTAGCTCTTAACATCGCTCCAGGAAAAAACAGACATTTTGCATATGAAAATCTTCCATATATTGGAAATTATGCTTGGAAAAAAGCTCGTGAAGAAGCTTTATCTATGGAAAAGCTTCCAGAGACGGATAGAATCTATTTTTATGGATCTGATATCGACCCTAAGGCTATTGAATCTTCTATACGTAATGCACAGACAGCAGGGGTAGCTGACTATATCAAGTTCCAGGTAGCAGATGCTGCCATAAGAACTCCTTCTGCCCTAGAATCAATTACTGGATTTGATCGTAATATGGTAATCACCAATCCTCCTTATGGTGGACGTTTGATGACACCAGAAGAAGCTGCTGAGATTTACCAGATGATTGCTAAGTTATACCTCACTCGAGAAGGATTATGTCGTAAGGGTATGCGAATGTCTGTTATTACTCCTGATGATTCATTTGAAATCGCTACAGGCCACAAAGCAGACAAGCGAGTGAAGCTTTATAACGGCAACATAAAATGCCAGTTAAATAACTACTTCAAGATTAAATAAAATGAAAAAGAGCCGTTAGACAAGAAATCTACGGCTCTTATTAATTAGATTACAGCATTAATTAGATAATGTTCTTAATACCGTCACAGATTCTCTTAACTGCAGCAGGACGATTCATTGTATAAAGATGTATTCCATCACATCCAGATACGAGTAAATCAATAATCTGACTAATAGCATAAGCAAGACCTGCATCTAAGAATGCCTCTGGCTTATCCTCATATCTCTCTACAATCTTCTTAAAGTTCTCAGGTAATGTAGCACCACAGGTTGATACCATACGCTGAATAGACTTTACTGTAAGGCAAGGCATGATACCCGGTGTAATAGGTACATCAATACCTGCAATTCTCGCACCCTCTACCATATCAAAGAAAGCCTTATTATCGAAGAATAACTGAGACAATAG
Organism: Saccharofermentans sp.; assembly: GCA_024403715.1. Classification (GTDB taxonomy): domain Bacteria; phylum Bacillota; class Clostridia; order Saccharofermentanales; family Saccharofermentanaceae; genus Saccharofermentans. The sequence continues at coordinate 1,488 of JAKSRJ010000024.1, read as the reverse complement.
TACTTCCGCACCAGCATCAACCTTTGTCTTAAGATTACGTAAATCTGTCACTCTGTCGCCAGACTCTAGGTGGCACTCTGGATAGCAAGCACCAGCAATGCAGAAATTAGTTCTTGGCTTAACATATTCAATAAGATCACTAGCGTACTTAAATACACCCTTAGCAGGAGCATTAGGATTAACATCTCCTCTTAAAGCCAAAATGTTCTCGATTCCAGCAGCCTCTAGCTCTTTGCAGAACTCATCAATCTCAGGCTTATCGTAAGAGAGACATGTAAGATGAGCAACCGGTTCAACATGATACTTCTCCTTAATCTTCTTACATATCTCAATAGTCTTGTTGTTATTAGAAGATCCACCAGCACCGAATGTAACAGAGATATATGCTGGATTAAGATCGCAAAGCATCTCTAATGTCTCGTCAATATTCTTAAGCTCTTCTGCTGCTTTTGGTGGAAAAATTTCAAATGACAATACTGTCTTGTCCTGCTTATATATCTCTGAAAGTTTCATCACTTAACCTCTAATCCATTTAATGTTGCTATAATAGTATAAAAGAGGTATTAAAACAAATGTATAAGATTAAACTTAATTTCTTTAATCCTGCAAAGATTGCTGACAGTGGTCAAGCTTTTAGAATTCATACTATAGATAGAACTCATACAGAATTAGTAGCTCATGGCAAATACTTACAGATTGCTGACTTAGGAAATAACGAATATGCATTCTCCTGTACTCAAGAAGAATTTGAAACTATCTGGCACGATTACTTTGATTTAAGTCGTGATTACGAATCAATCGTTAAGGCCGCTCCTGAAGATGATACCTTCTTAACAAAGTCAATTGAGTTCGGCTATGGAATTAGAATCCTTAAGCAAGAAATATTCGAATCTATAATCTCTTATATCATTTCTCAGCGTCGTTCTATTCCGTCTATCACAACCTGTGTTGATCGTTTTTCAGAACTCGCTGGAACAAAAATTGATGTACCCGTTCTCGAAATGCCTTTCGTGCAGCCATTAAAGGAAGCTTACTACGCGTTCCCTACTATAGAGCAAGCTTCAAAAGTTACTGCAGAAGAATTGGATTCTATCGGAGCTGGATACAGAACTGCTTACATCTTATCTGCAATTAATGATTTTAATACAGGGAAACTCGATGCCGACGCTCTTAAGGAACTTAACGATGACGAATTATACGAAGTACTTCTTGAAATGCATGGTGTAGGAATCAAGGTAGCTAACTGCGCTATGCTATTCGGATTCCAAAGAGTCGGAAGATTTCCTATAGATGTATGGATTAAGCGAATCGAAGATAAATACTATGATGGTCATTTCCCTTCAGAACGCTATCCAGACACGGCAGGAATACTACAACAGTTTATGTTTTACTACATACGCAAAGGAAATATATAGAATAAAAACAAATAAAAGAGCCGTAGAGGAATCTACGGCTCTTACTATTAAATTACTTAATCAAGCAATTACA
>JAKSRJ010000023.1 GCA_024403715.1 Saccharofermentans sp. | reverse complement strand
AAGATTATGCACGTATAATTGTTACTAATTATAAATATAAGGAGCGAAATATGCTATATCGCGAAGACAAATACGGTAATAAGATTTCCCAATTAGGTTATGGCTGCATGCGTTTTACTCGTAAAGGCAATTCAATAGATTATGCCAAAGCAGAAAAAGAAATCCTTCACGCTATCGAAGGTGGTATTAACTACTTCGATACTGCATACCTCTATCCAGGAAGCGAAGAGACCTTAGGTAAAATTCTTGCCAATAACAACGTTCGCGATAAGGTTTATATTGCTACTAAGCTTCCTCAGTATATGCTTAATAATATGCCTGCTATCGAGCGCACATTCAAAGAAGAATTACGCCGCTTACAGACAGATCACATCGATTACTACCTAATGCATATGGTCACTGATTTCCATGAGTGGGAAAAGCTTAAGTCATTAGGAATTATCGACTTCATTAACGAGCACAAAAAAGATGGTAGCATCCGTCAGATTGGTTTCTCCTACCACGGAGATACAGAGATGTTCCTCAAGGTTTTAAACGACTACGACTGGGATTTTTGTCAGATTCAGTACAACTACTTAGATGAGAATTCACAAGCTGGTCGTAAGGGCTTAGAGGCTGCGCACGCAAAGGGCATTCCTGTCATCATCATGGAACCTTTACGTGGTGGCAAGCTTGTAAACATGTTGCCTAATAATGCAAAGGATGCCATGAAGAATTCTTCTCGCGATTACTCCCCTGCTGAGTGGTCTTTCAGATGGCTTTGGGATCAGGAAGGCGTATCCGTAATTCTATCTGGTATGAACTCCATCGAAATGCTAGACGAGAACTTAAAAATCGCCTCCGAAGCTGCTCCTAACTCATTTACAGAGGAAGACCACAATACAATTGCAGAAATTGTAAAAGCAATTCGCTCTAACGAAAAGGTTGGATGTACTGGCTGTAGATACTGTATGCCTTGTCCTAAGGGGGTAGATATTCCTGGATACTTCTACTACTACAACATGTCAGCTATAGAGAATAAATCCTCAGCTCAGTTTGGCTTCACACAGAATATGGCTCTTCGTAAAGAACCATGCTTTGCTACTCAGTGTATTAACTGCGGTAAGTGTAAAAAGCACTGTCCTCAGCACATAGATATTCCAGAGGAGCTTAAAAAAGCTGATAAGGTTTTAAGACCACCGCTAAGAAAGCTCACAAATAATATGATGCGTGCGGTATTTTTTAGAAAAGGTAGTAAAAAGTAAAAATGAAGTTTCTATATAAGCTTTTTAGACAGGATCCAAATACCAGAGAAGGTATTATCGCTACGACATCAGGTCTTGGTATCATCGTCAACTTGTTAGTTGCAAGCATCAAGGTAATCATTGGACTACTTGCTTCATCTATCGCTATCGTATCTGAAGGTGTAAACAATGCAGCTGACGTCATGTCTTCGCTTCTTACTTTGATAGGCACTAAGCTTGCAGGAAAGCATCCAGATGAGAAGCATCCGTTCGGTTATGGACGTATCGAACATCTTACAGGACTTGTTATCTCAGTTATCATTATCGTAACTGGTGTCGAGATGTTAATCAGCTCTGTTAAGCTCGTATTTAATCCGGAAGAAATTAGCATCTCATACATTACGCTCGCGATAGTCGCAGTATCTGCTGTCATTAAATTTGCACTTGGTGCATATACTCAGAAGATGGGTAAAAAGGCCGACTCCAGTGCTCTTGAAGCAGTAGGCGTAGATAGTAAGGGCGATGCTTATGCATCTTCAATCACTATCATCTCCGCGCTTGTTTTCCTCATATTCCATGTCTCTATCGACGCATATGCTGGTATCATTACTTCCATCCTTATTATTAGAGCTGGTAGCGAGATTATAAAAGACACCATTGGTGAGATTATCGGAAGACCTGGAGAAGAAGAACTTGCTAAGCAGATTTATAAGGAAGTTAAAAACACCGAAGGCATCCTTGGCGCAGCTGATATGATGCTTCATAACTATGGCCCTGACAGATGGTCTGGTTCCGTTAACATCGAGATTGATCACGACAAGACTGTAGGTGAAGTATATCAAGCTATTCATGAGCTTCAGCTTAGAATCATGCATGAGTATCACGTTACTATGGTATTTGGCATCTACGCTGTTGATAACGACCACGAAGAAGTTAAGGTCATTAGAAAATCAATCGGCACTTTCGTAAAAGACCAAGCAGAAGTTAAGAGCTTCCACGCGATATTCTTAGATCCTAAAACAAATTATCTCTACGTAGACTTAGTAGTAACTTACAAGCTCCGCGATTGGGACAGACTCGAGAAGGACTTCAAAGAATATATGTCAAAGCTTTATCCTGATAACGAGATAGTATTAACAATAGAGACAGAATTCGTATAACAATAAAAGGGCACCTGCTAAGCAGATGCCCTTTCGTTTAATTTGTATTAGCTATTAATCCTTCAAAGACTCATTAACAGCTGCGATTGTCTCAGCATTCTCAACACCGTTAACATTGATATTCTTTGTTACCTTAGCATCGTATGTCTGAGCCTTTACGATCTCTGTAAGATCTACGCCTGTAGCTTCCTTAACAGCCTCGAATGTCTTAGCCATTACTAGTGGTACATTACCAGCAACCTGATTTACGCCGTTACCGCCGTTGTCACCGCCACCGATGATTGTGATCTTATCAATCTGTGTGAGTGGCTCAGCAACATTCTTAGCAATCTCAGGAAGAGCCTTGATAACCATCTCTGTGATAGCTGCCTGATTGTACTTTGCATAAGCCTCAGCCTTCTTTTCCATTGCCTCAGCTTCAGCGAGACCCTTAGCCTTAATAGCTTCAGCCTCAGCCTGACCCTTAGCCTCGATTGCCTTAGCTTCAGCCTCACCGAATGCCTTAACAGCCTCAGCTTCCTGAATCTTAGCGAACTTAGCAGCCTCAGCCTTTGCCTTCTGAGCGTCAGCTTCCTTAGCTGCCTCATAAGCCTTAGCCTCAGCGTCCTTCTGTCTCTGGAAGAGTTCAGCCTGTGCCTTCTGCTCAGCTGCGTACTTGTTAGCCTCAGCCTGCTTCTTAACCTGAGCTTCGAGTGTCTGCTCTGTTACAGCTACTTCCTTTTCCTTGAGCTCAATCTCTCTTTCCTGACGAGCGATATCAGCGTTAGCCTTGTTTACCTCAATTGTCTTACGCTGATTCTCAGCCTCGATCTCTGTAGCAGCATCAGCCATAGCCTTCTTGATGTCTGCATCCTTCTTGAGTTCAGCCTGCTTGATAGCGAGTTCATTCTGCTTGATAGCAATCTCTGTCTGAGCTGCAACCTGAGCATCATTTGCTTCCTTCTTAGCATTTGCCTGAGCAACAGCGATTTCCTTCTCAGCGTTTGCTCTTGATACTGCAGCGTTCTTAGAAATCTTAACTACATTATCAACACCGAGGTTCTCGATTACGCCCTGATCATCCTTAAAGTTCTGAACGTTAAAAGAAACGATATCAAGACCCATTCCTGCGAGGTCTGGTGCTGCATTCTCCTTAACGAGCTCAGCGAACTTCTGACGATCAGATACCATATCTTCGAGTGTCATACGACCTACGATCTCACGCATGTTACCTTCGAGTACTTCTCTAGCAACACTTGCGATATAGTTGCTATCCTTATTAAGGAAGTTCTGAGCTGCGAGCTCTAACTTTTCCTTCTGGTCAGAAATCTTGATGTTAACAGCTGCATCTACATTGATGTTGATATAGTCAGCTGTTGGAACAGCGTTAGATGTCTTAACATCGATTGGAATCAATGCGAGAGACAATGAATCTTTTCTCTCCAAGAAAGGAATCTTGATTCCAGCTCTACCAATCAAAGTTCTTGTCTTTCTAAAACCAGAAATGATAAGAGCCTGGTCAGGTCTTGCCTTAACATAACCGCTCATGATAATGATGAGCAAAATAACTACGGCTACAACAATAATTCCAATGATAATTGGATCCATTCCCAAGCCTGCTAATAATACATTTGACATAATCTTATCCTCCTTTATGCCTTTATAAAAGGGTCCGCCGTTTTTGTCGACACACCCCCACACCAAATTGATTATAAACGCTCTATTAATTCGCGTTTTTCATTTGTTCTGAAATCAATTATCTATGACAAAATATCCCGTGTCAAGAAAAATCGTACCGATTTCAAAGGCTCTCATTTGCATTACATGAATATAAATATAAAATATATTTATTAGAAAATAATACATGTATTCGAGGAATAAATGCTTACATTTAAGTGTGACAATTGCGGAGGTGAGATGACCATTCATAGTAGTGGAAATCTCGTATGTCCATACTGCGGAAGCATACAAACTTTTTCTGATAAAGAACTAGCTGATTATCGTGAATTTCGTAAGAATATTCTTCAGTATTTGGTAGCAGTAGCAGACGATAAAGAAACAGATACAAGCACTGAATCATTCTGGTCTTTTGCTGAGACAAAAAACTTTACAATAAAGGACGGCACTCCTTTGGGAGTAAGATATATCTATGAAGCAAAAGATGATGATATATCTATGTATTGCGCTCGCGAGAATGTAATCTACCACTACCCTGAAGCAAAAAGATTTTGGGCTAAGGAAGCTCTTAATAAAGTTACTTCAATAACATTCCCTCAGGCAGGAGACAAAGACTTATCTAGATGTTTGCCAACATTTCAAGGAATATATGAACTTGAAGATAACAGCATCATATTAGTATTCCGTAAAAGTGAAGATATGTATCCACTCTCTATGTTTGGCAACCTGCCTTATGTTCACGCAGCATGGATAGTATCAAGGATAGAAAATATCTGCTGCCTGCTTAAGTATAACGACGTGTGCCATAGTGGCTTTACGCCTGATTCTATTTTTATCAATCCTAGAACGCATGAAGCAGCCTTAATGGGCAACTGGCACAAGGCAAACACATTAACACTTACTAATCAAGTTAAAGACTTAAAAGATATGCGTTCTATTACTACCAAGGTAATTGGACCTATGTTTAATAGTATTCCAGATATGTTCAAATCATTTTTGAATGACGCACCTAAGGCAGATGCATATTCTGATTTTGAATACTGGGACTATGTTATAGAACGAGGACTTGGTGGTCGCCATTTTCACAAAATAGACACTAATTCAATCAAGCCATAAGGAGATAACAATATGGGTTACGGAAGTTACAGAAGTTCTGACTGGTCCAGACTTAAGGACAGTTCAAAAATCACACATGATTCTACAGCAAATGATATCTTTAAGAGTCATACAATCGCTGAGAAGTTCGATCCAAAATTTGTAAGCGTTCGTGAATCTAGAGACTCTGAAGAGCATCCTAATTCAACACCTGTACTCATCGGATTAGATGTAACAGGATCTATGGGTTATCTCTCTGCTGAGATTGCCAAGAATGGTCTTCACGAGACTATGATGAAAATCTATTCTACAAAGCCAATCGAAGATCCTCAGATGATGTTCGCGGCTATCGGTGATGTTGTGGATAGAGCTCCTTTGCAGGTTACGCATTTCGAGTCTGATATTAGAATTGCAGAGCAGCTTATGGAGCTCTGGCTCGAAGGACGCGGTGGAGACGGACCTGAGGATTACCCTTTACTTTGGTATTTCGCTGCTAAGCATACCTCTATCGATTCTTATTCAAAACGTGGTAAGAAGGGCTTCCTCTTTACTATCGGCGATGCTGACTGCCATTCAAACATTCAAGCATCAGATATCAACAAAATATTCAACGATTCTATAACTGAACCTTGCTTGATTGAAGATCTTGCAAAGATGGCTTCAGAGCAGTATGAGCTTTTCCACATTCATCTAGCATATTCGGTAAATACAACTGTTCCAACTAATTTCGCCAAGGCAATTCCTGGTCGAGTTATAGTCATTCCTAAGGCTAATGTCGACAGAATTCCTGAGATTATCATCTCCGTTATGGAGCTTATTAACGGCAAGGATCAGGATAAAATCATCGAGCAGTGGGATCCTACTGCTCAGCCAGTAGTTAAAAATGCGATAAGTAAACTCACTATCAAGACCAAAAAGAAGAAGGGATTTTTCTTTTGAGTAATCCATACTGTCGCGCTATTATAGGTAAAAACTTTGGTGACGAGGGCAAAGGCCTTGCCACCAATTTCTTTTGTAAGAAATACTCGTCTAACCTAGTCGTAAGGCATAATGGTGGAGCTCAGTCCGGACATACTGTAGAGACTCCTGATAAGAGGTTTGTATTCCATGAATTATCATCAGGCTCCTTACAAAAAGCAGATACATTTTGGGCTAAAACTTACCACCCGGATTTATATAAGCTATCCGAAGAAGTAAATGACTTCCATGCGCTTTATAATTTCATTCCAAAAATCTATGGTGATGTAAATTCCTACGTGACAATTCTCGATGATGTTTTTATAAATATGTCGCTCGAGAACAAGCGTGGTAATTCGCGTCATGGTTCATGTGGAATGGGTATTTATGAATGTGATTTAAGAAGCAAATTGGGATTTGGGATAACTATCGGAGACTTTCTGTCACTGATGCATAAGGACCTTGTTAATAAAGTCTTAGATATACGAGACAGCTACACTTATAAGCATCTCGAAAATCTAGGCCTTAACAAGAACAACATGGGTGAGTATTATGAGCTTTTTAATGACAAAATTGTTCTTCATAATTCACTTGAGATGATGCTTCGTAACTGCGAATTAATTGCCCCCGTAGAGAATACATCAAAGCTTTTTGGTAACTACGAGCAAGTGCTTTTCGAAGGTGGTCAAGGCTTGCTTCTAGATGAAGCTCTAGAGGAATATTTACCTAATGTAACTGGGTCTAGAACTGGACTATATAATCCTCTATTAATCTGCAAAGAAGCAGGTATAACACTTAATGAAGCGGTATATGTTACAAGAAGCTACGTCACTAGACATGGCAATGGAAAACTTCCACATGAATGCGATAAAGAAAATCTTGGATTAACATCTATCGATTCAACTAATATTCCTAACGAATGGCAGGGTAGTTTAAGATACGCGACACACGGCAATAAAGATGAATTTATGAAGTACGTTGACCAAGATTTTTCATCCTGCACAGATAAACTTCAAAAGACCCTTTTTGTTACACACCTTGATACAACTCAAAACAAAATTCTTATGAAGGATCAGGCTTTATCAGTTGATATGTTTATAGATTGTTTTGATTCAATATATTGTTCAGATTCAAGATTTGATGCATATTTGTTATAGATATGAAACCTCATAAGGAGGCTTAAAAATGAGCAACACAAACACTAAGAATAAGATATATCTCTTCTCGATTATTCCTGGACTGATATTAATCTTAATGCACGTACTTTGCTTTAAGGTCAGCATACCTCTATCTCAAAGATTCGCTATTATTAGCTACATCCCAAAAATCCCTGCCATCGACGATTTAATCCCAATCGTTCCTGTTTTCATTACAGTATATTTCTTCGCATACTTATTCTGGTTTATCTGTCCTATTTTAAACTCACAGGCGCCAAGACAAAGATATGCAGATTATCTAATCGGATTTGCTGTAGCTTACCTTGTAGGAGGAGTTATTTTAAGTTTATTCCCAGCTACTATGGATCGCGCCGCAGAAGGACTTTATAGCAATGTAGGAACGGATATTTTTTCTAGATGGCATCAGTGGTTTATCACAGATATGGACCCTGGAGAAATGGCTCATGGACTTCTTCCAAGCTTCCATACTATGTCATCTGTTTTCTGCTATCTTGGCGTTGCTCGCTGCAAAGAAATTCCTCTTGGAACACGTATCTTTATCGGCTTATATGCATTGTCAGTTGTGCTCTCCACTCTCTTTTTAAAGCAGCACTACATAATGGATATGCTCTCTGGAGCGACGCTGGCGATTGTATGTTATCTGTTAGCCCGTAAGTTCCACTGGGGCAACCTAATTACTCCTATCTTAAAGAAGTTCGATCACCAAGGTTAAGTAGGATTTAAAAATACAACTTAAAACCGGTACCCTTACGGATACCGGTTTTTGATTGAGTAAACTTATTTCGACGTATTAGCAGAAAGGATTCTCAGTTGGATATGGGAGGCTCTTTGGCTGGTTGTAAGCGATGTCGCTAACACCTAAGAACTTAAATACCTCGAAGAGATACTTACCTACATGTGAGAATGCAACTGCACCGTGGTGTGGGTAACGCTTCTGAATCAAAACGTGGCGATAGAATCTGCCCATCTCGTTAATAGCGAAGATACCGATACCACCGAAGGAACGGCATGGAACATCAAGAACCTCACCTTCAGCGATGTAGCTTCTAAGCACTCCCTCGCTATCGCACTGCAAACGATAGAAAGTGATTGGGCTTGCAGCGATATCGCCTTCCAAAGTACCACGTGTGAAATCTGGCTCACTACCTGCTGGCTCAAGCAAACGATGCTGGATGAGCTGATACTTAACTGCACGAGAAGAACACATCTTACACTCTGGTGTGTTACCACAATGGAAGCCCATGAATGTATCTGTAAGCTTATAATCGTACTTGCCCTTGATATCTTCGTCGTAGATGTACTGAGGAACAGAGTTGTTGATATCAAGAAGTGTAACTGTATCACCAGATACGCACATACCGATATACTCAGAAAGAGCACCGTAGATATCTACTTCACAAGATACTGGAATACCACGAGATGCGAGACGGCTGTTTACATAGCAAGGCTCAAAACCAAACTGGCTTGGGAATGCTGGCCAGCACTTATCAGCGAAAGCAACATACTGTCTTGAACCCTTGTGCTGTTCTGCCCAGTCAAGAAGTGTAAGCTCGAACTGTGCCATACGAACGCAAAGGTCTGGATAGTACTTACCTTCACCCATCTCCTTAGCCATATCCTCACAAACTGCAGGGATACGTGGATCGTTCTCGTGCTCTTTAAAAGCTACGAGCAAATCAAGCTCAGAATTCTCTTCAATCTCAACACCAATCTCATAAAGGCCTTTAATAGGAGCATTACAAGCGAAGAAGTCCTGTGGACGTGGACCAAATGTGATGAGCTTCAAAGAAGAAAGACCAATTAAAGCGCGAGCGATAGGCACGAACTCACGAATCATGTCAGCGATCTCTTCTGCAGTACCAACTGGATACTCTGGGATATACCCCTTAATCTTTCTCATACCAAGGTTATAAGAGCAGTTAAGCATACCGCAGTAAGCATCACCACGACCATTAATCATGTCGCCATCACCCTCAGCAGCAGCTACGAACATGCAAGGACCATCGAAGTTCTTAGCAATCAAAGTCTCTGGTGTCTCAGGTCCGAAGTTACCAAGGAATACTACCAAAGCATTGCAGCCTGCGCCCTTAACTTCGTCTACTGCCTTAACCATATCAAGCTCATTCTCTACTGTGACGGAGCACTCATAAACTCCCTTACCGTAAGCAGCTACGATGTTCTGTCTGCGCTGTGTAGAAAGTGCAATTGGAAAGCAGTCACGTGATACTGCAATGATACCTAATTTCACTTCTGGAATGTTGTTGCCAAGCATAATCTTGTCCTCCTGTATATTTTGTTTTTATTAATTCAACTTCGGGAATACTGCCTTTAATGCAGGATATATTTCACGGAATTGTTGATATCTCTTTTCATATCTTGAAGCTATCTCTTCTGTAGGCTCAATAGCATCTACAACCTTAACTAACTTCGCGCATACCTCATCGACGCTCTCGTATATGCCACACGCTACCATAGCAAGCATCGCGCCACCCATTCCAGGGCCCTGTTCGGACTCCAAAATCTCGAGCTTAATGTCTAAGATATTTGATAATATTGTACTCCATAATTTGGACTTTGCGCCACCACCACATATCTTACTTTTCTCGATTTTTATACCTAATTTCTTAGCTACTTCCAAGCTATCTCTAAAGGCAAAAGCAACACCTTCAAGCACGGCCTGAGTCATATCTTCACGTGAAGTATCCATAGTCATTCCGATGAATGTTCCACGAGCATTAGTGTCGTTAATTGGGCTTCTCTCACCCATAAGATATGGAAGGAAGAATACGTGGTTATTACCAAGCTTATCTTCAGTAATATCCACCTGCTCACCCGCATAATCAGAAGTCTTATAAATCTCATCCATAAGCCACTTATTACATGATGCGGCAGATAACATACAACCCATAAGATGATAGTTGCCATCAGCATGAGCAAAAGAATGAAGCGCATTGTTATTATCAACTCCAAACTCCTTAGATGAGATAAAGATTGTTCCTGAAGTTCCAAGTGAGATGTTACATGCACCGTCACCAACTGTACCAGTTCCAACCGCCGCTGCAGCGTTATCACCAGCGCCAGCTGCAACTACTACATCTGAACTTAATCCTAACTTCTCTGCGATATCAGGAAGTATTGTTCCTACCTTCTCGTAGGACTCGTAGATTGCCGCCATTTGAGCTTCTTCTATTCCACAGATATCGAGCATCTCCTTAGACCATGTCTTTGATTTAACGTCAAATAGAAGCATTCCAGAGGCATCAGATACATCAGTACAACGAACGCCAGTTAAGACATAATTGATATAGTCTTTAGGAAGCATAATCTTAGAAATTTTACTGAAGTTTTCTGGTTCGTTTTTCTTAATCCACAAAACCTTAGGAGCAGTAAATCCAGCGAAAGCAATATTTGCTGTATACTCGCTTAATTTATCCATTCCAATCTCATTATTAAGATAATCAACTTCTTCGAATGTACGACCATCATTCCACAAAATCGCAGGACGAATAACATTATCGTCTTCATCTAATATAACAAGACCATGCATCTGGCCACCAGCACCAATACCCTTAACCTGAGATTTATCCTGTCCTTCTAAAAGCTCAGGGATACCAGTCATCACAGCATCAACCCAAAGCGATGGATGCTGCTCGCTCCAACCAGGATTAGGAAATTCTAGAGGATATTCCTTAGATACCTGATTTAATATATTGCCGTTCTCGTCCATGAGTAACAGCTTAGTTGCAGATGTTCCAAGATCGATTCCAATAAATAGCATGTCAATCACCACTTACGCTTACGGTCCATGCCGTAGATTCCCCAGTTGCACTCAGAAGCCTCAGGTACATCTGCCTTCCAAGTCTCATCAAAAGCTTCAAAGAAATATCCTACGAGATCTTCTTTCTTAAGCCATTCTGTAACTTCCGTTATGTATCTAATCTGATTTTCTACACATGCATATCCAGGGCGATCCGTATGAGCCGTATTAGTAGTCCAACCAAGCTCAGTAATGCAGATTTCCTTATCAGGGAAAGCAGCGCGAATGTTCTTAATATTGTCGTCATGCTCATCCATAGCATTCTCGATTGAAGTACCAACATGATATGGATAACTATGGAAGCTAACAAGGTCTACTGCCTTAGCTAATTCCTTACAATCAAACCATGCACCGATAGTCTCATTGTAAGTAACTGGCTGCTTTACATTAGCGTGAAGCTTATTTACATGAGCGATGAGTCTCTCTTCTGGAACGAAATGTCCTACCAATTCAAAATGGCTCTCATTACCAACAGAAACGACATTAATGATATCTTCAAATTCATTGGCTAGAGCGATTAACTTATCAAGCTCGTTATCGTTACGCTTAGCATGAGCAAGAAGCTCTTCATCCGTGAAATTCTGCTCTCCGAAAATACAATTATGAGAGTTAACTTCTGGCTGATCATCGATACCAATCATGCACTTCATAGGATAATTGTTGGCACGGATTGTCTCTAACACCATACGAGCATGCTCATTAGGATCATACATTCTGATGTACTCGTATCCTTCGCTATTAAGAATAGCCATATCCTCTTCGATTTGAGCTCTTGTTGGCATGCTGCCGGATGGAGATTGACCATCACGATAACCGGAATAACAAATAGCCTTTTTGACTGGTAAAATTCTGTTGCTCATAAAGCACCTCCACCTAGTCAGAATTATAGCATTAATACTATAGGGCTATTGTAAATATCACATTAAGAATTTAACTACTACGTAAAGTGGAATAAGGAAAATAATGCAAACGATTGTGAAGTAGAAAAGGTATTTCGAGGAGCTAATTTTTGAGCTCTCACTTCTTGCTATGTACTTATAGGAAATAAGGCTTGCCATGGAAGCTATAAGCGTGCCAAGACCACCTAGGGAAACTCCATACAAAAGCCCCTGTAAACTCTCTGCGAAAGGCGATAAAAGCATCGCTGCAGGTACATTGCTTATTACCTGAGAAAAGAGAATACCTACCTCTAGTTCCTTGCCCGCTACTAGTGTGTTTAACATTGTTACAATCGATTCAATTCTTTGCATATTTCCAATAAACACAAAGAACATGAAAAAGGTTAGAAGTAAAGCATAATCAATAAAGAGAGCGCCTCTGTCTAGAATTACTGCCACGATAATAGTAATTAGCAAAGAAACATAAAAAGAAACTATTCCTAGAACAGTAAGAACATTAATACCAAACAAAGCTATAAATGCTACTAGCTTTACTGTTGGTATTTTTGATGCCTTATTGATATTTGATGTCTCGAGTTTCTCGTTTTTAATAGAGAACAAAATAGCAACTACTAAAAATACTAGAGATAGTAAAGTAGGAACTATCATGAGCTTAATAAATGCGCCAAAGCTAACACCCATAAGATCATATAAATATAGGTTCTGAGGATTACCTATAGGAGTTGCCATGCTACCTAAGTTAGCAGCAACTGTCTGTAAAGCGACAATTCTAATAGCTAAGTCTTCCCTCTTAAGCAGACGAAGCATCTCGAGAGTTAACGGAACAAATGAGATCAGGGCTACATCATTTGTAATTGCCATAGAAAAGAAAAAGCAAAGCATTACCAAAACCATGGAACTACTGTGGACAGAGCCTGTGAGTTTTAATAAACCACGTGCAACGGCAGTAAACACACCCATTCGCTTAAATCCCGCCATGACAATCATAAGACCCATCAGGATAGCTAGAACTCTATAGTTAATGTAGTCTAGATACTCCAAATCAGGAGTGATAATTATAGAAGAAACTATCGCAAGTAATGTCGCGATTAAAAGGACTGTATCGTTCTTAATTAAGTCTTTAATCTTCCTAATCATCTTTAATTTGTTGCCTTTCCAGTAATTCTATTAACCATCTCAGACATCAAATACATAAGAACGAAGAAAAGTATGAGATATATTGGAAAAAGCTTTACAGTAAATGTCTGTGCCAAAAAGCCAAATATAGGTGGGCAAAAAGTAGTTCCCATGTAGGCAAATGCCATCTGAACACCGATCAAAGCCTGTGACTTATCCGCCCCAAAATTCTTAGGTGTAGAGTGAATGATTGAAGGATAGATAGGACCTGAACCAACACCAGAGAGAACTAGTCCTATTGCAGTTACTGTAGCGCCTCCGACAGGAACACATATAATTAGTAGAGCTACTAAAATCACACCACATCCCAAGCGAATCATATTACGATCGCCAAGCTTGTCAGAGATAAATCCACTTAAAAATCTTCCTATAGTGATTCCAAGAGTATAGAGAGCACCATAGCTTGCAACTTCTGTAGCACTTATGCCACGTGTCTCACTAATAAAACTTGTTGCCCACAAAATGATTGTAGACTCGATAGCTGAATAAGAAAGGAACGCTAAGAATAAACTCTTCGCACCAGGAATAGATATTATCTCTTTTAATGAAAGAGCCTTAGAAGATTTATTATTAGCAACGTCATCTCCATTCTTTATGGCATCTTCAACTTCAACCTTTTTCCACAAAGGAAGGGTAAAAATAATAATAGCAGAGAGTACAAACTGAAATACCGCGATAGCAAAGTACCCAGACTTCCATGAGAATCCATTAACAAGAAACTGACCCATAACAAGTGGACCTGTAAATGCACCTATTCCCCAACTCATGTGAAGCCAAGACATATGTCTTGATGAATAATGAAGCGCTACATAGTTATTAAGTGCTGCATCAATTGCACCTGCACCAAGTCCATACGGAATAGCAATAAGACAGAGCATATAAAACTTAGTACTTAGCGAGAAACCCAAAAGCGAAAAAGCTGTCATCAACACACTAATCGCAGTAACTTTACCAGCACCAAGTTTACGATTTAGTCTGTCTGACATTAAGCTGGAGACTACTGTCATAAAGGCAATTATCATTGTCACAAATCCAGCGTAAGAAGATGGAACGTTAAGTTCAATGTGCATCAATGGCCATGCAGATCCTAAGATAGAATCTGGAAGTCCAAGACTTATAAAAGCTATATAAATAATAATTAAAAGCGCAGTAAACATAAACGCTATTATATTTTCTTTTTAAAAATAGTAAAGAGTAAAATAAAAGCTTCTTCGAGGGGGAAGAAGCTTTTACAATATGCCGATATATAAGTAATGAGAAGAACATCGGCAACCCTTGGGGGTAAGGGAGTCCAACAAGTGTTGGACTATTGGACTTTATTGTATTATTATCCCAAATAGAATTCACCCGACAATATTTTTAAAAATGTTGGATTTACTGGAGATATTATGAAGGAATTATCGTCTACAAAAGAAAAAATATATATTGCATTTGCTACGCTATTCAAAACCAAAGAATTAACAAAAATCAAAGTAAGTGAGATAAGTAGAATAGCTAGAATTAATCGCTCTACTTTTTACGAGTATTTTAAAGACATATATGATTTGCTTGATGACTTTGAAAACTTCCTTGTTGACGTTTTGAAGAGTTCAATTAAGGCTGATTTTACATATTATGGAGTTAATATAGTTTTTAAAGACTTAACCTATATACCTAATGAGAAATACGCCAGACATATTTCTTTATTATTTGGTAGTTACAATAGTCATCTTAGACTCAAAACTATTATAGCTTTAAGCAAATATCTTGAAGAAACATTAGATCTTAATGGTGATGATATTGTTATTGACTGCGCTACCACTAGTTTTATTGCAGGCGTAATAGGCTATCTTGGCAACTGGAGCAGATTATATCCTGGACTTTATAGCGCTCCTGATAAAGAGCGTTTATCTTCATCCTTAGTAATTATTATTAACAGTTCACTTAATGATCTAATCAAACTAGACCGTAAATTAAAAGCTGAGAACTCTTAACCTTTTCTTTAATTTCATTTGGCGATTATTTGGTAATTCTCCTTCAAAATGGTAAACGTAAAAACAAGGAGGACATTTCCAATGTCAGAACAAATCAGCATAAACAAAAAGAAAAATAAGATTGATGTAGGACACTTCGCTTTGGCCTTTTTGCCCTTCGTAGTGCTTCTTTGCATACAGATGGCAGTATCCATGGTTCCAATGATATTTGCTGTATTTAAGATGATGCAGGACGGCACCCTCAGGAGCATCAATAATCCTAATGATATGACAGCTGCCATTATGGGACAGCTTGGCGACGGCTTTATGTGGTCACTCGTTGTATATGCGATTATTTCTATCATCACCTTCTTCATCTGGTATAAAAAGCTTAATGGTAAGAACGCAGTTAAGATTGATTATAAGAAGACTTTTTCCGTTAAGACTATCATTGCTATTGTAATCATCGCTATAAGCCTTAATTTTGCTACAAGCTGCTTCTTGGGTATTGTTGATCATTTAATTCCAAGCTCTATGGATAATTATAATGAGATGATGGATACAGCATTTGGTGATGCATCTGTTATTCCACTTGCACTTTATGGAACAATTCTTGGACCTATTGCTGAGGAGATGTGTCTTAGAGCAGCTACTATTGCTCACTTGAAGAAGAGCCGCTGCAAGATGTGGGTATTGCTTGTAGTTCAGGCTGTATGCTTCGGTATTATTCACCTAAATCTTGTTCAGGGTTTGTATGCTACTGTACTTGGATTAATTCTTGGTATCATCGCTATTAAGACAGGTTCTGTTATTCCAGCAATTGTTACACACATGGTCTATAACATCTTTGGCTTCTTTATTACAGGTTATGCACTAGAAGCAATTGGTGATAACTTCATCGCTATCGTAATCGTAGAAATAGTTACTATCGTAATTGCAGTTATTGGTTACATGATCTTTAAAAATACAAAGCCAAGTTATAAGACAACTCAGGCTTAATACAACTCTTTTCTTCAATATAATTTTGCCCATAAAAAAGCCCCGATTCGAATGAACCGGGGCTTTTAAATGTATTGTTAAAAACCTTATAAACTAAGGATTAGAACTTACCTGCCTTAGCAGCCTCTTCAACAGCAACTGCAACAGAAACTGTCATACCAACCATTGGGTTGTTACCAGCACCGATGAGACCCATCATCTCTACGTGTGCAGGAACGGAAGAAGAACCAGCGAACTGAGCATCAGAGTGCATACGACCCATTGTATCTGTCATACCATAGGAAGCAGGACCTGCAGCCATGTTATCTGGGTGAAGTGTTCTACCTGTACCACCACCGGATGCAACGGAGAAGTACTTCTTGCCCATCTCGATGCACTCCTTCTTATATGTACCAGCTGTTGGGTGCTGGAAACGTGTTGGGTTTGTGGAGTTACCTGTGATAGATACACCTACGTTCTCGTGATGCATGATAGCAACACCCTCCTGAACGTCATCAGCACCATAGCAGTTAACTGTAGCGCGGAGACCCTCAGAATAAGGAGTCTTAGATACGATATTGAGTGTAGCTGTCTTGTAATCATACTTTGTCTCAACAAATGTGAAACCATTGATACGAGAAATAATCTGAGCAGCGTCCTTACCAAGACCGTTGAGGATAACTCTCAAAGGCTTCTGACGAACCTTGTTAGCCTTCTCAGCGATACCGATAGCACCCTCAGCAGCAGCGAATGACTCGTGACCAGCGAGGAAGCAGAAGCACTCTGTCTCTTCCTCGAGGAGCATCTTACCGAGGTTACCGTGACCAAGACCTACCTTACGGTGGTCAGCTACGGAACCAGGGATACAGAAAGCCTGAAGGCCCTCACCAATTGCAGCAGCTGCATCAGCAGCTCTCTTGCAGCCCTTCTTGATAGCGATTGCAGCACCTACAGTGTAAGCCCAGCAAGCGTTCTCAAAGCAGATTGGCTGAATGTTCTTAATCATTGTGTATACGTCGAGACCAGCGTCCTTTGTGATCTGCTCAGCCTCTTCGAGGGAAGCGATGCCGTTTGCCTTCAAAGCAGCCTCAATCTGAGGCATTCTTCTCTCTTTTGATTCAAATTCGATTGCCATTTTAATCGTTTCTCCTTCCTAATTATTCCTTACGAGGGTCGATGATCTTAACAACACCCTGCTCAGGCTTAACACGTCCGTAAGAACCGGATGCCTTCTCCCAAGCTGTGTTTGCATCGTCACCCTTCTTGATGAAGTCTGTCATCTTTCCAAGAGAAACGAACTGATAACCAACTACGCAGTTGTCAGCGTCAAGAGCGATACCTGTAACATAACCCTCAGCCATCTCGAGGTAACGAACACCCTTCTCCTTTGTAGCGTACATTGTACCTACCTGAGAACGGAGACCCTTACCAAGGTCCTCAAGACCAGCACCGATAGCAAGACCGTCATCAGAGAAAGCACTCTGTGTACGACCATAAACGATCTGGAGGAAGAGCTCTCTCATAGCTGTGTTGATAGCATCGCAAACGAGGTCAGTATTAAGAGCCTCAAGGATTGTCTTACCCTGGAGAATCTCAGCTGCCATAGCAGCGGAGTGAGTCATACCGGAGCAACCGATAGTCTCAACAAGAGCCTCCTCGATAACGCCCTGCTTAACGTTAAGAGTGAGCTTACAAGCACCCTGCTGTGGTGCGCACCAACCGATACCATGTGTGAAACCGGAGATGTCCTCGATCTTCTTAGCGTGTACCCACTTTCCTTCCTCAGGAATAGGAGCTGGCTCATGCTTTGCGCCCTTAGCTATTGGACACATGTTCTGAACTTCCTTTGTGTAAATCATTTGTCTGTGACTCCTTTCGGCAATATTTAAGCGCCACTAGGGACGTTTGCCTTATTTATATAGACTCACAAATTTTACCATAGCACCCAAGTGATATCAACGAATCAAGTGTTCTTAACAACTTGGTATTCATGTTACAATGGTTTAATTATTCGAGGTACTAAGGAAACACGTGAGAGATCGCATAAAATACTTTGATGTTTTAAGAATTGCATGCTTTGCAGCAGTACTTTTTTACCATGCAATAATCCAGCTTTATCTTAGTGACTACTACCCAATAGAAGTTGTAAGTCCGCTTTACTCCAATGCTAATATAGGACTAGGGCCTCTTGCAGTTGGCATTTTTTTCATGCTTTCTGGTGCAGGGTTAATGATATCAACTCACGACAAACTTGAGATTAAGTCTTTCTACATCAAGCGTCTATTAAGACTACTTATTCCTTTCTATGTTACTTGCATTCTATATATAGCTTACTGCGGTCTTATAGCACATGATTTGGACAAAATTTTCCGACCTGATATTCCTAAGTGGCGAATAATCTTCAATTTCCTTGGCATGGACGAATGGATTAGTGCTCACGGTATTACTACTTTCGATACAACAATAGGAGAATGGTTTTTGGGTTGCCTTATAGTCCTCTATGTACTATTCCCTATCTTTAGATTTTTGTTGCTCAAAAACAAGTGGATGTTCCTTGGTATTACAACTCTAGCATACATTCTTCTAGCTATTTTTTACCCATTTAGCATCTCACCTGATTTAAGTATTATATTTAAAGGCTACGAATTCATCCTCGGTATGTATCTAGGACTATTCTGGGATAAAATTCCTACCAAGATTCTTTATGCGACTATTCCTTTGCTTATTATAGGTACATTTTTGCCTGTAAGCATCCCTATTCCATATGTTTTTAAAATCACAATTCTTGCATTAAGCGTTTTTATTAGTATTTCTTTTCTAGAGCCACATATGAAGAAAATCGGTGGTAAAACCCTAACTCTCATTAGTGGTCTTACCTATCCGATTTTTCTTACTCATCATCAGGTTATTTACAGGATGACTCCAGGTCTAAGACCTTACATGAGTTCACCTTTTACCTTTGTAATTATGTTTGTATTAGAGCTGATTGTTATTGTCATTCTTGCTTTGATTGTCAACTTTATCAGCAGCAAGCTTTTTAAGCTTCTTTCTTCTCTTAATAAGTAGAACCTTAACTGTAACAAAGATAGCTGTTGCGATTACTGCAAATACTATAATTCCAGGAATGATAAGGATAATCTCGAGGAATAAATCTTCAAAAAACTCCTTTGTATTCTCAAGCATCTTCTCGAAAGTATCAGCCACTTTCTCTCCATAAGTAACAACATGTGGCTCTTCTACTTCTGTCTCTTCCAAAACTTCATTAATTGTTACTGTCAAAGTGCTAAGTGAAGCCTGATTCTCGAGAACTCGAAGCTGAGACTCGTAGCTTTCGATTTGATAACGAACAGTTGTAAGCTCATTTTGCAAAATAAGAATTGTCTCGAGTGAATCAGCCTGAGATAACAGTTCATTTAATGTCTCCTGCTCAATTCTTAATGACTCGACCATAGCCTGAGTGTCCGCATACTGCAAAGTTACGTCTTCTGTACTCTCTGATGATGAAGTTACAGTAGCATTTGCGCTTAATCCACTAATAACAAAATCAAGCTGATTTGCAGGAACTCTGATTACATAGTAACCACTTCTTAGATGACCGCTAACTGTATTTCCACTTGAAGTCTCCACATAACCACCTGCAGATTCTACACTACTAAGTAAATCATTTACTACTTGAGAATAATTAGTTGTCTCTAGATCCATAGTTACACGTCTAATTAGCATACGTGTATCAATTACGTTAGGATTTGTCTGACTTGAAGAAGCGACTGTTCTATTAGAACCGCCGTCATAGTATTCTATGTCACTTAAGCCAGCTTCATATTCGTAGTAGTCTTCTACATATGAGGCTTCTTCATAAGGCATATTAGTTTCTGTATTTCCTGAACGTGAATTATGTACTGCTACATCCTCACTAGCTGATTTGCTGCAACCTGTGAACAGCATGCTTAGAGCAAGCGCTGTAACTGCTAATATTGTTGTAAATTTCTTCATGAGTTTACCCTCCATTTTTTGTCCTTATGCTCTATAGACGGAAAGTCAGTAGAGTAGGTCACAAAATATAGAAAGCGATTTTTAATTATGATAAATTATTAGCGGAATAAGGAACCTTTTTATAAGGAGGGATAGTTATGGCTAATAACAAAAAGACAAAGAATTTAATCATAATATTTGTAGTTGTATTTGTTTTACTTGGAATGCTCGGGTCATACGCCAAAAGCTTAAATATTACAAAACACCCATTAATCAGTGAATGGTACGACGACCAGACAGGAAATATCATTGACGAAGACGAAGAAGATACACTTCTTGAATCCATGAGAGATTTTTATGATATAACTGGAGTTCAACCATATGTTTTAGTTATAAGCGATGCTACCCTCACAGATCGCGAGCGCGCTATTACCCAAGCTTACGGTAGCGACAGCTCTGTTACAGGTTATCTATTAGGAACAAGTAGTGGTAAAGTCGACACTAGCGCCGCACGTGCTTATGATCGTCTTTTCAATGACGAAGAGCACGTTTTAATTAATATTGTCGAAAACCATGGAGCTATTGTTAGTTGGGATGAAGAAGAGCAAAGACTAATTAATGTTTATAACGATGATTATATTGCATACAGCGTAGAAGTGTATGCTGGCTCTGACTCACTTAAGTCTAACCAGTTAAATATAGTCACTAATATTATGAGAGATATGGATTTAGAGTATGGAATCCCTAATACTGAAGAGCTGATAATTGCCTTTGAGAGAGCTAACGATCAGCTTGAAAACTTGAAAACAGAAAATACAATTGTAGGCATCATCGCCTTCTTTGTTTCTATTATTCCAACATTCCTATTTGTTGGATTCATAATCTTAATGGTAAAGATAGCTAACAAAGCTAATCGCAATACGTCTACGACTACAGCTCAGCCTTATCCAACTCCTTCAGTTAAAACTATTGTAAGAAATAACCCAACTGCGGAGCGTAAGGTAATACCTATTGGTCAGCCAATCACTATTAACCCTGAGGTGACTAAGCCTGTAGCCCCAGCACCTGCTAAACCTGTAGCACCTACACAAGAGCCTATCTCGATTGCTCCTCTTGATCCACTCGAGGCGATTACGCCTATCGAATCAATTAAGATTGAGCCTGTAAGCTTTGACTTAGAGGCTAACAACATTCTTGATAACTTAGGTGATGCAAACTATGACGTACCTAACGTTATCAAAACTGACTTTGATGATTGGGGAAACCTATAAGGGGATAGTTATGGCCAAAGGCAATAAGAAATCAAAAGTTGCAGTAGGAGTAATAATACTGTTTCTTATAATTGCTTTTTTTCCTGCAATTATGAGAAGTGTAGTTAGTAGAAAGCATCCACAAATCGATACATGGTATATAGACGAGACAGGATGCTTTACGGATAGTCCTGAAGTAATTATCACGGCTGAAGAGAATTTTTATAACAAAACTGGTATTCAGCCTGTGGTTTATATTACAAGTTTTAGTTCCAATAACGACGCGAGTATCGTATACGATGAGCTTTTCGATGATGAAGAGCATATCTTAATCTACATTGCTGAGATTAGAGTCAATAACGGAGACTATGTATATACGGAAATCCCTAATCTTAACGATCCAGAAGCTAGCCGCGAATATCTTTATGAAGTTACAGGATATAGTAAAGAAGTATTTATCGGTAGTGACACTCTAGATAATAGAGAATTACGTATATTAAAAAGAAATCTTACTCTCGCTGATATTCATGGCGAATTCGGACCATACGAGCTTGCTACAGTAATAAATAAAGCTGCCAACGAGTTAAATAGAGCTTCTCTTAGTAGCATCGTCTTCACTGCTATTGAGACTATCAGGAAAATTGCCCCTGCATTGTTGTTTATAGGTACGATAGTTATTATAGTTAGAGTCGCTAATAAGACAAGTAATAAAACAGAGTATTCTCAGACTCCTACGGAATATACTCCGGCAGAGGTTTCAAAGCCAGACGTTTCCAAAGAAGAAAAAGCAAAACCAATCTGGGAAACAACTACGCCTGCGGTTACAGCTGAACCTATACCAGAACCTACACCTGAAGCTACGCCTGCTGTAGAAACTATAGTTGAACCAGAAATATCCGCTATTGATAATCAGTTAATTGATATCAAACCTATCGAGCCTATCAAAATTGAACCTGTAAACTTTGATTTTGATGCTAATAATATAATAGACACTAATATTGATACTAATTTTGACGATTGGGGGAATTTATAATGTTATTTGATTTGGGAGATGCAATCAGACTCGGACTTCAAATCGGAAGAGCTGTAGAATCATATCAGGATAATCAGGCTTCAAAAGCTCGTCTCGAAGCTGCAAAGCACGAGGCTGTTGAAGCAACAAATAGAGCAAAGGCAGAGGCTGCAGCACTTGAGAATCGTAAACTTGCTGAACAAAGAGCTCGTGAAACTGTCGCTGTTTCATGCCAAGGTTGTGGAGCTCAGCTTGGTATTCGTAAGAACTCCGTAGCATTTTGCAATTACTGCGGATCTGCTATTCGTGTAACTAAGGAAGGCGATGCTTCCATATTGTCCCCAGAGCAGCGCCAACAGGTTATCGATCGCGAGAAAGCACGTCAGGGAATTAAGGATTAATGGAAAACAGATTCGACAGATTAGAAATGCTAATCGGAAGCGAGGCTTTATCAAAGCTTCGCTCTTCACGTGTCGCAGTTTTTGGAGTCGGCGGAGTTGGTGGATATGTAGTTGAGGCATTAGCTCGTTCTGGCGTAGGTTCGTTTTTATTAGTAGATAACGATGTAGTTTCTATTACTAATCTTAATCGCCAGATTATCGCTTTGGAATCAACAATTGGCAAGTCTAAGGTTGAAGTTATGGCTTCCAGAATCCACGATATTAACCCTGATGCTTCAGTTGAGATTAGAGAATGCTTCTTCCTTCCTGAGACTGCTGATTCATTTGATTTTTCCTCATTTGACTATGTTGCTGACTGCGTAGATACAGTCACAGCCAAAGTCGAGATTATAATGCGTGCAAAAAAAGCTGGATGCAAGGTCATCTCTGCGATGGGTGCTGGAGGCAAATTAAATCCTTCAATGTTTGAGATTGCTGATATTAGTAAGACTTCTGTGTGCCCACTTGCAAAAGTCATGCGCCGCGAACTTAAAAATCGTGGAATCAAGGATGTTAAAGTCGTCTATTCAAAGGAAGAACCTAATAAATCATCTATGCAGTCTGGCAGTCGCCATATACCTGGAAGCACTGCATTCTCCCCTTCAGTCGCAGGATTAATCATGGCCTCCGAGATAGTTAAGGATTTATCTAATTAATCATCATTCAATTCTTTAAAACAAATTAAAACCGGCCACCATCAAGGTAGTCGGTTTAATTTTAGAATTAAGAGTTAACGATTAAGCCTTAGCGCCGTCGTTCTCACGAATCTCAGTACGACGAATCTTACCAGATATTGTCTTAGGAAGTTCTTCTACGAACTCAACGATACGTGGATACTTATAAGGAGCTGTCTTTTCCTTAACGTAGTTCTGAATTTCCTTCTTAAGCTCTTCAGAAGCCTCAGCCTTACCAGGAACAAGAACGATAGTAGCCTTAACTACGATACCACGAACACCCTGTGGATCAGGTGCACCAGTTACAGCACACTCGAGTACATATGGGAGCTCCATGATTACAGACTCAATCTCGAAAGGTCCGATACGATAACCAGAAGACTTGATAACGTCATCGATACGACCAACGTACCAGATGTAGCCATCCTCATCCATCCAAGCAGTATCACCTGTGTGATAGTAGCCATCGTGCCATGCTTCTGTTGTCTTCTCTTCGTTTCTGTAGTAGCAAGTATAAAGACCTGTTGGAACTTCCTCTGAAGTCTTGATGCAAATCTCACCTGTCTCGCCTGGCTTACAATCCTCATCATCAGCATTTAAGATGTGGATGTCATAAAGAGGATTTGGCTTACCCATGGAACCCATACGAATGGAAGAACCAACGAGGTTAGCGATAGCGAGTGTTGTCTCTGTCTGACCGAAGCCTTCCATGAGACGGATACCTGTAGCCTTAATCCACTGGTTAAATACCTCAGGGTTCAAAGCCTCACCAGCTGTTGTAGCGTACTTAATAGAAGAAAGATCGTACTTGTTGAGGTCTTCCTTAACGAGGAAACGGAACATTGTTGGTGGAGCACAGAATGTTGTGATTCCGTACTTAGCAAACATAGGGAGAATCTCATCGGACTTGAACTTATCGAAGTCAAATGTAAAGATAGGAGCTTCGCAGAGCCACTGTCCATAAATCTTACCCCAGAGAGCCTTACCCCAACCTGTATCAGAGATTGTGAAATGGAGACCATTAGGATCAACATTGTGCCAGTGCTTAGCTGTTGTGATGTGACCCAAAGCATAGAGGTGAGAATGAAGAGCCATCTTAGGGTAACCTGTTGTACCAGATGTAAAGAACATAACCATTGGCTCATTACCACAGGAGCAGTCTTCTGGACGCTCGAATACGTCAGAACACTCCTCGATACCCTTATCAAAGTCAAGCCACTCACCACGAGCACCGTTTACCATCATGAACTTTGTAGGAGCATCCTCGCCCATAGCCTTAGCTGCCTTCATAGCCTCTTCAGCTGTATCACCATCTGGTGTCATTACTACTGCAGATACACCAGCAGCCTTATAACGATAATCAAAATCGTGCTCACGGAGGAGGCATGTAGCTGGGATAGCAACAGCACCGAGCTTCTCAAGACCTACAATAGAGAACCAGAACTGATAGTGTCTCTTAAGGATAAGCATAACCTTATCGCCCTTCTTGATACCAAGACTTGCGAAATAGTTAGCAGCCTGATTTGTCTTCTTGCTCATCTCCTCAAAAGTAAATCTGTGGTCTGTAACGCCATCCTTAGCAACCCACATCATAGCAGTCTTATCAGGAGTCTTCTTTGCAATCTCATCAACTACATCAAAACCGAAGTTAAACTTCTTACAAGCTTCCTCGTGGAAACCAACCTTAACAAGCTTGCCTGTAGAAGCAAACTCATCCCAGAAGAAGTGCTTATAAACTGGATCTACGATATTTGTAGCAAGATCTGTGTTTGTAACACTATCTGTCTTAAGCTCAGATCTCAAAGTCTCCTTACGAGTCTTACCCTCTGTCCATGCCTCTGGATTAAAGATAATGGACAAGAACTCACAGTCCTCACCACCAACAGCACACTCATAGTGAGGTGTTGTACTATCGAAGAAGATGGAATCACCCTCACGAAGAATTTCAGAATTGTCACCAAGGAGAACCTTAAGTGTACCCTTAGTAACAACGAACATCTCCTGACCAGCATGAGAATGCATCTCATAAGGAGGATTTAATGCATCATCAGAGTAAGGGATAACAACATGGAATGGCTCGAAATATTTATTTCTAAATCTTGAACCAAGGCGCTCAAACTTAAAGCCATCACGTCTAGCAATATTACGACCCTCTCCCTTTCTAGTAACTGTGTACTCCATCAAAGAAGGTGTAGATCCCTCCATAAGTTCCTGAATATCAATCTCTGCAAGAGCTGCGAACTTACTTAAGAAACTATAGTTAAAATCTTTTTCACCCTTCTCATAAGTTAAGTACTCAGCCTCATCCATGCCCATCTTCTCGGACATCTCAGATGTTGTGAGCTCCATATCAAGACGAAGACCCTTAATACGGTCAGCGATTTCCTTGATCTGCTCAATCATGTTCAATTCTTTTTCAGCCATGGTTGCCTCCTGTTTTTGTTATGGACTTTTCTTTCCAAAAAAAAAGCCCAAGCATCTTAGTTGCTTGAGACGAAATAATCCGCGGTACCACTCAATTTGTGATTAATAAATCACCACTCAAAGGTTCTATCAAACCCGTCGCCTTAACGCGGCTTATCGGGTACAGTCTACTTGACTAATCGTCATTCGGTGTACCAGCTCGGAAGCGATAGTTCATTGGTAATCTTTACTGCCAGGATCTCAGCATCCCTGACTCTCTGTGTGATCCAACTACCGAACCTTCTTCGTCATAGCCTTTAAAATATGAAAGTGTTCACATAATAAATCGAGTAAAAATTGTTGTCAAGCACTTTTTATTTACATGCCATTTACACTTACGAAAAAGATTGTACAAGTCATGTTAGTAAAATCCTAGTATCTCTTTTTGTGTTTTACATGAAAGATTGGGAGGAAAACACATGTATCAGAAATATCTTGTTACCGGAGCGAAATATCCTGTAGGACGTCTTGTAGTACAGATGCTCTTAGCTGAAGGTTGTAATGTAAGAGTTCTTGTACCACCTGAGACAGATTATTCCTTACTAGCAGGAATGGGAGCCGAGGTTTACGAGGGAGAGATTTTTAACAAAGATTCTTTGAAGGCTTTCCTCGATGTAGAAGACCCTAGACATTCTGCAGTTATCCACGCCGAAGAGATACTCGCTATTTCTGATAAGAAAAATCTTGATATGCGCCGCATCAATGTTGCTGGTACACAGAACTTAGTTGATATGTGTATTAGAGCCAAGATTGGTAGATTCGCTTACTTAGGCTCTGCTTATTCTCTAGATCCTAATAAGCCTGTTGATGGCATTAATGTTCACTTCGATCGTAATAAGGTTGAGGGTGACTACGCTACTACTAAGGCAGAAGCTTCTGCATATATTATGGAGAAGATTTCCCTTAACAAATTTAACGCTACTTTACTCCTCCCTACTTTTATCATTGGTCCTGGTTTCCCTGCTGACTATGATATGAATAAGATTATTAAGAAGTATACCGAGAGCAAAGTTCAGACAGTTGCTGGAGGTCACGCTTTCGTAGATGTTCGTGATGTAGCTTCCGCTCTTGTTGGTATTTGTGAGAACGGTGTTACTGGTGGAGCTTATATCCTTAACGGTGAGTATAAGTCTTCTAAGGAATTCTTCGAGGACGTTGCCAAGACATCTGGTTCCGGAAGTGTTAAGGAACTTCCTAAGTGGGCTCAGAGTAAGTCTATGGCAAAGCTTGTTGATACTTTCTATCGTGTATCTAAGAAGGATAACCCTAAGGAAGTATACGCACTCTTTATGAACAATCCTTCAGCTAACTTTGAGACTAATGTTGATGGCCTTCTCGATATGGACGACATTCGTAAGGTTCACGATTCTCTCGAGGATGCAATGAAGCGTCCAGGTAGCGAGGTTGTTCCTGACAGAATGCCAGTTAAGCTTGGAGCTAAGTTAGCTGAGACTGAAGAAAAGAAGGAAGAAGTTTCTGAAGAAAAAGAATCAGCTATTAAGATTCCTACCCTTGGAGCCCTCAAGAAAGACGAAGAGGAAAAGCCAGAAGAAGCTGAGGATGTTACTCCTGTAGAAGAGACTAAGGAAGAGACACCTGTAACATCCGCTGAGACTCCAGCTGAGGAAGCTAAGGCTGAGGTAGCAGAAGAAAAAACAGAAGAAGCTCCTAAGCTTTCTGTAGCATCTATTTTGGCTGAAGCTGCTGCAAAGCGCGAAGCTGAGAAGAAGGCTGAGGAAGAGGCTAAGGCTGAAGAGGTAGCTGAAGAACCAACTGAAGAGACAACTGAAGAGGTTGCTGCTGAGGAATCTGTAGAAGAAGCTCCAGCCGAGGTTGAAGCTGAAGCAGTCACTGTAGAAGAAGCTGTTGTAGAAGAATCTACTGAGGAAGAGCCTGAGACTGAAGAAGCAGTTGAAGCTCCAGCAGAAGAAGTAGCAGAAGCTGAGGAAACTACAGAAGAAGCTCCTGTTGAAGAGACATCTGAAGAGACAACTGCTGAGCCTGCAGCTAAGCCAATTTGGGAGACAGCTCCACTCAGTGATGATAACTTAGATGAAGACGAGTTCTTCAAGGATTTAATGTAATTAGTTAGAAGGTTTTATTTAATATTTCAACTCTGGAGAGAAGGGGATGCGAAGAGAGGGATTGCATCCCCTTTTATATCTATGCAATTCTCCATAAAGAGTCTAAGCCATCTGATTTCCTCTTAGTTAATCCATTACACGTACAAGAGCGTCCATTAAGCACATAGGGCCAGAACGTCTCATATAGAAGCTTAGAACCATTAACTGGAGGAATAGATAATTTGTGAATATCGATTATCTCATTCTCAGCTCCATGTCTTAACAATAAAAGTGCATGTCGCTTATCGTAGGCTAATAAATCATCATATGTAGGATTACTTAGTATTTTCCTTTTAATCAAAGGCAATACGCAGTTACGAGGATTAAGTTCTGCTATCGATACATCAGACTCAACACAGAACTTCAAACCACTTACCAACAACTGAGACTCACGATATAAGTCTCTTATTGCCATCTGAATTCTATGCATCGTAGGATCTTCGTAATCCTCTGCAATTCTGGCACCATACCTAATC
This sequence comes from Saccharofermentans sp., assembly GCA_024403715.1. GTDB lineage: Bacteria > Bacillota > Clostridia > Saccharofermentanales > Saccharofermentanaceae > Saccharofermentans. The sequence goes on along the minus strand of JAKSRJ010000023.1, from coordinate 10,324 downwards.
GCACGACAAACCAATTCAAACAAATCCAATTCCTTATTAGGGAGACTTGTTAAAAAGCAATCTAGCAACATCTGCTGTACCTCAGCTGACGAGCATTCCCCAACATATTTATAGAGGAGATCTGCTCGCTTAACATCAGAACGAATAAAGATATATCTGTCTTCATATGGTGTACCTATAACCATGTAATCTGGCTTAATACTTAACGGCCTAACCTTCATAGAGATACACCTGATATAGACACATAGAAGGCCCTCTATGGTGCCATCATAACAAAAATCATGTCTGCCGTTTTCCATATGTACCTCCTAACATCTGATAAGTAAGTGTCCATATTTTATCAGCGTAACTTCTACTTTGCAAACATAAATTCGAACGTATATAGCATAGTCCTATTATTGACACACTGCAACCATTGCAATAAAAATCCCGCCCAAGAAACCTCAGGCGGGATAAATCATCAATAAACGTAATTCAGTTAAGAATTATGGATGTGGGTAGCCAATTGCACTCAAGAACTCATCTACTGCATCCATGTCTCTCTGACGATCAGAGATAGCATAAACAAGAACTACTGTATCTTCCTTGCAGAAGAAACCACCGTAGATATCATCATCGAAGAAGTCATCGCTATCAGACTCACCATTTACGATAATGTATGCAGATGTGTTTGAGTGAGATGAGAAACGGGATCCGCTGAAGTCATGATCATCAACCATGTCCTGGAAATCATCGTAGTAGTAATCATCGAAGAAGTCCATAGCAGCCTCGTTATCCTCGAACTGGATGTACTCATAACGGATATTACCGTCCCAGCAATCGAGATCGTGCTCAGCATCATCATAATAATCTGTGTAATCATAGATATCATCTGAATCAAAACCAGCTACATCCTCGAGTGCGTTCTTGAATGTCTTCTTATCTACTACCTTGTAGTTACCCTTACCGCAAGCAGCAACGGAAAGCATAATAGCGCCAACAAGAGCAATAGAAAGTACTTTCTTCATTGTCTTCATAATATATACTCCTTTCTTTAAAAGAAAACCTAATTATGGATGAGAGAATCCGAGTGCTCTTAAGAACTCGTCTACATCAGACTTATCGCTCTTCTTATCAGAAGAAGCAATAACCTCGACTACCATAGAACCTCTGTAGAATACACCACCATAGATATCAGAATCCCAGTGACGTGTATCAATCTCACCATTAAAAAGAACAAAACCAGAATGACGAGAGAATGATCTTCTAGAAGAACCAGAGAAATCTCTATCACTTACAGCATCACCGAAATCATCATAGAAATCGTCGAAATAATCGTAAGCATCATCCTCATCCTCAAAGAGCATGTATCTGTATGTTACGTTACCATCTGTAGCAATTACGTAGCGATCATAATCACCATAGTTCTTTGTGCTATAGTACTCATCATCGTCGAAGCCAACTTCTTCCAAAGCATCCTCGAATACCTTGTAATCGATCTCCTTATACTTAGCGCAGCCTACCAAAGAGAAGGCAAAAACTACCAAAAGAGCGATTGAAACAATTTTCTTCTTCATTTTTATCTCCCTTCAAATAAAATTATGAAACCTTAATCTTAAGATAACCCTTCTTACCCTTACGAGCAATAGCCTCGCCATTCTCATCAAAGTCTTTTTCAGTGAGCATATAGAACTTATCCTCAACAACTACGTCATTAAGATATACGCCCTTCTGCTCAATCATACGCTTGCACTCACCCTTGGACTTAACAAGACCAGCGTCTACGAGAATCTGTGCGAAATCTACGCCATCCTTCAAAGCAGCAGCTTCAACCTCAACAGTCTTCATGTCATCAGAACGACCCTTGTTCTCAAAGATATCCTCTGTTGTCTTCTTGGCGATGTCAGCCTGCTCTTCACCATGAACAATCTTTGTTACTTCGTAAGCGAGGCGCTTCTTAGCCTCATTAATAGCAGCGGAGCCCATAAGCTTCTCATACTCATTAATCTCTTCCATAGGGATGAATGTCAAAAGCTTCATGCACTTAATAACATCTGCATCATCAACATTTCGCCAGTACTGATAGAAGTCATATACAGGAGTCTTGTTAGGATCGAGCCATACAGCACCCTTGGCAGTCTTACCCATCTTCTTACCTTCACTGTTTGTGAGGAGAGTAAATGTAAGACCATAAGCTGGAGCCTGATCCTTACGACGGATGAGCTCAACACCACCGATGATGTTAGACCACTGGTCGTCACCACCAAGCTCGAGGCAGCAATCATACTTCTGATGCAAATAGTAGAAGTCATAGCTCTGCATGAGCATGTAGTTAAACTCGAGGAAAGACAAGCCCTTCTCTAATCTCTGCTTGTAGCACTCAGCTGTAAGCATCTTGTTTACAGAGAAGTGAGGTCCGATATCACGAAGGAACTCGATGTAGTTTAAGTCACGGAGCCAGTCACCGTTGTTAACGATAAGTGCCTTACCATCGTCAAAATCTACGACCTTACCCATCTGCTTCTTAAAGCACTCTACGTTATGGTCGATAGTCTCGACTGTCATCATCTGACGCATATCTGTTCTACCAGATGGATCACCTACCATCGCAGTACCACCACCCATCAAAGCGATAGGTCTGTGACCTGCCTTCTGCATATGGCTCATTACCATCATCTGAACAAAGTGACCAACATGCAAGGAATCTGCAGTAGGGTCAAAACCAATATAGAAAGATACACCTGGCTTACCGAGCATCTCATAAATCTCTTCCTTATGAGTAGCCTGTGAAATATAACCACGCTCTTCAAGTATATCGTAAACGTTTCTTTCCATTTCTATTTCCTCCATGCTTTAAATAAAAGCCTACCTATACTAACACCAAAAAACCTATATCTCAAACTTTACGCGTCTTCTTCAACAAAACCGGTCAGTTTCTCGTATAAATCAGGGAAAGATTTCTTAATGGAGAGGATTTTTCCGTCAGGACTTACAAAACAGTGCTCACTACTACCAGTAGCGCGAACCTCTCCAGTAGCGACATCAGTTACTGTATAAGAAATATAAAGTCTGATGCCAGTAAACTTAGTAAACTTAAGCTCGACATTAACCTTATCGTGGAACTTCGCACTTGTCTTATACTGACATGAAACCGCTGTAACTGGGCTTATAATCCCCATCTCCTCGCACTCTCTGTAGCCCATTCCAATTCTATCGAAAGCAAAAATTCTCGCTTCCTCAAACCATCTAATGTAATTAGAGTGGTGCACTACTGCCATTTGATCTGTCTCGTAGTAATGAACAAGGTGCTCATATGGGGGTAATTTACTCATTTTTATTTGCCGCCTTTCTGCAAAGCATTAATATATCACTAAAGTAATCATACCTTATAGATTCATTTTGAATCTCATGACGGTATGGACCATAGTTCTTCTCTATAAGCGCGACCCCCTTCGCGCGTAAGCTATTAGCTACCTTTGAAGCTCCCTTACCATAATCAGTAACAGGATCATTCTCACCATAAGTCATGAGCACAGGCTTTCTAGTAGGTACATTATCAAGTGCATTCTTCGATTGCATTCTAGCAACTAGAGTAAACAAATCAGTAAATCCCTTGTTGCAGAACAAAAAGCCTGCTAATTCATCCTTACAGTATTTTGCTACAACTTCGTCATCAGAAGATATCCAGTCAAAATCAGTTTTTCTATTAGGTATACGACTGTTATAAGCTCCAAAAGCAATCGAGTTTAAAATTTTACCAGGCTTTCGTTTACGTCCAAAAACAGCAAATGCCTTAGATAGGAAAAGGCCTGCGCCAACGGCAGGATTAGGTCCCATAGTCGAAGCAAATACAAAACCATCGAATTCCTTGGACCACTCAGGTGTAATGTAAATATTACGAACTACAAATGATCCCATACTATGACCATAAAGCACATATGGAAGATCCTTGCCAAACGTCTCCTTAGCCTTAGCACATAGTGTCATCTCATCTCTTAAGATACACAAAGCAGAGTCATTACTGTCACCAAAATAACCGAGAGGCATATCGTTCTTCTCATTAATCCTATACGTCTCTCCGTGACCCATCATGTCCATACCAACGACATTCCATCCGTTGTCGACAAGATAATCCTTAAGCTCTTCAAAGCGACCAAAGTAATCTGCCATTCCATGACAAATCTGAACTATGCCTTCGGCTCTTTGTCCCTCCTTCAATTTGGCGGGACAAAGAAAACCTACTATCTTATTATGGCCGCCTGTAGCAGCGTAAAATTCTATTCTTTTCATTACTTAAGATATACCTTGATATTAGAACCAATCTTATCCTTAGGAAGGATGTTTGTGCCCTCAGATACTGCTACTCCATCAACCTCGATTGAAGCAACCTCATCACAGCCACCATTCATAACATATGTTACGTCTATTGGCTTACCATCAAACTCGAAGGAAACACCAGCTTCACCATTCTCATCGAACTGGGACTTAACAAGACCTGGAACAAACTTAAGATCTCCGTACTCGCCCTTAACACCAAACATTTCGCCTAAGACAGTTAAGATAAGCCATGAAGCAGCACCTGTTAAGTAGTGGTATACACCTCTGCCCTTAGGGTCGAAATACTCAGGAACACCTGGGTAAATCTTACTGTTCTTAAAGTCAGTGGAGTGACGATAAAGAGAACCGATTACCTTCCAGCCAGCTTCCTTACGACCTCGTGTATAAAGTGCATTACCATACATTGTAGTCATGTGGCAGAATACTGCGCCATTTTCCTTCTGACCGTAGGAGAAACCAAACATTCTACCCATATCTGTCTTAATCTCATGGAAGTCAGTATTAAGTCTATAGCCGCCCAAAGCCTCGTCATAGAGGTACGCATCAGAAGACTTAATAATCTCGTCTACCTGCTCTTCTGTAGCTACACCACTCATTACAGTAAATACCTGACCTGTAATCATCATTGCAGGGTCGCCATTCTTAGCGCCGTTTGTCTCCAATGGATTTCCACTATTGTCATAATAGCTGTTAAATCTAGAAAAGCCATTCTTATCTGTAAACCACTCGTTCTTACGAATGTGCTCAGCAATAGCATTTGCCTTCTCTTCTAAGTCCTTAGCAATAGCCTCAAGAGAGTATGTCTTCTTATTACCAGAGAAGCCTTCCTTAACAGCTTCGCAGTAAGCCTTAAGTGTATCCTGACCGCCAGCGATGCCCATAAGACCCTCAAGTTCAGCAATAAGCTCTACGCTGTCGCCGTTACTTTCTGCATACTTACGTAGAATTGAAGCAAGCTTCATGTAGTTACCGCTATAAGCTGCTGTAAATGCAATACTCTCACCTTTGTCCTTGGCCATATCAAGAGCATCATTCCAGTCAGCGCCACGAAGCTTCATGGAACCATGATCACCGATATCATAGAAAGCAGCGAGGTTCTGGAGAAGCAAGTGCTCGAGGACTGTACCTTCGCACTTAACATCAGGAATAGAGTCGAGCAAGGACTCACCACGCATTACCTGTCTGTCGATGAAGTATGGAGCCTTCTCAGACAAGATTCCGAGGTCTCCGCTTTGCTTGATATAAAGATCCATTGTCATGAATGGCCACATAGCGTGATCCATCCAAACACGAGTGATACCGTTACGGTCAGCGATAAACTCACCACGACCAGAACCAATGATAGTAGCGTTTGTTCCATCAGGACGAACGCCTCCGAAGTTATCTACAAGCATTCCTCTTACATCGCCTGGATCCATCATGATAAGCGCGAGGCAGTCCTGCCAGAGGTCTCTCCAGCCTCTTCCACCCTTACCGTAGTCGTGATGTGGAAGGAATGAACAACCATAGATTCTTCTAAGCATTGGCTGGATACCTACCCAGTACATCCAGTTATCAAAAGCCTTATCGCCTGTTCTGAATCTAATGTTATTCTTCTTAATCCAATACTCAGCCTGCTCCTTCAAAAGCTTATCGAATTCCTTCATTACAGGAACAGCCTTCTCTTCCAAAGCCTTGCTGTCAGCAGAAAGCTCTTCTTCTGTCTCAGCTGGCTTAGCGATATCATCGATAATTAATGCGATTACATAAGAAGCCTGTCCACCTGCTGCAAGTTCCTTTTCTTCGAAAGCAGCTGCACCCATAACCTCGAAGCCATCAGCTCTATCACCAGACTTTGCCATAGGCGCTAGCGTCTTAGGGAAAGAAGGCATATCAAAAGCTCCACCCTCACCAATAAAATCCTCTGCGATAGGGCAGAAACCAACAGGCTTATTGCCTGCTTCATCGATGGCAAACATACCATAAACAACCTGATTCTTTCTGTGGCCTCTCTCGTCAAAAGTAAGAGTTGGATTATTAACGATACCGAAGTCAGTAACGTTAACTCTGTTAAGCATTGAAGTAACATTGCGATGGTCTCTAATGTTATCTGCAGATCTACCATAGATTGGCACTGCAGTTACAGGAGTAAACTTAACTGCCTTATCACTATTGTTGATGATTGTAACCTTAGTAAGCTCAATCTTGATGTCAGTATTCTCAGGAACAAAAGAAGAAACCTCTGCTGTCAAAGCTCCCTTCATCATCTTACGAACGACCTTTTGAGAGAGAAGGCTTCCATACAATGTAACCTCGTCAGCATCCTTACCTGTAGCCTTAGCTGCGTGCTGAACTACGGAATTACCCATAGCAGACAAAAGCTCACAAGAACCGTCTTCCTTAGTTACATTAATCCAGAAGTTTCTAGTAGATTTGTTGTTGTGAAGATTATCAGAGCTTACTGGCTCTAGAATAAATGTATTCTGAGAAGTCTTTAAATCTCCTCCGAATTCAGGTGTTGTAGCACCCATCATGCCGCTTGTTCCACCAACTGGGAAATATACGTAACTAGTGTTGTCAGCACCCTCTGCTTTAAATGTACCGTTGTTATCAATAAAAGTGTATCCGGACATAAAAATACCTCCAAAAATAGCTATTCTAATCGTACCATTTTTGGAGGCTTTATAATAATAAATAGTTATGAACTTTATCTTCTTCTACTATTGCTACTTCTACCGCGGATAGCTAAGAGCCTAATCAATGTCAAAAGTGATGATGCCAAAGCTACGGCATATGTATCTCCAGCAGCTCTTAAAATCTTATTAGCGTAGGAAAGTTGATCCTTACCAACCCATCCATACTGCTTCATATCCTTGTAAGCTCTGTGGCTCGCATTACGCTCAACAGGAAGCATGATAAGATAGAAAAGGAATGTCAACGCATACATAACGATACCGATAGTACTGATAGTCCAACCGATACCGCCTGATCCTCTACCAGACTCCATATAAGCTGCAAGCATTGCACCTATGATAACGATATAAGGAGCAACTCTAGTACCGATATTTGCGAAAGGCACGAGCAACTGGCGTGCCTCGTACAAAATCATATTCTCGTGATCCTGAACTGCGTGTCCTGCCTCATGTGCAGCAACTGCGATAGCAGTCAAAGATGTCTGTCCGTATGTAGTGTCGGAAAGATAAATCTTCTCTTCTTTAGGTGAATAGCAGTCAGTAAGTTCACCTGGCTTGTGGCAAATCTCGATGTTATAGATTTCATGGCTCTTAAGCATCTCTTCTACAACTTCATTTGCTGTCTTACCACTTGTAGACTGGATTGTACTTCCCTTTTTTGTCTTTGCTTTAAGATTCCCCTGAACTATCAAAGACCAGAAAAACAGTACGATAGTACCAATTAAGAAAACAATATAATAATCAAACATACCTATCTCCTCGTTAATGGATTAACCATCTATTATTTTACGCCGTGATGTTAAAAGTTAAAAGCATAACTGAATCAAAAGCATGTAAGCTATTGTGCCAACAATAATACTTAGAAGTGTATTCCTCTTAAAAGCTTGCAGGGTACCAGTAATAACTATTGCTATTAGTTCTGGAAGTCCGTGAGGACTTACAATTAATGACACATTTTTGACGCAATAAATGACAAGCATTCCCATGATTGAATATGGCAAATACTTACTTAAATATACGATAAATCCTGGTGTAGTTTTATTACCCAAAACCAAAAATGGGAATGCTCTTAAAAGGAGCGTTACAAGCGCCATAACAGCTATAGAAATAGCAATAAAAGTATTACTCATTTTCGGCCTCCTTCTTAGTTAAAGCAGGGCGAAGAATTGTAAGTAAAATTGCTATTAAAGCCATAGATGGAATAAGGAAATTCTCACTTCCAAAAATGATAAGACAAAGACCTGTCGCACCAAGTCCAATAAGCGCTGGCCTATGCTCTTTTGTCGACTTCCATTGCTCAACAAATACAGTTACAAAAAGTGCAGTCATAGCGAAGTCTATTCCTGCTGTATTGAAGGTAATAATTCCACCTAATATGGCACCAATTAATGAGCCCATAACCCAATAACTTTGATTAAGAATAGTGATTAAAAAATAGAACTTATGCTTATCAAATCCTTCTTCTGCATCATCATTACAAACAAGAGAATAAGTCTCATCTGTAAGACCAAAAATAAGGTATGGTTTCTTAAGCCCACTTCCCCTATATTTATCCACCATCGAAATACTATAAAACAAGTGTCTAGCATTAACCAAAAGCGTTGTTATGGCTGTAGTAATAAGTGAAGCTCCGCCAGTAATAAGTGAGATACCTACAAACTGCATGGATCCAGCATATATAAAAAGGCTCATCAGAAATACCCAGAGAACACTTAGGCCATTAACCTTGGCAAGAATACCAAAGCCTATTCCAAGTACTATATATCCAGCCATAACCGGCAATGTTTTTATGAACGCTTTTCTAAACATGTTTTCAATTATAACAAAAGGGCTGCCTCATAATGAGACAGCCCTCAGTAAATATCGAGTATTTTTTGCCGAGCAAGTTAAGACTATGTCTTACCTGTTCGAAGCGAAGCAAAAAGATACGAGAGATTAAAGCTCTTCTGCAAGAACGATCTTGGAGAACTCGTCAGCCTTCAAGGAAGCGCCACCTACGAGACCACCGTTGATGTTAGGCATTGTGAAGAGGCCCTTAGCAGATGTGGACTTAACAGATCCGCCGTACTGGATTGTGATAGCAGCAGCGATCTCCTCATCATAGAGGTCCTTAACCTGCTCACGGATGAGTGCGCAGATTTCCTCTGCCTGCTCGTCTGTAGCAACCTCACCTGTACCGATAGCCCAGATTGGCTCATAAGCGATAGTGATCTGGCACATCTTATCAGCAGGTACATCCTTCAAAGCACCAACGATCTGGCCCTTGATGAAATCCTTGTGGATGTTTGCCTTTCTCTGCTCGAGTGTCTCACCGCAGCAAACGATTGGCTTCAAACCATACTTGAGTGCAGCGTGTACCTTCTTGTTAACTGTCTCGTCTGTCTCAGCGAAGTACTCACGACGCTCAGAGTGACCGAGGATTACATAAGAAACACCCATCTTAGCGAGCCAGAGTGGGGAAATCTCACCTGTGAAAGCACCCTTCTCTTCGAAGTGGCAGTTCTCAGCAGCGATCTTAATGTTAGAGTAAGCAGCAGCCTCAACAGCAGCAGCAAGAGCTGTGAAAGGAACACCGAGTGCAACCTTAGCCTTAGCCTCCGTGATGAGTGGCTTGAGCTCAGAGATGAGCTTAGCAGCATCAGCTGGAACACCACAGTTCATCTTCCAGTTACCAGCTGCGAATGTTCTACCATTCTCCTTCTCGAGGAGGCAATCAATACCTGGGAGAACCTTACCCTCGATGAACTCGAGAGAAGCACCACCACCAGTAGAGATGTGGGAAACCTGATCAGCAAAGCCGAGCTTCTCGATAGCAGCTGCAGAGTCACCACCACCAATGATGGATGTAGCATCTGTATCAGCGATAGCCTTAGCGAGAGCCTTAGTACCTGTAGCGAACTTCTCGAACTCGAATACGCCAGCAGGACCATTCCAGATAACTGTCTTAGCCTCAGCGATAGCAGCAGAGAAAGCTTCGATTGTCTTAGGACCGATATCGAGACCCTCCCAACCATCAGGGATCTCCATTGTAGGAACGATCTGAGAGTTAGCATCGTTAGAGAAATCATCAGCAACTACTGTATCAACAGGGAGGAGAAGCTTAACGCCCTTCTCTTCTGCCTTAGCCATAAGCTCCTTAGCGAGGTCAACCTTATCAGCCTCGAAGAGAGAGTTACCAATAGAACCGCCCTTAGCAGCGATAAATGTGTAAGCCATACCACCACCGATGATGATTGTATCAGCCTTGTCCATGAGGTTTGTGATAACACCGATCTTATCAGATACCTTAGCACCACCGAGGATAGCTACGAATGGACGCTGTGGGTTAGAAAGAG
>JAKSRJ010000022.1 GCA_024403715.1 Saccharofermentans sp. | reverse complement strand
TAGTTAGCAGTTCTTCTAAAAAAGCCTTATTATCGACATCATCCACCAGGAGCATATCTTTTGCTCCTTCATAGGTTGATCGCATGTCTTTTGACTTAAAGTTAATGTAAGTTTGTGGCACTGATTAGTCGTCTGACTCGCCGACTGACCGGCTGAAAACTCGTTGATAATCGTCTGTTCTATGTAAAAGTTTACAAATTATTGATTACATAGACTTTTACATAGAAAACAGGCAAATTCACTTGATTTTCTATGTAAAATTCTATGTAAATATAGATTTATGTACCATTTGATATACTAACTATGCTTGTATCAGCAATCGATGCACCATTTTGTGTGGGTCATTCAACAGGAATGTCCGAAGTATTTAAAAACGGACAATCAAAAGAATGCTAAGTTATACTTTGTTCCAGATGTACATCATACAAGGACGCCCACCAGTCTCATAATTCATGCGTCCTGTTACATTGCCAATCTCAATAAAATAATTCATATAACGCCTAATAGTTACACGCGAGATACCAACGCCATCTGCGATCTCATCACTGGTCATTTCTTTGGAAAAAGCATTTTCTTTAAGGAAATTTTCTACTGTCCTTAGAGTTGATTCCTGAATTCCTTTTGGCAGCACATTTGAGCCTTGCGCCATATTAAAACCAATAAGTTCATCTATATTTTTCTGGTCCAGAGTATTATCGCCAGACAAAGTCTTTTGCCTGTTAACAAAAGTCGTTAAAGCCTGCCCAAATCTAACCGCAGTGAAAGGCTTAACAAGGTAATCAACTATTCCTAGTCTGAGCGCCTCTTCTACGGTCTGACTGTCGTTAGCCGCAGTTACCATAATTACAGATATTGGTAGTTCCTGTAGTCTTATATAGCGAAGTACATCGATTCCATTTAGCTTAGGCATATACTGATCAAGGATAATCAAATCCACTTTATTAGAATTTATAAAATCAAGCGTTGACTGACCATCTCTACAGATTCCCAAAATATTAAAACCAACATTTTGGGCTATGTACTGCTGATTAATCATCGCAACCATAGGATCATCTTCTACAATCAACACGTTATACATTTTTATTTCCCCCACTACTTATCCATACACTAATAAGTGTACCTTCACCTGTTTCAGACTCAACTGTGATTGAACCTCCCAGCTTATCAACAAGTTTCTTTACTACATAAAGTCCAGTTCCTCTGCCAGTTCCCTTAGTAGTTATTCCTTTATCGAATAAAACTGGCAATAAATCATCTGGAATTCCAGGACCTGAGTCATCAATCTTAATTAGTAGAGAATCATTAGAACCGAAGATTCCTACTGTTATGTTTTTGACCTCACGATTAGTCGTATCTATTGCATCCATAGAATTCTCTATTAAATTTCCTATAATTGTAATCAGGTCGCCCATAGGAAAATTAATGCTGTTCTTTTCCATTGAACTTCCATTCTCGAGCGCGAAAGTAATATCCAGCTCAGCAGCTCTCGCCTGCTTACCGATAAGAAGAGCCGCGATTGCTGGTTCTTTTATATAACGCATGATGTTAGACAGCTGAACCTGCTTGGTCATAGTAACATCAGAGATATATGAGCAAGCCTGATCATAGTTTTCCATCTGAATCAGGCCAAGAATAACGTGAAGCTTATTAGTAAAGTCATGGTTATTTGCTCTCATAGAATCAACTAAGTAATTAACACCTGTTAGGTCTTCCATCATCTTTGTATACTCAGTTCTATCAGCAATAACACACAATACGCCAATAACCTCTTCATCTTCTTTTATTGGATAGAAATTCAAAATTGCTTCTGTACCATTAGCACTTTTGATGTTAATCCCAAGAATATTCTCACCTGTTGATAGAACAAGACTTATGTGATTATCAGATATAGAATCTACATCACCCAGGATTCTTCTAGCAGTGCTATTCATAAACATTACTTCTTTGTCTTTGCTTATTGCTACAACACCCTCATTAAGAGACTCAATAATAGTATCTCTAATGCTATACATGGCACTGAAGGTATCCGGTTCATATCCTCTAAGTCTCGATTTTATTTTTCGTGACAAACCAATTGATAACACAGCGCATAAAACTATCGTAACGACAGCAGCTAGTACATGAATAATTACAGTCTTACCAACGATTCTATTAATGTTTTGATTAAGCATTACAACTAATACAAAACCAATATAGTTGCCCTGCGAATCATAGACGGCTGCATACGCTCTTCTTTGCGACCCCGACGGGCCAACATCACTTGTGGTATAAAGTCTGCCGTTATTCCCAAAATTTGGTATTGTTCCATCGTAAACAGAGCCAATATACTCACTGTTAGTGTGATAACGTCTGATACCGTCTTTGGAAACAACGGATATAACATCTACATTAGTCAGATAATCTTTAAGGTGATTAAAATAATACGCAGCTACCTCTCCACCAGATTCATTGTCCTGAAGCATATCACCAACAAACTCTGATGCAGCAATCGCACTGGCTACATTTTTAAGATTGTCATCGATATTCTTCTGCTCAGATCTGATATTAAATACGATACTTACAACAGCAATAATTAGAATTAAAAAGGAAGCCATCATTAACATGGTGGTAAATATAAGCTGCTGTATTTTAACTGTCGGTTTAATATTCAAGCCCTTCGCCTCTCTTCAATAAAACCTAATTTGATATTAAAGAAACCGCCTTTTAAAAGCAATCGAATTAAGCTTTTGTAAGTTAAAAAAGTGATGTCTCTTGCCTTTCGCGCAACAAAATTACGAATTATTGTTTGCCAGTTTTACTGGTGCTATAAGAGTACCGACTTAAAAACAAGCGAGGCACTTTATGGACACATTTATCAGCATTATGGAAACGATGATGGTAATCCTTTTTGGCATATCATGGCCAATCAACATCATCAAAGCATGGAAAGCACGCACAGCGAAAGGCACAAGCGTAATGTTTTATTCCTTTATCTGGCTTGGATACATTTTCGCTTTAATCGGCAAGTTCGCAGCAATATTCAGCAACGCAGGCCAGCCATGGTATGAGACAGTTCACTGGTATGTAATGTTCTTCTATTTCCTCAACATCATTATGGTAACAATTGGAATCATTATTTACTTCAGAAACTCATATATTGATTCTAAGTCAGCTAAAACTCAGACTGCTCAGGCTCTTTAATCGGAGGTTATCTGTATGTGTATTAATAAAAATGAAGTTGCATTCTACGACTGCCTGAATGAATATGCTAACAAGAATTCCGTTGTAGTATTAGGCTCAACATTTATGCATAACGTTCCTATGGCTGAACTTCGCCAGTCTATGGGCATCATGTCAGAGTTTTACAACAGAAGCTTAACTAATCTTAAGATTTGTGAAGCAAAAGAAGTTATATATGAAATAATGAATTCCTTAAGTCCAAGGAAGATTTTACTTCATCTCGGAGAAGTGGAACTTAACTCTCCTGACACTGATATCCATTCACTTATCAAGGAATATGAGACAGCAATCAAAACAATCGACAAAAAATGTAAAGTAGTAATTATTTCAACACAAAATGATTTATTCAATAAAGAACTAATTTCGATGTGTGCAAATAACAAATACCAGTACGCAGACATAACAAATGGAAATATAAATAATGATTCGTTGTATATTAACGCCTTTATGAAGTTAAAGTATTTTCTTACAGATAGCGTAACTGACGCTTTTAGCATAGCTATATGAGTCCTCGCTTTAAGCTAATATAGACGAGAAACCTGGGAATTGCTCCCGGGTTTTTTGTTGGTTGATAAAAGCTTTGTTAGGAAATTACTTTTTCTATCGTTCCACCACCAAGAACTATATCGCCATCATATAAAACTGCCGCCTGACCAGGTGTTATAGCTCGAGCAGGATTATCAAATACCACTTTAACTTTGCCATCTTCTAACGGAGTAACTATGGCAGGCAATTCTTTTTGACGATAACGAATCTTTACCTTACACTGGAATTCACTTAAAGGAGCTTCACCGCTAATCCAATTGAAATCACTTACAATAAAAGATTTCTTATACAAGTCTTTGTCATCTGCAAGTGTAACTGTATTATTCAATACATCTATATTAGTCACAAACGAACGCTGCCCAAGTGCAATCCCAAGACCTTTACGCTGACCAATTGTATATTTGACAATACCATTATGGGTACCCAGTATATTACCTTCTTTATCTATGAAGTTACCATCTGGATAGGTCTTACCAGTCTCTCTTTTTATAAACGAAGCATAATCACCATCTGGTACAAAGCAGATATCCTGACTGTCAGGCTTATTAGCATTAACAAAATCGCTGTCATTAGCAATCTCACGCACATTAGTCTTTCTTAATTCTCCAAGAGGAAACTTAGTGTGCTTAAGCTGATTCTGTGTCATAGAATATAGAACATAACTTTGATCCTTTGTCTCATCTATAGCTTTCTTAAGATAGAACTTATTACCATCAGCCTCAACTCTTGCATAGTGACCAGTAACGATAAAATCACATCCAAGAGTCAAAGCACGCTCATAGAGCTGAGCAAATTTCATAAATCGATTGCAATCTATACATGGATTAGGTGTTTTACCAGATTCATAAGCATCAATAAATCTCTTGATAACAGTATCTCTGAATCCATCTTTAAAATTAAACACATAATACTTCATACCAAGCTTATAAGCTATGCTTCTGGCATCCTCTACATCATCAAGAGAACAACATGTATGAGTACGACTTACACCGATATCTTCGTTATCATACAACTTCATTGTACAACCGATACATTCGTAACCAGCATCTACCATTAGCTTGGCAGCCAGTGAAGAATCAACTCCGCCACTCATTGCAATTAATGCTTTACTCATCATTAGTCCTCTTCAATTATCTTCTCAAGCCAGGCGATATCATAATTATTACCAAACTTATGACCACATGAATGGAATCTTCCAGCTAACTTATAACCCATATGCTCGTGGAATCGCCAACTGTTATTTGTAAGATATTCGTCCTCTTCGTCGCATACGGCTACACAGGCATATAAGTTTGTGATTCCGATGGATGACAGCTGCCTTTCGAGGTGTTCATATAGAGCCTTGCCTATGCCCTTATTCTTATGCTCCCTATCGACATAAACCGTAGTCTCGACACAGTGGTCATATGCCCGTCTTTGCTTCAACGAAGTTGCATACGCGTAGCCTACCAAGACTTCATCTTCCACCGCTACCAGGTAAGGATACTTCTTCGTTATGTTAATTATTCTATTTGAAAACTCTTCCTTAGTTGGAGTAACAAACTCAAACGATATTGCAGTATTCTCGACATAGTATGAGTAGATTCCAAGCAAAGAATTCACGTCTTCTAAGGTTACATTACGAATCACCATGATTTACTTGATAATCTCCCTTGAATCAAGCATAACTGTAAATGGTCCATCGTTAATCAATGACACCTTCATATCTGCACCGAATATTCCATGTTCAGTTTTAAAGCCCAGCGATGAGATTTTACTCAGGATATACTCATACAGTTCATTTGCCATATCAGGCTTTCCAGCATCAGTGAATGATGGACGATTACCACGTCTGCAGTCAGCGTACAAAGTAAACTGAGATATTACTAAAAGCTCGCCATTAACATCCGCGATTGAGAGATTAGTCTTACCATTCTCATCTTCAAAAATGCGAAGCTTTAAAAGCTTATCAATCATCTTATCAGCAATCTCACTATTATCGCTATCACTAATGCCGACTAAAACGAGAAAACCTTTATTAATACTACCTACGACTTCGCCATCAACCTTAACAGTAGACTCCGTAACTCTTTGAACCAAAAACTTCATATATAACCTCTATATTTTATTCTGGGTATTATTCTACAAAGTTTTTCTCAAATTCAAAAGCAAGACTTGATTTAAGCTCTACACCTAAGCTATTAAATGTCTTATCAAGGGCGCCAAGCGTCTCTAGCACCTTATCCTTACGAGCATTATTACCCATGTGTCCGATACGAATAATCTTACCTGCGAACACGTCAAAAGAACCAGCTATCATTATGTTATGGTCCTTCTTCATAGTCTCGAGAATCGCTTCAGCTGTAGTATTTGAAGGAACTTCAAAAACACTTACTGTGTTGGAGTAACCACTATTAGCATAAAGCTTTAATCCTGCATTAATAAGTGCTGTTCTTGTTGCTGTAGCGATACTTCTATGTCTGCCAATAATATCCTCATCAGATTCAATATTCTCTATAGCAGCTCTTAGACCATTGATATCACTAATAGGCATCGTATATGGGAACCACTTTTCCTCATAGTAATTAAAGAAGACCTTAAGATTAGCGTAAAAAGATCTAATAGGAGTCTTACGTGAATTAATGGCAGCCTTAGCATCATCAGAAACTACATTAATAGTAAGTCCAGGAGGCGCTGAGATAACCTTCTGAGAACCACCACAGAGGATATCAACATTACTTACATCCAAATACTCACCAAACATTGTAGATACAGCATCAACAACAGTTAAAATCCCAAAGTTTTTAAGAAGCTTTGTGATAGACCCTACATCGTTAAGCATACCGCTTGGTGTATCGCCATGAACTACAGTCGCATATTTAAAATCGCTGTCTTGCTCTAAGAAAGCCTTCAAGGCAGCGACATCAATAGTCTCTTTATAGTCACCAGTAAACAATACCGGTACACCACCATACATAGTTACAAAATCCTGGAAGCCACGACCAAATACACCGTTATCAATTACAAGGACCCTGTCGCCTTCTTCAGTTAAGGATGCACAAGCAGCCTCTAAGCCAAGAATACCCTCACCACCAAGAATTAGCGTCTCAGCACTAGTATTAAGAAGCTTACTTATCTTAAGACAAAGCTTTTTATAATCTTCGACAAATTCAACATCCAAATCTGGATTTGTGCATGGCATGCTTCTCGCGAGCATTACATTCTGTGGAACCTCTGTAGGTCCAGGAGTCATAATCTTATACATGCTTAATTCCAACCGCCTTTGCTGCAGATTCAAGTGGTTTTATGGCAATTAACACTACAACAGCTGCAACACCAATCTGAATGATATTACCTGGAATAGACTGAAGTGCTGCTAGAGGACTTCCATATAAAATCCACTCAGTAAAAAAATAACCAACAAGCTTAATTGCTAATGCAGCAATCATAGAAACTGAATACCAGAACATTGTTTTTCTGTTCTCAGTAATTAAACCTACTACATAGCCCATAAGGCCAACGATAACAAATGTAAATGGAGCCCACATAGCCCATCCAGAAAACACATCAAATAAGCTCATGCCAACAGCACCAGCAATAGCGCCAGACTTCTTACCAAGCATTATTGAACATACAAAAAGAGGGACATTACCAAGATGCACAAGACCACCATTACCAAAAGGCCACTTAATATTCACAAGCATCGTGAAAACAAAAACTAAAGCAATAAAAACTGCTATAAGTGAAATCTCTTGGATTTTCCTTCGATTATTATTCGCCATATAACCCTTCCTCAAAGATACTTCATTTCAATAAGGAGAATTATAATCCGAATCTGGTCATTCATTAATAGTCAAATTCCGATAATTTTATAAGACCAGATGGTAATATATTTATCTTAAAAGATCACCAAGCACACTCTCGAAATGCACGCCATAAAAGTGATCGTCATCATCTAAAGTAGCGCGAATACAGGAGGTAACGAAGTCACTTGCGGATTTAAGAGCGTCATATACTGTACTGCCATTAACAAGGCGCCCAACTACAACGGATGAGAAAATATCACCAGTTCCATAGCAGACTTTATCTACATAATCATTAAAGTAGTAAGTTATCTCCCCTGTGCTCTTATCAAGGCATCCAGCCCCAATCTTACCTGGTTCAAAGCTTACGCCTGTAATTACACTATATCGTGGACCTCTATCTGCTAATTTATGAAGAATAACTTCAATCTCTTCCTGAGAATAACTATTTTTGTAAGGAGTATCAGTAATAATAGAAGCCTCAGTGATGTTAGGAATAATGATATCAGCCTGAGTTATTAGCTTCTTCATTCCGTCTACAATATCTAGACTCAAAGCAGGATATAGTTCGCCCATATCAGCGATAGCCGGGTCAACAATAACAAACCCACCTGGATTAAGCTGCTTTTTCAAATCGATTATGTAATCAAACTGGCGAACATCACCAATATAGCCTGTATAGATAGCATCAAATGTGATATTTTCTTTTTTCCAGTGAGCAATAATCTTAGGCATCTCTTCAGTTAGATCATGAACTGTAAAGCCTTCAAAGCATCCTGTATGTGTACTTAATACAGCAGAGGGTAAGATAACCGTCTCAATTCCAAGCACAGACAATATAGGCAATGCCACAGTCTGTGAGCACTGTCCTAAGCACGATATATCCTGAACTGATACTACTCTTTTTGTCATGTCTAATTACTCTTTTTACCTTTTGAGCTTACCTATATCAGAAAGTCTGTCAAGCGCAGCATACAAAGTCTCATCCCTCTTAGCAAAGTGAAATCTAATAAGATGATTAACTGGTTCTCTGAAAAAACTTGAACCTGGAACAGCACCGACGCCTACTTTACTTGCCAAATCAACACAAAATTCATTATCGTCTTTATAACCAAATTCACTAATATCCATCAGCACATAATAAGCCCCCTGAGGCTCAGTGAATGATAATCCAAGATTACGCATACCGCCTACAAACAAGTTCTTCATATGAGTGTAGTGTTCCTGAAGATTCTTATAGTAACTATCATCAAACTTAAGTGCTGTTACCGCAGCCTCCATAAGTGGCGCAGCTGCACCTACGGTGAGAAAATCATGCACTTTCTTAACTCTCTCAGCGACTCCCGCTGGAGCAATAACATAACCTAGTCTCCAGCCAGTTATAGAATAAGTCTTAGACAAAGAGTTACATACAATCACTCTATCACGAAGACCTGGAAGATTCATCGCATACACGTGTTCATAAGGCTTATATAGGATGTGCTCATACACTTCGTCTGTGATAATCCACGCATCATACTTTCGAGCTAATTCGCCAATAAACACGAGTTCTTCCCTGGTAAAAACCTTACCACATGGGTTAGACGGATTACAGATTACAATAGCCTTAGGCTTCTGGCGAAAGGCGTCCTCAAGCACCTCAGGATCATAGTTAAAAAGCGGAGGTACAAGTGGAACATAAATAGGCTCTGCACCAGATAAAATCGTATCCGCACCGTAGTTCTCATAAAATGGAGAAAACACTATAACCTTATCCCCAGGATTTGCGACAGACATCATAGCAGCCATCATCGCCTCGGTACTACCACAT
This sequence comes from Saccharofermentans sp., assembly GCA_024403715.1. Taxonomy (GTDB): domain Bacteria; phylum Bacillota; class Clostridia; order Saccharofermentanales; family Saccharofermentanaceae; genus Saccharofermentans. The sequence goes on along the minus strand of JAKSRJ010000022.1, from coordinate 31,175 downwards.
GTAACGACAATCTCTTTTTCTGGATCGATATCAACGCCAGCGAAATGCTTATACTTAGCTGCTAGTGCATCCCTAAAATTCTTCGCTCCCCATGTAAGCGCGTACTGATGTGGACCTACAGGAGCAACAGATGCCAAAGCATCTGTCAATTCCTTAGGGGGATCAAAATCAGGAAAGCCCTGAGATAAATTAATCGCATTATATTCATCAGATATTCGTGTCATTCTTCTTATGACTGAATCTGTAAATCTTGATGTTCTCTCGCTTAGTGCTGGCATCGGATACCTCTTACTTCAATTGCTCGTAGTTAATTACAGCCTTAATAATAGCCTCGTCACCTTTATTAATCAAAAAGCTGTATTCATTACCTGAAGTTTCTTTTCTATAGATATCTAAGATATCATCCTGCTTGGATTCCTTGGCAAACTGAATCTCAAAACCAGTTATTTGATTCTCATCATAAAACGAAGTATCAAATGTATTCATCAGAAATTTTACATAGCGAACATTATTTGTATGATCAGTAAAATCCGTATCGCTCGCATATACTTTCTGACTGTAGCTTAAATCAGTAGCATCAAACTGAGTTCTGTTTTTTGCAAATGCTTCAGGGAGGTTAGAAGGCATTGTCTCTGCATCCTGTGGAAATTCTAGAGTATCAATTTTCCTAAGTTTTCTCTGCTCAAAATCAATTGCACACATCTCAGTTTTTGCAACAAACAAGAAATTACCTTCTTCATCCACAAGGTCAACCTCAATTTCCATACGGATTGGAGACATTGAAGTAATATAAGCAACTGCTTTAGTTTTTGTATTCCAGGTTGGAAGACTAATTACTTTTACCTTAGTTCGGGTGTAAAGCCACGCTGCATTGCATTTCTCTCGTAAAATCAGATTATCGCTACCAACAGAACCATAGAACTCAGTAATCATCTCCTGGTTAAGGCTCATTAGTTCTACTAATCCAAGCTTTCCTGTACGATCAATAGAAGAATATGATGTATTGAAATTCTTAGTATATGTGTACTGCATAAATTCTCACCCACTTTCTATTTATGACTTCTCCAAAAACTTCCTATACGTCAAATCAATCGCGAAGGCTCCTAGTGGCGCTGTGAGCATAATGGCAATTACTGATACTGTAAGCACGATATCTCCACACATTAGTCCCATCGCCAGTGGGATCCCACCAATTGCAGCTTGGACAGTCGCCTTAGGAGAATATGCAAGCATTGAAAATACACGCTCTTTTATATTAAGTGGAGTCTTTATTAGACAAACAAACACTCCAATCATTCGGAATACGAGTACACAGAGAATTAAAATTACGCCACTTGCGCCAGCAGTCTTAAGACTATCAATAGCAACTGAAGCGCCGACTAATACAAAGAGAAATATCTCCGCTGGAACCCAAAGTTTATCAAACTTAGACGACAAACGAACTGCAAGAGCATTCTTCTGGCGCTTAATCATTAAGCCTAATGCCATTATTGCAATTAGTGACGCGAAAGGCAGCAAACTTCCAAATGTATCTTCGATAAATACCAGTACAAAAGACATACCAAGAATTATCAATACCTTGATTGAATCTCTCATATGGAACTTATTAAAGAACCAGACTAATACAAACCCGACAGCAAGACCGATTACAATACCAGTAACTATTGAGATTGGTATATTCACAAAGCTTCTAACGCTTATTGATTCTCCCTGAGCAAGTGATGTAAAAGTCGTAAATAATACAATTACAAATACATCATCAACTGATGCGCCTGCCAAAATCATCTGAGGGATTCCCTTATTTGTTCCATAACCTTCATCGATTAGTTTAATCATTCTAGGAACAATAACAGCTGGAGATACAGCGCCCACTACGGATCCTAAGATAGCTGCCTCCAAAATACTAATACCTAGAAGCTTAGGAGCTAGCAAAATCATACCAACCACTTCAAATGCAGCTGGTACAAAGCACATCAAAATCGCAGGTCTTCCTACTTTTTTCAAATCATCAAAAGACAACTTAAGACCAGCACGAATGAGAATAATAATCAGGGCGATTTTACGAATCTCAGCAGAGATACTAAGGACACTGCTGTCAATCAGATTGAAAACATGAGGGCCAATTAGTATTCCCGCGATAATCATTCCAAATAAACTCGGGAACTTAATCTTCTTACACAAAGTTCCAAGTAATAATCCAGCAAATAGGATGTACGCGATACTAATTAGCATTCTTCACCTAGTAACTTTACTCGCCTATCAATCTCGTTAATAACTTCAACAAAGACACTATCATCCATATTACAAATCTCTGAACCAACCAGTCATACCATCTGGCAATTCAGGAATATAAGGGGTTCCATCATCGTAGATAAAATCGGCTTGTAGCTGAGTAATCATGCAATGCTGGCCCATCTCGATACCAAAATACAAAGACGCTACTCCGCCATCACCATTACGAAGAAACTTAGGGAAATAAGTAATCACATTAGAAGCAGCTTCAAGCTTCTTAATATTTTCCTCCCCGATTCTATCGAAGGCGCCAAACTCATCGTATCTCGAGCAAGCGAACAAAATCATAATATGAGTATCGATGCACTTACAGATATCATCGTTGCAGCCAGATACTGGGAATGCTCCAGCAAACATCTCTGGATATGCGTTAATCATATTCCATGTCATAAATCCGCCAGAAGAACCGCCTCCGATTGCAACCTTAGAGATAGCTGGATTCTCGCTTAAAGTCTTCTCGATAATTGACTTAAGACCTGGAAGATAACCTTCATCCCAAGAATCAACTACTTCGCCATTCTCATTACGACGCTCATTTGCAAGAGGAACCAGAAGATATGCACCACCCATCTTCTCCTGTCTTACAGGATCTGCAAACATCTCGGCACCAGAGTGACCAACACACTTAATACCATCCATAGCATTTGTGTAGCCGTGGATAAACATAAGAAGTGGATACTTACCATCAGCAGAAAAGCCATTCTTAGTTGGATCATAGAGGTAATAAGTAATCTCACCTTTCTCTTCTGACATAAGCTTTAATTCTTCAAACTTATCTAAGTACTTATTACCAACATAGGAAGGCATATAGCTGATAAAATCGCCTTCATCCATATACTTGGCCCATTCAGGCACCACATGGTCGACCTTAGTCTCTTCGCTAAAATCACCCTTTAATAGCATAAAACCTCCTATCAAAGAGCCTGCTTCAAAGCCTGAGCAAGCTGGTCTGGGCAGGAAGTACCACGGCCATTACAATCGATACCTTCCATACGAGAGATAGCATCTTCTACTGTCATACCCTTAACAAGAGCTGCTACACCCTGAGTATTACCATTACAACCGCCAGTAAACTGAACGTTATCAATAACACCGTCATTAACTTCAATTTTAATTCTTCTAGAACAAACTCCGCGTGGTGTGAAATCAATAATCATTTTTATACCTCACTTCAAATTAATACTTTCAATAATCTCGCCATCTAGATCCTTAAGCACCATAGATTCATCATCAATAACGATATAACTATGTGCTGTATCATTCTTAGGAAGCGACATGGATCCAGCGTTCGCATAAATCTTACCATCTGATACCTTAATAAAACCAGTATGGAAGTGGCCGTAAACTATAGCATCAAACTCCTCATCAGGAGCATTATCGATATTTACGTGGTGACCATGTGTAAAGTAGAACTTCTTGCCAGAAATCTCCTTAACTACGTAATCGTTAAATTGGAACTCTGAAATCATCTCATCTACTTCAGCATCACAGTTACCACGAATAGCAACTAGAGTTTCCTTCATGCCATTAAGCATCTTAGATACATCCATTGGTCTATAGTCCTCAGGAAGAGGATTACGAGGGCCGTGGTAATACAAGTCCCCAAGCAAAATTAATTCGTCAGCTTGTTCACGCTCAAACAGCTCAGGAATCTTGCCTCCATAAAACATAGAACCGTGTATATCTGATACGACCAAATATCTCATATATTATCTCTCCTACTTAATATCTTCAGTATTCTTGCATTCTGGATAAGCACAACAGCCATAAAACTTACCATACTTTCCATCTCTTTGCTTCATTGGGCTTCCACACTTAGAGCAAACCTTAATGCCACGTGAGACCATAACCTCTGGATCCATCTCATTTGCCAAGCACTCGTACACCTTCTGGTTCATCTTACAATCAGCAAGTGCTCTATGAGCACCTAAAGTTGATATTCCATAAAGCTCAGCTAGAACGCCAAGACTTCTGCTCTTCAAATCAGGACGATAGCTTCTAGCAAGCTTTAGTGTATCTACGTAATCATTACCAAGAGTCTTGCCAAAATACCTCATGCAATCGCGATATATAAACTGCAAATCAAATCTCTCGATATTATGGCCAACAAGAGTCATATTTCCAATAAAGCCAATAAAATCCTTAAGCACCACGTCGAAAGGCATAGCATCTTTAACCATGCTATCTGTAATGTTATTTACTTCGGATGCCACCTTAGGTATTGGCCTTTGAGGATTAACTAATGTGGAAAACTCATCAACGATTTCTCCGTTAACAACTTTAATTGCTGATACTTCGATAACGTCTTCTATTTCTGTACTAAGTCCAGTAGTCTCTAAGTCAAAGACTACATAGTCTGTAAGATATTTGTTAAGGCTCTTTCCTGTTGTTATAGAAAGACCCATCTTAGCCTCCGATATTAGCTAATACAAAATCGGCTGTAATCGCCTGCTGCTCATCAGCAGTTATTGTTGCTTCACCATCACCACTTTGCCAACCGTAGTTACCAAACTGAGCATGATTTCCACCTTCAATCACCAACTCATTAATGCAAGGCAAATTACTTAAAGCATTATCATAAGATTCTTGATTTAAAATGATATCTTGATCACCATAAACTGAGATAACATTGATATCAAGATTAGTTAAATCAACATTTGCATATGAAGCTAGTAAAATTAATCCGTCGTAATACTTAGCGTTTTCTAGAATCTCACGGCTTGCCACCACACCACCTAAGGAGTGACCACCAACATACCAAGAATCTATTTGTGGATAATTAGCAATGATTGTGGTTGCTTTACCAACATCTGTAATTGCTATATTAGCAGGAGAATCAATAACTATACAAAGAAATCCTCTATCGGCAAAAGCTCTAGCCAATGAAGCATATGCAAGATAATCTACCTTGGCACCCTGATATAGAATAATTCCAGTAGTAGCATCAGAAGGATATATTGCTAGATAATCATCCTGCACTATAACTGACAGTGATTGCATATCCGATAAACTAAGCCCACCGTCTTCAGCCTTATAATAATCACCGAGCCAAACTGTTGTTGCTAATAAAAGGCATGCTAATGCAGCAATAAATCCCCACAAAATAGTCTTAAACCACTTACTAGGCTTTTTCATAATCAACTCCATTATGATAATTTCCACGTAGATTATAATATACACACGAATGATTTGGTGCTATCCTAGTGCGCGATATGATGAACTTTTTAATAACATTAAGTGCCGTAGCGATGATGCTTGGCTATGCATCCATAGGATTCCTCATGATGAAGGGCAAACTCATCAAGGAGGATGCCATCTCTGCATTCGCTAAATTATTACTTTATGTTAGTTCCCCTTGCCTTACTATTTATTCTATAAGCAGAGTCGAATGTACCAAGCAGACATTATTTGACGCATTAATCTGTCTTATCTTTGCATTCATAGTTCAAGGTGGTCTACAAATACTCTTTCGCTTTATTTATAGAAAGCACATTGATGACGTAAACTACCGAGTTCATAATGTTGCTACCGCTATGGGGAACACAGGATTTATGGCAGTGCCTTTACTCGAAGCTATTATGCCAGACTACCCTGAAGCCGTATTCTTATCTACGGTTTACTGTATCGCGATGAACCTCGTGGGATGGACTATGACTATCTATATCATCTCAAACGATAAAAAGTATATGCGAGTTAAAAACGCGTTCTTAAATCCTGGTACACTCGCACTTATCGTAGCTATACCTATTTATCTTACTGGCTTTAAGCTTCCAACTGAGCTTGATACTATGATTACTCTCTTAGGTAAGATGTCAGCTCCGCTATGCATGATTGTTATGGGCTCAAGGCTTGGCACCATGAAGTTTAAGTCCTTATTTATTGATAAGCACGTATATCTTACTATCGGTATAAAGCAGATTTTGATGCCAACGATCTCATTCTTAGTTTTGTTGGCACTCCCTATGTCATTTGAATTTAAGGAAGCTATTTTTATACTAACAGCTGCCCCTGTTGCCAGCATGGTATTAAACTACGCTGAATTAATTGGCCAGGGACAGAAAAAAGCAGCGAACCTCGTATTACTTGGAACGCTGCTTAGTATCGTAACTATGCCTGTTATGATGCTTATTTTCTATCGTTAATCCTCTGCTTTTAAAGCCGAGTTAGCTAATACGTCCTTCTCCTCTAACTTTTTCATTATCGTGAGATACGCTGGTACTAGGAAGCAATCCGCCAAAAGCCATGCGAAAGGTGAAGCTACACATGCACCAACAAATCCGAATAGAGGGATGAAAACGAGACCTGCTACAGTACGCGCAATCATCTCGAGGATACCAGCAATGATAGCAAAATTCGAATAACCTACACCCTGAATCAAAAATCTAAGGACATTTACAAATACGAGTAGTGTGAGACAGCCCGTCGTAACGAGGACATGAAGCGCAGACATATCAACCATCTCAGGTATTGGTGTGTCAGTAAACATCTTAATCAATGGCACACGAACAAAGATGACTGCAACTAGTGCGAACATGCTGTATGCAATACCCACAATACAAGCAGCACGTGTACCCTGGCGAATACGATCTATCTTACCAGCACCTAAATTTTGGCCTCCATATGTAGCCATAGACGCACCAAGAGCATCAAGTACACACAAGAACAAGAGATTAACCTTACTTGCTGATGTAACTGCAGCAACTGAGAGTGATCCGAGCATATTAACGCTACTTTGAAGAATTACAGAACCGATACCTGTAATAGAGTACTGAAGTCCCATTGGTAGACCCATAGCGCATAGTCTGCTGACATAACGGGAATCATAGCGCCACTCCTCCCCTGATACATGTAAAACTTCAAACTTCTTAACGATTACTACAAAGCACATTATTCCAGAGATTAGCTGTGAGATAACAGTCGCCAAAGCCGCACCGAATACACCCATACTAAAGGTGGAGATAAATAGGTAATCGAGAATTACATTAATAATTGTCGAGATGACAAGGAAAATCAGTGGAGTCTTAGAATCACCAACAGCACGTATAATACCAGCTAAGATGTTATATAAGAATGTGATAGGAATCGCGATAAACAAAGTAAGAATATATACGTATGAATACTCAATACAGTCTTCAGGGGTCTGCATCCACTCTAGAATATTACGGCATAGTAAAGATACGACGATAGCAATTCCAAAAGAAAATGCGAGTGACATATAAAGCGCGTTAGCTACATACTTACGCAAAGTTTTATAATCCTTAGCGCCAAAAGCCTGCGCTACCGGGATTGCAAAACCAGCACACATACCCATACAAAAACCAATGATAAGGAAGCTGATACTACCTGTTGCACCAACACCTGCTAAGGCCTCTACGCCAAGAAAATGGCCTACAATCATGGTATCTACAAAATTATAAAGCTGCTGAAATAGATTACCGAGAATCATCGGTATCGCAAATGTAATTATGAGCTTTAGTGGTGACCCTTCTGTTAGGTTACGGGTCATTGTCTTTCCTGCCATTTATTTAACCTTACCCTATTTATTGTCCGGCTATTATAAGCTTTATAAAGAGTGTTGTATGTTAAAAATTAGTCGTTTTATTGTGGATTTATGGTATTCTTGTAACGCATATTTTAGTTAATCTGACTTAAGAGGTACTTATGGTTTTAGCAATTGATATTGGTAATACTCACATTGTCTTTGGAGGATTTGAAGGAGATGATCTCGTATTTACAGCGAGAATTTCCACAGATACCGTTTGTACAGAAGACGAGTATGCCAGCAAGCTCATAAACATCATGACAGTCCATAACATAGACAAGGATAGAATTACCGGTGTAGTTATCTCATCTGTTGTTCCTCCTATCACGTCAATCATGAAGAAGGCAATTAACTTCTTGGTTGACGTTAATGTTATCGTTGTAGGTCCTGGTGTTAAGACAGGTATCAATCTACACTGCGATGTACCTTCTTCTGTTGGCGCTGACATCATCTGTTCCTGCGTTGCTACACATAACATCTATGGAAGTCCTGCCCTCATCGTTGATATGGGTACAGCTACAAAGATGATTTTGGTTAGTGATCAGGGCGCTTTTGAGGGTGTATCTATTATTCCTGGCGTAATGATTGGACTTAATGCTCTTTCTGTGGGCACAGCTCAGCTTCCTCAAGTTAACCTCGAGAACCCAGGCCGTGTAATTGCTAAGAACACTGTCGACTGCATGAAGTCTGGTGTAATCTACGGCAATGCCAGCATGATAGATGGCATGATAGACAAAATTTACGAAGAATATGGCAAAGAAATTCCAGTTTATGCTACTGGAGGACTTGCTTCCACTATCGTAAAATACTGTCGTAAGGAAATTACACTTAACGAGCAATTAGTGCTTCTTGGATTAAATATCATCTACAAGAAGAACTCTTGAGTTTTGACAATTATATAGTTGTGGTATTAATACTCTACGTCTTGGAGTTTTAATATAATTTTTTAGCGTTGCACCTCAGATAAGAGGGCGACAGCAAGGAGGAAAAAATGACAACAGAAAAAAAGACATTTGACACTAAGACTATTGCCTTAGGTGCCATCCTTACTGCAATTGTAATCGTATTGCAGTACCTCGGTTCCTTTATTCACTTAGGACCATTCTCCATCTCATTGGTACTACTTCCAATCGTAATCGGCGCTGCTATGTGCGGTAAAGCTATCAGCACTTGGCTTGGTTTTGTATTTGGTGTGGTAGTTCTTATCAGTGGCGACGCAGCTGCATTCCTTTCAGTTAATGCAATCGGAACTGTTATTACAGTACTTGCTAAGGGAATGCTCGCAGGATTAGTTGCAGGTATCGTTTACGGTTTACTTTCCAAGTTCAACAGATACGTTGCGGTAGTTGTTGCAGCAATTGCTTGCCCAATAGTTAACACAGGCATATTCCTTATCGCTTGCCGTGTATTCTTCTTCGAGACAATCACGGAGTGGGCCGCTGGTATGGATGTAGTTAAGTTCATGTTCGTAGGCCTTGTTGGCTTGAACTTCTTAGTAGAGCTTGCAATCAACGTTGTTCTTAGCCCAACAATCGTTAAGATTATTAACATCTTTAAAAAGAACTAATTCATAATAAAACATGCAAAGAAAGCCTCAAAATCAAATTGATTTTGAGGCTTTCTTTATTAATGTATAAATTATTTTCGTTACAGCAGACATTTCTGCTATAAGTAACAATATGAATGCTGGATAAAAATACCTAAGCTCAAACGACTGTGTATTAACACAAAAAGCACCATAATAGAATACTGCTAAAATATATAACCAACGTTCATCAACTAAGTTTAAGTCAATCTTTTTTAGTTTCTTAAGCATTAATGCTAGAGCGCCTAATACAAGTCCAACAAGATATAATACATAAGGTCTTAGACAGACATTAAACCACTCGACAGATTTTATATAGGACCAATAAAACAAAACTCTTGCACCACTGTCGTTAAACCCATATCTAGCCATTCTTCCACCTTGATCATATATCCATGCTATATTCACCAATGGTTCATTTATTCCTAATGTTGATTTAAGCATATACATCCTAGTTTGAATCCATGCAGAAGGTTCAAGCCTCAATAAATCTAGATACTTAGTTACAGCAATTTTTGAAACACCGGGTTTTGATAATACATCCAAACCAAACCTTGATATTAATAATGAATTGACATATCTGTTATCAACATTAGTAATTGCATACGCAGTAGAACCTTCACCACCAATATCATCTAAATATAAATAGTATCCAACCGCTCTATCAGCAGGAATATTCTGAATAGTAAGGATAGTTTCCCAAACCAAGCCTGCAGAACCACTACCTGCAGTGTCAATATGCAGAGCTTTAGGAAGTAAAACTGTAGCCATTAAACCTAGAAAGACTAATCCTATACCTATATATTTCCAAATATTCTTTATGTTCAGAATTATCAAGAGTATAACCACTGGCAGTATAGTAAGGGCATTTGCTCTAAATCCAAAAACTACAAAAGACCAAAAGAGCATATTAATAATCCAAACAAAATAATCAAATTTTGTTTGAAGTTTATTAAAACTACATATATATAAGTACAAAAATATAATACCTATTAAACAACCAACACCAGCTTCATAAAATACTCCGTTACAAAAGAAGAATGGACAGCAAAACAGCACTATAGTTAACCATACATGATGTAGAAGATTAGCTTTTTTTAAAAGAAGATAGGCTGAAAAATACGCCAAAAACGCTTGTAAAAAAGTATATAGTCCAACACTACCAGTTAATTTTAAACTAAGCATTATAAAGTATTGAGGCGTTACTGTTAGCCAAGATGAAGATTCAATAGGATTACCATTGATTATTGCTTTTATGCTATCCCATAGCTGGAGAGCTAATTGTATTCTTTGCTCTGAATCAGTGTAAAAAAAGCCAGGATATGAAATCAAAGTAATGACTATACTAAAAAAAGCACAAATAATAATAGCTACATATGATTCTTTAAGTTTTTTAATATAATAACCATTAAATGATAATTTAATTTTATTACGCATTAAAAGTCTCTCTGTTTAATTCCTTATTCTGATGCGCAACGATTGTTGTACATACAGCGTCACCAGTGATATTAACTGCCGTTCTAAGCATATCGAGGATTCGGTCGATACCCATGATAAGCGCGATAGCTTCTACAGGAATACCTACGGCTGCAAATACCATCGAGAGTGTTACGAGACCAACAGATGGGATACCAGCAGTACCGATTGAAGCAAGAGTAGCTGTAGCAATAACTGTTAAGTAACCTGTTACACCAAGATCAATTCCATAAGCCTGAGCTGCGAATACTACCGCTACACCCTGCATGATAGAAGTACCATCCATGTTGATAGTCGCGCCAAGAGGAATTGTGAAAGATGAGATCTTACGTGATACACCGACCTTCTCCTCGAGGGTATCAATATTCATAGGAATAGTTGCATTTGATGTTGAGGTAGAGAACGCGAATGCCATAACAGGAAAGAACTTCTTGATAAATTTAAATGGATTAAGTCTTGTAAACAAGAACAAGAGCAAGAGGTATACGCCAAAGCACTGAACGCCCAAAGCAGTAACAACGCTTCCCATATACTTGATAAGTGGTAAGAATGCGTCAAATCCTAAGTTTGCAAATGTTCTAGCAATCATGAAGAAAACTCCGATTGGAGCAAAGGACATAACGAGTGTCGTAAGCTCCATCATGAAGTCATTGCACTGTGTCATTATGTTAGATAAAAACTCTGCCTTCTCACCCATCTTAGCTAAAACAATTCCAGCAATAAGTGCAAAAAAGATAATCTGGAGCATCGTACCATTAGCAAGCGATGCAATAGGGTTATCAGGAATTATATTAAGAAGTGTCTCAGCTGCAGAAGTCTCAGTAGTAACTACTTCTCCACTTACATCAATCGATGACATATCAAGTCCGATACCAGGCTTTACAAGAGTTGCCACACCAATTGCAACTGATACAGCCAATGCTGTTGTAAAAAGGTAAAATATAATAGTCTTTCCACCTACTTTACCAAGAGTACTTGTATCACCAATCTGAGATGCACCACATACGAGAGAACAAAATACGAGTGGTACAACAAGCATCTTCATAAGTCTGATAAAGCCAGTACCAACGACATAGAAGATACCATCTATAAAGATAGTGTCTCTTACATATGAATGCGGAATAGCGAGGTTAAATAGAATACCAACTATAAGTCCTGCAATAAGTCCAATAAAGATCTTGGTTGTAAGACCAAGTTTTTTCTTTTTATTCTGTGTATTACTCATTTCTTACCTACCTTAATCACTTATTGTTTTTAAGATATTTATCAAGGTCTTCTTTCCAAGCTGGCATCTCATAAAGGCCTGTCATCTTAAGCATAAGATTTTCAAGGAGAGTGGAACTTACTGTGCCATCTTCAGACTTCTCTGGTACTGCTAGATTAGGATCTGCCCCTAAGCCTTCAAGAACGCTTCTAGCAAACTCCAGTCTTGTACACGAACCTTCACTAGAAGCATGGAAAATACCATACTCGGACTTCTCTATAATCGTACAGATAAAATCAGCAAGAGTGTCTGCACATGTAGGAGTAGAAATTAAATACTCTGGAACTGTAAAACTCTCATTGGCAGCAACTTTTTCACGTATATATGAGAGAAAGTGGCTTGTACCAAAACCATAAACCCATGAAGATCTAATTATTAAGTGCTTAGGATTAAGTTCTTTTACATAGTTTTCACCAGCAAGCTTTGACTTACCATAAACGGAAACTGGATTAGGTGTATCAAACTCAGTAAGTCTTATATCACCATTAGATGCAAAGACATCATCGGTAGAAAGCTGAACAATCTTAGCATTTACTTTACGAGCTGCATTAGCAAGATTACGTGCACCCAGTGCATTAACCTTAAAAGCCTCAATCATATTCTCTTCGCAGAACTTAACGTCAGAGATACTTGAGCAGTTAATAATAACATCAGGTCTATATATCTCTGCAGCAGACATTACTGCCTTAGAATCAGTGATATCAACATCCTTATCAGTTGCTACCACACGATTTTCAGTATTAGCCTTTAATCGCTTAACAAGTTCCTTACCGATACGACCAGAAGCGCCAGTAATCCAAATCGAGTTTTTCATAATAATGAATCCTTTTTGAGAAGTACGAACTTAATTCGCCAGTGGAATTAATAATACCATCTACAAAAAAGCTAACGCAACAAACTAATTGTAAATACTTCAACTACTGTCTACTTAAACACACGTTCTTTAAGAGTAAATTTATTGCTGATTCATTATCTCAAAAAAGCGATTGTAATATTCGAGTTCATTATTTCTCATTACTAGGAATTCCAAATCTCTGCCATGGTTAGTCAAAGATCCATCGTATTCCACGCCTATCTGAACCAGGTATTCAAGCATCTCGGTGCCACTTCGCTCAAGGCCACCTTGATAATCAGCAATTAGGTGATAGGCATTATAGCCGCAGGCATCCACTGCATTGATGTCAGCTCCATTTTCTACAAGAAGACGAGCTAACTCGAGGTCATTATGTGCAACTGCATTTAAAAACGGAGTTCTTCCACATCGATCGCTGGATCCATAAGGAGAATCACTATGCCAACTATAATCATGTTCACTATCGTAGTAAACGTGATTAACATCTGCACCATAATCAATAAGCAATTCAGCCATCAACATTAGTTCATTATGGTCTTGAGTATAAGCCGACTCAATATGCCCATATTCGCCAGATAGCGCTGCTGTATTAATAAATCCATAATCACAAAGACACGCCAAAATAGTGTATTCACCATCTTCGGCCTCATCATCACCATATAAAGAGCAATCTGGATTTACACCTTCTCTAAGCATAGTTTCAACTCGAGTAAAATGAGAATGCATTACGTTATAAGTCAGACTACTATTATTTTCAATTGAAACTGAAACAAAAGCATAAATAAGAACTGATACTACAAGAATAACTGGGGCAATAAACACCCAGCCTAAAACTAAAAATACATATCTAGCATTCTTTTTCTTTCTTTTAAGAATGAAAGCTATGACAAAAAATATAATAGAGAGAAAAGTAGTAATTCCAAGTACAACTAAGATTACTAATAGCCACATTAAAAATATGCCTACAAAAGCCATAATATTATTCCTTTTTAAGAATTCTTCTCTCTAATATCCTTAAGATTTACAATCTTGCCGTCTTCCTTTTTGATGTCAATATTATCCATCTGACCTATAAAACTAGCTCTGAATGAAGCTCTATAAGCGTCGCGAAGTTTCTGTCGCTCAGTTGTCTCTTCTGGAGTTAATCCGACTGTCTTGGCTTTCTTAGCAAGTTCGTTAATTCTATTAATTGATCTGTTATCCATATATCCTCACACAAAGTAAAATGCTGTATCCCAACAAGGTACATAAGGAAGATGTCTCATGTAAACCTTGTATTCAGGATTAATTTTTAACACCTGTAAGGCCAAATCGAAGATATCTTCACTCCTATGGTAACACGACATAAGCATTTGTGGACGATACTTACGAATTGTCTCCTGCGCCCCGATAATTGCTTTATGCTCATTACCTTCTACATCAAATTTAATAAAGTCGACTTTACGACCATTCATAATAGAGTCTACTGTAATTGCTGGAATAATGATTTCTCCATCAGAAGATACGCTGTTGCCTCTTCCCTTATTTCTAGCCATTCTAGCCTCACCCACTTCATCACTAATCAAAGCATTATAGTAGTTCACTTTAAGATGACTAGTATTCTCATTAAGCTTTCTAAAATTTCTGCTGTCAGGCTCTACTGCATGAATCTCATTTATCTGTGGAAAGAGCGTAGTATAGCGTAAAACGGTATCGCCATTATAAGCACCAAGGTCTACAAAGCATGAGCCTTCTGGAAGATTAAAAAGAGCATCCGCTTCATCAGCTGATACCTCTGTATTACATAAATACTTAATGTCACCTGTAAGCTTATAGTTTACGGTATCGTCCATAGTCTGGCGTGACAAATCATCTGCTAAGCACGACTTTACTTCTTCAATCTTAAGCTTATTTTCTTCAAAAAAAGCTTCATCAAAAATCACACCACCATAGACAGGAACATCAGGCGCGTAAAACTCGTTTTCTTCTGCGATACGATACACATTTTGAAGAACTTCCTCACGATTGGAACCAAAACACATAAGTACAATCATGTCGCCTAAGCGAGCTTTAACATCCTCATAACTCTCGATTTGAAATCCACGGAACTTTTTGTTACGCACAAAACCAGAGCTTGCAAAAATAGCCTTAATCTTATCGCTTGAGCCATCCTGCTCCATCTTATCGATTATTTTATCCGCGCCATTACCAGTGCCGTAAAGCACTACAGGTTTATTAGTTGTCTTCAGATACTGCCATAGATCCATATTATTTATCCATCAGATTAATAATATTAGAATCATTAGTATAACTATCAGGGATAGGGCCACATGTTATAGCACACGCGTCTTCAAACTTCGCGAAAGTTACCGCAGAAGTCTTACTGAACTTAGTATGGTCACATAACACATATGGCATATTGGTATGGCGAAGTGCACATTCCTTAATCATCGCCTCTTCAGGATCTGGTGTTGTAAAACCGGCTCTATGGTTAACTGCATTCACACCTACAAAAGCAACTGAAAACTGATACTTTCGTACCTGCTCGTAAGCCACACTTCCAATCATAGCCTCAGTGGTCTGCTTAAGCTTACCGCCTATCATATAGACATCGTAACCCATAGAAGCAAGCTTATTAGCATGTGCAGGTGCATTAGTCACGAAAGTAACATTAAGAGCAGTTACATAATCAATAACATGCTGAGTGGTTGTACCGGCATCAAGAAAAACAACATCATTGTCAGATATCAATGAAGCTGCATACTTGGCTATCATGATTTTCTCATCACGATATCGTTCTTCCTTCTCAGCTACTCTGGAATCGGAGACAACTCGCTCTTCAATCGAAAACGCTCCACCATGAACTTTATTTAGAAGACCACGAGCATCCATCTCAGTAAGATCTCTTCTAATTGTCGCTTCAGAAGCTTCAAAAATATCCATAAGTTCTGAAACCTTAGCCGATCCTCGCTCATTTACATACTGTAAAATCTTAGTTTTTCTCTCTTCAGGGATCATAATGGAGCCTCCTTGTGACGATTTATGATTGAATTGTACTCTTTGTGACGAATTTTGTAAATTAATTGTTTAAAAATGAAAATTTATGCTTGCTTTTGACGGATTGTGATGGTATTATCAAATCACAAACACAAAAACCGTCATTTTCGGTCATATTATTTCTAAGGGGGACGCACATATGCAGTCATTCAATTATGTAGTAAAAGATGAAGTTGGTATCCACGCTAGACCAGCAGGTCTTCTCGTTAAGGAAGCTAAGAAGTACGAGAGCGTTATCACAATCGTTAAGGGTGACAAGTCCGCTGTAGCTACAAAGCTCATGGCAGTTATGGCGCTCGGCGTAAAGTGCGGTGAGGAAATCACAGTTAATGTTGAGGGTGCTGACGAAGAGACAGCTGCAGCAGAGATTAAGGCATTCTTAGAAGCAAACATGTAATTAAAGCTAATCCGTTTTGGAGGCTAAAAATGGAAAAATATACAGGTAAAACAGTATTTAAGGGCGTTGCAGTAGGTCCTGTTACTCTCTTTAATAAGGCTGATGATCAGATTAAGAGATATAAGGTAGAAGATCCTGATGCTGAAATCTCAAGATTTGAAAAGGGCATCGAAGATACAAATGAGCAGCTCGCAGCTTTATACGACAAGGCTGTAGCTGAAGTTGGCGAAGCAAGTGCTGCAATCTTTGAGGTTCATCAGATGATGCTCGAGGATGAGGACTATACAGACGCTATTAAGAGCGTTATTACAACTGAATCTGTAAATGCAGAATACGCAGTAGCAGTAACAGGTGATAATTTCGCAGAGATGTTTGCAAGCATGGATGACGAGTATATGAAGGCTCGTGCAGCAGATATTAAGGATGTATCTAACAGACTCGTTCGTGTATTAAGCGGCGCTTCTGACTCTACAACAGATTCTGATAAGCCATCCATCATCATTGCAGACGACTTAAGCCCAAGCGAGACAGTTCAGATGGATAAGAGCAAAATCTTGGCATTTGTTACTGTACATGGTTCAACAAACTCTCATACAGCAATTCTCGCACGTATGATGAACATCCCAGCTCTCGTTAGCGTAGATATCAATCTTAATACTCTCGAGAACGGATGCACAGCAATCGTTAACGGTATTACAGGCGAGCTTATCATTAATCCTGATGAAGAATTAATTGCTAAGGCACAGGAAGAAATCGATGCTATTAATGAGAAGGCACTTCTTCTCCAGCAGATGAAGGGTCAGGAAACAAAAACTAAGAGTGGTCGCGAGATTAAGCTTTATGCAAATATCGGAAGCGTTAGCGATTTGGCTTATGTTCTCGAGAACGACGCAGCTGGTATCGGTCTTTTCAGAAGTGAGTTCCTCTACTTAGGTCGTGAGGACTTCCCTACTGAGGATGAGCAGTTCCAGGCATATAAGCAGGTTCTTCAGACAATGGCCGAGAAGAAGATTATCATCCGAACATTAGACATTGGTGCTGATAAGCAGGTTGATTACTTCAACTTAGGTCAGGAAGATAACCCAGCATTAGGCTACAGAGCTATTCGTATCTGCCTTACACAGACTGAGATTTTCAAGACTCAGCTTAGAGCTTTATTAAGAGCTGCCGTATACGGCAACATGGCAATCATGTATCCAATGATTACTTCTACATGGGAAATCGAGAAAATTTACGAGATTGTTGAAGAAGTTAAGAAGGAATTAGAAGCTGAGGGAATCCCATTTAAGGTTCCTGAGCAGGGCATCATGATTGAGACTCCTGCAGCAGTTGTTATCAGCGACTTGCTCGCTCCAATGGTTGACTTCTTCAGTATCGGTACAAATGACTTAACACAGTACACACTTGCTATCGACAGACAGAATCAAAAGCTCGACAAGTTCTATAACGCTCATCACGAAGCTATTCTTCGTATGATTAAGACAGTTTGTGATAACGCTCACAAAGCTGGTATCTGGGCTGGCATCTGTGGTGAGTTAGGTGCTGACACTGAACTCACAGAAGAGTTTGTAAAGATGGGTGTAGATGAGTTATCCGTCTCCCCTTCCATGATTCTTCCTATAAGAAAAATCATCCGCGATATGGAATGAGAAAGGAGTAATTAAGAATGATTTATACAGTTTCTTTTAATCCTTCTCTTGACTACATCGTTAGCGTTGACAACTTCACACCAGGACGTGTTAACAGAACAACAAAGGAAATCATGTTCCCAGGTGGAAAAGGAATCAATGTATCCATCGTTCTCAAGAATCTAGGACTCACAAGTACAGCATTAGGGTTTATCGCAGGCTTTACTGGTAACGAGATCAAGCATCAGGTTGAGCTTCTCAATATCGAGGATAAGTTCATTCCTGTAGCGCAGGGCATTTCGAGAATTAATGTAAAGCTTAGATCTAACGAGGAGAGCGAGATTAATGGTATGGGACCTGCAATCTCCGATGAAGAACTCGCTAAGTTTCACGCTCAGATTGATGAGCTCGTCGAAGGCGATGTACTCGTTCTTGCAGGATCTATTCCTACAGTCCTCCCTGACACTATCTACAGAGATATCATGAAGAAGTTAGATGGTAAGGGAATCATGGTTGTAGTAGATGCTACTAAGGACCTTCTCGTAAACGTACTTGAGTATCACCCATTCCTCATTAAGCCAAATAACTTTGAGCTTGGTGAGATCTTCGGAGTAGATGACTTAAGAGATAAGAACGAAGTGGTTACATACGCTAAGAAGCTTCAGGAGAAGGGCGCTCGTAATGTACTCATCTCTATGGCTGGTGACGGCGCTGTACTCGTCGCAGAAGACGGAAGCGTATTCATGACAGAAGCTCCTAAGGGCACAGTTGTTAACTCCGTTGGCGCTGGCGACTCTATGGTAGCAGGCTTCATGTATGGATACCTTACTACTAAGAATTATGAGGATGCTTTCTACACAGGCGTATGCACAGGTAGTGCAAGTGCATTCTCAGAGAATCTGGCAACAAAGCCAGAGGTTGAACAGTTATTAAATGCCATTGGGCGTTAATAAAATAAAGGAGGAAACACCTATGAAAATTACAGACCTTTTGTCAGTAAATGCAGTAAAGCTTAACGTTTCTGCTTCTGACAAAAACGACATTCTCAAGCAGGCTGTAGATCTCATGGAAGCACAGGGCAATGTGTCTAACAAAGATCAGTACATGAAGGCAGTTCTTGCTAGAGAAGAAGAAAGCACAACAGGCGTAGGCGACGGTATCGCTATCCCTCACGGTAGATGTGACGGTATCACTAAGCCAGGACTTATCGCTATGGTAATTCCAGACGGAGTTGATTATCAGGCATTAGATGACGAGCCAGTTAATCTCCTTTTCTTGATTGCTGCTGATACAAAGAGCGGTTCCGCTCACATCGACATCTTAAGCAAGCTCTCCGGCATGCTTATGGATGACGAGTTCACAGCAAAGCTCAAGGCAGCTAAGACTCCAGAAGAGTTCTTGAAGACAATCGATGACGCTGAGGCAGCAAAGGACGCTAAGGCAGCAGCTCCAGCAGCAGTTGCAGCTCCTGCACAGAAGAAGATTCTTGCTGTTACAGGTTGCCCAACAGGTATCGCTCATACATTTATGGCAGCTGAGGCAATCGAGAAGGCAGCTACAGCAAAGGGTTGCTTCGTAAAGGTTGAGACAAGAGGTTCTGGCGGAGCTAAGAACGTTCTCACAGACAAGGAAATTGCTGAGGCTGATTGCATCATCGTAGCAGCTGATACACAGGTTCCAATGGCAAGATTTGCTGGTAAGAAGCTTATCGAGTGTCCTGTATCTGATGGTATCTCCAAGGCTGACAAGCTCGTTGAGAGAGCAATGGCTGGTGACGCTCCTATCTATTCTGCTAAGGCTGAATCTTCTTCAGAGTCTAAGGGCAGCGTTGGACATCAGATTTATAAGCACCTCATGAACGGTGTATCTCACATGCTCCCATTCGTAGTTGGTGGTGGTATCCTTATCGCTATCGCATTCCTTATTGATAGTATGGTGCTCTCCCCTGAGCAGCTCCAGGAAGCAGGAGGAAACTTCGGTACAGTTACAGCAGCTGCTGCATTCTTTAAGAATATCGGTGGCGCAGCATTCGGCTTCATGCTCCCTATCCTCGCTGGTTTCATCGCAATGAGTATTGCAGATCGTCCAGGTCTTGCAGTTGGTTTCGTTGGTGGTGCTTTGGCAGCTAACGGTACATCTGGATTCTTAGGTGCTATGGCAGCTGGTTTCATCGCTGGTTACCTCGTTAAGTTCCTCATGTGGGCTTGTAAGATCTTACCTAAGGCTCTCGATGGTATCAAGCCAGTTCTCATCTACCCTGTATTTGGTATCCTCGGCATCGGTGCTATCATGACATATGCTATCGAGCCAGTTATCGGTGCTATTAACACAGGTATGAACAACGCTCTTAACTCCTTAAGCGGAACAAGTGCTATCCTCCTCGGCGTTATAGTAGCTGGTATGATGGCAATCGATATGGGTGGTCCTTTCAACAAGGCAGCTTACGTATTCGGTACAGGTATGCTCGCAGCTGGTAACTACTCCATCATGGCAGCAGTTATGGTTGGTGGTATGATTCCTCCTTGCGCTATCGCTCTTTCAACACTTATTTTCAAGAATAAGTTCACAGCAACAGAGAGAAAGAATGGTCCTACAAACTTCGTAATGGGCTTGGGCTTCATCACTGAGGGTGCTATCCCTTATGCAGCTGCTGACCCAATCAGAGTTATCCCATCCTGCATCGTTGGTTCTGCAATCGGTGGTGCTCTCTCCATGGCATTCGACTGCACACTCATGGCTCCACACGGTGGTATCTTCGTATTCCCTGTAGTTGGTAACTGGCCACTTTACCTCGTAGCTTTGGCAGTAGGTACAGTAGTTGGTGCTGTTATGATGGGTCTCTTGAAGAAGCCTGTTCAGGAGTAATTAGAAAAGTTTACTTCTCATAACAAATAAACTCCAAACGAGAACGGTGGTCCAATATGGACCACCGTTTTTGTGTGCTTGTATTCGATAGATTTATTGATTTACTTCTTTATCCATACAAGGAATGGCCAACCAGCAGCAGGGTCATCAGATACACGCTGATAATCACGCTTTAATAAATCAACAAATCTATTCTGTCCATATGGAACATCCCATGAACTTAAGTATTCATTGTAGACAACAATATTAGGAGAATTAGAGAGCAAATCATCAATACACTCCTGCTCAAACATGTCTAATGCCCATGGCAACAAATAAGCCTGTCTATTAACTACAGTTCTTCCCTTATAGAGAAAGTACAATGGATTAATAAGGTTCTCGTCAAAAAAGATTGCCTCGCCTTCATCTGTTAGACGAATTAACTCAGGGTCAAGATCTGTAACTGCCGTCTGATTCTTATTGATGTTATCAATTGAGAAAACGACAAAATTACTACAAAGTAAAATACAGGCAAATACAGCAACTATCTTCCCCTTAGGCGTGTTAATGAATTTGATATCCAATTCTTCAAAGAAAACAATACACAGCATTACTAAAACGGCGTATGCTGCTAATCCATGGAAACCATAGCCTCTTGATGCTGAACAAAGGGTAAACATCATCGTAATTAGACTAATCATATATTTCTTCTTAATGATGAGCATGATAATGCATGATGTAGCCAAAATCATAATCATGAGTCGCATAATAACTGTTAGGTCTACAGTTCCATTTATTAAGCCTAGAATATCACCAGAGATTTGTCTTACATACACCTGTATAGAATCTATAAATGTAGAGCCTATACTTGTTCCATAGCCGCCTGAATAAAGTGGATAAATCTCTCTATTAAATACATATGCCTGCTCATAAGCAGCAAATAAGCATCCATTTACCTGGAAGTAAACACCAGCGATTATAGGAGGAATAATAGTAGCAACAACGAGCTTTCCAAACCCAGTAAGTGTAGTTTTAATTGTCTTGTCTTTCTTAACAACTAAAACTATCTCAGAAATAACAACACCCAATACCACCCATACAAGTGAGAATGCACTTACGAATGCGGAACCGAAGCTTGCCCAAATACATAGAGAAACTATTATGCTTCTCTTCCAATCAATTACCTTAGTCTTGTAATAGTCATAGAATTCTAAGAGCAATGCTACAAAGCAAAGCCCCTGAACATTGTCGGAAAGAACTTGAGCTCCCATTGTACCTACAATTGTTGATACTATAATCGTCTCCGCAATCGGAATGATAAACGCCTTTTTAAGTCCTATAGAATTCTTATTTCTAAGGAATACCAATCCCCAAGCAATAGCTTCTAAAGCATAATAAGACAACCTAAACTGTTCTATAGAATCCGCATCTAATAATGCAAAGATAGAACATAGATAGTATAAGAATGGAGTATGCTGAGTAATATACTCACGGTATATTACTCCACCTTCAGCAACTGTTATTCCTCCTACAAAATTGTCATACTCATCAAGGAATGTATCTACTACGCAAAAAGATGACTTAAGAAGAAATACTATTGTGCCTAGAAGCAGGAACTGAACAAGAGAATCCTCAATAAGCTTTTTCCCCTGGGAATTAAGATACAAAGCTCTAATAACCAAAGCTAATACGACAAGCCATTCAAACACAAAGAATCCTGTCCACCAATAATCAATATCAGATCCGAATATCTTAAGGTTAAGTGTATTATCACCATCACACCAAAACTGAATTATAGAACCTGGTTCAACATCAACAGAGTAAATTCTTAGAGTATAATCGTCTCCCCTATTTACCATTACCTTTTTATCGAATTCAATCATGCTAAATGAATCGTTCGCAAACTGGCTAGCATTAACCGTTTCAGAATGAACTACATTTCTGTCTTTATCTAAAATCTCAAAAATCCAGTTGGAATTATTATCTCTACCAAAAGTTCCACTCTTAACAGAGATTCCACTCATCATCTCAAATGGAGCAACAAAATCCTGTTCCAATACAGATTCTCTCGACTCCATTACAATTGTTTTCTCAGAACTACTAGTAAGATTAAAGAATTCTAGATAAGTCATTCTGGTGTAGTTATACTTTAAACCAACAGCCAAAAATACAAGCATAATAACTGCAACAATAATATATAAAACGGTATTTTTATGCTTATTTTGTGTTTTAACCATCGCGATTACTCCTCTAATAGCAAGCTCACTAGCTTTGTGTATTGTAACACGCTATTAGAAATAATACTCATTTAGATGGATTATGTAGCCACTCCCTCTCGGTTAATTCTTTAATATCGTGGATTT
Source organism: Saccharofermentans sp. (assembly GCA_024403715.1). GTDB lineage: Bacteria > Bacillota > Clostridia > Saccharofermentanales > Saccharofermentanaceae > Saccharofermentans. Next base: position 7,895 of record JAKSRJ010000022.1, on the reverse strand, counting down.
CTTCGCCGCTTGTCGCGAGGATGTCAGAACCATCGTGATCCTCTAATACATAAGGCTTTTCAAAACCTGCCGCCTCTAATGCGAGTGTAATAGTTTGTCTTACGGCCCCGGCTTCAAAGAGTTCCCCTGCTCCACTTATTCTAAGTTGATCATTAAGCGAGCCGTCGTGCTCTGTGATGTACAGCTTGATTCCTTGAGAATTAAGTTCTTTATAAAGAGCTACCAACTTATCTGCGGCAGTGATATCTACGGTACCGATTCCTCTAGCATCAATAACAACGCATTTCGTCGTAGGCGTAATAGCATGCTCGATATTAGTTACAAGTTTATCGATATTAGCGAAGAATAAATTACCGTTAAATCTGTAGATAACCGCGCCCTTAATAGCTCTAGCATTTGAGTTACGATTAAGTGAATGGTAGTTACCGTGACCTGGAATTCTTCCAACAAAAGTTGCAGGTGGATTTACGGCTCTTACCGCTACTTCACCAAAGGAAAGAACTACACCAACAAGCACGCCATTAACTGTGCCAAAAAATAGTACAGCTAAGAACGAGACTATAAAGATAATGAACTCATTTTTATTTGCCTTCCAAAGTCTCATCTCCATCTTAGTGTCGATGATGCCGATTAACGCTGTCATTACGATACCTGTCAAAACAGGAACAGGCATATATTTAAGATAAGGCGTACCGTAAAGAAGAACTACAAGCATTACGGCACTCGCTGTTAAAGACATGAGCTGAGTTTTAGTTCCATTAGAATCAGCGATACCACTTCTAGATACGCTTCCATTAACAGGGCAAACTCCAGTAAAGCCTGCAACTAAGTTCATGGCACCATAAGCAAGAAGCTCATTATTTTTGTTGATGGAATAGAAATGCTTCATGGCATAGCTCTCAGATGCAAGTAAAGTCTGCGCCATGATTACTGCCGCTATACCTAAAGATGTAATCACAACTGAATCGACATTACCCTTGATTACTGTAATGTCAGGTATAAATAAAGACGGCAATCCGCTTGAGGTCTCAGGCAAAAGTTTTACACCATATTTATCAAGGCCAACCTTCATCTGTAGTGCAACACCTAGTACAAGCATCACGATAGTCATCGGAACCTTAGGAATATACTTCTTACAAACAAGAATGATAACTACCGTTGCCATACCTAGCACAAAAGACAACACATTAAAGTTATGTAGCTGCTCTGCGATATTAACAACAAGAGGCACTAACTCTCCTGTACCAGGATTTCCTCCAAACAACTTTGGTAACTGCATCAGAATAATCGTCATACCAATACCAGATATGAATCCACCCATTACAGGCGTCGAAATATATTTAACTATCCTTCCCGCCTTAGCTATATAGAAGACTAGAAACCATATACTTACCATTATGGCCATTATCGCCGCGAGGCTCATAGCGTCAGGGGATTCCGAGGCAAATCCGAGTTCTACCATAAGCGTTCCTACCATAACAGCAGGCATGGCATCCACACCTACAACAAACTGAGGCGAGGTAGTTAAAAGCGCGAAAATTAGTATTGGAAATAAAGATCCGTATAAACCGTAAACTGGTGGCAGGCCCGCGATAGTAGCATATCCCATCGAAATAGGAATCGATACAAGCGCCACGATAATGCCCGACAAAATATCGCGCACAAAGTCCAATGGGCTTCTATATCTTTTAAACTGTTTAAAGAAACGCATACCCTATTATAAAACGGATTGTATGAATAATTTGAGAATTATAAGGACAAAGACTTCTTACGCTCTATTTGGTCAATCATGCGATAGCACATTATCATACCAAATACGCCTGCGCATACCCAAGCCAATGGATTAGCAGCACATGCGATGTAGAAGATTCCTGTGTGAATAGCAGTGATTCCGATAAATACACGTGAAGCGAATTCGATGAGACCCATGGACATAGCGCGCACGCCGCGGTCACAGGCCTGCATAGAGCTTCTATATACGAATATCATACCAAGGAATACGTAGCATACTAAGTTCTCGTAGATGTTTATTCTAGCCATTGGGTAATAAATATTTACATCTATACCACTCTCGAGGAAGAGCTTAAGACCAGGCTTAAGGATAATAGCAATGATGATACCAACCACGATAGAGTAAACTATCATAATCTTCATAGCAGCTCTAATTCCTTCACGGATACGCTTAGTATCACCCTTACCGTAGTTTTGACCTACATAAGAAGACATTACCTGACCCATCGTGAACATACCTTGTGTCAAAAGGTCCTGAAGCTTATTAGATGCAGTAACAGCTGTAACTGCGATAGTACCAAAAGAATTAATTGCACTTTGCATTACAACCGTACCTGAAGCTGTGATGGCATTTTGTAATGCTACTGGAACACCTAGACTTAATTCAGAACGAATAGTCTTAGAATCAGTCTTCCAGTCTTCCTTTTTAGGAACCAAAGGCTTAACACTATGAACGATGTACACAAAGCTTCCAATTGCAGCTGCAAGCTGAGAAATAACTGTAGCCCATGCAGCACCAGCTACACGCCAATTGAAGGTGATGATAAAAAGTAAATCTAGTCCAATATTAAGAACTGCGGAAGAAAACATAATTACGAGTGGAGCTTTACTGTTACCTACAGCTCTTAAAAGCGCTGATAAGTAGCAATTAAACATCATGGCAAATATACCAATAACGATAGTTGAAATATAAGTATATGCATCCTCAAAAATGTCAGATGGAGTCTTCATAGCAGTAAGCAAAGGACGCATTATAGTTAAACCCAGGATAGTCATGATTACTATCATTGCAAGGCATAGGAAAACACCATTAGTAACAGAAACTCTAGTTCCCTTCTCATCATTATTACCAAATCTTTGGCTAGTCAAAATCGTATAACCTGTAGCCATACCATTAGCAAATCCCATAAAAAGGAACATAATTGTACCAGTAGAACCAACAGCAGCCAAAGCCTCAGGACCTACGAATTTTCCAACCAAAATCGTATCGCAGGTGTTATAGAGCTGCTGAACTAAGTTACCTAGCAAAAGTGGCAACATAAATCTAATAATTATATTAAAAGGATTACCCTCAGTTAATTTCGTTTGCATAGCGCTAATTCTATCAATCTGGTGCGCACGGTGTATAACAAATTTAGGGTTAATATATCACTTTTTGTTGTTCAAAAATGCCCACCGGCTATGGTGGGCAAAAAATCATCTGTTATCAACCCTTTCGAGGTATAAATCGTGGGTGCTTAGGCGAGTCCATGCGACCTCTTCCCACTTAGTACCAGGCTTGCCATAATTGCAGTATGGATCGATGGAAATTCCACCTCTTGGAAGGAACTTGCCCCATACCTCAATGTACTTAGGATCCATAAGCTTAATTAGATCCTTCATAATGATATTTACGCAGTCCTCGTGGAAATCACCATGATTTCTGAAAGAGAACAAATAAAGCTTCAAGCTCTTACTCTCGACCATCTTCTCTGATGGGACATAGGAGATATAGATTGTAGCGAAGTCTGGCTGACCTGTAATAGGACAAAGACTAGTAAACTCAGGACAATTGAACTTAACAAAATAATCGTTATCTGGATGCTTGTTAATAAATGTCTCTAATACGCTTGGATCGTAATCCATAGAGTAACTAGTACCCTGGCTACCGAGCTTTGTTAATCCTTCATTCTCGCGCATAAATTACCCCTTTAAAATGTGATACTTAATATTGTAATCGTAAGTATCGATTCCTTCCACATTCTTAAGTTTTTTTACAACAATGTATGTTACAGGTGTCAAAATAACCTCGTAAATTACCTTGAACAAGTACTGGAATAAAATCATCTGAAGTACTGTCTTATTATCCATTGTTCCCCAGAAAGAAATAGTGATAAAGATAACGGAGTCAAATCCCTCACCTACAACTGTAGATAGAATTGTTCTAAGCCAAAGTTTCTTACCATTAGTCTTAACCTTAAGCTTACTTAATACCATAGAGTTTGAAAACTCACCGAACAAGTAACCTAGGAAGGAAGCACATGCGACTCTAGGTGTTGTTCCCATTACTACTGCATATGCGTCCTGATTCTCCCAGAAACCTGGATGAGGAAGTGCGATAGTAATAAGGTAGATAGCAACTGCAAAAAAGCTCATTCCAAATCCAAGCCAGATAATAGTTCTAGCTTTTTTATATCCATATACTTCAGTAAAAATATCACCGAAGATATATGTGATTGGGAACAAAATTACCGCTGCAGGGAGTGTAACGGAAGATGTAAGCGCCCACATCTTACCTGCGATGATGTTCGACAATAAAAGGCAGGTTACGTAAATAACCGCGATTATCATGAACACCTTAGATACGTTCTTTTCATCTTTCATGATGCAAAGCCTCCAAATAAAAAATGTAGCTTTGCAAAACTCGAAAGCTACATCTCATATTCGAAATATAGTCCAGGTTTTGCTTAACGACAGGAAGGTACAAATGAACTGTCGGCTCTCTTCGAGCAAAGTGATTATATCATTATTGTTTAGCAATGCAACGATTAAGTTGTCTTCTTATATAGTTGTAAGCAAATTGCAAAAGGACTGCTATTATGATAACGAGAATTGTGGATGCAATGTTTGTAAGCATCTTGCTTTGAGTTTGGGTAAATATGAAGTTGGCCATCTTATATCCAAACACCATCTGCACACCATACATCTCGAGGGTCGATTTACCAATCCACTCAATCAATTTGACCTCTGGGATGTACGATACAAGCATAATAAGACCTATCGCAGACGGAATTCCAAATACGTAGAACATATCGACCATCGGCACACTAAGTCTTGTCTTAAATCCAGTTAGATAGAAAAGCACACCTCCGATTATTATCAGCGCTATTCCGGCTACTATTCTCACTACGTTCTTATCAAGGCATTTATCCAACAATCTATTCTTTGCTGCATAGAAGCCGAGTAAGAACACAGGAAGTCTCATCCAAAAAATGAATATTACCTTATACGAAGTTAGATAAGTGATTAATACGCCTGTAACTGTCCAGACTAGAATAGCAATTGTCAAAGTTAAACGAGGCTTCTTGTTATCAGCCTTACGATAGAGTGGGAACAGCAAGTAGCAAATCATTATCGCTGGCAAGAACCACAAGAATGAGCCTCCGCCCTTTTTGAAGAACTCTACAGCGAATATTACTTCGAACAAGCGAGTAAACTTCCACTTAGAATAGATTAATGCAGCAATCGCGAAGAGAATGAACTTAAGATAGACCGAAGTGAATCTAGATTTAATAAATGTCCAGTAATTACCAGTCTCTCTGCATCCAAGAGAGAATCCTGACAGGAAGAAAAAGATATCCACACCAACAAAAGCACTTGCACGTAAGAACATCTCCACTTGATTTCCAGGAAACATATTAATCCACAAGTGGTAAAGCAAAATCTGAAGGCCCGAGAAGGCCATTATAGATCTTCTGTTAGGCAATATTAGAACCTCTTCTTATTCAAATGCGTAAGGTGCCATTACGAAGAATACATAGTCTCCTTCAACAGCAATTATAGCCTCATCAGCGAAAGTACAGATATTCCAATCAAGCATAGCCTGGTTGTTAAGAGCATCTGCAAGTGCCTCAGGATCATCAGACTCGAAGATATAACCGACGAATGGGATAGTACCAATCATTGGAGCAAACATTATTCCATCATTAAAACCTGTTACGTCACCATCAAATCCGTTAAGGTAACCTTCTGATACAGGCATTGTTGTCATAGTAACTCCATCTAGGACCTCATTATTAATCAATGAATTAGCCATTGCTTCGATATCATTGTCTATGAGCATCTCAGATCTAAACTGAAGGCGAAGAGCAGTTGCGACTGAGTTAACCTCCTCGTCTTCAGGAATAATAATCTCAATAGTCTCTTCTACGAGTTCATCAATTTCAGTCTCTTCAATAGATGTCTCGTCTGAATCGTTATTCTTCTTATCACTACAAGCAGTAAAAGCACCAGTCATTAATATTGATGTAGCTAATAACATAGCAATTTTCTTTTTCATACGAATATACCCCCTATTTGTATGTCGGCTATATTATACCATCCGCACTTAGCTCATATGTGGCAATGGATAGGCTTAAGCTGAGCCATTATATAAAAATGCCACAGGCAAAAACCTGTGGCATCGAGCTATTTAACGAGTGATTCGCAGCGAGGCAAGCGAATCGCGAATTCCGCGAGTTACTGCTGACCGTTACGGTTGTAGTTAATCAAGCAACCAGCCTTAACAATCTTACGCTCGTTCTCAGTCATTGGCTGAATGTAGAGCTCGATTTGTGTAGCTGTACCGTTCTTAATTACATAAGCTGGGATTGAATCAAGCTTATTGTCATCCAAGAACTTACGGATGCCTGGAACGTAGATAAGGTCATCTACCTCAAACATTGTTGGCTCACCCTTAAGATGGAATGGAACCATACCCCAGTTCATACAGTTAGATCTGTAACGCTTTGTAGCATACTCCTGAGTGATATTAGCAAGAGCACCGAGAACTCTCTGGCAGGAAGCAGCCTGCTCACGAGCAGAACCGTCACCTGGCTTGTTAGCATATACAACAGAACCAATCTCAACATCCTGGGCCTTAACATCAGCCTGACCAGCGATTGTGTTAATAACCTTAAATGCCTCAGCGATAGAAGGATCAACCTCACCCTTCAATCTCTTGTCCTCGAGATCACGAACTGCCTTAGACTTAGCAACATATTCTGGATCTCTTCTTGAGAGTGTGAACTCAGCAAGACCTAATGGGTTAGATCTGTAAGAAGATGTCTCACCAGATGGGATAAGCTCATCAGTTGTTGTAACTTCGTCCTCAATCTTAGATGCAACCTTCAAGAGGATATTGTCAGCGAGCGCCTCCATCTCTGGCCAGTCCTTAATATTAGGACCAAATCTTAAGTCTGCATCGAGGTTAGCAGAACCGTAGCCATTATATACACGAGACTTATAGGAACGATCGTCAAACTCGTACTCAGGAATGTCACCCCAGCAATCGAGCTCCTCAGCAGATGTAAGAACACCACCGTTAGCTGCTGTAGCTGCGATAGAACGAGCATCCATCAATGCAACTGCTGCAAGCTGACCATTACCAGGCTTAGAACCTTCACGGTTAGGGAAGTTACGTGTTGTATGACGAATAGAAAGTGCATTGTTTGCAGGTGTATCACCAGCACCGAAGCAAGGTCCGCAGAATGCTGTTCTAATAATTGCACCAGCATCCATCAAATCAGCGAGCATACCCTTACGATCGAGGTTAGTAAATACAGGCTGTGAAGATGGATAAACAGAGAGATAGAACTCACCATTACCAATAGACTTGCCCTTAATAGCACGTGTAGCTTCAACAATATTTGTGTAGGAACCACCGGCACATCCACCGATTACACCCTGCTGAACCATAAGCTTACCATCAACAACCTTGTCGAGGAGCTTGAACTCTGCTCTACCACCAGCAACAGCCTCTGCTGCCTTCTCTGTCTCACGGAGGATATCCTCGAGATTGTCATAGAGCTCAGAAATTGTATAAGCATTAGATGGGTGGAATGGAAGTGCGATCATTGGCTTAATTGTAGAGAGGTCAATCTCCAAGCAACCATCGTAATATGCAACAGAAGCTGGATCGAGCTGCTTATAATCATTAGCTCTTCCGTGAACTGTGAGATAAGACTTAACATCGTCGTCTGTTCTCCAGATAGAGGACAAACATGTTGTCTCTGTTGTCATTACGTCGATACCGATTCTGTAGTCTGTTGTCATGGAAGATACACCAGGACCTACGAACTCCATTACTTTATTCTTAACGTAACCGTTCTTAAATACTTCCTTGATGATTGCGAGAGCAATATCGT
>JAKSRJ010000021.1 GCA_024403715.1 Saccharofermentans sp. | reverse complement strand
ATTTCTTCAAATCATTAACTACTTCTGAACCGAAGAATGTATCGCCATCCTGAAGAGTTGGTTCGTAGATGATTACTTTCGCGCCCTTGGCCTTAATGCGCTTCATTACGCCCTGGATAGAAGACTGACGGAAATTATCAGAGTTAGACTTCATAGTCAAACGATAAACGCCAATTACTGTTTCCTTTTCCTTACTCTTGTCCCACTTGGCGTTAGCGCCGTATGCGCCAGCAATCTCAAGTACACGGTCAGCGATGAAATCTTTACGTGTTCTGTTGGATTCTACTATAGCTGTAATCATGTTCTGAGGAACGTCATTAAAGTTAGCTAGAAGCTGCTTTGTATCCTTAGGCAGACAGTAGCCGCCATAGCCGAAGGATGGGTTGTTGTAGTGTGTTCCGATACGAGGATCGAGGCAAACGCCGTTGATGATCTCCTGTGTATCTAGTCCCTTAGTCTCAGCATAGGTATCGAGCTCGTTGAAGTAAGACACTCTGAGAGCTAAGTATGTGTTAGCGAATAATTTAACAGCTTCAGCTTCAGTGAAGCCCATGAAGAGTGTATCTACATCTTCCTTAATCGCCCCCTGCTTTAATAAAGCCGCGAAGATTTCTGCTTTAGCGCGTGAATCGTCATCGCAGCTTACAATAATTCTAGAAGGATAGAGGTTATCGTAAAGAGCCTTGGATTCTCTTAAGAATTCTGGGCTGAAGATGATGTTATTGGTGTTGTATCTCTCACGAACAGACTCAGTATAGCCAACTGGGATAGTGGACTTGATAATCATCATCGCATCAGGATTAACCTTAAGCACTGTCTCGATTACGTTTTCTACTGCAGAGCAGTCAAAGAAATTGAGCTTGGAGTCGTAGTTTGTAGGTGCAGCAATTACTACGAATTCAGCATTTTTGTAAGCTTCTTCAGCGTCTAATGTTGCTGTGAGATCTAAGTCTTTATTAGCGAGGTAATCCTCGATGTAATCGTCCTGAATAGTTGACTGCTTGTTATTAATCTTCTCGACACGTTCAGGAACGATGTCTACAGCGACAACGTGATTGTGCTGTGATAAAAGTGTCGCGATGGAGAGACCTACATAGCCTGTTCCTGCTACAGCGATGTTATATCTTCTATCTATAGCGTTTGTATATGTGCTTGGTTTTTCTTCAACGAATAGCTCATTGATATCGATATTAAGAACTTCGCAGAGTGTTTGAAGTTGCTCGATGGAAGGAGTGTAGTCTTCTTTCTCGATGCGGATAATCATGGATCTGTGGATGCCTGTCATCTTCCCAAGCTGAGTCTGAGATAAGCTCTTCTCATTTCTTTTCTTTATCATTAGTTTTGAAAACGTATTTAAGGAAAACTTCTTCATATATAGTACCTCGTTGCAGTGGTATGCATAGAGTCTATATCGAACACAAATAAATGTAAATGTGTCGTTGTTCGCGATAGGAGGCGAGTTCATAATTTGAATACGAACTGTTACTGCTTTATTAATATTGTGTTAGTTTTCCTGATATTGGTTGAATGTTGTTAACTCCCACCTATACAATGTAACGTAAACAATAGGGTTACTGTTTATTGAGGGAGAATACGAATGAAAAAAACTACACTAGTCGTTGGATTTTTCTTTGTCATAATATGTGGTTTGATGATTGTTTTTGCTCCAGATAATTTATCTAGGATATTTGTTATAGTCCAGTCTGTATTGATGTTGCTCGGATTTGTTTTTGGAATATTCAGAGTAAGTTCTTATGCTTCGGCATTTAAGACTGGACGAGCAGTAATTTTCCGTACAAAAAAAGAAATTCAAACTAATGACCTCTGGCTTCCAATTTCCCGTAATGAATCCGTGTTCTTCATTGATGAGTTAGATAAAGATTTTGAGGTCTATAAGAAACTTGTAGCAGAGCGTAAGAAGAATCCATATGGCGTTCTACCTGATATTGAAGAGACTTATAACGAAGATACAATTTCTCTTAAGATTTGGCGTGGAGCTGTAAATCAGGTGTCTGAGACATTGACTGGTATTGGTATTCTAGGTACTTTCGTAGGTCTTATTATTGGTGTTGGAAGTATCGGCTTTAGTTCTGTAACAGCTGCTATCACTTCATTACAGACCATGATTAATGGTATCGAGATTGCCTTTTATACTTCTATCGTAGGTATCATCCTATCTATTTGCTTCAACCTAACTTACAAATTCTATTGGAATATCCTCCTTAGAGACTTAAGACTCTTTATTGATGACTTCCATAAAAATGTTATTCCTAGCGAAGAGACTCAGATGAAGGAATTACAGGTTAAGTACTACTCTACAATGCTTGCAAAAAATAGCGAGGTGCCTAAGGCTTAATGAGACGCAGAATACGAGAAACTGAGCCAGTTGTTTACTGGAAATCAATGGTAGATGCCATCACCACATTGATGATGGTAGTCCTCTTGATTCTCATGTTTTTCGTTCTTTGTTTTTTGAATGATCAGCATAACTTGTATGATGAAGAAGGTAATACATATAATCACGATGCGTATGAAGATTATGATGGTCATTATTATGCAACCCCTACTCCTACTTTGACGCCTACTCCAGCACCAGAGCCAGATTATGATGACCACGATGGTGGAGGCGGTGGTGGTGACTTCGACCCTACTCCAACACCAACTCCTGCAATAACTCCATATGATGGTGAGTTTGATGGCTACGATAAGGCTGCTGTATATGCAGTATTGGTTGATGATGAGACTGGTCTAGTTATCGAGGTACCAGATGTCGTATTTGAGCTCTATAATGCAGCGGGTACAAGACAGACTCTCGATACACACTATCCTGAATTAATCACTTATACAGATTATGAGACGACAGAAGAAGGCGGATTCTATTTGCCTGAGAAGATTAATGCTGGAATTTACTTTTTACGTCAGATGACTGAAGTAGAAGGTTATGACTTTACTGGCGATACATACTTCGAGATAACAGAATCCTACGATTGGGGAGATCCATTTATCGTACAAATTCACTTAGGTGCTGCTAAGAATAATATTCAGGTTCAGATTAACGATGGTGTAAGTGAGCTAGGTATGCCTGGTGTTATTTTTGATGTTGTATCTGACGGCGATAACGTAACTCCTGATGGCACTATTAGATATTCAAACGGTGAGATAGTCGATACTATCGAGTGTGATGAGACTGGTTACGGATTATCACATGAGCTTTATATTGGTGACTTCAGGTTAGTTCCACGTAATCTCCCATATGGATATGCTGCTCCAGAGCTTAATAGCCGCGAGATTAATTTACCAAGAAGATCTATGGGTGGAGAATACGCTCCGCTTGTAGTATTGGCTTCTTATAAGACTTCTGTAAACATCATAATTACTGATGAACTCTCATCTGGAATTCTAGTCGAGGGTGTATCTTATACACTTACTGCAGATGATGAAGAGACTAGAGTTTATACGGCAAACTCTGCGGGCCATATCACTATTGAAGACTTAAGTAAGAATAAGACATATCGCTTGATGCAGACTGGTACAGCTCCAGGATATATCTTAAGCGAGGATGTTTACGATTTTACTGTAGATTCATTAGGCTATATCAACCTGTCTCCAAGCTACACTATAGAGACTTCAAGCCGTATGCTTAGAGTCGAGATTAATACAATCGATAGAATTACCAGAACCCCTGTATCTAACTTAAGTATTACGCTTACTGACGGTTCTGGTAACGTAATCGAGTCATGGGTTGCAGATGGTTCTGCACATGAAATAAGTGGTCTCGATGATGGCATATATCAAGTTAATGTAGAAAACAGCGACAGTATTTCAATTAAGGTTGAAGATACTAGTGATATTCAGAAGTTCAATAACACCGTAATGACTACCCGAAGTTATATAGTCATCGCGGGAATCGCAGTTCTGTTAATAACCATTATTCTTGTAGGTATATTTAATCTAATTGCCTGGAGAAAGAAAAATCGTAAGAAGAGAGGAGGCATACAGTAATGGCAGATAATACTAATACTAACAACGAAGAAAACCTTCGAATTAATGACTTACTGTATGTAGTCTTTAAGCATCATAGAGCTATTGTTTACTTAGGTATCCTAGGACTTGCTGTAGGTATTCTTATCAGCTTTGCTTATTACGTTAAGGGTGTAGCTAGTGTCGAATACTATGTAACGGCATCTATGGCTGTATCATCTACTAATGCTAATGGTCAGTTTACTGGTGCAGATGCATATAATCCTAATTCTCAGGATATCCACCTCGCCGAAGATATGACAGAGTCAGTTATCTATGTTTGTCGGAGTGATACGACTCTTAATGCTGCTGCAGAAAAGCTCCAGCTTATTGGTGTTAAAGCTGATCAGATTAGACCTAAGCTTACACTTACTCAGTATGGTGATACTCAGATTATCGAGATGACATTAATCTGGGATAATGCTGACGAAGGTATTATGATTCTTAATGCTATTACTGAAGTGGCGCCTGATATTTTGATTGATACGCTTAAGATTGGTGATGTGACTATCGTTAATCAGCCTAAGGTTAAGCCAGTATCATTAAGCTTTATCAATGCGAAGTTAGTAGCTATTTGTCTAGCTGCTGGTGTAATGGGCTGTGCTGCATACTATGTAGTAATGTTCTTAATCCATCCAACATATTTACACTCTGAAGATGTTAAGAGAGACCACGGCTTTGATATCTTAGGCGAGATTCCGAAGGATAAGGAGTACTTTAATACTAAGGTTAATTCTCTTAGTGCCAATGAATTCTCGGCGATACAAGAGTATTTCTCTGCCTTGGCGCATGTATTAGTCTATAGACTTCAGGATATCGAGAATGTATGTGTATACTTTACTTCTACATCTCCACAAGAAGGTAAGACTACAATTACAGCTAATCTAGGTTATGCTTTATCAGGTCTTGGATATAAGACTTTGATTCTTGATATGGACGTAAGAAATCCTAGTTTGGCTTCAAAATTTGCATACTCACAGTATGATGACCACTGCCTTAATACTGTATATAGAGGTGAGAAGTCATTTGAAGAAGCTGTAGTAAGAATTGATTCTAATCTCGATATTCTTCCAACAAAGCTTGAAGATGAGAGACTTCGCTTCGATGCCAAAATGATTGAGATTATCAGTACAGCGAAGGGGTTATATGACTTCGTGCTTATTGATACAGCTCCTATAGGTCAGGTGTCTGATTCCCTAAGTCTTAATTCTGCTGCGGATTGTGCTTTGTATGTTGTTCGCCAAGATCAAGTATGGATTAGCACAATCAATGAGAGTATCGACAGACTTAAGAAGTCCGGTATCGCGATTCTCGGTGCTGTTATGAATGATGTTAAGAGTGGTGCTGTTAGCTACTACCACAGTAACTATAACCAGTATAAGGATTCCCCATATCTTAATATGCCAGATAAGAAGTCTAAGAAGTCCAAGTCTAAGTCCAAGAATATTGATAAAGAGTCTATGGACCATAGTGTCGAGGCTGAGATTATCAGTAATCGTAAGAAGAAGGATGAAGAGAAGGCTGCAAAAGCTGCTCTCGAACTGGCAGCTCAGGCAGATGCAGAAATTGTTGATCTTACAAATACTAACAGTATGATTATTAAGGAATCAGAAGTGGCAGTAGAGAGCTTCCTCGCGACAAGAGCGGTAAGTGCTTACTATAATCTCGACGATATCCATAGAGCAGTTACTTCGTTCGAGAAGATTAAGGATTATGAGATAGGAGCTTTGAAGCCTAGTGATATGGCAGGTGAGCTCGATCGACTAGAAGAAGAGAATGTTGATGCTATCATGGAATTCGAGAAGGAATACTATGCTGGTTGCATCAAGATTATGATTGGCTTCATGGACGAAGAAGAGAAGTTCCACATGCTGGCCGTGAAGACTATAGGTGAGTAAGAGATTAACAAGCGCCCCACGAGGGAGCTTGTTTTTTGGAAAGGATTGCCGGGAAGCATAACCCCGTGTGCATTTTATTAATATAAACATTATAATATAAAGTACAAAACTGGGGATGGAGCAATCGTCGCCTCGCTGCGCGTTGTGAGATTTTTGGGGTTAGAAGCTGATGGTGAACTTAAGGCGAGTTGTCTTAAGTAGCGAAGCTATACGGAAAAGGTAGTTGGCATGCTTTATGTAATACAGGTCAGAGCGGGCTCTGAGAATGCTGTTATAAGAGAATGTAAGGCAAAGATTAGTACTAAGGTGCTGACCGATGTTTATGTGCCAACTCGTGAGGAACGTATTAAAGTTCAGGGTAAGTGGACCAAGAAGCAGAAAGTCCTGTTTCCAGGCTATGTATTCGTCGAGTCGAATGAAGTAAAAGAGCTATACCATCAGCTACAGTTAGTGGAGCGGTTTACGCGTTTTATTAGTGTAGACCGCGAGCCTTTGACCGTGACAGAAGATGAAATGCAGTTAATCGACAGACTGGTTAACAGCGAGCACGTGATGGAAGTGTCAGAGGGAATTATAGAAGGAAGTATGGTAGTTATAAGAAGAGGTCCTCTTAAAGGTCTCGAGGGTATGATTACCAAGATTAATAGACATAAGCGTAAGGCTTGGATTGAGACCAGTATGTTCGGTCGCATGCAGATAATAGAAGTAGGGTTGGAAGTAACGAGTAGAAATTAAGATGTTCAGACATTCAGAAAACGTCGAAATTTTTGATAATAAAGTATGGTTATCGTCGCCAACAATGCATGGTGATGAATATAAGTATATGGCCGAAGCTTATGAGACTAATTGGATGTCTACGGTAGGTAAGAACATAGATTCCGTTGAAGAATCAATCTGTAAGTATATTGGATGTAACTATTCGGTGGTATTATCAACTGGTACATCAGCACTTCACCTTGCTATTAAGCTTGCTGGTGAGAGATTATATGGTAAGACTGTTAATGGTCGAGGTTCACTTTGTGGGCATAAAGTATTTTGCTCTGACTTAACATTTGCAGCTACTTTGAATCCAGTAGTTTATGAGGGTGGAGAACCTGTATTTATAGATACAGAGTATGATTCATGGAATATGGATCCAGCATCTTTACGTAAAGCTTTCGCAGAGTTCCCTGAGGTAAAGCTTATAGTTGTAGTTCATTTGTACGGAACTCCATCAAGGATGAATGAGATTAGAGCTATTGCTGATGAGCATGGTGCGTTAATTGTTGAGGATGCAGCTGAGAGCTTAGGTTCTACTTATGAGGGTGTTCAGACTGGTTTGTTTGGTGATTACGCTGCGATTAGCTTTAATGGTAATAAAATTATCACGGGATCTTCTGGCGGAGCTTTTCTTACTAATAACGAGGCAGATGCAGCTAAGGTTCGTAAGTGGTCTACTCAGTCAAGAGAGAACGCGCCTTGGTATCAGCATGAGGACTTAGGATATAACTACAGAATGTCTAATGTCGTAGCTGGTGTTATCAGAGGTCAGATGCCATATCTTGATGAGCATATTAGGCAGAAGACAAATGTATTTGAGCGATATAGCGAAGCCTTTAATGATTTGCCTGTAACTATGAATCCAGTGCCTAGTAACTGTGTAGCAAATCACTGGTTAAGCTGCCTGCTAATTGATAAGGATGCTATGTGTAAACAGGAAAGGACTGCTACAGAAGCGACTTATGTTGAAGAAGAGGGCAAGAGTTGTCCTACTGAAATCTTGAAGGCGCTGATGTCAATTAATGCTGAAGGCAGACCTATCTGGAAGCCAATGCATATACAACCAATATTTGTCGAGAATAGTTTTGTATCTGCTAATAGCGTAGATGTTAGTGCGGATATATTTGAGCGTGGTTTGTGTTTGCCAAGCGATAACAAGATGACGCCAGAGCAGCAGGATAGGATTATTGAAATTGTGCGTAGCTGCTTTGAGTAATGGTAAATAACCATATTCCTTATGGTCTATATGAGAAGTATTTTAAGAGACCTCTGGATTTAATCTGTGGGCTACTGGCGGTGATTGTATTCAGTTGGCTTTATGTGGTTTTGATTATTCTTGGAGCTATCTTTATGCGTGGTAATCCTTTCTTTGTACAGGAGAGACCTGGTAAGGACGAGAAGATATTTAAGCTGATTAAGTTCAGAACAATGGATAGTCGTAAGGATAAAGACGGCAAGTTATTACCAGATGAAGTAAGACTTAATAAGTATGGACGCTTCTTAAGAAGTACATCGCTCGATGAACTTCCAGAGGCGTTCAATATTATTAAGGGAGATATGAGTGTGGTTGGGCCTAGACCGTTGTTGGTTAAGTACTTGCCACGTTATAACGAAGAACAGCATAGACGTCATGAAGTAAGACCTGGATTATCAGGATTAGCGCAGGTTAATGGAAGAAATACAGTCAGCTGGTCAGATAAGTTCAAGTATGATGTCGAGTATGTTGGTAAAATTACATTCGGCGGAGATTTGAAGATAATAGTTGATAGTTTCCTGGTAGCTTTTATTAAGCGTGATGGTATTAGTTCAGAGACATCGGCGACGATGGAAGAGTTTATGGGGAATGTGGGATGAATAGATTAATAATTATCGGAGCTAGTGGTCACGGAAAAGTTGTTGCTGATATAGCGATTAAACTTGGATATATGGATATTGTATTTCTTGATGATGATTTAGATAGAAAAGAATGTAATGGGTACAAAGTAGTAGGAACTGTTGCAGACTATTCAAAATATGATTGTGATTTTTGTGTTGCAATTGGAGATATCAGTATACGTTCTTCTATTATAAAGAATTTGATATCATGTGGAAAAAGTTTACCTGTATTAGTGCATCCAAATACAGTGATAGCTGATGATGTTGTAATTGGTAGAGGTTCAGTAATAGTTGCTGGTGCTATCATAAATCCAAATGCAAAAATCGGAGAAGGATGCATTATTAATACTGCTGCGACAGTTGATCATGATTCTATTATTGGAGATTATTGTCATGTTTCTGTTGGTGTGCATGTAGCTGGAACAGTAAAAGTTGGAAATTATACTTGGATTGGTACTGGAGCAATCGTAAATAACAATCTATATATTTGTGATAATTGTATGGTGGGTGCAGGTGCTGTTGTTATTAGTGATTTGTTAGAATCTGGAACATATGTTGGAGTGCCGGCTAAAAGGATATGAAAAAGATTTGCTTTGTAACAACCATATATTTGACATATAGAATGTTTTTAAAACAGTTCTCTCAGTATTTGTATAAAACTGGAGAGTACGATATTTCTCTGATTTGTAATAATGAAGATGGGATTACTGATGATTTGCCCCAATATGTCCATTATTATCCGGTAAAAATGGAACGAGGCATTAATATTTCTGCGTTTACTGCAATAAATCAAATAAAGAAAATTATTAAAGAGAACAATTTTGATATAGTCCAGTATTCTACTCCTAATGCTGCATTTTATACTTCAATTGCAGCCCAATCTCTAAAAGTTCCTGTTAGATTATATTGTCAATGGGGTATCAGATATATGGGATTTGAAGGTTGGAAACGATCATTATTCAAAATACTTGAAAAGATTACTTGTGATAATTCTACTTTTATTGAAGCTGAAAGTCATAATATTAGAGACTTCTCAATGGGTGAAGGATTATATAGTTCTGACAGAAGTCGTGTAATATGGAACGGCAGTGCTAGTGGAGTTGATTTATCTAAATTTGATGCCTCTCAACGAAATAAATGGAGAGCGCAAATTAGAGAAGAAAAGGCAATTATGAATGAAGAGGTTGTGTTTGCTTTTGCTGGAAGACTTACCGCTGATAAAGGAATCAATGAACTGTTTGAGGCGTTCTTTAGAATACTTGATAAATATCCAAATGTTAAATTAATGGTTATGGGGGGCATGGATAATAGTGCCTCTTTAAATCAAGATTTGTATAAAAAAGCAATTAATTCCAGTCATGTGATTTTCACTGGTTCGGTTAATGATATTGAACGATACTATGCAGCATCAGATGTCTTTGTGGCTCCTAGTTATCGTGAAGGTTTTGGTTTAGTTGTAGTTGAGGCAGAAGCTATGGGACTACCAGCAATTGTATCTAATGTACCGGGTCAAATTGATGCTATATCAGATGGAGTAACCGGTATTTCTTGTGAAGTTAAAAATTCTGATTCATTAATGAATGCTATGGTTCAGTTAATAGATAATAAGCAACAAAGAATAAATATGGGTGAAGCTGCATATAATTTTGCCAAAAGAGGTTTTGAGCAAAAGCAGTTGTTTAATTATTTGAAGAAACATAGAGATGAATTGATTTCAAATGACTAACAATAAAAAAATCAGTGTACTAATGGGTGTATATAATTGTTCTGATACTTTGGCGAAAAGTATTGAGTCAATAATTGATCAGACATACACAAATTGGGAACTGATTATTTGTGATGATGGATCTAGTGATTCTACTTTTGTAGTTGCTAGTGAGTGGGCAAAGAATGATGCTCGTATTATTGTAATAAGAAACAATGAGAATAGAGGTTTGTCATATACTTTGAATAGGTGCCTCTCGATTGCAACGGGGGAATATTGTGCCCGTATGGATGGTGATGATATTTGTGAAAACACTAGATTTGAAAAGCAATTTGCTTTTCTTGAAGAGCATTTAGAATATGGTTTTGTGAGTTCAAGAATGAAACGCTTTGATGAATCTGGTTTTTATGATATTCCGGAATATATCAAGTCATATGCGCCTACGAAAAAAGACTTTATAAAAGGGAGTCCATATTGTCATGCACCTGTAATGATGCGTAAATCTTCTTATGATGCTGTTAACGGTTACAGAGATATTCCTCAAACTTTGGGTGTGGAAGACTATGATTTATGGTTTAGATTGTATTCTGTAGGTATTTATGGATATGTTTTACAAGAGCCACTCTATAGCATGTTTGATGGACGAGATGCAGCAAAAAGAAGGACTTTTCGAAGACGTTTGAATGAAGCTTGGGTTCGGAAAGAGGGATACAGACTAATAAGAGTTCCAGTAATTTTTAGAATTTTTATTTTTAAACCTATTGCTATCGGGCTTATTCCACAGAGGTTGTACAAAATGATGAAGAGATAATATATGAGTTTAGTTACATTCTGCGTCATAGGTATTTCTATAGTTTTATTCTTTGCAAGTTATCAACAGCAAGTTGAAACAAATGTTGATAGTGGTTTTGATAATGATTGGAAATTCAACATAGATACTAAGTACTACGTTCTTTTTGCATTAATCCTTATTTTTGCGTCAACAGTACGACATGGTTATATTGATACATTCGCATATAAGGAAATGTATATAAATTCTAGAGATAATCTTGTATATGTTAATAGTGCTCCTTGGGGAGTTGAGCGAGGTTGGCTTTATTTATGTTATTACTTAAACTATATTTCTGCGAGTCCTAATTTAATTTTACTTGTTGCGTCGGTTAGTATTATCGCTGTTTATATGTTTATAATTAAACAGTATTCATCTGATCCAGTCTTTTCTTTACTTGTTTTTTTCTGCTTATATTATATGGACACCAACAATGGTATACGTCAGCTTTTTGCTGCTGCGATATGTTTGATAGGTTTTGATTTGTTGTTGAATAAAACTATAAAATCAACGGTGTTATTTGTCCTTTTAGTACTATTTTCTATGATTTTTCATCAATCTACATATGTTTGTTTCATTATTGCAATAACTGTACTTGGGAACCCATTAAATAAGCGAACTGTTGCTGCTATAGGATTAGGTGGACTGTTTTTGTTATTCCCATCATATTTTAATTCTCATTTTGCAGAGTTTTTTTCGGAAAGTAAATATCTTGGTTTTTTAGACTATTCAAACGGAATGTCATTTTTTAGAGCTTTGGTTGTAGGTATTATTCCAGCTGCTTTTTCTGCACATTATTTGTATATATGTCAGCGAAATAATATAGAAATTGATTATAAAGAAGGAGTACTAATTAATTTTGTATTCGTAAATTCAATGTTTACTTTGATGGGATTAAATATGCAATATTGGGCTAGAATGTCTTTTTACACTTCATTTGCTTCTGTTATATTATTGCCGAAATTATTTTATATGTCTTTTACGAACAATCAGAGAAGTTTAATTAAAGGATTAGCATTGGCGTGCTATTTCCTATTTTTTGCATATAACATATATGTGAACATTGGTTATGGTTCTATTGGTGATTTCTATTTTGATGTAACTTTTTAAGTTATTGTGATAAAAGTACTGTTTTTAATTCCTACATTAGCTCATGGTGGAGCAGAAAGAGTCTTGACGAATCTGGTGAATCATATGGATTCATCAAAATTTGATATTACCGTTCAAACTATGTTTGACGTTGGAATATATCGAGATAAATTAAATCCCAATATTAAATACATTGGAGGTTTTCCATGGTATTTTAGAGGAAACACTATTTTGTATAAGTTGTTTTCACCACAGCAACTTTATAAAATGTATATTAGAGGTGATTATGATGTTATAGTGTCATATCTAGAGGGGCCAAGTGCTCGTGTTGTTGCAGGTGCTCCTAATAGTCAGAAAACTGTCTGCTGGATACATATTCAATTTGATTCCTTAAACTATGCTTTGAAATCGTTTAGATCAGTTATAGAAATGAATAATGTTTATAATTCGTTTTATGATATTGTGTGTGTTTCTGAATCTGTAGGTAGCAGTTTTTCTAAAGTTGTTAAAACAGAGAAGCGACTAAAAACTATTTATAACACTGTTGAGACGGAAGTAATAAGAGAGAAGTCTTTAGAAAAAATAAATGATTTGAGTTTCTCTAATGAAGAAATAAATATAATTTCAGTAGCAAAACTAATGAAATCAAAGGGTTATGATAGGTTAGTTAGAATTCTAAAAAGGTTAAGAGATTCGAATATTCCAGCTCATGTTTATATTTTGGGAAAAGGTGAAGAGCAAGTTGCACTTGAACGAATGATTAGAGAAAATAAGCTAGAGAAGTATTGGACATTTCTAGGCTTCAAAGAAAATCCATATAAATATGTTCGTAATGCAGATTTATATGTGTGTAGTTCTTATATTGAAGGGTTCAGTACTGCTGTAACTGAGTCTTTGATTGTTGGGACGCCCGTTGTAAGTACTCTTTGTTCTGGTTCAGAAGAATTGCTTGGTTATAATGATGAGTATGGTATTGTAACTGATAATAATGAAGATGCTCTCTTTGAAGGCTTAAACAGAATAGTAACTACTCCAGGATTACTACAGTATTATAAGAATCAGGCAATAATCCGTGGGGACAAATTTTCTACAGAGGATACTGTTAACGCTGTTGAAGCAATGCTAGAGGAGATTGCTGACAAATGACAGTGTTACAAGTTTGTGCTTATGCTGCACCTTATGAGGGGAACTTCATTAAATCATTACGTGCTTTAGGTAAGGCTTTAGCAGGAAAAAATGTGCATATGTATTATGTTTTTCCTGAGAATGCAAGAAGAATTGATTGGGTTCAGGATCTTGCTAAAGAGACGAAGGTTTATTTTTTGCCACTTTCCCAAGCTAGGGTTAGACTTCAAACGTACAAGGCTCTAAAAGCTATTTTTGCAGAAAATCTAGATATAGAAATAGTACATTCTCACTTTGAGTTGTATGATGTGCCAGTTGTAATGACTGCGCCAAAGAATGTAAAGGTATTTTGGCATCTTCATGATGCACTAGAGAATTATAGTAGCTTTAGGCATCGAATCATTCATAGAATCCAGTATGGTTTTTTGTATGGTGATGCGACATTGCTTTCCGTTTCACATAAACATATGAAATATGTTTTAGAATGTGGGTTTCCGTCCAAGAAGGCAATATACATCCCTAATGGAATTGATACTGAACGTATTAAATTGATTGAAACAGATCCTATAAAAAGAATATATGATTTCCTAATATTTGGGTGGGAGTTTGATAGAAAAGGCGTAGATCTTTGTATAACAGCAATAAAGAATAGCAATCTTAATTGCAAAGTAGCTGTTGTTGGAAGTGAAAATACAGCAGAAATTATTCAGAAGCGGTTTGGTGAAGTTTCTCAAGTTGATGTAGTAGCACCTGTACGTGATATTAATCAATTATATAGTAATACTAGATGTTTCTTGCATATTAGTAGGGCAGAAGGTTTGTCTTATGCTCTGTTGGAGGCAGCATATTCTGGGTTACCTGTTATTTGTAGTAATATTTCAGAAAACCGTTTTGCAGAAATATTTAGAACGATAACAATGGTGGAAAACGAAGATACTACTTCAATAGGAAAAGCTATGGAAATGCAGTTAGCTAATTCAAGTATCAGTGATTATGATGTTCAGGAAGTTCGTAGGATAATAGATGATAATTATTCTATTTCTTGCTGGGTAAAAAATATTGTTGAGCAATATGGGAAGTAAAGCAATGAATGTTTGTATTTTTAATGGAGATATGTCTCGCGGTGGAGGAACAGAAAGAATAACTCAGATACTAGCAAATGCGCTTTCTGATTACTGTGAGTTTTGCATTACCGTTTTGAATTTAAATAATGCAACAGGAACGTCATACTATCCCTTATCAGATAATGTGAATATTCATATATTAAAATCGAAGACATTGTTTTGGAAAATAATTGAATTAGCTTCATTCCTTAGAGAGAAAAAGATTGATGTCATTATTGACGTAGATATTATGCTTGGAATGTATTCACTTCCAGCATTGGTGTTATCACCTAAAACTAAATTAGTTTCATGGGAAATGTTTAATCTTAGAAATGATATAGGGAGTAAGCGTACAAATTTAATAAGAGAAATATGTCTAAAAAAAAGTGCTTATTATATCAATCAAACTAAGGGAGATATGGAAGCTTTTATTAATGAAATGCCGGTTAAATGTCCAATTACATATATTTATAATCCATGTGAAATTGATTATTCCTATACTGATTATGATATTAATTCGAAAACAATTGTAACAGCGGGGCATTTTTTTTATACCAAAGGGTATGATCTTGCTATTGAAGTTGCACGATATGTTTTTGAAAAACATTCTGACTGGAAATGGGAGTTTTATGGTGATGGCAATAAACTAGAAGAGTGTAAGGCATTGGTTAAAGAGTATGGATTGGAAGAGAATGTGTTTTTTTGTGGCCGAACAAAAAATATAATGGCGGCGTATAAGAAGGCGGCTATGTATGTAATGACTTCTAGAACTGAAGGATTTGGTTTGGTGTTGACAGAAGCAAAGAGTTGTAATTTACCTACACTAGCGTATGACATCGATTTTGGACCAAGAGAAATAATTGATGATGGTGTCAGTGGTTACTTGGTTAAGGCGTTTGATTCAAATAAAATGGCGGATAAGATTTGTACTTTAATTGAAAATGAAGAATTGAGAAAACAGTTTTCTGTTCGTTCCAAGGATAATTGTGGGATTTTTTCAAGAGAACAGTTCACATCACGTTGGATAGAGTTATTAAATGAAATATCCTGAAGTGCAATGGTTATTTTAAGTATCGGATAGATTGTAGTTTGAACGAAATTAATGTTTTGAATAAATAATCAATTTGTGTTATGAAAAAAATTGCTGTGGTTGGCTGGGATAAATCTTTAAATAATATTGGAGATATTCTTTTGATAGATGTTTCGTGTTGGATATGCGAAAGAAACAACAGAGTTCAAACAGTGCGTATGGATTGGAGTCCAGACTATATATTGTCTTCTATTCAGTATAATTTTTTTTGGAAATTGAGAATGTTTATGGGTGCACCGTTCCATACGTTCTCCTTTACTAGTCCAATATGTGGACAGTTGAAATATTGGAGTCGAAAACTATGGTTTAACATATATTTAAAGGATTATTACAGAAAAAGCCTTTGTGAAATAGATGCTGTTCTAGTTGCTGGTGGTGGGGTACTTAAGTATGAAACTCAGGATCACAGTTTTTATACTGAATGTTTATTAGAAGTAGCTAAAGAACTAAATCTCCCGGTGATGTTGAATGCTATAGGAATTGAGCAGTACAATGAAAAAGATCAGCGTTGTATTCATTTGATAAATACAATAAACCACTCTACTATTAAATGTATTACGACTAGAGACGATATATATAAACTTCAAAACCACTTTGTGACCTCCGATTCAATTAAAACTGATTTAGTTGCTGACCCAGTGTGGTGGTTGAAGGAGGTATACGAAAAGCCATCTTCCATCCCAAAAGATACAATAGGTATTAATTTGCTTCAAGGTACTCAATTTCTCCAATATGGTGAGCACTACTTAGAAGAATCGGAGTTGCTGGATTTATATATGAATATAGCGATGGAGTTATCGCGACGTGGCCATAAGTGGTGCTTTTTCTGTAATGGAATGCAAAGTGACTATGAGTTTGGAGTAAAAATTCTCCAAAAAATGGGATTAAATTCCGATGATTATTTATTGCAGATTCACCAAAACTCTGAAGAATATGTAAGTAGACTGAGCGAGTTTAAAGCAATTATTGCAGGAAGGATGCATGCTGCAATTTCAGCTTATGCACTTAATATTCCTGTTGCGGCAATGGTGTGGAGTAAAAAGTTGGTTTATTTTGCTGAGATGGCGAGGATTAGTGAGTATTTTTTGCAACATGAAAAAATTACGGCTGAAAATATAGTTGATGCAGTGGAAAGAGCTATTAGTAATTCTGAAAAAACTATCAATCAAAAGGCATCCCTTCAGAATCTTAAGAACAGAACTTTAGAATATGTAGATGACTATATTAGTGATATATAATTTTTATAAATCAAGTGGATGGAATAGGAATGTACTCATTCGAACAAAGAATGCTTGAGGCAAGATTGATTGACATTGAAGTTCTCGATGTTAGCGAAAGGAAAGATAGGCGGTATTATTCTGCATTCCTTCCTGAAGGAACACACATTTTCATAAAACATCAGTTGGATTCGGATGAAAATGGTCTTAAAAAAATAGAGCGAGAAAAAGAAATATTTAATGCATTAGGCCGAAAGGTTTATTTGATTGATAGTGGTGACGACAAGGATTATATCGCATCAGATTTTATGTCTGATTATAAGAGTTTAAGGCAACTTATCGAAGATGGTAGTGATGCATTGCCACAAATGATTAAAACAGCATTTCTGAGTTTTACAGATATGATTGAGAAACTAAACTCTCAGAATTTACAACTCGAAACCGCAGAATGGGATCGCTTGTTTAGAATGCACTATACAAAATTGATGATGTCAAGAGGTTGGTGGGGGGGTCCTAATTGGAGAGTAACAATTCGCGAATATTTTCTTGGTTATTCTGGATATTTACTTGCATTACCATTTAAATTTAGACTGTTACCGATGCCGGAATTTTACATTTCACACGGTGATTTACATTTGGCAAATATTATGTGCAAAGATACTGACGCTATAGTGATTGATGTGGAAAATATGAGATACGGCGATGTAAATATGGATGCCGCTTATCTTTACGTAGCGCTTTGGTTTTATTGTAGAAAAGATAAAAAGGTAATGAATGTTTTAGATGAGGCTTTGTCTTATTTTGAGAGAAGTAAGTATTGTAATAAGAAGATTCTTATGTTTGAAATTCGAGTTTTTAAACTTTTTGTTAGGATGAATCCACGTTTTAGATAGCGTATTATTAAGAGGGAGTATTTGATGGGAAACGCTATTAGGGAAAAAGCTGCGGCTGGAATAGTTTGGCAACTTTTGGAGCGTTTTGGTGCCAAAGGAGTATCTTTGGTTGTTACCATTGTATTGGCGCGTTTATTAGATCCAGAGGTTTATGGATTGGTGGCAATGGCAACAGTACTCACTAGCTTTTTGGAGCCGCTGATTGATAGTGGTATGAATAAAAGGTTGATTCAGAAGAAAAATGTTGATGATGTTGATTTTTCTTCTTTCTTTTATTTCAACATTTTGATGAGTATATCGATATATTTGGTTGTTTTTATTTGTGCACCTTTTGTTGCTGGATTTTATAACAATCAGGATTTAACTGCAGTTATTAGAGTAATCGGTTTAAATGTTTTAGTTTTTGGCGTTAAAGCAGTACAAAAAGCATATGTATCTCGCAATATGCTTTTTCGTTTGTTTTTCTATGCTACATCAATTGGAACGGTATTATCAGCCTGTGCTGGAATCATTCTCGCCTATAAAGGTTATGGTGTCTGGGCGTTAGTACTACAGAATTTAATTAATAATTCTGTTGATACTGTAGTATTGTGGATTGTAGTGAGGTGGAGACCAAAGGCTGTTTTTTCTTTTAATAAATTGAAGGATTTGTTGTCTTTTGGTTGGAAATTTCTTGTAATCAGTCTAACTAATACAATTGTTGATAAGATTCGAGCATTAATTATCGGCAAAGTGTATTCAGCAAAGGATTTGGGATATTACGATAAGGGTAATCTTTTTCCAGATACATTGACTAGTAGTATTGAAGCTGCAATAAATGCAGTCATTTTACCATCATTGTCGAAGACGCAAGATAATAAGAGTAGTTTAAAACAGATGTTGAGGCGCTCCATTCGAATCTCTATGTATGTGCTATCGCCTATAAATTTTGGATTGATGGCATGTGCCGAACCATTAGTTTCTATTATATTGACAGACAAATGGCTCCCTTGTCTTCCATTTATGTACATTTTTTGCATTAGGAATAACTTTACTGCGATAAATGTATTAAATCAAAATGTATATACTGCGACTGGAAGAAGTGGATTATACTTGAAAATTGATATGATAAAAAAAGTGATAAACATTACTTTATTAATTATATGTATGTATTTTGGTGGAATTATTGGAATTGCAATAAGTATTCTACTTTCTACGTTGGCATATATTATCGTCAATACTATTCAAATTAAGAAAGATTTAGATTATGGTTTATTCCAGCAATTGAAAGATATTGTACAGAGCAGTAGTCTAGCGGTGATAATGGCTGTTGTTGTTTTCGTGTTTAGATTCCTTAATCTTAGCAATTGGTTAACTGTGACAATTCAAATAATAGTAGGTTTTACTTTTTATGTTAGTGTTTCAGCGTTTTTGAAAATCGATGAATTTGAGTATATTGTAGATATCTTTAAATCTTTATTTTTGAGTAAAAAGTTAATCCAAAGAAAAAGAAAGTGAATACTCATTGATTGTGATAGTATAACGGAGATTAATGAATGAAATATGGAATTAAAGTAATTAATACTTCTCAAATTTCAGAAAAAGAAATTAAAGATTTCATTTTTGTTCAACAAGAAGTATTTTCTAAGACTCATATGGAGTATGAAGACTTTAAATTGAAATTTCTTGATAATATCTATGGTGATTCAATTATTGTAATTGCTTATGATGGTGAAACCCCGGCGGGGGCACGTGCATTTTGGCGGAACGATATAAACGGAATTATTGCTTATCAGCCATCAGACACCGCTGTAAGAGAAATGTATCGTAAACAGGGATTGTTTGTAGAAATGACACTTCCTGTGATAAATTCGATTGACGCGTCTGTCATTATATATAACTACCCTAACAATAAATCATACCCACAATATAAAAAACTTGGATGGAAAGATTATTGCATTCAATACACAAGGTTATTTTCTGTCCTTGCTTATGAGAAAGAGGAACCGACTCCAATCTCGCTTGACTATTTTAATTGGTGGACTAAGAATAGATTAAATGGGGAATATGGCTTTGTTAAGATTTTTGGCAATTACTATCTAGTTCGTCGTCTTTCAAAGTATGGCAGGTATTTGGTTTTTGGAAAAATGGAAAAAGAATGTGCGAGATGTGTGCCAAGAGTATTTCCTCTTTTACTTGTGTTTCATAGTGAGAAATGTCCTTTTTATAATAGAAAGAGGAAGGTCGGATGCAAGATTGTTTATAAAAGTCATTTACGCCCTGAGTACATTCCTAGTTGGAAGACGGATGTTTACTGAAAACTCAAACAGCAATGGAATTTGAAATTAAACTACTACATAAATTACGACAGCAACTTATTCGTGAGGAGTGGAACATTGCCATACGACCTTTGGGTAAAGATCGACTTTATCAGATTGGTGGAATCAAAGAAAAGTTTATAGTTATTCCAAATAGCTTTCGTTATTGGTGCGCTGATCCATTTATTGTTTCAGTAGAAAATATAGATTATCTGTTTTTTGAGATGTTTGATCGCTTTAGAGGTAAAGGAGTCATTGGATACCGTGAAATTTTTGATGGAAAGATAGGGAAAATGAAGACTGCTTATGAAGCGCCTTATCATTTGTCATTCCCTTGTATTTGTAAGGTCGATAAGGAGTGGTATATGATTCCAGAGTACTCTGAAGGTAAGGAAATCCCTATATTGCAAGCCACTCATTTTCCTGACTGTTGGGAAAAAGTAGAATCATGGATGACTGGTCAACGTTGCGTAGATTCTGTAATTATTAAGCATCAAAATCAAGAATACCTTTTTACTCAAAAACTGAAGAAAGGATACCATTCTAATACACTTGAGATTTTTATACATGAAGGAGACGAATGGATTCCACATTGTAAAAATCCAGTAGTTGCATCATCATCGGATTCAAGATTGGCAGGAAAGATTTTTATGGCTGAGAACAAATTGATTCGTGTTGCTCAGGACTGTAGCGATGGATATGGAAAGTCGCTTCATTTTAGAGAGATAAGTGTTCTTAATCATAAAGAATTTGTAGAACAAGGCATTGCTGATATTAATGTTAATAATATTAGTATTGATGGAAAAAAACATTATGTAGGTATCCACACTTATAATTCTAGTAATCATTATGAGGTAATTGATTTAAAAAATCATAGCCATGTTTCGTTGGGGAATTTAGTTAACTTGTTTTGGTGCATAATTAAGAAAGTATTTCATTGAGGAAGAAAGTAGTAGTGGCAACATTAGATGAGATTCACGAAGAGGAATTAAAAATGATGGCATTCTTGGATTCTGTTTGTAGAATTCATGGTGCGCATTATTCTATGATTGGTGGAACTATGCTTGGGGCGATACGTCATCATGGTTTTATACCTTGGGATGATGACATTGATGTTTTTATGAGCATTGGTGATTTTCGTAAAGTTAAGGATTTCCTGTCAAACGAGAAGTATTTTTTGCAAATGCCAGAGACAGATATTGAAATGCCATTTGCAATGTATAAGATAAGAAGAAATAATTCTATAATGTATGAACTAGGAATGGAATCCTTAAATATGCATCAGGGAATATGGATAGATATTTTTGTTTATACAGATGCAGCTAAAACTAAGGCATTAAGAAAGATGCAAGACTATTCTTTCTTGCTGTTAAAAACTTATCGATGCAGATATTTGAATTCGAATACATCAAAAGGTAAGTTGGTTCATCGCCTATTGACTAAGTTACCGAAAAGGATTCAATTGTTGATAGATAATTTGATTGTAAATACAATCTGTATGTTTGGGAATAAATCAACATCAGAGTATTATGCGCTTGACGTTGGAAAAATCTGTATATATCCCAAAAAGTTTTTTGATGACTTAGATGATTATGCATTCGAGACACATATGTTTATGGGACCAAAAGATTACGAGGGATTTTTGAAAATGGTTTTTGGTGACGACTATATGACTCCAAGAAAATGGGGACATTTACCAGATTATAGCGAAGTTGTAATTAATTAAATATAGTTGGTAACGAGGAAAATTATGAATTATGGTTTGATTTTTGCTGGTGGAGTAGGAAATAGAATGAATTCAAATGCTATTCCAAAACAGTTTCTTGAGATACACGGAAAACCGATTATTGTATATACACTTGAGCATTTTGAAAATCACCCTGAGATTGATGCGATTTGTGTGGTAATTGTTCAAGAGTGGCTTGATTATATGAAAGGTTTAGTTCAGAAATATAATTTAAGTAAAGTTAAATGGATTGTTCCTGGTGGTAAAAGTGCACTTGAATCGCAATATAACGGATTGGTTGAGGTGTCCAAAAATACAAAGAGTTCATGCGATGTTGTTTTGATTCATGATGGCGTAAGACCTCTTATTGATGAAAAAACGATTTCGAATTGCATTAAGGGGGTTCATGACTATGGTTCTGCCATTACAGTAGCACCAGCAATTGAAACAATTATAAGAACAGAATCCGATGGATCTACGATAAAAGATACCTTTTCGAGAACAGATTGTAAGTTAGCAAGAGCTCCTCAGTCGTTTTATGTAAAAGATATATTAAGCACTCATAAACAAGCACAGGAAGATGGTTTCTATTCTTTTATTGATTCAACAAGTATGATGTTGCACTATGGATATAGCGTTCATACTGTCGAAGGACCATCGGAAAACATTAAAGTAACAACTCCTTCAGATTTTTATGCTTGCAGAGCATTGTTGGATGCGAGAGAGAATTCACAACTATACGGTATATAATTATGGCTTCAGAGTTTTTAAAAGAAGATTTACAGAGATTGTCGACTTACCTTATTGAAAACGGTTTTAGTGGAAGTACATTTCTTGTTACAGGGGCAACGGGTCTTTTGGGATCTCTTTGTATAAAGAGTTTTCTACATCATAATTCAATTTCAGAAAATAAAATTCGTATTTATGCGTTGGCGCGTAGTGAAGAAAAAGTTAATTCAGTTTTTAAAGAAGAGATAGCCGCTGGTCTGTTGAATGAAAATATAAAGTTTATATATTGTGATATTCGAGACCCTCTAAGAGAAGCATTTTCTTGTGATTATATTATTCATACAGCTAATTCTACAGCCTCAAGATTTTTTATTACAAATCCAGTAGATGTTTTGGATAGTATATATATGGGGACAAAAAACATATTGGATTTTGGGAAGACGTGCAATGTAAAAGGTATTGTTTATCTATCATCCATGGAGGCTTTTGGACAGATTGCAAATGATAAACGTTTAAAGGAAAGTGATCTGGGCTTTGTAGATTTGGAGGAGAAACGAAGCTGCTACCCTGAAGGTAAACGTGTTGCAGAATTAATGTGTAAACTTTACAGTGAGCAGTTTGGGGTTCCTGTTAAGGTAGCAAGATTAGCTCAGACTTTTGGAGCAGGTGTTTCTGAAATCGAGAATAGAGTTTTTGCACAATTTTTGAGGAGTGCAGTTAAAGGAGAGAATATTGTTCTTCATACAGTGGGGCAGTCTGTGGGGAATTATTGCTATACTGCAGATGTAATCGAAGGAATATTTTTGTTGTTGAAGTCAGGTTGTAACGGAGAGACGTACACACTTGTTAATGAAGACACTACTATGACTATTACTGAGATGGCTGTGCTAGTAGCAAATGAGTTTTCAAATGGGTGTTCTGATGTTGTATTTGATATTTCAAATGCAAGTAATTATGGGTATGCAGCGGATACAAAAATGCGGTTGAGTGCTGATAAAATCCTTCGTTTAGGTTGGACTCCTAGATATGGATTGTCTGAAATGTATAGAAGAATGCTACCAGATTTGAAGTAGTTTATCTAGAATGGACTATAGTTTTTGTTCTTTTTTTGGAGGAGAGAAGAATGGCTGATTTTATTGTTTCAGAAAAAAGGAAAAAGGTATGGGAGAAGGAAATAGAACTATTTGATGCCTTTATGAACATTTGCAATAAGCACAATCTTTCGTATTGTGCAATTGCTGGTACGTTGCTTGGTGCCGTGAGACATAATGATTTTATTCCTTGGGATGATGATATTGATGTTGCGATGCCAAGAAAGGATTATGACATTTTCTTGTCTGTTGCTGGGCAAATGTTGGAATCCCCATATTTTTTGCAGACTCCGGATACTGATAAGGGGTATTGCTATGGACATGCTAAAATACGTAATACTTCTACGACTGCAATTAGAAAAGATAATTGGAGAAAAAGATGTAGATTTAATCAGGGCATATTTATTGACATCTTTCCTCTAGATAATGTTCCTAATAATAGAATAATTCGATGGCTATATTTGAAATTGTTATCAAAGATGCACAGTATTGAGAAAATTTCAGAGTATTATCATGAGGAAGTTGAAGTAGCTAAGTTGGGTTTTAAGATTAAGTACAGTATTAGTCGTATCATTGTTCGTTTGTTTGGAAAAAAGAATTTCAATCACTTTTACAACTTTTGTCTAAGTTTATTTAAAAGACAGGATACTAAAGAGTGTGGGTTAATCTCAGAAACAACAAAATTGAAAGATATTTGGAATAGAGAGAATTTCGAAAGCTATAGTAACTATATGTTTCACGGATTAAGCGTTCCTGTTCCTTGTGGATATGAGGAAATATTAAGGATAAGATATGGGAAATGGGAGATAGGCGTTCAGGAAATGAATGAACACGGTGATGTGTTTTATGATTTAGAGAATTCATATATTGATTATCTTGATTCTTTTTCACAGTATCAAGATGATAATTATTATGTGCTTTAGTAAGGCTCGATTGAAGTGTTTACTTTGCTTTTATCAAGTATAAATCTTAGGTAGGTATAAAATAATGGCAGTGCAACGTGTGAATAGATCTTATAACTATTCAATAATAATTCCGCACAAAAATATACCAGACTTACTTTTGCGGTGTTTAAAATCTATTCCAAATCGAGATGATGTTCAAGTTATTATTGTTGATGATAATAGCGATTCATCAATAGTTGATTTTGCGAAATTCCCAGGATGTGATCGTGACAATACGGAAATCTATTTTGTAAAAGAAGATCGAGGCGCAGGATACGCAAGAAATGTTGGAATTGAACATGCTAAAGGCAAATGGTTAGTTTTTGCAGATAGTGATGATTTT
Source organism: Saccharofermentans sp. (assembly GCA_024403715.1). GTDB lineage: Bacteria > Bacillota > Clostridia > Saccharofermentanales > Saccharofermentanaceae > Saccharofermentans. Next base: position 16,359 of record JAKSRJ010000021.1, on the reverse strand, counting down.
TTTACTCCAGCTATTTCAGAGTTGATGAATAAATATGTCAATTTTAGTGATGATATTATTTATTTTCAACGTTCGGTTGTACTATCTGATGATATTAGCGTTTCGTCTGAAAGAGATCCGTGGACTGATATATCTAAATATATAAATTCGGATGGTGCTGTATCAAATGAAGTCCGATGGAAAACGCTGGTTGTGTGGGCACGTTTTTTTTCGAGACGGTTGATAAATGAAAACAACATTAGATTTCAAGAAATAAAATGGAGCAATGATGTTTATTTTCAAGCGAAAGCCGGTGCTTTAGCAGATTCTATTTATGTTTCTCAAGATATAATATATGTGGCTACAGTCAGAAAAGACTCGTTGGCATATTTGAAGAGTGAAGAAAGATCAACAGAAGAACTAATTTGCCGAATTAAAGCTGGTATGGATATGCATGCCTTTTTAAAATGTAATGGGTACACGACAAATAGTTATATCTTTACATATAATATGTGTATTTTAAAATCGCGATTCAAATTTATAACCATCATTAAGCTTCTCCGATATGTTGATAATTCCATACAGGATGATGTGTTTTCGGTATTATGTAATGAAGGAAGTTTTCAAAGCAGGATAATTATATGGATATGCTGCAAGATTGCTTGTTTGAAATTCTAATACAAAGTTTTTTGTAGCGGGCCATTGTAAGTTGTTTGACTGTGGTATAAATATACGGTGTATTATTACTATTGGTTACTAAAATGAATAGAATTGATTTGCTTGAGTTTAATGTAATTAAGACATGTAATTTAAACTGTAAAGGTTGTGATCACTTTTCTACGCTTTCTTATTCACCGGATATAATTTCTCTTGAGTCTTATAGAACTGATTTGAGTAGACTGAAGAAGTTAGGAATAGAGATAAAAACAGTAGGCTTGCTTGGTGGTGAGCCTTTGTTGGTGAGTAATATTGAAAACTAATTAAAACTTGCAAAGATATTTATCCAAATATTTCAATAGATATTCGTACTAATGGGACACTTATTTTTAATATGTCACAGGAACTAATAAAAACTTTAAGTGAGTACAAAGTTAGATTAGTAATTAGTTTGTATCCTAATTGGAAACATGAAAAGAATAGAATTCATAAATATCTTTTGAAGAATAAGATATTACATGCTTTTTTAGTGTATAAAGAGCAGTTTTGTAAATTGTTGACATTCGATTATCACGAGGATGAATTACAAAAATACTGTATTGCAAAATCGCCAACTTTGGAGAAGGGCATTTTGTATATATGTCCTATATCAGCATATATAAGTAAGCTTAATAAGAGATTCGAATTTGAGTTTCCTTCTGGAGAAGGAATTGATATTTATTCCAATGATATAACAGCCGAAAGCATTTGTGAATTTGTTAATTCTCCAATTAAGTTGTGTAAAAATTGTTGCCCTCACGAGATGTCAGTGTATAAATGGCAATGTAATTATAAGAGCTATGTTAAGGGTGAGGATTGGATTATTAGTAAAGAAGATAAAACCGTAATAGATTTTAATTCTAAACGACTAAAAGCATATGCTAAGGAATATAAGAGAGAAAGATTGATATATAGATTAAAAAAGATGTTAAGCATATGACTTTGTATTCTTGAAGAATGTGATAGACGCCATTTTTTAGCAGATTGTAAATCTCTAATATATAAATAGTATAACTTAGTTCAAAATAGGGAAATGCATTATCGAGGAAATGTATATTTTTGTTGAGGCAGATAATCAATCGGTATTACCAATAGAATTTGATATAGTTCTCCCCAATTGCCATTGGTATTAATCATTATGGGTATGATGGCTCTCGGATGTGGAATAATTGTTAGTTCACTTACGACTAAGTACAGAGATTTATCTATAGTAGTTACATTTGGTGTGAGTCTTTGGATGTATGCGACTCCTGTTGTATATCCATTATCATTATCTGGCGATGGACTTATGAGAAAAGTTCTTCTAATTAATCCAGTAACACAGCTAATGGAAATCTTCAGATACATGATGCTTGGCCAGGGAACAATTAGCATTGCTGGAATTATCTGGTCAGTAGCATTTTCTGTTATTGTCTTGCTTGGTGGAATAATGCTCTTCAAAAGGGTAGAGAAGACATTTATGGATACGGTTTAATGAATAACGAGCAAAAATTATTATTAGTTATTTTGAGTTCTAATGTTCAGGGTGTAGCAGTAACTATACCAACGACTTGTGATATCAATACGCTTTTACTAGAAGCATCCGCACAGTCTGTTCTGTCTATCGTATATAACGCTGTTAGTAAGTTGATCCCTGAAGATACTAAAGACTTGTGGATGGAAAGATCTCAGTACGCTCTTATGAACAACATGCGTGTCTCCAAGCTTCATTCAGAAATAGATAAACTCCTTGGAGATACCCCATATGTAATCTTAAAGGGCAATGCTTCTGCCTATTACTATAAAAAGCCTCTCCTTCGCGCGATGGGAGATGTGGATTTCTTGGTTAATGAAGATGATGTTAGTATAGTAACAAGCATCTTAGAATCTAATGGCTTTACAGCAGGAGAAGACAAGGGTGGAATCCATGTCGGATTTCATCGAGACGAGGGAATGTTCCGCGACTCAGTTGAGCTCCATCGTTCGATTAACGGGATTCCTTTTGGCAGAAGTGGCGAATTAATCAAGTCTTATCTATCCGACATTATTGATACTAGCATTCGAGTTGGTTCTAACAATTCAGCTTACAATATGCCAGATAAATTCCATCATGGTTTTGTAATGCTTCTGCATACCGCTTCTCATTTAAAGTCTGAAGGTATGGGCCTCAGGCACCTCTGCGATTGGGCTGTTTATATTAATACTTTCGACGACAGCGAATGGCGCGCGATGTTTGAAGACAAGCTTAAAGCATGTGGTTTGTGGCGATATGCGCAGATTATATCTAAATGCTGCGTGAAGTACCTTGGTTGTAAAGATCAGCCCTGGATGGGTGAAGTCGAAGATGACATTCTTGAAGGGTTTATCGAGGATATTCTTGAAGCTGGTAACTTCGGCCATAAAGATAAGGATCGTTCTAGACAAATCAAGTATATAGCCAATCGCGGTGAGGGAACGGTCGATAATAAGTCTGGTATTCGCCAGGTTATAGATACAATAAACATCAAGGCAAATGCTGAGAATAAGAGTCGTATAGAGGTTGTTACCGATTACGTTGGTATGGTTATTCGAGGTGAGCGTAAGCTTGACTCGGGTGAGACAATCAAGGCTGCTGAGAAGCGTAAAAAACTATATAGTAATTTCGATCTATTCGATGTTGATGATTAATCAGATTTATAGACAACCGTTATGGCTTATATGGTTAGTTATGTTAATAGGTATCATTTTATGGTGCCTATTTTGTTATCTGACTCGTAAGCATCAAAGAATTGTTAAAAGCGTGAACGTTATAGGCATATGCGGTGCAATATTTGGAGTGTTGCTGTTCACTGTTCTAAAACGCTCGTTTACAATCGGTAATTCCAGTGTTGAATTAAGGCCGTTTTATACTTTCGTGATGGCGAGAAAAAATGAAGAGTACTACAGAACTTTTTTGATGAATATGTTTTTGTTCTACCCAGTTGGATTGTTTTTGCCGTTTGTACTTAGGAAGAATAATGTTAGGCTTACTTTGTTATTTGCTGCAGGTTTGTCGCTTATGGTGGAGCTTGTTCAGCTTATATTTCACACAGGTAGATGCGAGACAGATGATTTGATAGCGAATGTCTTAGGTTGTTTTATAGGTAGCTTAGCGTATTATTTATACTATGGTTTACAGCGCATTTGGACTAACAATTGACTCGGAACTTGAACTCTTAGCGCCTTTATCTGAAGGTGCGATTGATTTGCGTATTACTTATGGTCAGTGTCCTGCTGATATAGATGATAAGTTAGTTGATTTTGGTTGGGTAAAAACTAATAAGTATGAATCTCTGGTAATTATTGAAAATGTAGCGCGTTTTTATGTAACTAACGGCAACCGTATAGTTATAGAAAAACTTGGTACAGACGATGAACAAATTCGCCTCTACCTTATGGGTACCTGTATGGGTGCTATCCTTCAGCAACGTGGTATTATTCCACTCCATGGCAGCTGTGTGTGTAATGGTGAAAAATCTCTGGTAATTACTGGTAATAGTGGTGCTGGTAAAAGTACTACTGCGGCTGAATTTCTAAAGCGTGGTTGGTCGCTAATGTCTGATGATGTGACTCCTATTGTTGAAGAAAATGGAGTTTACTATGCTTGCTCAACATATCCTGGACAGAAGATGTGGCAGGATACAATCGACAGAAGCGAGAATGCAGATCGAGTAGTTAAGAATATTATTCGAGAAGAGGATGGAAGACAAAAATTTCAGTTACAGGCAAAGAAATCATTCATCAATACAACTAAGCCATTAATGTATGGAGTTTATCTTATTCCAGGTAGTGAGAAATTGATGATGGATGAAGTTACGGGTTTTGCGAAGACTGATATGCTGATGCGTAATCTGTATCGAGCATTTATGGTTGGAGATAAGCAGGGAAAATCCTCTCAGCTTAAGACTTGTGTTAAACTTGGGGAGCAGATGAGACTGTTTATTGTAGCTCGTCCAGCAGATGAATATACAGAGACTAAGATAGTAGATTGGTTATTAGAGCAAATGGAGAGGGAAGATGGTTAAGTTAACAGATAAGGTTATGCAGCGTGAAGACCTAGTCGCTGCTGATATGGGTGATGAGACTGTAATGATGGATATTATGAGCGGTAAGTATTTTAAACTCTCTGAAGTTGGTGGCTCTATCTGGAATAAGATTGAAGCACCAAAGCTTGTATCTGATTTAATAGCTGAATTACTAACTGAGTATGATGTGTCTGAAGAAGAATGCACTAATCAGACTATAGAATTTTTAACTCAATTAGTAAATAAAGGGATAGTAGTTGTTGAGTAATATTTCATCCAAGCGAATAAATAAAAACTCTTTTTTGTGGGTTCTTCGTAAGAATAAGAAGAGACTTCCAGTCATAGGGATAATCTGCCTTATAAGCATGGTTAGTTCTTATCTTGGAGTTGTATTTTCTCTTGGAACAAAATCAGTTATTGATACTGCCATCTCACAGGATATGGGAGCTTTTAAAAATGCTACTATATATCTCGCGGTATTAATACTAACTACACTTATTTTAGGGCTTGTTAACACTCATCTTAACGACAAACTCTCGGTTGACCTCGATCGCGATATGAAGATGAACCTTATGCATATTATTCTTCGAGGCGACTATCAGGCGTTATCTAAGTACCATAGTGGTGATCTTGTGCATCGACTTAATGCAGACATCTCCACTGTTAATGGTGGACTAACATCTATATTTGTGACGCTGTGTTCATTTGCTGTACAGATGGTATCTGTAATTATTGTATTAGGAACGATTTCTTGGCAGTTTACACTTATCATTCTATGTACTGCATTAGTACTTGGTGGTGGTACTCTTATCTTCCAGCAGTTGATTAAGAATCTTCATAAGCAAATTAATGATGCCAGTGGTAAAATCTCAGGTTTCTTGCAGGAAGTAATCGAGAGACTTCTTATTGTTCAGGCGCTAGATGTTGGCCAGGAGATGGAAGCCAAGACTGATGATTTATTAGAGCGACGCTGGCAGATTCAGCGTAAGCGTAAAAACCTAGGTCTTGTGTCTATGGGTACTATGAGTATCTTAGGTTATGTTATATCGTTTGCTACTCTTGTATGGTGTGCTAATAAGATGTTCCATGGTGAAATGAGCTTTGGTACATTAACTGCTACTACTCAGTTAGCATCTCGCTTACAGGCACCCATTTATACCTTGCCTGCAGTTTTGAGAACTCTTATCTCAATGACAGCTTCTGCTGAACGACTAATGGAGATTGAGGAAGTTCCTCAGGAAGATAAAAGTTCTGAAGTTGATTTACCAGAGTTATATAGCAGTATGAAGTCTATTAATGCTTCTGATTTATGTTTCTCATATGATAGAGACTTGGTACTTAAGAATTTGGATTTTGAGATTCCTAAGGGTGGATTAACAGTAATAGTAGGTCAGTCAGGAAGCGGTAAGAGTACACTACTTAGATTGTTACTTAGTATATACAAGCCTAATTCTGGTGAGTTGACCTTAAAGTGTGATAACGGTGATGTTGTAGCTCTATCACGCGACACGCGTAAGCTGTTCACTTATGCTCCACAGGGCAATTTGCTTCTAAGTGGAACATTAAGAGAGAATCTCTTGCTTGCTAAGCCTACAGCTACAGAAGAAGAGATTAACGAGGCGGTGCGTATTAGCTGTATTGAGGATTATTTGCCAACGCTCCCTAATGGTATTGATACTTATATTGGAGAGAATGGATCTGGATTGTCTGAAGGTCAGGCACAGAGAGTTTCTCTAGCTCGTGCAATCTTAAGTGGAGCACCAATTCTGCTATTAGATGAGGTAACATCTGCATTAGATCAGGAAACAGAGCGACGAGTTCTTGAACGAATAAGAGCAATTGATGATAGAACATGCATAGTAGTAACTCATAGACCAGCGATATTGGAATTAGCAGATGTAACTTTGAGTATTGTTGATGGTCAGATGGTAAAGGTTAGTAATGGATTTTAATACACTGGCTAGAATTTATAATAGAGACGAATTAATAAGGTCTATTAATGTTGATTCATCAGCAGATATTTCTGATGCGAAAATAGTGGAAAACTACGTACATCAAAAGGGATATGCATCTCTTAAGGAGATTAATGGTTCATTCGCAGGATATGGCTTTGATAAGGCTAATAATAAATGTGTATTATTCCGTGATCACTTCGGTATTCAGCCTCTATATTACTATCTCAAAGGAGATACCTTAAAATGCTCTTTTGATATAAGGGAATTATGTGCTGATAAGGATTTGGATTTATCGATTAATGAGAAACAACTCTACATTATGTTATCTGGAGCCAATGCTAATTCTGCTACGGCCACTTCCTTTAAATATATACAAGCTGTCAGACCTTCAACTTGGTGTGAGTTTAGTCTAGTTAACAATGAATGGAAAATGCAAGAGCATCTTTATTTTGAACCTGGATGCAAAAGAATAAGATTAAAGAACGATGAAGAATACATTAGAAAACTGCGTAGTCTGATAGAGGATGCAGTAAGAATTAGACTTGATGCTAATGATGGATTAATCGGAGCTGAAGCTTCTGGTGGTCTAGATTCTAGTGTAATTGATATTTTGATTAAGAAGTTTGGGCGAGAGGCCGTATATGCTTCTTGGAGTGCTTCTTATGATGAAGTACCAAAGCAGGAAATTGATGAGAGGTCTGTCATTGAAGACGTACTTGGTTCAATTAATGCAACATATGATTTTATTCCTGTATTTGATGTTGAAGCGAATGACTGTATAACAAGATGTTTGCCACCAGATACAAATACTCTACAAATAAGTGGTACAGCAAAGCTGATGAAAAGCAAGGATGTCAATGTAATATTTACTGGTCATGGCGGCGATGAAGCTGTTAGCCACAGAATGAATATACCAGAATTCTTGCATGCACATGAATATTCGGATTATATTCGATTTATTTGGGATAGAAATAAAGGAAGAAATCTACGAACTCTTCGAGTTACTAAGCAATCTCTAAGAGGGATATTTGTAGAATATTCTTCTCTTAAGAAGCCATGGCAGAATGAAGCTATGGATGTAAGAGAATATCTTAATTCTGATTTTTTAGGCAAGATGAAGAATGTAAAATTCCCTCGATTGACATTTGCTTATGATCCTAAAACTTACATTTATGAAGGTGGATGGAGATCAAGAATAGACAATTGTTATTATCAAGCTATGGATTATGGGGTGCATTACGAGTTTCCATTTCTTGATTATCGAGTTGTTGATTTTGCTTTATCGATACCGCGTCGTTTGTTTTTGAAGGATAAAACAGACAGATATATCTATAGAGAAGCTTTTAAGGATATAATGCCTAAGTCTTTATATGAGGTTAACTATAAAGACTTTCCATCAAAAAGATCTCAACTAGAAATGAAGCCCCAAGCAGGAAAAAACGTTACTCCAGAAGAAATTGAGGACAATAAAAGATGGGCTGAAGCTGTCATGTCAACAATAGATAAGGATTTATGGGGGAGATATTTTGATTATGAGAAGTGTAAGGAGTTATTAAGCACCCCATTATCAAAGTTAGATGAATCAGGGAAGTGCAAAAAATCAATAATATATAGCTATGTATATAACTGTAAGTTAATTCAGAATTTAACTTTAGTCTAGATTGCCAATAATTAAATGTTTGCTAATTCTCTTAGTGGAATGTATAATTTTACAGTAAAATTTGTTTAATAAATTAGATTTTGACACTGATTGAGGTGACTTATGAAGAAGTGGAATGTGCCTATTATTAATGAGTTAGATATAAGTATGACTATGAGTGGTGCTATTGAAGGTCCAATAGAGGGCGGTGTTTGTTTAGGTATTGGTGGAGTGGAGATATATCCTGAGTCTGGTGCATCTGCTTCTGTGGGTCATGCTCATTCAACAAAACCTAATGGACAGACTCATGGCAATAACGCTTACCTTCAGTCTGTTACTCAGTGTACTGCTGGTGAGATACCTACTGACCCAACCAACCCAATTGCAAGTTGATATTGCTATAAGATGGATTAAAGTTCAGGCGCGAAGAATATCTTCGCGCTTTTGTTTGTAAATATATTTATGTTCTTGAAGCTTAGAATACATTTTTTATCTGCATACTATCGGTTTATGATGAAGTACATATCTTTCGCGAGATTCTCCAAAAGGATAGGTACTTCTGGATTAGAGTCCGATTTATACTCAGCACCATATAGCACAGTTAATGCTATTAGGAATGCTGTGATTAAAGTATGTCAAAAAACTCCTTGGGAAAGTAAATGTATGGTGCAGGCTCTTACTGCCAAAAGGATACTTAATTCGATGGGCTTTCCTTGCACTTTGTATATGGGGGTTATGAATTCTCCGGAGACTGGTGAGATGATAGCGCACGCATGGCTTAGATGTGGCGATAAGATAGTTACTGGCGATGGTTATGAGAATTACACTGTAACTGGAGTATTTGGTGACAATTTTGAACCTCATCTGACAGGCATTAGAAAGATTAAATCGATTATTATAAACAAGAAAAACGAAGGAAACTTTTTGGCAATTCTTATCTATAACATGTACAAGAAAACTAAGCGTAATAATTAATAAAAATATCTTTATCTGTGTTTCAAAATTGTGTACAAAAAATAGCAAATATAAACATAGTATAAAGAGTCGTATTATTGCTTGAAAACAACCATTCAAAGTACTATAAATAAATCATAAAGAACATACCAAAGGCAAAGCAGTCGAAAGGCTGTGACGCAAAGCTACAGGGCCTACATCATGGCAGCCAGTTACCGTTATATCCGACGTATCGGATAGTTAGTTTTGAGTAACATCAAAGCTTTATAAAAAACGATTAACAGCTGTCTTAGAATTTCCCTAGACAGCTGTTCTTTTTTATAAAAAAGACAAGGAGGTCGGACCAATGAATCATATAGGGTTTAACGTAATTTCCAGTTTTTAATTCTTAATATTATTAATACCAAAGGCAAAACAGTCGAAAGGTTGTGACGCAAAACTATAGGGCCTGTAAAATGGCAGCCAGTTGCCGCTCTTTGGAGAAGTTGGAGGACTTCAATATGAAAAAGATCGTTAGTTTATTAGTTACTGCAACTCTAGTAGTTAGCACTCTTACTTGTAATTTATTAGCTTCTGAGACTGAGATTAATCCAGAAGCAGGTAATCCACACAACAATACGAATGTTAGTACAGTAGAACTCGCTCCTTCTGGTTCTGTATACGGAAGATTTGTAGTTCCTTCTGTTGATATTAATATAGCTCTGTATAAGGGTAGTCAGCAGAGTATTATTGACGCTTATGATAGCGGCTGTTTCTACAGATTTAATGGTATTAGCGGCATGACTATTGCAGATCATCATCATCAGGAATTCGCTACTTTGACTGATGTAACAGTTGGCACAACAGCTATCATCGAAGAGTCCAATGGTGGAAGAATATATTTGGAATGTGTTGAAGTAGTAGATGGAATTAATGCAGGCGCTTCTTTGACTTATGCTAATGGCGAATTAGCAACATCAAGAAATGATTACCTCACATACACTTGTCTCCCTGGCGCAGGAAATATCAGAATTTGTCAGTGGAATATCACATCAACAGAAAACATCGATGCAGCATATGAGGCATCTTACAATGTTGATACAGCTACTATCCAGAAGTTAACATCCGCTATGGTTGTAGTTTCAGAAGATCCTACATTAGAAGATACTGTTATCGAAGAACCTGTAGTTGAAGAGGAAGAGACTGTTATCGAAGAGCCTACAGTCGATGAGACAGTAGTAGAGCAGCCAACAGTTGATGAGCCTGTAGCAAGTGAGCCAACAGTAGATAATGGCAATTCCAATGGTAATGGTCACGGTAATGGAAATGCATACGGTTACAATAATGGTAATGCGTATGGACATAACAATGGAAATAACGGCCGTGGTAATGGCAACGGAAGAAATCGTTAAGAATAAGTAGTAAAATAGAGCACATGAATGATGTGTTCGACATACATAATCATATATTACCTGGAGTCGATGATGGCTCTAGTTGCTTAGAAGAATCCACCCTGCTCATAGATAAAGAATATGAGCAGGGTGTTCGTAATCTAATTTTAACTCCTCACTTAAGACCTGATATGTTCGAAGTAAGTCCCGAGGAACGAGTTGAAGTCTATGAAGGCTTACTAAGTGCTGTTAAAGATTTACACCCAGATATGAATATCTACCTTGGTTGTGAAGTCTATCTTAATAAGAAAACTGTAGATTGTTTTGCTAATTCTGCCAATCGAATGCTAGGTTTGAGTGTAGTCCTAGTGGAATTTAATTATGGAGTCACTTTTTCTACTATGGTAGAATTGTTACGTAAAGTCCAGGATCAGGGATATAGCATAATCATTGCTCACGTGGAGCGTTACGACTGCCTTCGTGAGAATATCAATAATATCTCTATCTTAAAGTCAATGGGATGTTATCTGCAGGTTAACTGTGATGCTGTAATTGGTAAGAATGGTTTTATGACCAAACTTTACGTAGATAAGTTATTCCGTAAGCATAGCGTCGACTTCGTAGCAAGTGATGCACATGATATTAAAAGACGAGTAGTTCATATGGATAAGGCTTGCCGCCTCGTCGAGAAGAAGTATGGGTTAGATATAGCGCAGGCTGTATTTAGGGATAATGCTGAAGCGCTTTTTGGAAAGAAAGGGTAATGATATGCAGGAGATTACTTTACGAGAAGAGCATACTCTATCACCTGTTATGAGTGAGGTTTATAAGAGACTTCGTGTAAATATCGAATTCTCTGGAGATGATAATAAGATTATTTGCATTACAAGCTGTGCTGCAGGCGATGGTAAGACCTCGGTCTCATATTACCTCTCACGTGTAATGGCAAAGAACGGTAAGAAAGTTCTTCTTATCGATGCTGATCTTCGTAACTCCAGCATGCACCACCGTATGAATTTTGATAAGAATACTAACGGCTTAAGCCACTACCTTGTTGGTAAAGTTGATGCTCAGGATGTCGTTTATAAGACTAGCTATCAGGGCCTTTATTTTATTCCTACTGGCGTCTTCTCCAGACACCCTTCAGAGCTTTTCAGCAGCCAGAGGTTCGCGGCTTTGCTCCAGTCTTATCGCAGTGTTTTTGATTACATCATTATCGACACACCTCCTGTAGGCGCGGTAATTGATGCTGTAGTAATAGCTAACTCATGTGATGCGTATATGCTTGTCACCGCTTCCGGAGTTAATAGTCGAAATGCAGTAAAGCAGGCTGTAGAGGATATGAGCGTAGCCAAGTCTAATTTCTTAGGTGTAGTTCTTAACAAGATTGATAAGTCGGTATCAGGATACTATAGCTACAACTATAGTTACGGTAATACTGGTAAGAAGTCAAAGGAATAAGTGGATATATGAGCGAGAATAAGAATACAACTAAAGCTGTTGCGAATAAGCATGTAAATGGGCAGATAGATCTTATCGATTTGTTCCTCTATATGATTAACAGATGGTATTTGCTTATTGCCTGCACCGTAGTTGGTGCGATAGGTATGGGAATTGCAACTAACACAGAGGTTGTTCCTATGTACAGATCTCAGTCGATGCTATTCGTAGCAAGGGCAGGTCAGATTCAGTCTTGGTCAGATCTTCAGTTAGGTTCATATATGACAGGCGACTTTATCGTAATTTCTCAGAGTAAACCTGTTGTCGATACTGCAATTCAGATGATTTACGAGCAAGATGGAATCGAGCTTACTCGTTCTCAGGTTAAAGCTGCTGTCTCTGTAGCAGAGATGGAAGATACACATATCCTTCAGTTTACAGTAACTATGGACGATCCGCAGATTGCTTGTGATTTGTGTAATGCAGTAATGGATGCTATGGCAGATCAGATTGCGTATATCACAAGTTCTGACACACCTACAATTGTAGAGCGCGCTGAAGTTAATCCATATGCTATCAATGCAGGTATAAATAACAATCGTCAGGTGCTGATGGGTGCTGCAGGTGGCTTTGCGATTATCGCTGCTCTTCTTTGTGTTATGTATATGATGGACGATAAGATTAAGACTGCTGAGGATGTAGAGAAGTATATCGGTGCTACAGTTCTCGTAAGCATTCCTATGGATAAGGCTCAGACATTTAAGAAGAATAAGAAGTCTAAGAAGAGCGAGTAAAATTCTTTATGAATAAGTGGAAAGTAACATATTATGCCGGAATAATTGTTGCTGTGCTCGCGGTGCTTGGCATCATTGGATATGAGATTCTAGAATCTAGAAGACAGGCAGAGCTTAATCAGTTAAGAATGGTTTCTATTAATAGCGATTATACTAACAATTCGCCACTTCCTACTGTTCCATATCCTCAGGGTACGGTCGAGACAGTAGTTGTTGATGAGAATGGTGAGTCGTCGACTGTTGTTGTAGACGAAGGTCTTGTAAATCCAGTTGATTTTACACAGCTGTGGGATACTAACTACGATATCTACGCATGGCTTAGAATTCCTGGTACACCAATCGATTATCCTATGCTTCACAGACTCGGTTCATTTGAAGAGACTGACTATTACTTAAGACGCGATTATCGTGGAGAAGTGTCTGCAGGTGGATCCATCTATACTCAGGCTTACTACAACCAAAATTTTAATGAAGATCCAATTACTGTTATTTATGGCCATCACCTGATGGGTGGAGCTTTGTTTGGATGTCTTGATTCTTATGATCACGATGAGGGATTCAGAGATGCTAATCGTAATGTATATGTATATATGCCTTATCATTCTTACAGATATAGAGTAGTGGCGTGTTTATACAGAAGTAACGCGAACCTCATGTACCAGTATGGTGGAATGTATGTGGAAGCAGGGCAGGGCGATTTCGAGAATTTCGTTACTGATTTTAATAACGGCGCTGTAGGAAGTGGCTGGGTAGAAGAAGGCTTCGAGGCTTCTATTGACGACCATTATTTAATTCTATCTACATGCTGCGGTGATACCAGCAGACGAATGATTGTAGTTACTGTAAGGGAAGAGATGCTATGAGTAAGAAGAGCCTGATAGCCTGTATATGTACGACGCTGGTTGTGGTGTTGCTGTTTCTGGCTTATTTCGCGGGGCTTTTTGGGCGTAAGACGGTTGAAGTGGAGCCGATTTCTACCGAGTATCATCGCCAGTATATTGGTGATTTTATCGAAAATAATGGGCACGTGTACCAGTATAATACCGACCTGACTAATATATTGTTCCTGGGTATTGATACGGAGGACACACTTAATCGATTTACTAATCCTGCGTACGCGGGTCAGTCAGATGCGATTTATTTGTTGACCCTCGACAGAAGTAATAACGAGGCGAGATTTTTGCAGATTAATCGTAACGCAATGGTCGATATTGATATTTTTGATCCAGATGGCAATGTAATGCTTACTATGCCGGGACAGATTTGTTTGCAGTATGCGTATGGTACAGGAAGCGCGCAGAGTGTATGGGCTGCTAAGAAGTCTGTAAGTAATTTGTTGTTTGATATTCCTATAGATAGCTATTTTGTAATGAACCTTGAAGGTATTAATACAATTAATGATGCTATTAATGGTGTTTATATTACTATGCCTCAGGACTATACAGTTATTGATAGTTCGATGCGACAGGGGGCTAGAGTTCATATTATAGGAAACCTGGCAGAGAGATTTGTAAGATACAGAGATATTAACGAGTTCAATTCTGTAGCCGATAGAATGGAAAGACAGGTATTGTATATCGAGGCACTTCTTGAGAATTTTAGTCAGGGCTCTACTTATGATTTTTATTATGCTATAGAACCCCTATTCGATGATGTGATTTTAACAAATCTTGATTGGCATGGTTTCGATGAGTTAACCAATTATAATTATCATAACTGTAGAGTAGATGCATTACCTGGTGAAGAGGTTGCTACTGATAATTGGGAAGAGTTTCATGTCGATAATGACGCACTAGAGCAGTATGTTATTGAGAATTTTTATGTATTAAGCGAATAGTGCTTGGTTGAAAAATAATAAAATTTGACTTATAATTTGATGGATTGAAAGATTTTGGAGTAAAAAGCTTAATGAAGAAGTTAATTACATTAATTGCGACAGTTACAGTATGTCTCACAATGAGTGCGACAGTATTTGCTGCGGGAAGCCCAGTAGCTCCTCCAGTTAATACTCCTACTCCAACACCTACAGAGACGGTAGGTCCTACTACAGTAACAATTGATGATATTTTGGTTACGCCTGAGGATGTTATCGAGAATCCAGATGGAACAGTTACTCTTCCTGACAGCATCATTACAGCACTTGATTTGGGTCCAGGTGAGCATATCGTAGTATTCACATTCCCAGATGGAACTACTAGAAGATATACAATTACACTTGGTGGTAACAGAAATCCATCTTCACCAGATACAGCACCTCAGACATCTGATTTATTGATTGTTCCTGGCCTCGCAGTTGTTGCTATTGCTGGTACTTCTACAGCAGTTATTGCCAAGAGAAAACAGCAAGAATAATAAGAAGTTAATAAACTAGATTGTTATAATGACCGTAGTTAATCGAAGTTAACTGCGGTTTTTTATTTCTCGTTATTCTGGGGAATGAATATATGGGTCTGATAATTGGTATATTGTTGCCTTTCGTTGGGTCTATGTTGGGATCAGCGTGCGTGTTCATTATTAAGAACGATATTAGCGATACAGTTAAGGGGTGCTTGTCTGGATTCGCGGCAGATTTAATTATTTCCACTCTCCCGTATCTACTGTTCTTCGCAGCTGGTGCGATGATGTATGTAGTAGTCGAGGAATTAATCCCAGAAATGGCTTCAGGTGAGCATAGTAATAGTGGGACAATCGCATTCACGATTGGGTTTACGTTGAGGTTTGTTTTGGATGTAGTGCGGGGGTGATATAATCCTAATTAATACTTGGGGATAAGGAGGACTTATAATGCCACCAGGACATCATAGTCATAGTAGTCATCATTCATCATCACATCATTCTTCGTCACACCATTCGCATTCGTCGCATAGTAGCGCGAGTCGTCATGGTGGGTCACAGTCATATACGACACGATATGTGACAAAGACTCGTAAAGTGCCACGTCCAGAGCGTGCACGTGCAAATCAGCCTATGAACTATAGTGGCAGTAAGCTTGCTCGTACACATAAGTGTAGGATGCACGATTACGTCTACTACGGAGAGAACTGGGTTGATAGAACAACCGGCGTCGAGTATAAGAAGGGTTACTATGACGAGAATGGTGAGCGCTACGATGCTCTTATTCTCGAGAATAATGGTTACTTAGAGTCTCAGTTCGAGTGTGAATTCTGCGGAACTACTACTAAAGAGAAATGGCTTGAAGGCTCCATCCCACATTGCCCTAACTGTGGTTCTTTGCTTTATGAGACAAATGCAATTCTCGCACGCGACGTAGTAGATAATTCTTTTGTAGACCAGCAGTACCAGGAGATGGTGCAGGAGCCTGTTAATAGTAGGGGCTCTTACTTGGTTCCAATAATTACTTTTGTCGCGATGACTACGACTTTTATAGGTATGGCGATACCTATGTTATCATCCATGTCGAAAAGTAGCAGTAATAGCAGCTCTAATTCCAGTTACTACAACAGTAACCTCGAACTGTTCGGCGACACAATTTATGTCGAGAGTATCGGT
>JAKSRJ010000020.1 GCA_024403715.1 Saccharofermentans sp. | reverse complement strand
CAATTGATGTATCTGTACTTGTGATTGTAAGAGTTGCTCCTCCAATCTCAGGTCCACCTGCTGCTTCTACCTTATTGATTGTTACATCAAATGTTACTGGTACTACTGGGGTAGCTGTGTTTTCAATAACGATGTGGCCATTAACAGCTCCTGTAACACTACCATCTGCTTCTACTACAAAATTCGTAGTTGGGTTTGCTGGATCATCATATCCTTCTGGTGCACCAGTTTCAGTGAGCACATATGATCCTACAGGAAGATTTGTAAAGTGCACCTCTGAATCAGTTACTGTCTTAAATGTTATTACATTTGAATTAGCAGAATTAGAAATTATAGCGCCTGTTACGCCTACTCCTGTAAGGTCAGAATCACCTGTGTATGTAAGAGTAAAGCTCGCTCCACCTAACAATGCTGTTGTATCAGCAGAATCTACCTTATCAAGATACAATTCAGCTGTTACTGGTGTACGCTCATCGATCATCTCGACTGCACTTACTTCATTACCATCTACTGTAATCTTTCCGTTCTCATCAATTACAAATGTAATTGCTTCAGCCTGCTCATATCCACCTGGAACAGTTGTCTCTGTTAAGACATATGTTCCTGCTGGCAAACCATGAATATCTGTATGTTGGTTTTCTACTGTCTCATAGCTAATTCCATTTGTTACTGTTCCAAGTGTTACTGCTGCTCCATTTCTATCTGCTGTTACACTTGCCCAGTCAATTGATGTATCTGTACTTGTGATTGTAAGAGTTGCTCCTCCAATCTCAGGTCCGCCTGCTACTTCTACCTTATTGATTGTTACATCAAATGTTACTGGTAGTACTGGTGTACGTTCATCGATCATCTCGACTGCACTTACTTCATTACCATCTACTGTAATCTTTCCGTTCTCATCAATTACAAATGTAATTGCTTCAGCCTGCTCATATCCACCTGGAACAGTTGTCTCTGTTAAGACATATGTTCCTGCTGGCAAACCATGAATATCTGTATGTTGGTTTTCTACTGTCTCATAGCTAATTCCATTTGTTACTGTTCCAAGTGTTACTGCTGCTCCATTTCTATCTGCTGTTACACTTGCCCAGTCAATTGATGTATCTGTACTTGTGATTGTAAGAGTTGCTCCTCCAATCTCAGGTCCGCCTGCTACTTCTACCTTATTGATTGTTACATCAAATGTTTCTGGTACTGCTGGTGTCTCCCCTTCAATCAAATCAGTCATTGTCAGTGTATTATTGGCAGAACCAGTAATTACACCACCGCTAACTGAAAAATGTATTGGATCAGCAATTTGGTAATTAGCAGAAGTTGGTGCCTCTATCTCAGTTAGAACATAGTCTCCATCTGGTAAACCATATAATCTTGTGGAATATGCACCTGTTCTGAATGACATAGATGATGGCCATCCAACAATATCAGCAGATACTTCCTGATTGTTCTGATAAACAGATACTACACTAAAATCAACATATCCATATGGATTCTCTAGAGTAATCTGAAGCAAAGCTCCACCTAATAAATCATTATTACTATTTACTTTATTTATGGTTATAAATGGTGCATCATTATCAACCATTGTAAGCACATTGTCATTTACAAACTGCGCATCACCACTAATCACTCCATCTAAAACACTAAACTGTATACTATCAGCCTGAGAATAAACAGATGGCCACTCAGTCTCAGTAAGTATATAACTACCGTTAGGTAAATTTCTGATTATTACTCTATCAGTTCCATTAGTTCTAAATGAAACTAAACCATAATCTGTAGATATATCATCGGCCTGTAAAACAACTACATCATTTAGTAAATTATTCTGACCACCAATATTAGTAATTGTAAGTAAAGCATCTTCAATTAAAACACCATCGTTATCAACTTTTGCAATTTCAAATGAAGGCGATAATTCATCTACCATTGTAATAACAGAATCAGAAACAAAAGAATCACCAATCATTATATTTCCATCAGCTGTTACAACAAAATTGATTGGACCTGAAACTTCATATCCGGCAGGCGCGCCAAAAGGCTCACTCAAAGTATATGCACCAGGAGTCAATCCCTCAATTGTGATATCACTACCTCCTGTTGTTAACAAAATAGCATTTGTTACGCTAGAAGTACCCTGAAGGAAATCTGGGCTAATAATAAATGAGGGTGCTGATCCATTGACTGAAGTAACACCAAAATTAGAAGAACTTCCATCACCATCATAAGACAATACAACCGATGCATTCAATACAGGGGTTCCTTGATTGTCTATCTTCCTAAAAGTAATTGAACCATATACTCTATCAGGGTCAAAAGTATTAACCATAGAACAATCAAAATTAGAAGTTCTATCTGAATTAATAGTTACTTCTGATGGGCAAATGCCATGTGTACCATAACCATACCAACCAGTTCCAAAAGTGATAGTTCCATCACTACTTATAGAAACTGGAATAAAATCACAGTTATTTCCCCAAGCATTAACTTTTTCATGGAATGAAATAAATCCAACTGGCGCATCTTCCTTGATAATATAATCGCCTGCTGGTAAATCTGTCCATCTATACGTAATACCATCGGCAGAAAAAGCAGTAGCTACAAACTCATCATAATGAACTTGACGAGGAGGCCAACCCTCCATTCGAGTAGCATCTCTATAGATTGTAAAAGTAGCATTTCCATGAACAGGAACTGGGTTACCGTTTATATCAACATATGATTTACGAATAACAATGGAATTGTTGTACATTGGTGAAGCAGGAGCTTTAAATCTAAAAGCTCCCTTCTGGTGAGTCTCACAACCACGGTTCTCAAATGTATTAGCAATAATATTACCATCGTGTGTGCTGTTATCTGAAGGTAAAATAACTGATGCGTTAGGAGCTAACACGGAACCAACTTTTGCAGCCTGACCTAATCTAACAGTTCCACTAAAATTACCAAAATTAAACAGCAATGATGACGCAGCAACAGCAGATCCAGCTGATTGCAACTGCTCTCCCATACCATTAAACAAAGTTGGCTTTGTTCCAGTTAAATCGATAACTCTATCACCATTAGAGTCAACTACGTTAATTACTACATTACAATCCTCATAATTAACATTAGCCACAGGAACAAAATTGATATTAAAATTGTTAATCTGTTCTTCATTCAGTGTAATGTAATTTGTGCCTTCTGAAATTTCAAAGGTCATATTACTATCATGAACAGATGGATTAGCAATAGTATCTTGCTTTGACATTATGCTAAGAGAATAATTAGTCAACAAACCAGAAGGTCCTAAAATAGAGTTAAAGTCTATTGCATTATCACTATTAACAGGAACCAAATCCATATTTCTTGAATTACTTGTTAAGTATGGATCATTACTTAAATATACAAAACCATTAGTTTCAGAATATAGCGCAAATTGATATGAACCATTTACTCTTGGATCAGAGATAAAGTTGCCGTTGTACTCAACACCCCAATTACCATTCTGCTCAGAAACAGGCAACCAATGGAGTCCACTACCAATTAACATATCAGCTTCATCGGTAGGATACTGAGCTACAATAGCTTTCTGAATATCTGCATTTGGACCCATTTCTATATCATTAAAGTAGTAATAGAAATTACCAGCATACGCAAAATTCATCGTATCTTCACACGTTAAATCCATTACATTATTATGGTTACGAATTAAAAGATTGGCAGCTACTGTACCCTCCATATGCATAGACTGCGTAAACGTATTCGCAAACACTGCAAAACCCATTGCTGCATCAAATGTTGCAACTGGATCAGTAGGATTCGTCAATGCCTCTACAGGGCCTGTACAACCAGGACCTTGTGGCTCATCTGCAGCAAAAACTGGGAAACCAACAATACTCGTCATCAACATAGAAGTAACAACTGTTGATGATATAAGTTTTCTAAATCTAGACTTAATAGAAGTTTTCATGCGCAATACCTCTGAATATAGATAGTCGCATTATACGAGCCTATGAAGCAATAATTCAAGTTTTTTCACAATTTGCAACATTTTTTTAACAATTTAAAACCGCGACAGTGCTTTTCTGCCGCGGTTAATTAACAAACTATGAATTAATACTATTAGTTTCCGAACAATACTGCGAGGATAATGATAACAGCAACAATAGCAAGAATTGTAAGGAATACCTTGAGCTTGGATACTGGAGAGTTACCTGCAATCTTACCAGTCTGTCCATTTACTACGAAGTTATATACCTTGTTATTGTACTTGAAGTTTGAAATCCAAATCGGAGCAAGCAAGTACTTGAAAGTAACGTTATCATGTGTTGTGGAGAAGATAAGGCTTCTTACCTGATCTGCATTGTACTTCTTTCTAATCTGAGATGAGATATTAGAATTAAGTGTCTGCTTAATAATCTTCTGAGCTTCTACCCATCCATCATCAAGACCAACGGAGTATCTCTCAGCAGCAAAGCCTGCTACAAACTGTGGATCGTAATCACGAAGCTTAGTAAAATCAAACTTAGATACAGACTTGATATATGGATCCTTAGTCTTAGCAGATGCATATACTACCTGATCATCAATGAACTCCTCATAGATACCACGGCATGGATACCATCTAGTCTTCTTAACTCGATTACCATCCTTATCCTTTACATAGTAATCTTTACCATACTGAGCTGTGTATGTAGATGTTGTCTGAGAATCAAATGTCCAATATGGAAGATAGATACCATTGAACTCATCAGCCTTGCAGCTCTTCTTAGCAGCATTAGGAGCAAAGAACTTACCCTTAAGCCAAGACTTAAAGAGTGTAGCTGCTTTCTCTCTAGATACTTCGAAAGGAACTACTCCTCCTGGAGCCATTACATCCTCATCATCGTCTACTGGCATTACGCTTGTAGAACCACAGAAAGGACAAACAGCAGCAGTGTCATTCATGTCGTACATTGTAGATCCACCACAAGCCTGACAAACGATATTCTTCTTCTGAGCTCCCCAGTCCTTCTTCTGACGAATCTTAGCAGAAGCAAAATCAATCTCCTGAGTTGCATTGCCAGCTTCTTCTGGCTTTGGAAGAGATCTGCTATATCCACAGAACTCACATGTCATAGAAAGAGTTTCTGGATCGTAAGTAACTGTAGCACCACAGTTAGGACACTTCTTATCAGTAACATCAACGGTAGAGCCTTCAGTTACCTGGCTCTCATCAAATAATTCCTCATTGTCAGCCATAATGAATCTCCCTTATAAAAATTTGATATTTGTAATTATAGCATAAAAATAGGTCTCGCTAGCACGAGACCTACTAAAATTAATGACTTGAAAAATACTTATCGTTCTTCAATTGGAGTATACTTACGACGCTTGCTTACGCTCTTGAAAGCAGGTCTCATGATACGTCCACCAGATACAATTTCCTCGATACGGTGAGCGCTCCAACCAGCGATTCTCGCACAAGCAAAAAGTGGAGTAAACAATTCTGGTGGGATACCAAGCATTGAGTAAATAAGGCCCGCATAGTAGTCGACGTTAGCGCACATAATCTTGTCGTTATGCTTAACTTCGTGGAATGCTACTGGAGCCAACTCCTCTACCTTAGTATAGAGGTCGAATACTTCCTTATTATCTGTAGCTACTGCCAAAGCTTCTGCATATTTCTTAAGTAGTCTTGTACGTGGATCTGAAAGTGTATATACCGCATGGCCTATACCATAAATAAGACCAGACTTATCAAAAGCTTCCTTCTTCAAAATCTTAGTGAGATAAGCCTTAACCTGCTTATCGTCTGTCCAGTCTTCGACATTCTCACGAACTTCGCACATCATTGCATACGCCTTGTTAGAAGCACCACCGTGCTGAGGTCCCTTCAAAGAACCTACTGCAGCAGCAATAGCTGAGTATGTATCTGTACCAGTTGAAGATACTGCATGAGTAACAAATGAAGAGTTGTTACCACCACCGTGCTCAGCATGAAGAACCAATGCCAAGTCAAGAACACGAGCTTCGAGTTCAGTAAACTGACCATCTGGACGAATCAGGTGGAGAATATTCTCTGCTGTAGAATATTCAGGCTTTGGATCGTGAAGAAACAAAGACTGATGCTCAACATAGTGACGGCGAGCCATATATCCATAAGAAACCATTACTGGGAATCTAGCAATAAGCTCAATACACTGACGCATAACATTAGATACATCCAATGAATCAGGATTAGAGTCATAAGAATAGGATGCAAGAACAGATCTAGCAAGCTTATTCATAACATCTGGGCTTGGTGCCTTCAAAATCATATCTTCGGTAAAGCCGTTAGGAAGCATACGCTTGGAACCCAACAACTCATTGAAGTCCTTAAGCTCTTCTTCTGTTGGCAAAGTACCTGTCAAAAGGAGATATGCAGCCTCCTCAAAACCAAATCTCTTCTTATAAAAGCCTGCTACGAGATCACTTACTTCATATCCCTGATAGTAAAGTCTACCTTCAACAGGAACTCTGTCTCCATCATCCATGAGGTAACTCATTACCTCACCAACTTCAGTAAGTCCTACAAGTACACCAGTACCATCATTATTACGAAGACCTCTTTTTACATTGTACTTTGTATAGAGGTCTGGATTAATTTTTGTCTTCTTTGCAGCAAGTTCTGCAATCATAAAGTCCTTGTTATTCATTTCTTCCATAAGGGCTTTTCTCCTTAGTTTCCATCACATTTCTTTATTATAATAATTATGCCACGGACTTGATTATATTGTCCGTGGCTTTTCATTGTCAATTTATTTAAGATTATTTGCAAGTCGTTATCTTTCTTCTTGCAATTTGTATCCAATTATCGACGCCGCGGCAGCTGCATTAAGGGATTCTGCTCTTCCCTGCATTTCAATCTTGACTTTAAAATCACAACTATCTATTGTTTCTTGCTTCAATCCATTACCTTCGTTACCAATAAAGTATGCTGCTGGTAGTTCGATGTTAGCCTTAGATAGGCTATCTCCGTGAAGTTCTGCTGCAATTAATTGGATACCTTGATTATGAAGCATCTCGATAATATCTCTAGATGTCTCGCACTCGATTACTGGAACATGCCACACAGAACCCATTGATGATCTTATGACCTTCTCATTATACCTATCGGCAGTATTCTTAGTTACTATGACTGCGCCAAAATCAAATGCATCCGCAAGTCTAATCATCGTACCGAGATTTCCAGGATCTTGGATATCTTCTAAGCAAAGGAAAATATCTTTACCATCGCCTCTTAATGGAATCCCCTTCAAGCTTTCAGGTCTCTTTACTACAAGAGCTACTCCCTGTGGATTAACAGTAGAAGATATCTTCTTAAAGCAAACATCATTAAGTATAAGCAGATCCGCTCCTGACTTAGTAGCAATATCTTGCGCCCATGAAGCGTGCTTCTCATCAGCAATTGCAGTTATTACCTCAACGCCAGATTTGATTGCATCCTCGCAGATTCTTACTCCTTCAACAAAAACAACGCCAGCTTTAGCCGCTGTCTTACGATCATGAAGACTTACTAAATACTTAACTTTGCTGTTGTCCTTACTTGTGATTACATTCATTTAAGTTACCCGTAAACCACAAACTTAACACTCATCGGCTCGACGCCAATCTTAGTCTTACCTGAAGACTTACCTGTAACTACATAATCACTAGTAGCCTTAACGCTAGCTTCTGTGATAGCAAAATCCTTGCTATCACTAAGCTCGAATCCAGCAGTTTCCTCTCCTCTATTAACAACAAGAACTACACGCTTAGCGCCAGTAGCACTATTACCGAAGAAGTCCTTACCATCTTCCAGGTAACGTTCAAAGGCAATTACATTCTCAGATGTATAAAGAGTTCTATAAAAGCCGGTCTTAAGAACCTGATTATCTACACGAAGTTTAGAAATCTGACGTACAAATTCTAGATGTTTTTTACCATCTTCAGATACCTTATCCCATGGGTATGTTCTTCTGTTAAATGGATCCTTATAACCATCCAACAAAATCTCATCTCCATAGTAAACACAAGGAGCACCGACGTACGCAATCTGCATCGCATAACCGATTCTACAAAGTGCTTGGCAGATATCCTTCTGCTCATCAGAAACCTTAATCTGCATCTGAAGTTCCTTGTCACCTGTATCTTCAGGCTTACTCATCATGGTATATACACGAGGTACATCATGAGATGACAAAAGATTCATTATGCAGTAGTAACTCTCTGCTGGATATCTTTCTCTGAAACCTTCCATTCTAGAGTTAAAAACCTTAGCAGAAATATAACCCTGCAAGAACTCAAGCATAGTAGTTCTGAATGTATAACCCATTACAGAGTCATGAGTTCTACCAAGCATAAAGTCTCTATAAGAACCATATGAACACTTGTTACTAGCGTCTTCCCACACCTCACCAACGAGCATACCTTCGCCGTTAGTCTTAGACTTAATAGTATCTCTCATCTGACGGATAAAAGAGTCTGGAAGCTCATCAGATACATCAAGTCTTAAACCGGATGCACCACGCTTACACCAAGTATCTACAACTCCCTTATCACCGAAAATAAACTCACGATACTTAAGGTTATTCTCATCTACATTAGGAAGATCTGGGAATCCCCACCATGAATCATATGCAATATTTCCACTATCATCTCGATAGAAGTTATACCAAGATCTGAAGTCATTAGCTTCGCCATTCTCATAAGCTTTATAAGCTCCAACACCTTCATAGCGACCAAATTTATTAAAGTACTTAGAATCAGCTCCTGTATGTGAGAATACTCCATCCAAAATTAGCTTAATGCCCTTTTTATCACAAGCAGTCTTAAAACTCTCAAAAGCTTCATTACCACCTAGCATCGGATCAACATGGAGATAGTCAGCTGTATCATATCGGTGTGAAGATCTTGCTTCGAAGATTGGATTTAAATAGATGATATCTATCCCAAAGGACTTAATATAATCAAGTCTCTCCTCGATACCCTTCAAAGAACCTCCGAAGAAATCACATGCAAGGTAACCTGTTGAAGGCTTACCCTTGATGTCTACATCTTCATACCAGCTCTCGTGATAGACTCGTTCTTCTCTATCAGAGCAAGCCATCATTCTATCGACAGTAAAATCCTTATCTCTTGCAAATCTGTCAGGGAAAATCTGATAAATCAGAGCTCCCTTCATATAATCAGGGGTTTTAAAATCCTTGGCATATACAGTTATCTGCCAAGCATAAGGATACTTGTCTTCATTAGCTGCGATTCTTGGAGGTTCATGGTAAATCTTACCTGAAGCATCCTCTGTATCGCTTTCCATTACATAATACTTTGTTTCTCCATAAGCCTCGCAGAATCTGAACCAATAAAAAACGAGTCCAGGCTCATGTGGGAGCATGAGCCTAGTCTCGTAAGTTACGGTATCATTCGCGGTTGCTACTGGTGTCATAGGTTCTTCATGATAATTAAAATCATAAAGTCCATATGAATAACATAAAGTTACATCCTTTGCGGATATATCTGCATCAAATCTAACTACAACGTTAGTATCAACCGGCTGCGCGCCAAAAGGCGTCCTATACTGAAGGCTTCTCGACGCGTGATAATACATTATTACTTTGTCTCTTCCTTATTATCATCTGCCTTTGCAGACTTCTTTGTAGCTTTCTTTGCAGGAGCCTTCTTTGCAGCAGGCTTCTTAGCTGTCTTCTTAGCAGGAGCCTTCTTAGGTGCTTCTACCTTCTCTTCAGCTGGCTCTTCGATAACTGCAGGAGCAGGAGCTGCCTCTGGAGCAGAAAGAGCAATACCAGTAATAAGAGAATAAAGTCCAGCATATTCCTTAGCAGACTTTGTCCATGAGTAATCGCCACTCATACCCGTCTTGATAATCTTCTCCCATACATCTGGATGATTTCTGTAGAGATCACAAGCATACTTTGTAACGAATAAGAACTCATGAGCATTAATATTTGCAAATGAAAAACCATTACCTTCACCAGTAAACTCATTGTATGGGAATACTGTATCCTTAAGTCCACCTGTCTCACGAACTACTGGAACTGTACCATATGCCATAGATACAAGCTGTGACAAACCACATGGCTCGAAGAGTGAAGGCATAAGGAAAATATCAGATGCAGCATAGATTGTATGAGCTAAGCCAGAATCGAAGTCGATACAAGCACACATCTTACCTGGATTCCTATTAGCGATATCAACAAGTGCTCTCTCATAGTAAGGATCACCTGTACCAAGGATTACAACCTGCATACCATCGTAGAGCATCTCGTCAAGAACATAGAGCAAGAGGTCGAGACCCTTCTGGTCTACAAGTCTTGAAATCATTGAGCACAAAGGTGCGCCTGGGTTAACGTCAAGACCGAGCTGCTTCTGAAGATCTTCCTTACATGCAGCCTTACCCTTCTTGTAGTTCTTGATATCGTACTTAGCAGGAATCTTGTTATCTTCCTTAGGGTTATACTCGAGGTCATTGATACCATTCAAGATACCGGAAACCTTATAAGCATACTTCTGGAGAGTATAGTTCAATCCCTCGCCATAGTAATCAGTCATAATCTCATAAGCATATGTAGGAGATACTGTTGTTACAGAGTTGGAGAAAACGATACCAGCCTTCATGAAGTTGATAGCACGATCCTTAATACAGAACTCATCTCTCAAATACTCATCAGGAATATCAAGCATCTCTCTTACTACGTCTGTAGCATGAACACCCTGATACTTAAGGTTATGGATTGTAAATACTGTCTGTACGTTTGTGTGATATCCATGCTTCTTGAAGTGAACATCGAGAAGCATTGGCATCATACCTGTCTGCCAGTCATTGCAGTGAAGTACATTTGGCTCGAAGTTCATGAAATCACCCATGAAATCGAGCACTGCACGCTGGAAGAAGCAGTAACGCTCAATATCAAATACGTACTCTACATATACCTGATCAAAATTGAAGTAGTACTCGTTATCTACGAAGTAGAAAATAGTACCATTACGCTCAATCTGAAAAAGACCAGCATAAAGAGATCTCCAACCCATTCTAACGAGCTTCCAGCCTAAGAACTGAAGCTCATCAGCATACTTAATCTTAATCTTCTTGTACAAAGGAAGGATAACTCTAGCGTCAACCTCGCCCTTATTAAGCTCTACTGGAAGTGCGCCTACTACGTCAGCGAGACCGCCAACCTTAACGAATGGACTTACTTCAGGAGAAGCAAATAAAACTTTAATCTTCTTATCCATGATTAGATACCAGCTCCCTTTCCGATTACTACAGGATAGTCAGGGTGTCCGATGAGTCTTACACCAGGTCTTACGAATGAGTTCTTATCAAGAATTACATTCTCGAGGTGGCAGTTCTCAGAGATGTGAACATCCTGCATAACTACACAGTTCTTAACTGTTGTATTCTTAGATACTGTTGCACTTCTGAAGATGATAGAGTTCTCTACATTACCGTAGATACGGCAACCATCGGAGATGATGGAAGCAGATACATCTGCATTATCAAAGTAGAGAGCTGGAGCCTCATCCTTAACCTTTGTAAAGATTGGCTTACCACTCCAGAAGAGGTCTTCTCTGATATCTTCCTTAAGAAGAGCCATAGAAGCATTGAAGTATGTCTGAACATTGTTGATACGAAGTGCTGTACCAGCATACTCGTAAGCATAAACCTTAATCTCATCAAACATCTTGACCATAGAGTGCAAACCGAAGTGTGTAGCACCGTGGCTCATCTGCTTAGAGATAATATCAACAAGCATGTCTCTTCTAAGGCAGATAATACCAAGAGATGTCTTGTTAGATGTAGCCTTCTGAGGATTGTAGAGCATATCCTTAACAAATCCATCGTCGTCTGTCTCCAAGATGTAGCTTGGGCTACCATACTTAAGAGCATCTCTGTTATACATAACTGTAAGGTCTGCACCACTATCTTCGTGAGCCTTAATCATGCCGTCGAAAGTGCAGTTCAACACGATGTTACTGTTAGCAACGATAACGTATGTGGATCTAGAATGTCTCAAGAAATCGAGAACACCAGCGAGTTCCTCGTCACCGATAATATTTGTAGCCTCTGAGTTTACATATGGAGGCAAGATGTGAAGTCCATCGTTCTTTCTATCGAGAGACCAAGCAGAACCTGTTCCCAAGTGATCCATCAAGGACTTGTACTTATTGTAAGTAAGGATACCAACATTCTTGATTCCTGAATTAACCATGTCAGAAAGCATGAAGTCGATAACTCTGTATCTTCCGCCAAAAGGTACAGCGGACAAAGCTCGTGGGCCTGTAAGCTCACCGAGTGAAATCTTCTTATTGTCGGCCAAGATGAGGCCCATTACATCATTAAACATTTTGTATTCCTCCGTACCCCTTCTTATACTCTGAACTTTTCTTCGATAACATTGTCTTCGTCAGAAACTTCAACATCAGAATCAATCATGGAGTTTCCAGCGATTACAGCGCCATCCTTAATCTTAAGACCACGCTCAAATACAACGATACCCTGAGAGCAAATCTTCTTATTTGTGTAAGGACCTTCACCCTCAATCTTAGGACCAGCCTTAACATCCTTTCCAATGATTGTACCGAAGTCAACGATAC
The DNA here is from genome assembly GCA_024403715.1 of Saccharofermentans sp. Lineage (GTDB taxonomy): Bacteria > Bacillota > Clostridia > Saccharofermentanales > Saccharofermentanaceae > Saccharofermentans. The sequence goes on along the minus strand of JAKSRJ010000020.1, from coordinate 28,582 downwards.
ATCTCTCAAGATGTGCGCCTTCCTTAACAACTACACCTGGAAGGAGTACACAGTCCTTAACTACTGCACCCTTCTCAACGATAACAGAATCTGAAAGAACGGAGTGGTTAACCTCACCATAGATACGGCAACCATCTGTCAATGCAGAGTTAATAACCTTACCTGTCTCACCGATGAACTGTGAAGGCTTAACTGGATTTCTAGAATAGATTCTCCAAGAGCGATCAACAAGGTTAATCTCTTCTGGCTTATCAAGAATATCCATATTTGTCTCCCACAAGGAAGAAATTGTACCAACATCCTTCCAATAGCCGGAGAATCTGAAAGCGTAAAGCTTCTTACCACCATTAAGGAGCATAGGGATGATATTCTTACCGAAGTCATTTGTAGACTCTTCATCCTGCTCATCCTTAATAAGAGCTTCTCTTAGAACCTTCCAAGTAAAACAGTAAACACCCATAGAAGCGAGATTACTCTTTGGCTTTGCTGGCTTCTCTTCAAACTCTACGATAGCGTCTTCGCCTTCTGTGTTGAGAATACCAAATCTAGGAGCCTCCTCCCATGGTACCTCGTATACAGCTACTGTAGCATCAGCGCCTCTCTCGATATGACTCTTAAGCATTGCTGCGTAATCCATCTTATAGATGTGGTCACCAGAAAGAATTACTACATACTCTGGATCAAAATCATCGAGGAAGTCCTTATTCTGGAAAATAGCATTAGCTGTACCCTTATACCAGTCAGACTTACCAGATCTCTGATAAGGAGGAAGAATATAAGCACCAGCGTTGTTACGATCGAGATCCCATGGATGACCGTTACCTACGTATGTATTAAGTGCGAGTGGCTGGTACTGTGAAAGTACACCTACACGCTCAATTCCCGAGTTAACACAGTTAGACAACGGAAAGTCAATAATTCTATAACGGCTACCAAAAGGTACTGCCGGCTTAGCTACAGTCTTGGTAAGAACACCAAGTCTTGCACCCTGGCCTCCTGCAAGTATCATTGCAACTACATCAGTCTTAGCCATTTTTTCTACCTCCAAATTTATGTTTATTCTTATTTTTTATTTCTTTGTCTCAGTCTTTTCAGACTTCTTTGTAGCTACCTTCTTTGTTGAAGCTTTCTTAGCTACAGTTTTCTTTGCTGCTGGAGCCTTCTTAGTTGTAGTCTTCTTTGCGGCTGGCTTCTTCTCAATAGCCTTAGGCTTAGGATCTGCAACCTTCATGAAATAAATACCTGCAAGTGGTGGAATATTTACCTTAATGTGATATGGCTTACCATTGAATGGCTCATCAATTGCTTCAAAGAGAGGCTCGCCATTCTCACTTGTAGGATAACCACTACCACCAAAAGCCATATCATCTGTATTAAGAAGGATCTTATATGTACCAAGCTCATATACAGGAATCTTATATTCTTCTAGCGGCTGAGGAACCATATTAAGAGCAACATAGATGTCGTTTTCCTTCTCCTCAGGACTCTTACGAGCATATACGAATACGTTATTCACAGTATCGTCTGCAGCAATCCACTCAAAGCCAGACCATGTGTGATCGTCCTTCCAAAGCTGTGGATGATCAATATAGAATCCATTAAGCTTAGAGCAGTAATCCTGCAAGAGTCTGTGCGACTCATAATCTAGCATAAACCACTCGAGCTGCTCATAGAATCTCCACTCGATAAACTGACCGAATTCAGCACCCATGAAGTTAAGCTTTGCACCAGGATGGCTCATCTGATACATAAATAGTGTTCTTAAGGATGCGAACTTTCTCCATACATCACCAGGCATCTTATTAATAAGTGAGTACTTACCATGAACAACCTCGTCGTGAGAAAGTGAGAGAACGTAATTCTCAGAGAATGCATACATCATAGAGAATGTGAACTGATCGTGATGCCATCCTCTAGCATAAGAATCTGTAGAGAAATAATCGATAGTGTCATGCATCCAACCCATATTCCACTTATGTGTGAAACCAAGTCCACCATCTTCTACAGGATGAGAAACCTTAGGCCATGCTGTAGACTCTTCAGCAATCATCATTACGCCTGGATACTGGCTTCTGATATAGCCGTTCAAAGTCTTAAAGAACTCAATAGCCTCTAAGTTCTCATTACCACCGTACTTATTAGGAATATAACTCTGACGTCCATAGTCTCTGTAAAGCATTGAGCTTACAGCATCAACACGGAGACCATCGATATGGAACTCATTAAGCCAATATACGGCGTTAGAAACCAAGAAAGAAATGACTTCCTTCTTAGAATAATCGAATACATATGTACCCCACTCTCTATGCTCACCAATTCTTGGATCAGAATACTCATAGCAAGGAGTACCATCAAATCTTACGAGAGCCTCGAGATTCTTAGGGAAATGAGCAGGAACCCAGTCAACGATAACTGCGATACCATTCTGGTGAAGGATATCAACCATGTACTTAAAGTCAGCTGGTGTACCAAATCTAGAAGTAGCTGCATAGTAACCAGTTACCTGATAACCCCATGAAGCATCAAGAGGATGCTCGAGAAGCCCCATAATCTCAATATGGGTATAATTCATCTTCTTACAGTAGTCTACAAGATCGAGACCAATCTCTCTGTAAGTAAAGAAGTTTCCATCTGGATGCTGTCTCCAAGAACCCAAGTGAATCTCATAGATATTAATTGGTCTTGCAGCAAGTGCATCAGGACGATTCTTCATATAGCCTTCGTCGCCCCAGAGATAGTCATCTGGATTATATGCGATAGAAGCATTATTAGGTCTAGTCTCACAGTGTCTAGCAAAAGGATCACACTTGTCGTAGATTCTAGAATCTGCACCAACTACTCTGTACTTATAGCGATCCCACTGATTAACACCTGGTATTTTACATTCCCAAATGCCAGTGTTTCCGAGCTTAATCATCTGATTAGCAAGTGGTTCCCACTCGTTAAAATCACCGATAACGCTTACGGAAATAGCCTTAGGCGCCCATACTCTAAAAATAAACCCCTTGGAGTCTTCACCCTCATCATAAGGGTGTGCGCCTAGAAAATTGTAACACATGAAATCCTGGCCGTTATTGAATAAATAGGCTTGATCCATACGTTCACCTCCCGTTACTTATACTCAATAATTATAATATAACGGCAAGTAAATACCAACTATAAATACAAAAAACTTTAGAAATAAATGCGCCAATTTGTGCAATTTTACAAAAGGTTAACAAACCTCAGAACAAGTCGTCAAAGCGCTCCTGACGACGAATAATTTCGATACACATTCTAATATTGTGGAATGGACACTTCCATGGAGATACCAAAGCCTTATCAAGATTAGGTGTACCATCAGCAGTAACCTCATAAGTCCATTCAGCAGGACGTTGCTTCTCGATTACGTATTTCTTGATAAACTCCCATTCTGCTCTTGCAGCCTGCTTATATCTTTTATCACCGGTATGCATATACGCATTGATAAAACCAACTACAGCTTCAGCCTGGCCCCACCAGTGTCGATATTCACTAGCAACTCCATTCTCAAATTCAAGAACCAAAGAAGCTCCATCAAAAGCATAGTTCAACACACTACTCTCAATTGTACGAGAAATAGGATACTCTCGAGCAGTTAAATCAGGATCATCGACATTATCACAAATCTTATCGAGCATCCATGCAACTTCGATATCATGTCCTGGAGAATAAAGGTCAATAAGACTGTTGTACTCTCTATCAAAGAATACTTCCTGTCTTCCCTTCGCTGGGTTATAGATTCGTGTAGCGTGAATATCAAGAGCCTTATAGATCTTCCTCTTAATGAACTGATCCTTGGTCTCTTTATTAATTCTGTAAAGTTCAGAATACGCTTCCATAACATTAATATGCGTATTCATGGAGCGATAAGCTGTAACGCCATTTTCAGAAAGTAATGGGTTCTTGTCAGGAGTGAAATCTCTAGCAAAAGAGTCTACATAGCCATATTCATCGGCCATAGTATTCTCGATGCAATTCTTAAGATAATAAGCGAGCTTAAACGCTTCTTTATCGCCCGATACTTCGTAGTAAGCACAGAGGGCGTAAATAGCAAACGCATGATTATACGTATGCTTTGTAGTATCGGCGGGCTGGCCGTCATAAGTGACAGACCAGAATATACCGCCGTATTCCATATCTACAAAATGATCTCTGAAGTACTCATAAGCGCATCGTGCTGCTTCTAAGATATCTAAGGAAGAATATCCTACATCTTGAAGCTTAGTCTCGCTTAAAGCACCATCAATACAGAGCTTATAGCAGCTACTCATAGCCCACATTATTCGGCTATTAAGTACGCAGCCTTTATCAGCCTTACGATCAATCTTACTCTTAGAATCGACATAGCCATAATAGCCCCCGTTCTCTTCGTCTTTCAAAGAAAGCCAGAACGGGATTAAGTCGTGTACTAGATGAACTTTGATCTCAGGTGTGATAGCCATAAAATAATTTTAACACCCGAAGGGATTACTTTGCAAACTCTGCACCCTTAGAGAAAGCTTCCATATTACCAGGGATAAACTTATGTCTTCTCTCTGGAAGAATCTGATACAAAGCTGACTCGAAGGATTCCTTAGAAAAGCAACCTGTTGCTTCAGACATACAACCAAGCATAGAAATAGTAGCAAACGCCATATTTCCAAGGTCTGTTGCAATCTGAGAAGCGCCCATTGGTATGAACTTGATATCTGTACGAGTTGGCTCAACTGTAAACAATGAAGAATCGATAATCAAGATACCACCTGGCTTCAAATAAGACTCAAACTTTTCAACAGAAGGCTGATTCAAGCAGATAAGAACATCTGCATCGTTAACTACTGGAGAACCGATTGGCTCATCAGAAATAACTACAGAACAGTTTGCTGTACCACCACGCATCTCAGGACCATATGAAGGGAACCAGGATACCTCCTTACCTTCATAAAGAGCAGCCTCTGCAGCCATCTTACCTGCAGAAAGAATACCCTGTCCACCGAAGCCTGCGAGAATAATAGAAAAATCGATCATGCGTTCTCTCCTCCTCTTGCAGCTTTAAAATCAGCCTCAAGCTTCTTGAAGTCGATGTCAGCACCCTTATATACGCCCAAAGGATACTGAGGAAGCATCTTCTCCTTAAGCCAATCCATTGCCTCCAAAGGCTCCTTACCCCAGTTTGTAGGACAAGTTGATAAGAACTCAACCATTGTAAAACCAAGGTTAGCCTGCTGAGCAAGGAAAGCCTGCTTTATAGCCTTCTTAGCAGCCTGAATATTCTTATAATCTGTAAGGCAAACACGCTCAATATAAGCGGAACCTGTAAGATTAGAAAGAAGCTCACTTACATTGATTGGATAGCCCTGGTAAGAAGCATCTCTACCAAATGGAGAAGTTGTAGTTACCTGACCCAAAAGAGTTGTTGGAGCCATCTGACCTGATGTCATACCATAAACAGCATTGTTAACGAAGAATGCTGTAATCTTCTCACCTCTTGCAGCTGCATGAGTAATCTCAGCAGCACCGATAGATGCGAGGTCTCCATCACCCTGATAAGTAAATACAAACTTATCCTTGATATTTCTCTTAATACCTGTAGCAACAGCTGGAGCTCTACCGTGTGCAGCCTGAACAGCATCACATGCAAAATACTCATAACTGTTATAAGAACATCCTACAGAAGCAACAGAAACTGTCTCCTCGAGGATTCCAAGCTCACACATTACCTCACCGATAAGTCTGTGAATAATACCGTGTGTGCATCCTGGGCAATAATGGAAAGGCTTGCCCGTAAGACCCTTAGTAGCTTCAAATACAACAGCCATTACAATGCACCTCCCATTGGGTTCTCATTAATCTCAATGATTCTGTCAAGAATCTCCTTCTGTGATGGAAGATTACCACCGTTTCTTCCGAAGAAATGAACTGGCTTTTGACCATTAACAGCAAGCTTAACGTCCTCAACCATCTGACCATTAGACAACTCAACAGAGAGGAATGCCTTAACATTGCTCTTAGCAGCAATCTCATTAATCTTCTTGTGTGGGAATGGCCACAATGTAATAGGACGAAGCATTCCAACCTTAAGTCCCTTCTGTGCAGCCTGCTTCATAACGTTCTTACAAATACGAGAACATGTGCTGTAAGCAACCAATACAATATCAGCATCCTCGCAGTTGATTTCCTCGAAGCGAACTTCGTTCTCTTCGATGTAATCATACTTAGCCTTAAGCTCGTTATTCTTAGCCTCAAGATCATCTGGATTGATATAGATAGATGTAACAACATTGTGCTCTGCTCTGCCATTACGTCCAGAAGCAGCCCAAGGCTTCTCAACATTAACAATTGGCTCAACATCACGGAATGCAACTGGTTCCATCATCTGACCTAATGTACCATCACCCATAATCATAGCGAGCATTCTGTACTTATCAGCGAGATTGAAAGCCTCAACTGTCATCTCATAAAGTTCCTGAACAGAAGCTGGTGCGATAACGATATTTCTATAGTCACCATGTCCACCACCCTTAGTAGCCTGGAAATAGTCACTCTGTGCTGGCAAAATACCACCAAGACCCGGGCCTGCTCTAACGATATTTACTACAACTGCAGGAAGCTCAGCACCTGCGATGTAAGAAATACCTTCCTGCTTCAAGGAGATTCCTGGAGATGAAGAGGATGTCATTACTCTGAAACCAGCAGCTGCAGCACCATAAACCATGTTAATAGCAGCAACCTCTGACTCAGCCTGAACGAAGTTTCCTCCGATCTGAACCATCTTCTTTGCCATGTAGTGCATAACCTCAGTCTGAGGTGTAATAGGATAACCGAAGTAGTTACGGCAGCCAGCTCTTAAAGCAGCTTCAGCAATAACTTCGTTTCCCTTCATTAATACTCTTTTCTCTGCCATCCTCAAGCCCTCATCTTTCTACTGTGATAACAACATCAGGACATGTAGTAGCACAGAAAGCACAACCGATACAAGCACTCATATCAGTGCAAGATACTGGATGATATCCCTTATTGTTAAGTCTAGAATTGTCGAGCTGAAGAATCTTCTTAGGACAAGCATTTACACAAAGGCCACAACCCTTGCACAAATCATCATTGAATGAGACTTTTGCCATAGTAATAATCCTCCATATTTCTAACCTTGCCATTATAAACGCATGTACCTTGATTATCAAACTATTAAATAACAAGTTTTTATGTGCAAAATTGATATTTGGTTATAAAAAGCCCCGACTCTTACGAATCGGGGCTAAGTATTCACTAGAAACTAGCTCAATATTAAGCCTGTGGCTTACCGCAGTTCATACAGAACTTACCCTTGTTTCCTGCCTGACCGCATGAGCATGTCCACTCTGCTGCTGGCTGTGGCTGACCACAGTTCATACAGAACTTGCCCTGGTTACCAGCCTGACCACAAGAACATGTCCATCCTGCTGGAGCTGGAGCTGGCTGAGGCTGACCACAATTCATGCAGAACTTGCCCTGGTTACCAGCCTGACCACAAGAACATGTCCATCCTGCTGCCTGAGCTGGAGCTGCCTGCATTGGAGCTGCCTGCTGCATCTGAGCCTGCTGGTTCTGCTGGAGCATACCGAAAGCTGCCTGGCCCATTCCGCCGCCGGCACCCATGCCGCCCATCATACCGATGCCCATCAAGCCATTAACTGCACCGTTAGCATTACCACCAGCGAGCTTCATAGCCTCTGTCTGGCCAAGGATAGCCTGAGCTGCAAGAGCATTCTGGTCTTCACCATACATCTTAGCCTCATCAATCTTCTCGATTCTCTCTCTGGACTTATCATCAGGTGTGATACCGGAGATAGCTACTGTACTAACAACAACACCACGGTTCTGGAGCCACTCCTGATCGAGAGCATCCTGCATGTACTCACGAATCTTACCCTGGTGAGATGGAAGCTCTGCGAAGGAAATCTTATCGATAGAACCACACTTATTAAGCATCTCAGCTACACGATCGAGGAACTCGAGACGTGGCTGCATTGGAGATGCAGGTGTACCCATGAACTGACCAACCTTATACTCGCCAACAACAGAACTGCACTGTGTCTTGAAGAATGTTACTGGATCAACAACCTTAAAGGAGAATACACCATTAAGTCTTACATAAATCTTTCTGTACTCTGGATCTGGATATACCTGAGCTGTAGGTGTACCGAACTTCTGATCTCTAATCTCGAGCATGTTTACGAAGTATACTCTCTGCTGAGTAGAAATCTCACCACCAGCCTTCATACGGTTCCAAGTCTCACCAACGATAGCCTTCATGTTATCCATGAAACCACCCTGACCAGCAAATACAGATGGAGCAGAGGAAGAATCCCATGTATACATACCTGCCTCGCATGTGAAATCAACAACCTTACCATTATCTACAAGGAGAAGTGCTGTTCCCTCTGGTACAGCAATCTTAGAACCGTTACTGATTACGTCTACGTTTCCCTTATTGTTACCCTTCTGCATTCTAGCTGCACCCTGTCTAACGAGTACATCCTGACCAAGAGAGTCACATGTAAAAAACTCAACATACTGGTCTGCTACTGTAGAAGAGATAGAGCTGCCGATAGCACCGACAATGTTTCTAATCAATCCCATTTTTCAATTCCTCCGATAAAAATCTCGGTCGATTTGACCGAGATTATTTTAACACAATTCTTAATAGGTAAACAAAAATATTTGTTAATTATCATTTAATATCATGCGTAGCAAAGCCATACTACTAATGCACCTGTAAAAGCAGCAATCAAAGTAAAAGGAACACCAATCTTCATGAAGTCTCCAGTTGATACTTTGTAGTCAGCCTTCTGCAAAATACCAATACCAGTAATATTTGCGGAAGCACCAACAGGAGTGATATTACCTCCTAATGTAGCACCTATAAGAAGACCAAAATCAAACAAATATGGATCGATACCTAAAATTGCTGATATACCAGTTACAACTGGAAGCATAGTAGCTACATAAGGAATGTTATCAACGAAGGCGCTTATAACAACAGAAACTGCAACTATCAAGATGTACATCAATAGCACATTATCGCCACCAACATTTACAAAGATTTCTGCAATCTTATTGATTACACCAGCTTCAGTAATACCCTCTATTACCATGAAAAGTCCAGCTAGAAGGAGCAATGTCTTATAGTCAACAGCCTTGAGAGTATCTACAATAGGAGCCTTATTCTTAGCCTTAATAGACTCATAAATGATACCGACAACAGCTAACCCTACGCAGATTAATCCGTTTGTAAGCTCAGGCTTATTAGGGAACTGAGATGCAACTATCAAAAGACCGATTGTTCCAAACAATAATACTGTTGGGAAATAGTCTTCTACCTTAGTCTCAACGTTAGAGCCAACCTTTGCCTTTTCTTTACGGAAGATAACCAAGAGCACTGGAATTGTCATAAGAGCGCCTGCCTCAACCGCGATACAAATGCCAGGTCTTCCCTGGAACCAGAAGAAATCGTTAAAGCCCATATTGGCATACGCGCCCAAAAGGATTGATGTTGTATCTCCTACCAAGGTAGCAGCACCTTGAAGGTTACTAGATACCGCTACTGAGATGATAACTGGTACAGGATTTGTATTAAGCTTCTTAGACACAGCCAAAGCAATAGGAGCTACCATCAATACAGTCGCTACGTTATCTACAAAAGCAGATACAATACCGGAGAACAAAGACAATGCAACTACAGCCCACATTACATTTGGAGTAATTACCAAAAGCATCTCTGCCATACGCGCTGGCATCTTACTCTGGATAAAAAGCTCAACAGTCGCCATAGTACCACCAAGCATCATAATTACATTCCAGTTAATAGCTCCTGGCGCATTTTCTATTGGTAGAATCTTAAGTACCATAAAGATAACTGCTGTTACCAAAGCTACAATCCATCGATGCTCTGGTAAAGCTAATAAAAGGATGTACATAACCGCGAATATCGCGATTGCAATTGCCATTTGCGTAATCATTCTATATCTCCATTTGTTTCAATTACTTCTTCTATTCTTTCTCCACCAGCAAATCCATCAGTGATGCCGTCACCAGTATTAGGAACCATGCGAGAGTAAATCAAGTCGCCTACAAAAATCACAGAAAGAATTATTGCAATAGGGAGCAATTTTTTAGGATTAATTTTACGAATCAAATCGTCTAATATTGGTGAGAGGACATATATAAATGCGAGACCCGCGATACCAAATACCAACAAGCCTTCAGCGCAAATTCTTCCATGAAGGTTAAGGAAGAATCCACTGTAATCCCACCACTTAGCGTCAAATAATAACTCTAGAATTACACTTCCAAAGTATTCTAATGCACCACACAGAACTACTGTTCCAATAAAGTGCTTTCCAGGATTCTTACGCAGCTTAAAAAGACAAGCTAAGATTAATACTCCACCTACACCATATATTGGAAGCCATGGGCCATGCAAAACACCTCGATTAATGAAGTGACCCTGAAGAATGTAATAGTAGAAAACCTCCCATGTCCATCCAAAAGCTGAATAAATGAAGAACATAGAAATCAGTGACAAAAGAGAATAATGTCTCATGTAATGAATCGAAGAAAGGATTCTTCTATGACGAGATTCTGAGATTGGACCTAGTCTTGACGGATAACTTAACCCCTCCATCTCATCCTTAAGATTCATTGTGCTCTGTCTTTTTGCCTGATTATCCTCATAAGCAAGTTCATCTGGAGTATTCCATAAAACTACACCAAAATTATTTGCAAAGAACTTCTTAGCACCAGTTAATCCCTGAAGCTTGTACTCAGGAGCAGCTAAGGCAATATCAACTTCATGATAAGCCATCTTAAGAGCCTGAAGATCCGGCTTTGCAAATAAGAACTTATCATTAAGTAGCATTTCATCAGAAGGATTGTTATTGAGGTAATCTGCTCTTAATGCGGAATATACTTCTGAATAAATAGTGATTCTATATGGATTAAGGAAAAAGATATTAAGAAGACCTACAGTCAATACTCCAAGGATATTCCAACCAAGAAGAGACACAGAAATCTTAAAGGCATTGAACTTATTTCCCTTCATCATCTTCCAAGAAAGCTTTAAAGCGTCTATCGGCTTAATATCTGGATTTTCAGCGATGATATAAGGCATAAGGATTAATCCGTAATAAACAATAGGATATCCAATTACTGTTGCTAGAGAAGCATAAATACAGATGGAATATAGCGCCATTCCAAGTGCCGTATTAGTCCATTTTTTAACCTTAATAAAGTACAAAAATCTACCAAAAGGAATCTTATTATAAATTCTTCCCTCTAAGGTTATTCTACGTACAACTGATTTATAAAGATTAGCTACAAATAGCCAGAATCCACCAGTAACCAAAACCGTGAGAACGGTCATAACAATATTAGCAGCAGAAGGCGTGCCTACAAGTATAAGCACTATAGATGAGATATTGGATACTATAGTTCCCGAAGTAACATAATCTATAACTGCATTAAGGGTTCCCTTAGATCTAGAGAACATCAAGTTAAGATTCTCATTCTCATACTCACGATTCAAAATACCTTCATAAACTGATTGCATGAATACAGAATTATCAAAGTTTTCCTCACGTGATTTAACTATCTCATCTTCGATTGCTTCAATCTGTGCATCCTGATTGACAAACTTGGAAAATGCGCCTGTTCTAGCTGACGCTAGATAGTCTGTAGTTGAAAACTCTGCGCCAATCATAACACCCAAAAAGCACATTAAGACAAAGAGCCAATAGTGCTTTTTTATATTTGCTATAGCTGCTCTCTTAAAACTTTTTCTATTCTTCTTATCAATACGCATATTTAATCGTCTTATCCATAATCATTACTTCTGAAGCATCTAACTGCATTAACTCTTCTTCTGTTAATACCCCATCCATAACAGTAGTTAAAACAACTGGAATACCAGTTCTGCTAGATACTTCCTTAAGGATTTCTTCTCCTTTTTTAAGATCTTCAAGAGTAGTCTCACCTAGTAAATTGGAATTATTAATAAAGCCTGTAATCTTCATCTTAGCTGCAGCCTGAAGTTCACTAGCCATAATGATTATCTCATCAACTGTAGAAGTAAAAGGGCGACGCACATTAACTGCCATTAACAAATCGGCATCTATCAGTTCGAGTTTTGTTCTCATTGAACCAAGGATAGTAGCACCCATGTCCTCGCCGCCAATATCATATACTCCGCTATAAGATTCATCATCAAAAATGACATTAACTTCGCCGCTTAATACAGGAGCATCAATATTGGAATTAGCATACATAGGTGAAATTAATCTTATATCATTTTCTTCTAATAATTTGGCTGCATCAGCAGAACGATAAAATGGATTAACAATATCGAGGTCAGCCATCAAGACCTTAGCTGAAGGATTTTCTCTCTTCAGGCTTAATGCAAGATTAACTGACACCTCAGATTTACCACTACCATATGCACCAATTACAATCTTAAGTCTCTTATCTTCCATATCTTTACTCCATTAATACAAACTAGCGATAGTAACGCCATCTCCACCTTCGCTTGGGTCACCTAGGCGGTAGTTCTTAATTCTTGAATCATATGACAGTTTACTATCAACAGCCGCTCTTAAAGCACCTGTACCCTTACCATGAACAATTCGAATTGTCTTAAGGCCTGCAAGCTGGCAATCATCGATATATTTATCAAGAGCAGTCTCAGCCTCAAGTACAGTCTTACCCAAAAGCAGAATTTCAGTCATAACAGTCTGCGCCTTATTAACCTTAATCTGAGATGCAGAACTAACATTTGAAGCAGCGTACTTATTCTTGGTATCTTCCTTTGGTTTCTCAAGCTGAGCTTGCGTTGGCATACGAAGCTGATTAACCGTAACTGTATACGTCATGCTACCATTACGAACACGAATCTTAGCATTCTTCTTAGTTGCAGAATCTAAAGCTACTCCTGTAATTCCCATATGAGGAACAAAATACTTCTCGCCTTCTTTTACTTCCTTAGGCGCTTCTCCTGGCATAGTAACATTAGCTAAGATATTCTCGTCTTCGCCGCTATCTGATAAGTCCTTAACACCAGCACGAAGTCTTCTTCTAATCTTATCTAGTTCTGCCTTGGCATCCTCATCGTAGTTACGCTTAGCCTTGCGCTTAACCTGACGAATAATCTCATCGAGCTCTTCCTGCTTTTCCTCGAGCATCTCCTTTTCCTTAGCTCTAGAATCGTTCAAGATTTTAGTTTTAGATGCTTTGAGAGCCTTACGCTCCTCCTCTAATTCCAAAACCTTGGCTTTAAGTTCTAAGTTAAGTTGCTCGTTTTCCTTTTCGAGCTGACCTGCCTTCTTACGATCTAACTCAGCCTCAGATAAAAGCTTCTCGAGTTTTAAATCATCATCTGACATACGTGACTTAGCATCATCAATAATGTGAGCTGGCATACCAAGCTTTTTAGAAATAACGAAAGCGTTACTCGTGCCAGATGTTCCTGTAATAAGTCTATAAGTTGGGCTCAAAGTATCCGTATCGAACTCACAAGATGCATTCATTACACCCTCGGTAGATACAGCATATTCCTTAAGTTCACGATAGTGAGTTGTAGCCATAGTAACACAGCCTTTTGCCTTCAAGCTATCAAGCACAGCAACAGCCAAAGCTGCGCCCTCAGCAGGATCAGTACCTGAACCGAGCTCATCAAGAAGAACCAAAGACTTGCCTCGAATATACTTCAGAATAAAAACGATATTTGAGATATGCGCAGAGAACGTCGAAAGGCTCTGCTCAATACTTTGCTCATCACCGATATCAGCCAAAACCCTATCGTAAACAGAAACCTCAGTACCACTGCTACAAGGTATCATAAGGCCTGCCATTGTCATCAATGTCATAAGACCACAAGTCTTCAAAGAAACAGTCTTACCACCTGTGTTAGGACCTGTAATTACCAAAGTATCGTACTTATCACCATTTTCAATATCTATTGGAACAACTCTTTCCTTCTCGATAAGAGGATGACGAGCGCGATGCAAACGAATATGGCCATCAGTGTTAATAACTGGCTTAATGGCATCCATCAAAATCGCGAGTTCAGCCTTAGCAGAATTAAAGTCGATCTGAGCTACAAGCTCAACATCTGCAGTCAAAACTTCAGATGATTTACCTACTCTAGCTGTTAGGCTCTCTAGAATTCTCTCTATCTCAGCTTCCTCAAGAGAAGCTAACTCACGAATCTTGTTGTTGGCATCAACAACGCCCATCGGCTCAATAAATACAGTCTGACCTGTAGATGATGTATCGTGAATGATACCAGGAAGCTTAGATCTGGCCTCAGACTTAACAGGAACACAGTATCTGCCATCTCTAATAGTGATAATTGATTCCTGCAGGATATCTTCACTGTTACGAATAATTCTGTCGAGAATAACTCTTATGGAGCGAACAACATCCTTAATCTCGCGTCTGATGGAATAAAGCTCTGCACTCGCACGATCATTCATCTCGTTTTCATTTAAAATGCAAGCTTTAATCTCATCGCGAAGTCTATCTTCAGTTTCCAAAGCCGCTACGGACATAAAAAGATTGGTATCTGCCATATCCTGGTGCTCACCAGAAATAATCTTTTTTAAATCAGCCGCACTTTGAAGAAAAACAGCAACATCAAGTAAGGCACGCATATCAAGCGTACCACCAGCTTTAATATATCTAATTGATTCAAGTACAGGAGGGAAAGTGCCAATAGGTAGACTTCCATACTTATTAACATAAACGAAAGCCTCATAGGTATCCTCGAGGCTTTCCTTTACTACATCCGGATCAGTTGTTGGGAAAGCCTTCAAAGCTAGTTCATGACCATAAGAAGTCTTCGTTAAGCTTACTAGTCTTTCTTTTACCTTATTGAATTCAAGGACATCTAGAACTCTGCCCTTAATTTTCCTTTTCTCTGCTTCTTCTTCGAATGTTGTGTATTTATACATTACCCTTCAATTAGGAGAGACGATTTGCATTAGTGATCTCAATCTCTGGGATAGTCTTCTTAATTGCAAGACCTTCCTCGATATCGATATCAGTAATCTTACCTGCCTTCTCTACAATAATTCTGTTGTACTTCTTGTTAAGCAAGCAATCGATAGCGTGAACACCCATAAGGCTTGCTGTTGTTCTGTCGCGAAGAGTTGGGGAACCGCCTCTCTGGAGATGTCCAAGAATTGTAGGTCTGGACTCGATACCAGTAGCTGCTTCAATTCTTGTAGCGATATCTGTAGCATCACCGGCACCCTCAGCAACAATAACAATGTAATGTCTCTTACCCTTATTACGGCCATCGAGAATTACACGGAGAACGTCCTTATCAAAATCGAATGGAACCTCAGGAATGAGGATAACCTCAGCACCTGTAGCAATACCTACATTAAGAGCGATGTAACCTGCTCTTCTACCCATAACCTCAATAACAGAGCAACGCTCATGTGAGGAAGCTGTATCACGAAGCTTATCGATAGCTTCCATTGCAGTATTCATGGATGTGTCGTAACCGATTGTATACTCTGTGCATCCGATATCATTATCGATTGTTCCAGGAATACCAATTACTGGAACGCCAAGTCTAGCGAGAGCTCTAGCCCCCTTAAAGGAACCATCACCACCAGATACTACCAAAGCATCGAGACCATATACTTCCATCATCTTTGCTGCCTTAACAGTTCCTGCTGGCTCCTCGAAAGTCTTAGATCTAGCAGTCATAAGGAATGTACCACCACGCTGCAATGTATCAGATACATCTCTCATACCGATAGGTGAAATCTCACCCTTCCATAAACCATGGTAACCTCTTGTTACACCATAAACCTCAAGACCAGAATTAATACCAGCTCTTACAACAGCTCTAATAGTAGCGTTCATACCAGGAGCGTCACCACCAGAAGTCAAAACACCAATTCTTTTTACTGGAGCAACTTCGTCTGGATTAACATTGTCATAATTCTTAGCTACCAAAGAGCTAATATCAGGAACATTATTATCATCGTATTCAATATGCATAGTCGTTTCCTCCTATAAGGGAAAATATTAATCGCGTTGATTATACACTATCTTTATATAAAACTAATATTGTTTTGTCCGACTAATTCTTTAAGTTTTTCAACTACTTCTGGCGAACAATCTACATAACAAACCTCATCTAGAAGCTGCTTACTACCGTTAGCAAAGTGCATTTCGACGGGAGTTGTGCCATGAAAATACACCAAAAAGTGCAAAAGACGCTGATATCCTTCACCAAATGGGTCACCATTAAATCTAATAGCAAGCTTATTTATAGTATTAGCCTGCTGATTGTATTGAGGCTTTGGCGCAGATACTTGGCGCTGATATCCCTGATTAGGATTAACTGCCTTACGCACAAGCCAGTTACTCAGCACATTATTAAGCTCGATATCGTTATTCGGCATTGGAAAAACTGCATCTACAGTTAATGAAAACGATTCTTCGCCTCGAACTCTTCTCTTACCTACAATAACATAAGGACTGTCCTTATCTATTACAGAAGCATAGGTATCCATAGACTTACCAAAAATAACTGCCTCGAATTGGCCATACATGTCCTCAGCCAAAAGCTGACACATAGTAGTTTTTGAACGTGTAGTACGAATCTTCTTAGAAACTACTACAGCACACATAACTACTTCAGTATCATCGTTTAAGTTTTCAAGCTTGCCTTCATCCTCTGCCTCCTTCAAAGCTCGCATGTCAAAAGTACTAAGCTCACTTATGTAATCTCTATACTGATTAAGTGGATGGCCAGATATATAAAGTCCAACTGTATCTTTCTCGAGGGCAAGCTTTTCCGATTCAGGATACTCATCAACATAATTAATTCTAATAGAATCATCTCCTGAGTTTCCTGTTGGAGAAACCATATCAAATAGGCTGAGCTGGCCTTCGACCTGACGACTATTCTCACTACTTAGCTTATCAAGTTCAGTTCTAACAGTCGCAATAATTGTTGCTCTGTTGTAGCCAGTAAAATCAAGAGCAGAGGAGTACGCTAATGACTCTACCATATTGCGCTTGATGCCAAGCTTAGAACATCTTCTTATAAAATTCTCAAATGAAGTATAATCTCCGTTCTTCTCCCTATCTTCAATCAAAAGATTCACTGAATTTTCACTAACGTTTTTAAGCACAGAAAGACCAATTCTGATAGCCATAGTTCCATCATCTAACCTCTCTGTCGAGAATCTAGACTGACTCTTGTTAATGTCAGGAGGTAAAACCTTAATACCCATATTCTCGCAGCAATTAATGTAGTAAGCCGCTGCCATAATATTAGTCCTGAAAGAATTCATCATCGCAGCCATGAATTCCGTCGGATAGTAGTATTTCATATAAGCCGTAAAATAACCAACCACAGCATAACAAGCAGCATGTGACTTATTAAAGGCATAGCCAGCAAAAACTACAACCTCATTAAATATCTTGTCTGCAATTTGTTCTGGAACTCCACGCTTAATGGCACCGTCGATTTCTTTTCCTGTCTCATCAACACCACCGTAAATAAAGAGCTGACGGTACTTCTCCATCAAAGACTTCTTTTTCTTACTCATGGCACGTCTGATATTATCGGACTGACCCATTGAGAATCCAGCTAGGTCACGAACAATCTGCATTACCTGCTCCTGGTAAACCATACAGCCGTAAGTAACATCTAGTATTGGCTCTAGAAGAGGATGATCATAAGTAATCGCAGATGGATCGTGCTTACACTGGACATACTTAGGAATCTGATCCATAGGTCCAGGTCTATACAAAGAAATACCCGCTGTAACATCTTCAATAGATGTTGGCTTTAAATCCTTCATGAACGAAGTCATTCCAGCGCTTTCTAACTGGAAGATGGCAACAGTATCTCCGTCACCAATCATCTTATAGACACCTTGGTCATCAAACGGAATCTTGTCGTAATTAATATCGATTCCATAATTGGCCTTAACCATATCTGCAGTATCACGAAGTACTGTAAGGGTACGAAGACCTAAGAAGTCGAATTTAAGAAGACCTACACTCTCGATATCTGCTTTGGCAAACTGAACAACAGCATTTCCATCGTTAATCGCTAGAGGTGCGATATCTGTTATAGGGACACCTGAAATGATTACTCCGGCAGCATGAGTCGAGGCATGTCTTGGCATACCTTCAAGCTTCATAGCAATATCTATAACCTTCTTTACAGCAGGATCAGAATCGTACTCTGCCTTTAAATCCTTACGAAGCTCTAATGCGGTAGCAATAGTTACTCCAGGCCCATCTGGAACCATCTTGGCAATTTTATCCGTCTCGTTATAAGGCAAATCTAATACACGAGCAACATCTCTAATACAAATCTTGGCTGCAAGCGTACCGAAAGTAATAACCTGAGCAACCCTCTCCTGACCATATTTACGAGTTACATAATCAATAACTTCTTGGCGTCTCTCATAGCAAAAGTCTACGTCAAAGTCAGGCATGGATACACGTTCACTATTTAAGAAACGCTCGAAAACAAGAGTATATTTTATTGGGTCTACATCTGTAATGCCGATAGCATAAGCGGCCAATGAGCCTGCACCAGATCCACGACCTGGTCCTACCATAATCCCATGTGTCTTGGCATAGTTAATAAAGTCCCAAACTATTAAGTAATAGTCTGTATATCCCATTGAGTTAATGACACCGAGCTCATAGTCTGCTCTTTGGAAATAAACTTCTTCGTCCGCCGCCTTACCCTGAATACTAAATCTCTTTTTAAGTCCTTCTGATACTAGGTATTTGAGGTATTCTTTATTATCTGAGAATCCTTCTGGAACATCGTATTTTGGAAGATGAATAGTGTCAAAATCGTATTCTGCCTGACACATATCAGCGATTAAACTCGTATTCTCAATTGCTTCTGGAATATCAGAGAAGAATCTTCTCATCTCGGTTTCAGATCTTACATAGAAGTCATCAGTCTCAAATCGCATTCTGTCGCTATCAGATAGTTTTGAACCAGTCTGCATACACAAAAGAACTTCATGAACACTACTATCATCTTTTTTAAGATAATGGCAGTCATTAGAAGCAACTAGTGGAATTCCAGTTTTCTTTGAAAGTTTAATAAGTCCAGCGTTAACAGTACTTTGCTCTCTTAAAAAATTACTCTGTATCTCTAGGTAATAGTTACCTCTGCCAAATAAGTTGTCATACCATAAAGCAACTTTCTCTGCTTCATCTATATTACCGTCTTTTATTAACGTGGCGACCTCACCCGCCAAACATGCTGACATGCAAATAAGGCCGTCGTGCCATTTTTCTAGAAGTTCCTTATCAACTCTAGGTCGTCTATAAAAGCCTTCAGTCCAACCACTAGATACTAAGCGATTAAGATTACGAAGGCCCACATTATTCTTGGCTAGCAAAATCAAGTGATAGTATGGCTTACTTGATGGATCTGGATTCTTATCGTATCTAGAGCCAGGAGCAACATAAACTTCACAACCAATAATTGGCTTTAATCCTTCAGCCTTCATTGCCTTATAGAATTCGACACAACCAAACATTGAGCCATGGTCCGTGATAGCGCACGCACTCATGCCCATTTCCTTCAACCGTGCTGGTAGTTCCTTGATTCTTATAGCACCATCAAGAAGGCTGTATTCTGTATGTAAATGTAGGTGAACGAACTCTCCTGCCATATCATTTACCCTTAAGGCTTATGATTACATCACGAAGTTCAGCTGCACGCTCGAAATCCAAATCCTTAGCAGCCTTAGTCATATCATTAGTCAACGACTTAATAAGCTTATCCTTATCTTCCTGTGAAAGCTTAGATGTATCGCCCTTATCAAGAAGCTTTTTTACATCGACCTTCTTAACCTTTTCCTTCTTTGCAGCATCATCGACAGTTTCAAATACTGACTTAACATGCTTGATGATTGTCTTAGGAACAATACCATGCTCCTCGTTATACTTTGACTGAATCTCACGTCTTCTATTAGTCTCAGATACAGCATTCATAATTGAATCTGTCATCTCATCTGCATATAAAATTACTCGTCCATTACTATTACGAGCACATCGTCCTATAATCTGAATTAATGATCTCTCAGATCTTAAAAATCCTTCCTTATCAGCATCCAAAATCATAAGAAGTGATACTTCAGGCAGGTCAATACCTTCTCTTAAGAGATTAATACCAACTATTACATCAATCTCATCATTACGAAGCTTATTTAATATCTGCATTCTCTCTACTGTCTCAATATCAGAATGAAGATAAGTTACTCTAATTCCTTCTTTTTCCAAAAATACAGTTAAATCTTCAGACATCTTCTTGGTAAGAGTCATAATGAGGGACTTCTCACCACGCTTGTTATTCTCACGAAGTTCATAAAGAAGATCTTCAATCTGACCATCAACTGGCCTAATCGCGATAGTAGGCTCCAAAAGACCTGTAGGTCTAATTACCTGCTCAACTACCTGTTCTGAATGTTCAGCTTCATAGTTAGCTGGTGTCGCTGATACATAAATCGTCTGACCCATTCTTTCTTCAAATTCAGGGAATTTGAGTGGTCTGTTATCATATGCAGATGGAAGTCTGAAGCCATAACCAACGAGCATGTCCTTACGAGATCTGTCACCGTTATACATAGCACCAACCTGTGACACAGTTACGTGTGACTCATCGATAAACATCAAAAAGTCCTTCGGAAAAAAGTCTAACAATGTACAAGGGGCTTCGCCTTCCTTACGGCCTGCGATATGTCTTGAATAATTCTCGATTCCCTTACAAAAACCAGTCTCGCGTAAAAGCTCCATATCATATCGAGTACGCTGCTCTAAGCGATATGCTTCTATAAGCTTACCCTCATCTCGAAAGTACTTAAGTCTCTCATCTAACTCTTCATCAATTGTAGTTAATGCTCGCTCTAACTTAGCTCTACCAGTAGCATAATGAGATGCTGGAAAAATCTCAGTGAAAGTTCTGTTATAGATAACTTTACCTGTTATGAAATCAACAGTTGAAATCTTCTCTATCTCATCGCCAAAGAACTCGATTCGAGTAAGTGTATTATCAGAATCAGGAGTAAATACATCGAGTACATCTCCTCTACATCTGAACGTACCACGCTTCAATTCAAAGTCATTACGATCGTACTGAATATTAATAAGTTCAGCCATTACTTCATCACGACTAATTTCAAGGCCAACATGAAGACTAACCATCAAAGACAAATAATCTTGCTTCTCACCAATACCATAAATACAAGAAACAGAGGAGACAACGATAACATCATCTCTCGTTAATAATGATCGGGTCGCAGAGTGTCTGAGTCTATCTATCTCATCGTTAATAGATGAGTCCTTCTCAATATAAGTATCAGAAGCTGCAATATAAGCTTCTGGCTGATAGTAATCATAATAGGATACAAAGTACTCAACAGCATTCTCAGGAAACAATTCCTTAAACTCGGAATATAACTGTCCTGCCAATGTCTTATTATGTGCAAGAACAAGTGTTGGACGATTAATCTCCTGAATAATATTAGCCATCGTAAAAGTCTTACCAGAACCCGTAACACCGAGCAAAGTCTGGCCTCTCATTCCCTTACGGATGCCTTCAGATAACTGTGCTATTGCCTTAGGCTGATCGCCTGAAGGTTTGTAATTTGATACCAACTTAAACATGCTTTGAATTATAACACTCAAGCAACACAAAAGAAAGTATGTTCGTTTTGTAACAAGCGAATACTAAAACTGATTATTCCAACAAACCGCTTTCTCTTAATATCATTGGAATCTGAATATGCACATTCTCTGAATAAGCTGCCGGTGGATAAACATTATGTATATCTTCGTGGTAGTAAACTTCGCTAAAGGCTTCTACCAATTCATCAATGCTTTTACCTTCTTTAAAGCCATCAATTATTAGCTTACAACTATACTCGTGACTCACGCGAGAATTGCTAATAAAGTCTTTAACCTCATCTCCTGAGAGCATCCCCTGATGTGGAACAAGATAGTTATCAATATCGTATGTTGAACACTTATCAATGGATTCCAAAGTCATCTGATAACCAACTAAGAAAGATGGCATAACAACGCCTTCCTTGGCATAAAGCCCAACTGTCTCACAGCCAAGCATAAGCCTTTCGCTAGGAAAATAATAACTAACGGAATCACGTGTGTGTCCAGGCAAAGAAATCACTTCACACTCGAGAGAACCAAGCTTTAATTTCTGACCGTCAGTTACAGGGATATCAATGTGAAGTTTATCGATATATTCATATGGTTCATCATAGCCCTTAAGTTCACGTGCAGCCTCATCAAGTCGTGTCATCGTCGCACGTGCTCCCTCCTTAAGCATGACACGAGCAGCATACTCAAAACCAACGATTTTACATTCAGGGAAAGCAACGCTTAAATAAGCGCTACCCAAAGCATGATCATAATGTGAGTGTGTCAAAAGCACGTAATCAAGATTTCTCTCACCTAATACAGAGACGATATTCTCATATAGTTTTTTGCTAGAAAAACCATAACCAGAATCATACAAAAAAGCTACATCATCAAATACGAATAAATATGCGTCGCCACCTCTAACAGGAGTGACATTATAAACTGTAGCAGAACCAACCTTACGTGGAACATCAAAATTATCAATCATTAGTAGTATCTACCCTTTTCCAATCATTTTTAACGCTATACATAGTACAATTAAGTAGAGGTCAAAACAATGGACAGACAAAGTATTTTTGATTGGGTTAAAAATGAATACGGAACAGAGCCGGAGTATTTGTGGGAAGATACTCCAGACTTCGCAGTTCTTAGAAACCCTAGTGGTAAATGGTTTGGACTGATTATGAATCTATCCAGGCGTAAGTTCGGAATTGACAGCGATGAGATGGTTGATGTCATTAATCTTAAAGCCGACCCGATGCTGATAGAATCACTTGTCGAAGAGCCAGGTTTTTACAGAGCATATCATATGAACAAAAGACTCTGGATTTCAGTATTACTGGACGATTCAGTCCCTGATGTAACAATTAAGGGTTTAATTGAAGACAGTTATAGTAGGACGAAGAAATAAACCATTGATTAGCAGATCTTATATAGCAAACATTCAGAATCGTTAGTCAAAAGTATGCATGATACGTTGATATAAAGTTGCTGATACAATATGATTATTTCTAACTGTTATCGTTCCATTAAGAGCTGATATCCAACCGTTTGCAGCATCTGAAACACCAGTAACATCTCCTAACACCTCGGCATTAAGAGTAGTGTTCTCAAACGAATTAACAATGTGTGGAGAATTATCAGAATAATTCATATTGTTGTAATAAGTATATACCGTATCGTCTATAATTACACTATTTGAAACAGGCAACGTGTAATTACCAATATTTCGACATATAGAATAGTCATCATATGTAGATAAAAACCAAAGGCTGGAATTGCTATTAGGCACTAAATAATATAAATTGTCTTCACTTGTTAATTCTGGATGTGAATCAGATGCAGAATAATGGTCTGAAACTACTATTTCATCCTCCATTTCATTCCATCCTCGCAAATTAACTATATCACCAGGATGAAGGTTATTAATGTCATCTGAAGTGAATGTATAATATTCAAGAAGAGCAAATGATAAAGACGAATAATCGTTAGTTCCGAAAAATTGACTCAAATCCATTCTCACATAATACTGTCCATCAGGTAGAATAATATCTTCAGGAGATATCTGTTCTGTCTGATTAATAATTCCAATTGAATCACATATTCCCTCAAATTCAGTAGCGCCAATAATAATATTCACTAAATCATTTCTGCTCATTTCACCATCAAGCAAGGTAAGGTTTGAGTTAAAACCTCCCTCGTCAGGCTCTCTATTAAGTACACTTCTATAAACTGATATTAAATACTCTTCATTTGAAAGATTACGATTTACAAACTCCTCACTGTTATACACAACATTTACTAAGTCTGATCCTGATAATTCTTGGTTAACTAACTGATTTACATAGGAAATAAGAATATTTGGTTCTGGAAATCTATTCAAAGCTCCTGTGTATAGTCTAACAACAAAGTCCAAAACGCCTCGATTATTCTCATCATCACAAATAGAATCTCCAGTAATAATCGCAAATGTACTTGCGATACTACCTGTTGTAGTTACATCATTACCATTAATATAAACAGTTGCCGTACCAACTCCAGTATTGTTTTCATAAGCACAAGAATAATCTGTACCTTCTACAAGAACTGTGTCTCCTGAACGAACTTCGAAAGAACAATAAACAGGAGCTCCCGTATACAACTGATTCTCTATAGGGCTAATAGTTACATTGTTTAAATCTATAATCTCAACTGTATCATCTATTTCAACTGATGTTTCTTGTACATAACCAGTTGTCTGTATTTCTAATTCTACATTCTCAGATTTATTTGAATGATTTGTCGCAATCCCTATGATTACTCCTATGAGTATTACTACACCAACTGCTATGCCAATCGCCTGATATTTATATTTGCTAAATATCTTTATCAGCTTATTCTCACTTAAATTCTGTATACTGGTATCGATAATCTTAGAATTCTGGCCCACGTTTTCTGTTGTTCTTGAGATATTATTACTCTCCATCAGTTCACTTACCGGAACAAATTCTATGGCATATCCACACTTACGACAAATTGTAGCGTTATCACCATTAATATAATCGCACTTTGAGCAGAGTTTAACTTTTTTACCCAGAGTCAAAATTCTCACTTCGACCTCAAAGCTAATATTTCCAATTATAAGTATTCCATTATCAAGAGTAGTCTTTTCACTACTCAATACTCTTCCGTCTAAAATAGCCTTATAATCCTCGGATAAGTTTTGAATATAAACGTTATCTCCCTCACAAGTAATCTTGCATTGCTGTTTTGCAATATTGGGAATTAAAAAATCACTCGAGTTGTCGCTTCCGATAATAATCTCATCACACAAAGGAACTTCAAATGTTGCTTTGTCTTTTATTCTAAAAACTATTGTCATATTAAATGTATTCATAGCACAAATCCTCACATATAAAACACAAAAAGTTCATTAGCCAAATAAAACTTATCATCGTTCCGAAGTCTGTATTTATCTCCACTTTGAAGTTTAATTCCATTAATATACGTTCCATTAGTAGAACCCATATCGATTAAGAAAAAGCATCCGTTCTTACTTGATATCAATGCATGTTTCCTACTAACTAACGGATTATCTCCAATAAAAACCTTACATTCATTTCGATTCTTTCCAAGAATCAAGTCATTAGTATCGAGTAATGTTTTTTCCTGTGTCTTCTGTCTGATGATACATGGAATATTTTCTTTAAATATTCGTTCTCCACAAGCAGGACAAAACTGGTTACCTCGCTTTAATATAGCATTACAATTCCAACACCTAAGGCTCGTAATATGAGTATTACTAGAACAAACATTACCATTCGTAAGAATCGACAGATACACCGATAAATCATACATAGAAATCTTGTAATCACGATTGATTATATTTATATATTCGTTCATATAACTACTATCTTCATATTCAGAAAAAGAAGCATATTGAACCAGATTTCTCAAAAAGTCATCGGCTGTACTATTTACTGTATAATCTTCAATAGGAACATACACGAATTTTAATTTACGAATAGACGGAACAACAAATACGTGTTCCATATCGAAATGTACCTTGCGACTATCTAATGACAGTTCATCTACCTTACGAAGTAACTCTAAGAACTGGCTTAAAATTGAAACAAATACCTTTTTAGACATTGGCATCATTTCAAGATAATTCTTAATAGAAACCAATTCGCGTGTATTAAAAACTAATTGTTTTGTTATATGACCATCCATTAGAGTTGGAATTAAAAACAAATCAGAACCACAATTTTTAATGGATTGCAGTTCCGATTTATTCATTTGATTAGTTTTGCTTAACCTAACAGAAAACATACTAATTATCTATCTCTATATCGATATTCAGTAGCATATTCAACGCTAGTTATAGCATAACCATCACCAGCATCACTAACATACATCGTTGAACCTGAATTGTTATAACACCATACGCCATCTACAGCCTGCCATACTTCACCTGGTCCATGAGCTACATATCCACTAAACGAAGTAAAGTCTCGCTGTCCCTCCCAATGCATCAATTCTTGCGGAGTTGCATAAAAATACCTGTATGTAGCGCCGATACCATAGTCATAACCAGTCCATCTACAGCCATAAGCGTGATATACCGATATTTGAGAAGATTGTCTTTCCTGAATTTGCCTTCCAGAAACAATCGATGGGCGCGTAGAACTCCACTCACTCCACGGATTCTCTTCCCATTGAGCAACTAATGTTTGGTTTTCTGTGGCAGTGAAGATAGTATTACTATCAACTTGAACACCGGAATTAGTCCATCCTATGAATGTGTAATAGTCTCTAGTAGGTTGTCTAAGAGAACCATAGGAAGAGCCGTACGTTACATTAATACTAGGTACCGTTGAACCACCATTTGAATCAAAACTCACCGTGTATGAAATAGGTGTCCAGTGTGCATACAATACCTGATTAGCTAATCCACTAAATACAGAACTAGATTCTATTCTAGATCCACCTGAAGATGAAGTATACCAACCATCGAATGTATGTCCATCTCTGCTAGGTGATGTCAAAGTTCCATAAGGGGAACCATACGATACTGATATTGAAGAAACACCTGAACCACCGTTGGAATCAAAACTTACTGTGTATGAACTAACTGTCCAATGTGCATACAGTGTTTGGTTATCTAAACCTCTAAATACGGAACTAGATTCAATTTTAGATCCACCTGTAGATGAAGTATACCAACCATCAAATGTATATCCATCCCTGCTAGGTGTTGTCAAACTTCCATAAGGAGAACCATAAGTTACTGATATAGAAGGAATACTTGAACCGCCGTTTGAATCAAAACTTACTGTGTATGAACGAGCTGTCCAGTGAGCATATATAGTCTGATCTGAACTACCAGAAAATACAGAACCAGAAGTTACTCCTGCTCCACCTGTAGCAGATGTAAACCAACCATCGAATGTATAACCTTCCCTTGTTGCAGACGGTAATGAACCATATGGTTGTCCAATAGTTACTGGAATTTCAGAAAAACTACAACTACCACCATTTGCATCAAAATAAGCTACAAATCCTGTTCTAGTCCAATGTGCATACAATGTCTGATTTCTATCTCCAGTAAAAATCGTCGTTGATGTAATTTGAGAGCCACCTGTTGTACTTGTAAACCAACCATCAAATCTATATCCATCCTTTACAGGTGTAGGCAACACTCCGTATGCTTGTCCATGTATGGCAAATATCTGTGATACTCCAGAATCTCCACCATTATCATCCAATGTCACTATATATGCATTATCAGCCCAATGTGCATAGTACGTAATATTTGCACTACCTGCTATTGTACCTGCTGATACCTGCGTACCACCTTCATCACTAGTATACCAACCGACAAACTCATAATTCTGTCTATTAGGTGTAGGTAGATTACCAATTGCAGAGCCAACATTTACAATACGAGTTGTCTCAGAGACAGTTCCTCTATTGGCATTGAATGTAATCGTTATAGTTCTTGGTCCCTTACTTACGTAAATAGTAATTGCTGCACCCGAAGCCTGAGTTGAACCACCAACCAAAGATTGAGATATTACACCACCAACAGGAACATCAGCACTGTAGTTTTCCAAGACAGTTACTATAAAACCTGCATTTTCAAGAGTAGCTACAGCTTCAGCCTGACTCATTCCCTCAACACTTGGAACTTCTATTGTATTATCATCTGTAGTCACACATACCCGTAGAACTACAGTCGATCCTCTTATTACTAAACCATTAGCATTCGGATTTTGTGAAAGAACTTGACCATCAACGCCATCCTGATCAACTTCATACTGAACTGTAGAACGCAAACCCAATTCCGCTAGTGTCGCTCTAGCATCCGCTTCCGCCATTCCAACAACATTTGGCAATTCAAAAGGCGCTGGTCCCAAAGATACTACAAGATCCAGTACAGTTCCTTCTGGAACTTCTGCACCAGCGTCAATACTCTGCGATATAACAAGACCAGCTGCTACATTCTCATCGTATACTTCAGTAATATTCGGTTCACCAAGACCAGCCATATCGAGTTTTAATGTTGCATCTTCTATTGTGTCCCAAATCAAATAAGGAACAGTAGCTATACCATCTACAGCAGCAATTACTTCTCCATTACCACTAGATACAGTCAGATAAACAAAACTATTCTCATCAAGAAATGTTCCACCAGATGGATCCTGTAATACTATCATTCCAGCTTCAATGTAATCTGAAATAACATTACCCTGAGCCATAGCCATAAGATGAGTATCTTCGATAGCCTGAATTGCATCGCTATGTTGCATGCCTTCTACATTAGGAACTTCAACTACACCTTCAGGTAACACTATGTTACGAGTATATAAAGACTCAAAACTAATTACTCCTGTAGCTAAAAGAA
>JAKSRJ010000002.1 GCA_024403715.1 Saccharofermentans sp. | reverse complement strand
AGTTTGGTATTTTTGAGTACCTTAGCGAACAGAAGAAAAATGGCCGTATTAAGCATCTCGGTTTCTCAACACACGGCGATATTGCTTGTATGACTAGATTCTTAGAAGCTTATGGCAAAGATATGGAATTTTGTCAGATTGAGCTTAATTATTTCGACTATAAGTTCCAGGATGCAAAGGGTAAGGTTGCTTTGCTTGACGAGTGGAATATTCCAGTGTGGGTTATGGAGCCAGTAAGAGGTGGTCAGCTAGCAAGCCTTTCTGATGACGCTACAGCTAAGCTTAAGGCTTTAAGACCAGATGAAGATGTGCCAGCATGGTCATTTAGATTCCTTCAGTCTATCCCAAGTGTAGTAGTGACACTCTCAGGAATGTCTAACATGGATCAGCTTGAGGCAAACATTAATACTTACTCAGAGAATAAGCCATTAAACGAAACTGAGATGGCAGTTGTGCTTGGAATAGCCGATGATATGATTGCAAAGACTACAGTACCTTGTACAGGTTGTCACTATTGTGTGAGCAAGTGCCCAATGAATCTTGATATTCCATTCCTCTTGAAGCTTTATAACGAGTCGATGGTAGCTGGTGCAGGTGATTTTATTGCTCCAATGGCACTAGCATCAATTGATTCTGACAAGCAGCCAGAGTGCTGTATCGGATGTTGTAGCTGTGAGCATGTATGTCCTCAGACAATTCATATTCCAGAAGAACTTCAGAAGTTTGCAAAGAAGATGGGAAGATAAGAAAATGGTTTGCGAAGAATTTGAATACGATTTGAGAATGCAGAATGAAGAAAGTCGTAGGGCCATAATTAAGCAGGAAGAACTTGTATTTAAATTGAATCACACAATGCGGTTTCAGCCTGAATATAGTGAGTTATTAAAAGAACTATTTGGCAATAATATTGGAATAAATAGTACGGTAGTTTCTCCTATATATGGTTCATGCATAAGTAATGTGAAGATAGGAAATAATGTTTATATCAATCCTAATTGCTTAATGATGGCTCGAGGTGGAATTACAATTGAGGATGGAGTGCAAATCGCGGCTAATGTGCAGCTTCTATCTAACAATCACGATCCATATGATTTGAATATCCTAATTTGTAAACCTGTATTATTGAAGGAACATTCATGGATTGGTGCTGGTGCAACAATTTTGCCAGGTGTTTGTGTTGGAAGACATGCTATTGTAGGTGCAGGTTCGGTGGTTACAAAGGATGTTCCAGATTATTCTGTTGTTGCAGGTAATCCAGCGAGAGTAATAAAAGTTTTGGACAAAACTAGATTTAATTAAGGCAACTATAACCTTTGGGGGATTTGATTAGAATGGGTAATTATTACGTTAACGCACGAGGTCAGGCTCAGGCCTCTGGTACAGTAAAGCTTACCAAGAAAGATTTTGAAAACAATAATCACATAGGCGTTTATTGGCTAGGTGGTGGCGGTGCCATGATTAATTCTTATGGGACAGTAATTATGATTGATCCATTATTAGAAGGTTTTGATATGCCTTTGCTAATCGATATGGTTGCAAAGCCTTCTGATGTTACTAAGGTAGATGGATATTTTGTATCGCATGTGGATAATGATCATTACTCTAGACCAACACTTACTGATCTAGCTCCAGTGACAAAGGAAGTTCATGCATCACGTTATGTGGCTTCTTTAATGAAAGAAGAATGTGGTGTAGATGCTTATGGCCATACTTGGTGGGATGAAGTATGTATTGATGATGTTAAAGTCAAATTCACTCCTGCTGACCACAATTGGCAAAATGATCTCGATGAATATAATTACAGAGTGTGGGCTAAGGAAGAATATAGCGGCTTTTATGTAACTACTCATGGTAAGAGAATCTGGTATGTAGGTGATTCAAGACTTATGGAAGAACAACTGCATATGGAAGAGCCTGATGTAATCTTATTTGATTTCGCAGATAATGAGTATCATATTGGTCTAGAAAATGCTTATAAGCTAGCAAATACATACCCTAATTCAAAGTTGATTTTAATTCATTGGGGTACTGTAGATGCACCTGAGATGACACCTTTTAATGGTAATCCAGACAATGTAATACGGAATGTTATTAATCCTGATCGAGTTATCGTTCTAAAACCTGGCGAAGAATTCGTTTTAGAGTAAGATATTAATATGATTAAGCCAGAAAGATTAAGACCCGGAGATAAAGTTGCCATTGTCAGTCTGTCCGCTGGGACTCTTGGCGAGCCTTGGGCTATTCATAAATTTCATCTTGCAAAAGAGAGACTTCAGAAGGATTACGGCCTAGAAGTTGTTGCTATGCCTAATGCTTTAAAGGGCCGCGATTATCTTGATATGCATCCTGAAGCAAGAGCTAAGGATTTAATGGATGCATTTCGAGATGCTTCTATAAAAGCGATTTTTAACGCTATCGGAGGCGACGACACTATTCGCTTGTTGCCATATATCGATTTTGATGTAATAAAAAACAATCCTAAGATTTTTACGGGTTTCTCCGACACTACAGTGAACCACCTCATGTTGTATAAAGCTGGAGTAATGTCTTATTACGGTCTTTCTGTCATGACTAATATTGCTGAGTATGGTCGTATTGATAACTATGAAGTAGAGATGATGCATAAGACTTTATTTGAGCCTGAAGAGAATCTTAAGATTTACAAAGCGCCATATTATTACGACGATGACGATGAGATGATATGGTGGAAAGAAGAAAATCTTAATGTGATTCGTAAGTACCATGAAGATGAGCATGACTATGAGGTTATTCAGGGTGCAGGTAAGGTTAGAGGAGAACTCTTAGGTGGATGTCTAGATGTTTTCCAAATGGTAGTTGGAACTTCTATCTGGCCTTCGCTAGATGAGTGGCGAGGTAAGATATTATTCCTCGAGACCAGCGAAGATGATCCAAGTGAGTATCAGGTGGCATGGACTTTAAGAAATCTTGTTGCTCAGGGAATTATTAGTGTCATTAACGGTATTGTTGTAGGAAAACCTGCGAGAAGAACTAAGTATGAATCATATAAGGAAGTGTATAAGAAGGTAATTGGGCTGGAGGCAGGACGACCGGATCTCCCGATTCTTTATAATGCAAATATTGGTCATGCAAAACCGATCGCGGTAATACCTTATGGTGCGATGTGTGAACTAGATCTTGATAATAAGACATTTACTTTGCTTGAGAGTTCAACAAAGAAGTGATGCTTTCATTCAGCTATATCAATTTTGGCAGGAGTCATGACGCTGATGTGTTACTTTATTCTGATGGTGAACTTACCTAATTAGAATCGTTTAAGTAGTCTAGCAGTTTCTGAGCAAATGATTTGTTGTTTTGAAATCTTTCAATTAATAAGAACAATTCAGGATTTTCTGACAAAGAAACTGTTATTGTCTTTGCTTTTGAATCATCAGATAAACCATATAAGAATTCGGTTGTGGTTCCAAAGTTTTTAGCTATAAAACTAACTGTTTGATAAGAAGGTTCACGCTCACCTTTCTCATATCGTCCGTACCCCATAGCAGACATATTAAGTCTTCTGGCTGCCTCAGCTTTGTTAATTCCTATTTTTTCCCTTAATTCTACAAGACGTTTAAACTGAAATTCCATAAAAACTCCCTTGACATAATAACCAATGGTTATAAAATAATAACCGTTGGTTATATTTTAGTATAAATATTTCATTTTTCAAGGGAGGTATTAATATGGGTTGTTGGTCTGTTGGAGCTGGTCGACTTAAAATTGAACCAGAAGTTACGGATGAATTTATTTGTGAATACTTTAAGTTTTCAAATAGAGCAGAGGCGTTTCAAGACAGGAGAGAAATCTTCGGTAATCCTTGGTTTATTGATGACGATAATTGCTTAATATGTTTACCTGGGAAGTATTGTCAACCAAGCGAGTGGATAGAACCTGTAAAAGATTTTTTAGAGAAGAATGGATATAAGCTTATAGGTGATCCTAATATTATTTGGGAAGGCGAAGAGGGTTTTAAATTTAATGATTATGAAAAAGAAATAAAGTATTTAGATTGGATAAGAAAATTATTCGCTGTTAATTGTCAATATCTCAAATAGCAGTTTTTATTTTTGAAGCATAAAAACTATCAATTTGACATTATGGGTTATAACACATATTATGGGGAGGTATAAATGCCGACTATAAGCTCTTTTTATGGAATAATAATTGTTATGTATTTGCGTGATAAGGAACATAATCCACCACACATCCATGCAATTACACAAGACTTTGAAGCACCATTTCAATTATCAGATGGTGAAATTATGGAAGGTTACTTCCCTCTCAA
Source organism: Saccharofermentans sp. (assembly GCA_024403715.1). Taxonomy (GTDB): domain Bacteria; phylum Bacillota; class Clostridia; order Saccharofermentanales; family Saccharofermentanaceae; genus Saccharofermentans. The sequence goes on along the minus strand of JAKSRJ010000002.1, from coordinate 112,894 downwards.
GGCTCAGTCCATGGTAAAAGAGTTTATAGCAAAATACCGTACTGAATTGGAGGAAATGTGGGAAACTGAAAATTATCGTAAGCTTCCACCATTGAATTAATATGTTTCATAAGGCTGTTGATTTGCAATTTGGAGAAGGAACAATTCTTATTGTCACATTTCAGACTGGAGAAGTTAAGCAATATGATTTGAGTTGCCTGTTTTCAAAGTATCCAGTATTGGAAAGACTTATAGATAGAGACTTGTTTTTATCGGGTAAACTCGTAGGACAGTATGGAATCATTTGGAATGAAGAGATTGATATTGAAGTAGAAACTATTTATGAGAATGGAAGTACAGTATCAACTAGTGATGCATTGAGTTGTACAGAAGTTGGTGAAGCACTAATGAGAGCACGAGCTTCAAAAGAAATGTCTCAAAAGGAATTATCAAAAATTTCAGGTATTGATCAGGCGGATATTTCGAGAATAGAAAGAGGAATAGCTAATCCGTCAATTAAGACGCTGAAAAGAATAGCATCTGCCATGGAGATGACAGTAAGGATAGATTTCCTGGAGTAAACATAATATTTGAAATGAAATTCACGCGAGTCTTTTAAAGACTCGCGTTTTAATATAGAGCAAAAGCACATTGACAATTGAGCGATTAAACTTCGATTGCCATTACGCCAATGCTTTCAAATAAACTCATAAATTTTCTCCTTTCGTTTATTTATGAGCTAAGTATAGAAACAATTCTTTCAGAACCGTGGTAGTTTATGTGCTGGAGACTGTAATTGACACTAGAATAAAGAAATATCGTATAATTTAATGGAAAATAAAAAAATCCCCTAGCGTAATGTATTGCTTGTTACGCTACGTAATGCACTAGAATCGGCATCGTAAGGAGGTGAAAGCTATGTCAAAATACACGACTGGAGAGCTTGCAAAGCTCTGCGGCGTTACAGTCCGAACAGTTCAGTATTACGATACCAGAGGTATTTTAATCCCGAGTGAACTTACTGAAGGTGGAAGACGTCTTTATTCAGAAGATGATCTGAAGCTTATGAAGATTATCTGCTTTCTTCGCGATTTGGATCTTCCAATCGATGCCATTTCTCAAATTCTTAAGGAAGAACATCCTGAGAAAGTAATCTCTCTCCTAATTGAACAGCAGGAGAATGCTTTGGAAGAAGATATTTCTGAGAAGAAAGAAAAACTTGATAAACTACATGATTTAAAGAGCGGACTTAAAAAGCAGGAGATCTTTTCTCTTGAATCTATCGGTGACATAGCCGTTATTATGAAAGACAAGAAAAAACTTAAGAAACTACGTATGACGATGATTCTAACTGGAATCCCAGTTACTACGCTACAGTGGTTCTCTATTATCTTTTGGATTATAAAGGGTATCTGGTGGCCATTCGTACTCTGGGTGATTGTTGCTACAGTCTGGGGAATAACCGTGAGCAAATACTATTTTAACAGTGTTAAATACATCTGCCCAGAGTGCCACGAGGTGTTTAAGCCAGCCATCAAGGAAGCTTTCTTTGCGAATCATACACCTACTACACGTAAACTGACTTGCACTTCATGTGGCCATAAGGGATTCTGTGTAGAAGTCTGGGGTGGCAAGGATAAGAGCAAGGCTGAATAAGAAAAAATAGGAGAATTAATATGCTTAATATCAAAAATTACACCAAGATTTATGCTGGCGATAAAAAGGCCTGTGATAATGTAAACATTAATGTTGAATCTGGAGATATCTTTGGATTTATCGGACATAATGGTGCTGGTAAGAGTACTACTATTCGCGCTGTGGTAGGTGTTTTGGATTTTACTGAAGGTGAGATTACGATTGACGGCCATTCTGTTAAGAGTGAGCCAATGGAATGTAAGAGAATCACAGCATATATTCCAGATAATCCTGATATCTATGAGAATCTTACTGGTATCCAGTATTTGAATTTTGTAGCAGATGCTTATGGCATTAGTTCTCAGGATCGTTCCGACAGTATTAAGAAATATGGTGACCTATTTGAGATAACTGGCGCTCTTGGCGATTTGATTTCATCTTATTCTCACGGTATGAAGCAGAAGGTAGCTATCATAGGTGCGCTTATTCATAAGCCTAAGCTTCTTGTGCTTGATGAGCCTTTCGTTGGGCTTGATCCAAAGGCAGCTCACACGCTTAAGGAGATAATGAAGGATCTTTGCAGTAACGGTTCTGCTGTGTTCTTCTCAACTCATGTTCTTGATGTTGCTGAAAAGCTTTGTAATAAAATCGCGATTATTAAGGGCGGCAAAATTATTGCTAGTGGAATGACAGAAGAACTTCTCGGAGATAAGTCTCTCGAGGATGTATTCTTGGAGGTGGTTGACGATGCCAAGTAACACCTTGTTACTAATTAAGACTTTTCTTAAATCCACCAGCGATATAAATGTCTTAAAATTTTCTAAGGATAAGTCTAAGCGTAAGTATGCCAAGAACTCGCTTATCGGCCAGACGATTTTGTATGTGATGCTTCTTGTATATGCGACACTTCTAAGTGTGGGATTAGCTAAGTCTGGGCAGGCATTAGTTATCCCTGAACTGTGCGCTATGCTTTTGCTTGGAATGCCATTCCTATTTACCCTTTTGAAGTCTAGTGGATACCTCTTTGGTTTTAAGGAATACGACATGATTATGTCTATGCCTTTCTCTGTAAAGAGTGTTATCGAGAGTAAGTTTTGGTATATGTATATCAAGAGCATTCCTATGTACGGATTTATCTCCTTATCGATGCTCATAGGCTATACCGTAGGCGGATATCTTAAGGTATGGTCCTGCATCGCGTGGATTGTAATGACTTTTGCGATTCCATTACTTCCTATGGTATTAGCTAGCGCATTAGGTGCTTTGGTAACGAAGATTGGTTCTGGATTTAAGTATAAGAATATAGCGCGAGCAGTATTTACGATAATTATAGTTCTACCTATGTTCTTCATAAACTTCTTTGTTGATGATTCGATGAACGAAGAAGACCTCGAGAATATGCTGAATATCGTATCTGATAGAATCGGCAGTTCGTCTTCGTATGTCCCATTTGCCAAGTGGTTCTCGGAGGCTGTTAATGATGGCGTTGTATCTTCATTTTTGTTGGTCGTAGCGTCAGCGATTCTCGTGTATGAGTTGTTTGTATTTTCACTTAGTAAGTTCTATATGAAGATGAATTCACAGCTTTCAGCTGGAACTAATAGTAAAAAGTATGAGCTAACATCACAGAAGCAGATGAGCATGGTTAAGGCTGTGGCATTTAAGGAATTTAAGCGCATGACAGGTTCATCGACTTATCTTGTCAATGCAGGTCTTGGCCAAGTAATGGCAACTGCTATGGGTATTGCTATGTTGTTCGTAAAGCCTGAAGTTATTATTAAGTCTATGATGCATGGTGCTCCTCTAGAAGCATCAATGGTTTTTCCTGCTATACCAATTTTGATTTATTTCTTCCTTGGCATGGTACCAACAACATGCTGTTCTCCATCACTAGAAGGTAAGAACTATTGGATTATGCAGACACTTCCTATTAGTCCGATGGACGATAATAAGGGCAAGATGCTTTTTAATTTTTATATGACGATTCCTTTTGCAGTATTTGCTACTGTTACGGCTAGTATTTGCTTCCGAGTTTCAGTAATTGATGCCATTACAAGCATTATTGCTTTGTGCAGCCTTTGTATTTTCTCTACAGTATATGGTCTTAGATGCGGACTTAAGCACAGAAGACTAGACTTCGAGAATGAGATCGAAATCATTAAGCAGGGAATGGCTGTATCGATGAATATCATCCCACACCTTATTATTGGAATAATTCTTATGCCTTTGGTTGTTTTGGCTAACTATGTTTTACATAATGTAGCTGTAATCATGTTGCTTATAACACTTATTGCCTGGATTTTTATTATGCTTGCTTGGGCAGGAGTGAAGAAGTATACGAGATAAGAGGTGACAATATGAAGATTAATTGCGAATTATGGAAATGGACTAGGGAGCCAAAAGAATATGCTATTTCAGATGATAAGATTGAGATAATAACAAATCCTCATACTGATTTATGGCAGCGTACTTATTACCACTTTAGAAATGACAACGCTCCTGTACTGCAAATGACTACTAGCGAGAAGTTCTTCTCGATTGTAGTAAAAACAGAGTTCGAGAGTAAAGTCCGTTTTGATCAGTGCGGAGTTGTTATGTATCTAGACAGTGAAAACTGGCTTAAGGGCTCTATCGAATATGAAAATGAAGAGTTCCAGCATCTAGGAAGTGTAGCAACTAATAATGGGTATTCTGACTGGGCTACAACAGAAATTGATGCTGGTATTAAGTCTATGTGGTACAGATTTAGTAGACGTGAGGATGACTACTGTATCGAATGCTCTGAGGATGGAATTAAGTATAAGCAGATGAGAATTTGCCATATGTATAAAGCTACAGATGAAATCCAGTTTGGTATTTATGCTTGTAGCCCTGAGGAATCTTCTTTTAAAGCTACATTTACAAATATGGAATTAACAGACTGTAAGTGGCTGGCTCATGTTGGTCAGGCGCCAGATTAAAGATTATAGTGTAAGGTAGGAGTAGTGCATGATTAAAAACGGAAGTGTAAAAATCGATGATACTGAAATGTACTATGCAGCCTTTGGAAAAGGTAAAAGAGTGCTTATAGCCTTGCCTGGCCTATCGGATGGACTTGCTACAGTTAAGGGGAAAGCATTAATTCTGATGTCATCTTATAAGAGGTACCTTAAGGATTTTACTGTTTATATATTTAGCAGAAAAAACAAGATGCCAGAAGGCTATACTATTGAGCAAATGGCTGATGACCAGGTCAAAGCCATGAGTCTACTAGGGATTAATAAAGCTTGTATCTTGGGCGTGTCGCAGGGCGGAATGATATCTCAATACATAGCGATAAAACATCCAGAAGTGGTGGATAAGCTTGTGCTTGCCGTTACTGCTCCTAATTCTACCGATACCACTACAGAAAGTGTTGCTGGCTGGATAGAAATGGCAAACAAAAACGACCATAAAAATCTTACGGTAGATACGGCTGAGAGGATGTACTCTTCTAAGTACCTAGAGAAGAACAGGAATATGCTTCCTTTACTTGCAAAACTTACCAAGCCTAAAAGCTATGAGCGCTTCTATCGAAATGCAAATGCTATTTTGAATTTCGACGTAAGAGCTCGCCTTAATGAGATTAAATGCAGTACTTTGATTATAGCTGGCGAAGATGATAAAACCGTAGGTAATGAAGCTTTACAGATATTGAAAGACGGAATAAAAGACAATGAATCTTATATATACCAAGGATTAGGTCATGGTGCATATGAAGAAGCCAAGGATTTTTATGATCGTGTGTATGAGTTTATTTCATAATAAAAGCCAACAGGGGAAATAGTAAGGAGCGGTCCATGGTAAGAGAAATATATAAGACAGAATTGCATGAATTGTTGGAATTATATTTGAACCTTCATGAAGATTCTGTTCCTGAGATGACGGATGCCTTAGAAAGAGCTTGGGATGCCATCATGAGTGATGATAACCATCATTTAATAGTTAATGTAGTAGATGGCAAGATAGTTTCTTCTTGTGTTTGTGTGGTAATTCCTAATCTTACGAGAGGAATAAGACCATATGCATTCATCGAGAATGTTGTTACTCACCAAGACTATAGAGGGCATGGATATGCTAAGGAATGCTTAAATTATGCTAAGAAAATAGCCGAACAAGCTAACTGCTATAAGATGATGCTACTCACTGGTTCTAAGGCAGAATCAACTTTAAAGTTTTATGAAGCAGCTGGATATAATAGTTCAGATAAAACAGCCTTCATTCAGTGGCTATCTTAGTTGAATTATGGACATCTTTTAAAGGTGTATTTTTTCAAAAGATAAAGGCAGAAAGTAATCAACTTTCTGCCTTTATAAATCTTCCAAAATATCTAACAGCTATTAACTTACGCTACACTGACTAACATTAATAGTTGCTGTATTCATCGCATTTGGAGTGAATATGATGTGGTATGTACCCTCCAAGAGATGATCCTCAGCTTCATAATAAACCTCGTAGTACCAGCTGCCTTCGCCCCAGTCTACAGGTGCAATAGTGCCACTTGATACTGTTACCCAGTTACCGTCAGAGAAGCTACCAGCTGTTGGTGACTCATAGTAAATCTCGTAGTAGATAGGTAAGTTAGCATACCTAGCATTCATTATATATAAGTCATAAGTGAATCTGTAATCATCAGAAGAGTAAGTAGCATTGTTGCTCATAAACTCAAATGTTGAATGGTTCTGCCAGAAGTCTCCACCTACAGCTCCGTGGAATGCATTCTCGGAAAGCATGTTTGTACCTGCGCCATCAGCAGAAGATATGATAGTGCAGTTATCGCTAGCTAGAAGATGTCCCGAAAGTGTATATACTAGGCAGGAATATGTTCCAGGAGCAAGATAGTTGCCTGTAGAATCCATATTAGCTCCGTTATCAGCATTAAGTGGGCAGTACTGAGCACTGAAGTTGCCATATGGCTGTGTGCCTTCCATGATTAACTCGCCGTTAAGGTAGTACTCATATCTGTACTTCCACATGCCTCTAAGACCAGCCTCAGTAGGGTTCATCACGAAATTAAGCTCTGTAACATCTGTGAAAGTAGAGTGGTCGTCCCAATAGCCGATGTTGCCATCATACATCCAATCAGTAGACTCTACATCCTCTGGATCTAGGTTACGAACATATGGGTTAACCTCACATGTATCATCAACAATCACTGCATTATCCATGCCAGAGTAAACAACAAGTCTATATACACCATCTTCGATTAGGGAGTCTTCGCTATAAACAATAGACATAGAAGCACCAGGTACCTGCTCAATCAATTCAGAAGAGTAGATTACGTTCTCCATATGGATAATCTCATACCTGTAATACCAAGTAACGTCCTGATAATCAGAAGTAGGACAAAGATCATAGTCGAGGCTATATGTGTCACCATACTGGTTACCGTTATAAACATTCTGCCATCCGGTAGATGTCTTAAGCATATCCGCAGAAAGTGGGATATAGAAATCAAATTCATTATCAATAAAGCCGTAAATCTCAGCTAGTATCTCATCATCAACTTCGCTTATCATCCATGTATCTTCATCAAGAATTAACTCGTAAGTAACGGTTGTCTCTACCATCTCGTCTGTAGAACTGATTTTACTAGCGAGTTCATCTAGGCTTCCCGTAGGACCAACAGCTTCGAAAGCGTCCATGGCATCAGCATAGCTGTAAGTAACATCTACAGAAGCTTCTCCTGCCTTAGCATCTACTTCGATAGAATCTTCATCTATTTCCCAGGTAAGTGTATCGAGAACTGCAGAGTATGTAGCATTCTCAGAGATAATGGAGCTAACTGCTTCTAAATTTTCTTCTAAGTCACTAGAAGGATCTGCTATAGCATCAATAATGTCATCTGTATTAATTGCAGCTAAGTTTTCTGAAAAGTCATTAACGCTATCTATGATGTCTGGCGTGTAATCCTTAGCACAAGCCGTCATAGATAGAGCTAAGCTACAACTTAGAGTTAGAGCAAGCATCTTACGTGTTTTCATCGCTTTTCTCCCGAAATGTAAAATTGTTATGATTATTTTATCAACAAATTTGACGCGTTTAAACACTAATCATTTACTATTTAGGAGTCAAAAGAGAATTTCAGGCTCAATCTTACTCCTCTTCGTGGCAATGAGCGCACTCGATATCGTCTGGAAGAACTGTCTTATCGTACTCGATATTATTCTTAATATAGTAATTCTTCAAAGCGGATTTGATAGCCTGCTCTGCTAACACTGAGCAGTGAATCTTATGAGCTGGGAGTCCGTCTAGAGCTTCAGTAACAGCCTTATTTGTAAGAGTTAAAGCCTCACTTAACTTCTTACCCTTGATAAGTTCTGTGGCCATAGAAGATGAAGCGATTGCAGAACCGCATCCGAATGTCTCGAACTTAACATCTACGATAGTGTCGTCTTCAATCTTCATGTAGATTTTCATGATATCGCCACACTTAGCGTTACCTACTTCACCTACTGCATCTGCGTCCTCAATTGCTCCTACATTACGTGGATTTCTAAAGTGATCCATTACTTTCTCGCTATAAAGTGCCATTATTAATTACCGCCTTTCTTATAAAATGAATTCTCTCTTACCAGATATTAAGTCTCTCCATACAGGGGACATATTTCTTAAATACTCAACTACTTCCTTAGTAGCCTTTACGATATAGTCGATTTCTTCTTCAGTATTCTCTTCTGTTATAGAAAGTCTTAATGAACCGTGTGCTACGTCGTGAATTCTTCCTATGGCAAGCAATACATGGCTTGGGTCTAATGAACCAGAAGTACAGGCAGAACCTGAGGATGCACAAATACCTTTATCGTCTAGAAGTAAAAGTAAACTCTCGCCCTCGATTCCTTCGAAGCAGAAATTTACATTGCCTGGAAGTCTCTTATCGATAGAACCGTTAATTACTGAATGAGGAATCTCACTTAGTCCAGCGATAAGCTTGTCTCTTAGTGGCAGGAGCTTTGCCTTATTAGCTTCAGCGTTATTAACAGCTTCTTCGAATGCTGCTGCCATACCCATAATGGCTGGAATATTCTCAGTGCCAGCTCTCTTGCCGCGCTCCTGTGCTCCACCATCAATGATATTTGTAAGATTAATATTCTTCTTGGAATACAAAAATCCGATTCCCTTAGGGCCGTGGAACTTATGAGCTGATACAGAAAGCATGTCGATGTTTTCTGCTTTTACATCAATTTTCATATGACCTGCTGCCTGTACTGCGTCTGTATGGAATATTACACCAGCTTCTTTGCAGATAGCTCCAATCTCTGAGATAGGCTCTATTGTTCCAATCTCATTATTGGCATACATGATAGTAACAAGGCATGTCTCAGGTTTGATTGCTGCCTTAACATCCTCTGGATTAATAAGGCCAGTCTCTTTTTCAACTTCAATAAGAGTAACCTCGAAGCCTTCCTTCTTAAGCTTATTTAATGTGTGCAGAACAGCATGATGCTCAATTGTAGATGAGATGATGTGCTTCTTGCCCTTTTTCTCACCTAAGCGTGCGGCTGAGATGATTGCCTGGTTATCTGCCTCTGAACCACCTGAGGTAAAGATAATCTCACGTGGCTCGCAGTTCAAAAGTCCTGCGATGCGGCTTCTAGCGTCCTCGATTGCTTCCTTGGACTCCTGGCCAAAAGCGTACAGGGAAGAAGGGTTGCCGTATACTTGATCCATATACGGAAGCATGGCATTAATTGCCGTCTTGCTCATCTTAGTTGTAGCAGCATTGTCTGCGTAAATCATGTTTTTATCTCCTTTTAGTTTTTTATTCTCTTATCTGATTTGATAGCTAATTTGGTACCGATGGTCTGGAAAACCTGAACGACAATTATTAAAAGAATTACTGCAAAAATCATGATTAATGTCTGGTAGCGGTAGTAGCCGTAGTTAATGGCAATCTTACCTAATCCGCCGCCTCCGAGGATTCCACTCATCGCGGAGTATCCAAGCACTGTAGTAAATGCGATTGTCGCGTTAGAGATTAAGGATGGCACGCTCTCAGGAATTAAAACCTTAAGCACAATTTGAAGTGGGGAGGCACCCATGCTCTGCGCCATTTCGATGATATTAGGATTAACTTCTCTTAAGGAGCTTTCTACTAAGCGCGCGGCGAAAGGAAAAGCGGCAAACACCAGTGGCACTACAGTAGCCTTAGTTCCGATACTTGTGCCAACGATAGCCCTTGTTACAGGAATAACGAGAATCATCAAAATTAAAAATGGTACTGATCTTAAGATATTAATAATTCCATTTACGATAACTAGGATAAAAGAAGGAACAGGTCTAATGCCTTTCTTATCTCCTGTTACGAGGATAATTCCTAGTGGAAGTCCAATCAAAATAGCAAATAAAGTGGACAATATTGTTATATAAAGTGTATCCCATATAGCTCCAAGGAATTCCTTCTGAATAACCTTAACAGCAAATTCCCAGTCTTCTGGTGAGATGAAGTTAAACATTTTTTGTCACCTCCTGAATTGTGATGCCTGAGACAGGTGAGAGGAACTTAATAGCCTCATTAAGCTCATCGGCTGTCTTAAAAGTAAGGAGCATTGATCCGTGAGCTTTGTTATTGATGCTCTTAGTAGAAGCATAGATGATATTAGCTTCGATGCCTGTCTCCTTAGCAAGCTTGGCAATGATTGGCTCTGTGGCTGTGTCGGATTCGTTAAATACAACTCTTAGAATATGTGTATTACTATCTAAGACATTTTCTCCAATAGTCTCTTCATTAAAGTCTGGATATACGAGTCTTCTACCTGCATCTGACTTAGGGTTAGCAAATACTTCTTCGACTGTTCCTTCTTCAACGATTGAACCATTCTCTAAGATCGCTACCTTATTACAGATATTCTCTACAACGCTCATCTGGTGAGTAATAACAATAACTGTAATACCAAGCTTTTTATTGATGTCACGAATCAAATCTAAGATGGAATTAGTTGTTTTAGGATCAAGAGCAGAAGTTGCCTCATCGCATAATAGGATATCTGGATCAGTAGCAAGTGCTCTTGCTATCGCTACTCTTTGCTGCTGTCCTCCTGATAACTGTGCTGGATAAGCCTTTGCCTTATCCTTAAGTTCAACTAACTCGAGAAGCTTAAGTGCCTTTTGACGGGCTTCATCCTTAGGAACACCTGCGAGCTCTAGAGGAAAGCATACATTCTTAAGGCAGTTACGCTGCATCAAGAGATTAAAGCCCTGGAAAATCATTGTGACTTTACGTCTATAAGAGCGAAGTTCTTTGTCGCTTAAAGAGCCGATATCAGTATCATTAATAACAACCTGGCCTGAAGTTGGGCGCTCGAGCATGTTGATAGTACGAACGAGAGTACTTTTACCAGCGCCACTCATTCCGATGATGCCGTAGATATCGCCATCTTCTATAGTTAAGTTGATATTCTTAAGAGCTTCGACCTGACCGGCCTTAGTCTCGAATGTTTTGGATAAGTCTTTAATAGTAATCATAGTATTCCTCTTTAATAAAAAAGCGCCCCGTTTGAAGTGAGGCGCTTAAGTTATTTTTAGGTGGCGTGTCTATCAGGAAAGTGCGTCAAGGTTTGCCTGCTGACCACCGTAGATAGCCATTGGCTCTACGTGAATACCAGAGATAGAAACGAGGTGTGTACCATTCTCAGCGTTGAAGTCGTCGAGGTATGGAACATGCTGGAAGTAGTTAGCGAAAATCTCGCCCTCTTCAACTACGTTATTAGGCTGTACATAGTCGTTAAACTCTACGATATCAAGAGTGATGTCATACTCAGCGAGGATATCAGCAACTACTGCCAAAATCTCTGCATGTGGGGAAGGAGTAGCGGCAACAGAAATTGTTGTGCCTGCCAAAGCAGCATAATCGATTGAATCGTCATAACCGTTTGTTCTGTTCTCAACTACAGGAACAACACCGCCATCGTAGTTGTCGATAATAAAGTCATATACCTGCTGTGACTCGAGTGCTGCAACAAGTGCTCTAGCTTCTGGCAAATCCTCGTTGCCCTCTTCTACTACAAGGATATTTACATAAGCGGAAGCGCTGTTCTCGATTCCAAGACCATCGACTGTAGGTACAAGACCAGCATCGATAGCGTAGTTTGAATTAATTACTGCGTAGTCAACATCGCTTAAGACTGTTGGGAGCTGAGCTGCCTCTACTTCCTGGAAAGTGATGTTGTGTGGGTTATCGATAACATCGATAGGTGTTGCTGCGATACCAGCGTCAGGATCGATTGTGATATAACCTAATTCCTGGAGGAGGAGAAGTGCTCTCGCCTCGTTTGTTGTGTCGTTAGGGATAGCGATAACTACCTCGTCGTTAGAAGCATCTTCTGCAGAGCAAGCTGTAAATCCAAATGCTGCTGATGCGCTAAGTGCTGCTATAAGTAAAAGTGATGTGAATTTTTTCATTTTGTTTTTCTCCTAAATTTTTATTTTTGATTCTTTGGTAAAAACAAAACTCACATTCGCCCCTGGCGGTAGTTTTCTCTTACTAACTTCTCGAAATACTCTTTCATTTTCTTTACCATTTCTCTTTTTTGAATTACCCACCTCTTCGGTAGGTGAAAGGATATTACCACTCAAAAATTTTGATGTCAACACTAAATTACCTATTGACTTGGTAGGTAAATAAGTTTAAACTCTCAGCATCAATCGTTAAGGAGGTTGAAGACGATGAAAAAGCCTATAAACACTATATATAAGAAGATTAATGACAATATGTGTTGTTGTTGCCGAATGTGTTAAGTGGGACTTTAATAGTGCTTTAGTTTAAGCGACAAAAACAAATAAAAACATTATTAAGGCCCGGAAGAAAATTTAATTCCAGGCTATTTTTTTGAGATAAAAGGAGAAAAAGAAATGAAGACATTTACAAAAGTTTTGGCAACAGCGCTTACAGCAGCAATTGGTTTTTCACTTGTAGGATGCGCTGCAAACAGCAGTGAAGAAGATCACATCTACAGAACTCTTGATGAGATTCAGGAAAGTGGAGTAATCAACATTGGTGTTTTTTCTGATAAGTATCCATTTGGCTATGTAGATGAGAACGGATCTTATCAGGGCTACGATGTATATTATGCAAACAGAATCGCAGAGGACTTAGGCGTAGAGGTTAACTTCGTATCTACTGAGGCAGCATCAAGAATTGAGTACTTAGAGACAGGTAGAGTTGATGTAGTTCTTGCAAACTTTACAGTAACAGCTGAGAGAGAAGAAGTTGTAGATTTTGCTAATCCTTACATGAATGTAGCTTTGGGTATTGTATCTCGTGAAGATAACGTAATCACAAGCCTTGATAACTGGAATCCTGATGATTCAATCATTGTTATTTCTGGTACAACAGCTGAGACATACTTAATCGAGAACTATCCAGACATCCCACTTCAGAAGTTTGACTCATACGCTACAGCTAAGGAAGCTTTTGAGAACGGAACATCAGCAGCATGGGCTAACGATAACACTGAGGTTATCGCTTTCGCTATCGAGAATGAAGGTTATGTTGTAGGTATCCCATCCCTTGGAAGCCAGGATACAATCGCAGCTGCAGTTACTTCTGGTAATGAGTCCTTACTTAACTGGCTTAACGATGAGCTTGTAACTCTTGGAACAGAGGACTTCTTCCACGCTGACTATGAAGCAACACTTATCGATGTATACGGTGCTGATTATGAGGATGAGCTCGTAGTGGAGGGAGGCGTTATCTAAGTGCAACAGGTATTGTGTTTTGGTGACTCAAATACCTGGGGCTATAACCCAATTGACGGAAGTCGTTATCCATGGGAGATACGATGGACAGGACTTCTTCAGGAAAAGCTATTCGACAAGGGTGTCAGAGTAGTTGAAGAAGGCCTATGTGGTAGAACCACAATCTTCGAAGATGCGTTAAGAGTTGGTAGAAGCGGTATTAAGCTTCTACCAGTTCTTCTCGAAGCCCATCGCCCCGATGTATTAGTGATAATGCTTGGAACTAACGACTGTAAGACACTCTACGGTGCCTCAGCTGGTGTTATAGCTAAGGGCATTGAGATGTTAATTAAAGCTGCAGAGCAGTTCGACAGTAACTTAAAAGTACTTGTTGTATCTCCTATTCACCTTAAGCATGGTGTTGGAGATGAAGGTTTTGATCCTGAATTTAATGAAAATTCAGTAAATGTATCGCATGAACTTGCTAAGGAATATAAAAAAGTCGCAGATAAGCATAAAACTGCCTTTCTAGATGCTTCCTTAATAGCAATTCCAAGTGACGCTGACAGGGAACACATGGATCCTTATAATCATGCGCTACTTGCAGATGCAATAGAAGAAAGAGTAAAGGAATTATTAGCGTGAACTGGGAATTTATACATAAGTATTGGCCTTTATATGAGAAAGCGGCAATCCTTACTGTACGAATCGGTCTATTAGGAATATTAGCTGCTGCTCTTATAGGAGTTATAGCAGCTTTTATTCGTTATAGAAAAATTCCTGTTTTAAATAAAATAGTTGCCTTTTATATCGAGATTAGCCGTAATACACCACTTCTTGTACAGCTATTCTTCATCTACTACGGCCTACCTAAGGTAGGAATTAAGCTTGATGCCGAAGTGTGCGGTATTGTGGGCTTAGCTTTCTTAGGCGGAAGCTACATGGCCGAATCAATAAGAAGTGGTCTTGAATCAGTAGATAAAATCCAGCATGAGAGTGCTATTAGCTTAGGGCTTAGTAACAGACAGGCATTTACTTATGTAATCTTTCCTCAGGCTATATCGACAAGTATCCCAGGAATTATTGCTAATGTTATTTTCCTTCTTAAAGAGACTAGCGTCTTCAGCGCGATTAGTGTTATGGATTTGATGTTTACTGCCAAGGATTTAATTGGACTTTACTATAGAACAACAGAGAGTTTGTTCATGCTCGTAGTATTCTATCTAATGATATTACTTCCTGTATGTATCTTAGGATCAATAGTCGAGAGGAGGGTCAGATATGCCGGATTTGGGACTTGATGTACTCTTCAAGGGCAGTAACTTCCTAAGACTTCTAGAAGGTTTGTCGGAGGCAGCGAAGATCAGCTTAATCGCTATCGCTATTAGCATTCCAGTAGGCCTTCTCGTGGGTGTCTTAATGACATCTAAGAACATAATTCTTAAGGTTTTATTTCGCGTTTACTTAGAGACTATAAGAATAATGCCGCAGCTAGTTTTGCTCTTTATCGTGTTCTTCGGAACAACCAAAACTCTTGGGTGGAAATTAGATGGTGAGACCGCATCGATTATTGTTTTCTCACTCTGGGGTGTAGCTGAGATGGGCGACTTAGTAAGAGGAAGCTTAGTCTCGATTCCAAAGCATCAGTATGAGAGCAGCAAGGCCTTGGGATTAAGTAAGAATCAGACATTTTTATACGTAATCATTCCTCAGACAGTAAGAAGAATGATTCCACTGTCGATTAATCTCATCACTCGTATGATCAAGACTACAAGCTTAGTGTTAATGATTGGCGTAGTTGAAGTGCTGAAGGTCGCACAGCAGATAATAGAAGCCAATAGAATGAGCAGTCCTAATGCTGCCTTTGGAGTTTTCTTAATGGTATTTTTGCTATATTTCGTGCTTTGCTTTGTGATTAGCAGTATCGCAGGAATGTTAGAGAAGAGATGGAGTTAATTATGAGTGACGTTGTTTTATCTATTAAGGATTTACATAAATCATTTGATGGCAATCTGATATTAGATGGCATCAACTTAGATGTTAAGCAGGGGGAGGTCATTGTTATTGTAGGCCCAAGTGGCTGCGGTAAGAGTACTTTGCTAAGAACAATTAAGGGCCTCGAGACCTACGAGATTGGCTCTATTAGTACGACGGATCCTAAGGCTCAGGTGGGTATGGTGTTTCAAAACTACGAGCTTTTCCCACATCTTAAGGTAATTGATAACATTATTCTCGCGCCAATGAAGGTTAATGGTACGCCTAAGTCGGAGGCTAAGGAGAAGGCTTTGGAGTTTCTCGATAGAGTAGGTCTTAAGGATAAAGCTAACTCATATCCACGTCAGCTCTCAGGCGGTCAGAAGCAGCGTGTTGCTATAGTTCGTGCGCTTATCATGAACCCAGAGATTATGCTCTTTGATGAGGTTACAGCGGCGCTCGATCCTGAGATGGTACGCGAGGTATTAGATGTAATGTTAGGCCTTGCTAAGCAAGGTAAGACGATGCTTATCGTAACTCACGAAATGCAGTTTGCTAAGGCAATCGCTGATAGAGTCTTGTTCTTAGATGGCGGCAAGATAGTGGAAGAAAATACTCCGGATGAGTTCTTTACTAAGCCTAAGACAAAGCGAGCTAAGAAATTTCTTAATGTATTTGAATTTGATGCAATTAGATAGTTAACTGCAAATCTATTATCTGTTAATTATTTGTTTACGGGTTTGGAAGTATAATCCATATAACTGTTTTTTATTTTAGGATTATATGAGTAAAAACTTTGAACAAGATGGTTATCGTCTAGTTTGGGACGAAGAGTTTAGCGGTGATTCAGCTGGTTTTCTAGACTGGAATATCGAGGCGCGTCCTGCAGGTGAGTTCAATAACGAATTACAAGAGTATGTTCAAAGTGAAGAAAACGTTTATGTTAAGAACGATATTCTCTATATAAGACCAGTAAGACGAGTGGATGAGAATGGTGAAGTTAAATACACTTCAGGGCTTCTTACAACGCGTAATAAACATGAGTTTACATATGGTAGATTCGAGGCTCGAATTAAGATTCCTTTTACTACTGGTTTTATGCCTTTTTTCAAGCTTTGCTGTGATTCTAAGGTTTATGGTAAGTGGCCGATTGGCGGTCAGATTGATATTTTATGTGTACCAACAAGACTTGCTGATAAGAACTATGTAAGTATCCATTATGGTGAGAATCCAATACTTGAGCAGGCTGCGTATACATTCCCTCTAGGTAGTAATGCTGCTGACGTTTTTCATGTGTATGCGTGTGAATGGATTCCTGGCAAAATCACTTTCTTTATTGATGGTGAGAAGTTCTTCGAGTCTAATGTAGAAGCACCTTTTAACCATCCGTTCTATATTCATCTTGGTATGGGTATTGGTGGCCAGATGGGTGGAGCGCTGTCTACAATTACAGACTTCTCTGAAGATGGTGCTCTCCAGGTAGACTATATCCGTGTATATCAAAAAGATGAATATCAGCTACCACTTAAGGGCGAATCTCGTAAGTTGATTTCAGTATGTGGAAGCTGGGAAGATGCAGAGAATTTTAATATCTTCCTTAGAAATTTACAGACTCCAGTAATTAGTGAGAAATATCTTGTTTCTGCTTATACTTTTGGTGCTCTAGAGCACGAAGATAAGCGTATCGATGAGCATAAGTTTGTCGAGTACATAGAGCAGTCTAAGCCGGATGTAATGATTGTATTTGCTCAGATGATTCGTAATGAGGAAATCATCGAGGCTTTGATTAAAATTGCCAAGAATCGTGATATTCCACTATTCATGTTTGAGAAAGAATATCCTGGTGTAATTAATGTCGCATGCCAGTACGATGAGGGATTCGAGAATATCTGTAGGCATATAGTCGAGCATCACGGAATTAAGAATGTAGATATGTTTGCAGGCTTCCGTGGTAACGAATTCTCGGACAGACGTATCGCTATTTTTAAGAAGGTTCTTAAGGATAACGGCGTCGATGTCGATGAGCGAAGAATCCACTACGGAGACTTCTGGGATGAGGCAGCATCTCAGGTTTTGGAGGGCCTTCTTAATTCAGGATATAAGGTTCCTGAAGCTATAATCTGCGCTAACGATTCCATGGCATTAGGTGTCGAGTCAACACTTAAGCAGCATGGTTACCGTGTGCCAGAAGATGTTAAGATTGCAGGCTTTGATGGCATAAGAGAGACATCTCTTCATAATCCTCCAATCACTAGCTGTTGTCCTGATTATAATGAGTTTGCCAATAAGCTTAATGCTATCGTCGATAGCTGGAATAATCCTGATAAGCGTCAGGCGATAATGGATGTACCAATTGATATTCACTATAAGTCACTATATAGGTCATCTTGTGGTTGCTTAAGACAAGAAAGTGCTGAAGAGGTAGCTGAGCTTGTTTCAGTTGCAGCTAGAGACAATACAGATAACTTCAGACATATGTATGAGATGAGTCGATTTGTAAGTAAGGCTGTTCAGGCGGGCAATTTCTTTAATGCTTTGTCAGTT
Organism: Saccharofermentans sp.; assembly: GCA_024403715.1. Classification (GTDB taxonomy): domain Bacteria; phylum Bacillota; class Clostridia; order Saccharofermentanales; family Saccharofermentanaceae; genus Saccharofermentans. The sequence goes on along the minus strand of JAKSRJ010000002.1, from coordinate 95,068 downwards.
CTAGAGCGCCATCTCTGGCTTTGGTCTGATCAGTATTATTTCGTAGCGCTTAAGGGTATTGATACAAAGCTTAGAGTGTTGTTTTCAGGTTATAAGAACGTCTATAAGCACGATCATAGATATGTCAATCTTAATAAGGCTTTGCCTGATATTGATATGTTGGTTGAAAAGGACAGTGGCATCAACTTCCTCCTCTTTAAGCAGATTCGCGTACATAGCGACGATTTTGTTTTTGCCTGCACAGGTCTTAACGAGATAACACTTCGTAATGAACAGAGATTTGAGGAGTTCGCTCTATTTACATCTACTGTTCTTAATTCTGTATATAACAATCAGAATTTTGTACGCGCTAATGCCGAGATTAAAAAGCTCTCTGAGAGTGATGTTCTGACTGGACTTTATAACAGACGAGGCTTCATGGATGAGCTCGAGAGACGTATTGCGATTACCAAGGGTAAGAAATCTGTCCTAACTTTATTCTCTGTTGATATGGATGGACTTAAGTTTATTAATGACACTTATGGTCATAACGCAGGTGATAATGCGATTGTCATTATGGGTGAAGCTTTGCTTAGGTTCGTTGGCGGTAGAGGCATATGTGCTAGATATGGTGGAGACGAGTTTGCTTTCGCGATATTGTCTTATCAGCAAGGCGAAGTAAGCCTTGAAGATGTACATCAAGAACTTGATGCGATTATTAAGGATAATCCGAGACTTGAGGGTGTGCCTTATAATGTCACAGCCAGCATCGGTTTTGCTCAGAAGCAGGTTACAAACGCAGATGAGATTAATGACATGATTAAGGAAGCAGATGTCATGATGTATAACGACAAAAAGAAGCGTAAAGGAAAAATTTAAACTACAACAGTTCTGCAACGGCGGTTCTCCTATACTTGGCTCATAAACAAAAAACAAAGGAGAACACAACATGTTTACAGTAATTTTTTTCGGTCTAGTTATTTTATTTGACGCAGCTTGCGTTGGAGTTATCTTTTCTCAGAAGCTTAGAGATATTATGGTAACTTTTCTTAACATGGTATTTGCACCAGTAAAAAGAACAACTTATAGATTTAACTAATAAAGTATTGTCCTCACGTTTGATATAATTACTTAAAAGTGAGGTCTCTATGAATCTAAATTACAGTACTTATATTTTTGATTACTATGGTACACTTCTTGATTCTTATAACGATGAGAAGTCGACTGAGTATTGGGATAAATGGCTTAAGGTCTTGGATGATAAGGGAATCAAGCATCTAGGAAGTAAAGTGTTCATGGAAGAATTCTTTGCCATGGATAAGGAGTATCGTAAAAATATTACTAGTAATCGTGGGTTTATGTATCCTGAGGTCGATATCATTGATGTCTATAGAGATATTTTTGAAAAGTACGGAAATGGCGTACTTGATGATGAGATCTTGTATGAGATAGCGTATGCCTTTCGAGAGTGTACGAGAGAGTATATTAAGCTCTATCCAGGTGTCGATGAGTATCTTAAGGCACTACGCGACAATGGAAAGAAGCTATACATACTAAGTAATGCTCAGCGTTCATACACTTGGCCTGAGATGACTATGTTTGATATGGAGTCTAAGGTGGACGGAATCATAATGAGCAGTGATTACGGTTGCATGAAGCCTGAGACTTATTTGTATAATGCGCTTTTTGAGAAGTTTGGACTTAGCAAAGAGGGTGCCGTGATGATTGGCGACAGTATTGGCTCAGATGTTAAGGGCGCCAAGGATTTTGGGATTAGTTATATACACTTAACGGGCGAGAATAGTTCAGATAAGTTCTATTTGAATGAGATCAAAGGTTAGTGTAGGAGTAGAAAAGTAAAGAATTTTAAGAGAAGAAAATTTTTCTTCACAGCTTACATGGGTACCTATTCAGCTTCTTGATACTTAGTTTATTGAATATCTATTAACACTTCATTCAAGAAGTAGAAAGTATGTTATCTGTATAATCAATCTTGCAATAGTCATATGAGTTTTGGAGTGGGGCATGAACTCTAGATTTTTATATAAGCACATGATTGGTTATTTTAATGACCAGTCTATAGATATACGTATCAGAATGATGTATTTCCTTGAGTATACATCATTTATTGCGTGCTTTATTGGAACTATTTGTATGATTTTATTGAAGCAGACAATTGCTTCGATGGTTCCTAACTTCATTCTTTTTGTAATGAGCTTTATTAGTTTGTATATAAGCCACGTTAAGAAGAATTACGAATTATCAACAACAATCATGATTATAGGCTGTGCCAACTTAGCTGTGCCGTGGATGTATTTTACGGCTGGTGGTATTAATAGTGGAATGATTATCTGGTTTATCTTCAGTGTCGTTGTTGCTTGCCTGATGTCTAATGGCAGAATGCGAGTTTTGATGGTAATACTAACTGTTGTTGAAGATATGCTTTGTATGATAGTTGAGCATAATTACCCTAAGTCTGTAACTCAGCTTGTAGGTGAGAATGCTGCTTTTTACGATGTTATTCAATCCTTTACAGTAGTATGCGTATGCCTTACTGCAATGCTCATTATTTATATTTCTACATATGATAATCAAAGACGTAAACTGGAGACTATTCTTCAGACTGATGCTTTGACTGGGGTATTTAACCGTCGAGCTTACTACGATGAGATGAATCTTTATACAGACAGCACTAAGGCGGGAGATCTCGTGTTAGTCGCTATGGACGTTAATGGTCTTAAGAAGATTAACGACCAGCTAGGCCATGCTGCGGGTGACGATTATATTCGAGCAGCAGCTGCGGTTATTACTGACGCGGTAGGTCAGTATGGTCATATCTTCAGAACTGGTGGCGATGAGTTCACGGCACTTCTTCATTGTTCCGTAGAAGATTCTCGTGGCTTTGAAGAAAAACTTAGTAAATGCATAGCTCAATCTAATAACCCACTTACAGAGAAGATGGCAATCGCGGTAGGAATTGTCTGCTGTGAAGAAAATCCTAATGTAGCTATGGAAGAAATCGAGAAAATGGCCGACAAGAAGATGTATGAGAATAAGGCCGCTTACTATAAAAATAATGGAATTGACAGAAGAAGATAAAAATTTTTTGTAGTACAACGGTTCTGCAACGCTCATGTTTTTATACTTACCTCATAAACAAAAAACAAAAACAAATTTTAGGAGGACAAAAACATGAACTACATTCCATTTATGAACATCCAGGAGATGAATCTTATTGAGGTATTGAAGTACTTCTTCAAGCATTAATCGAAGACACTGCTTCTTAAATAGAGATTCCGATGGCCATCACGAGATGGCCATTTTTATTTGGTGACAGGCTTATTTTTGAATGATACTATTATTTATTATTATTAAGCCTCTCGAAAGGAACACGACTATGACTTCGCTTGAAATCAAAAATCTCATCTCACAAATGACACTAGAGGAAAAAGCTTCACTTTGCTCAGGATACGATTTCTGGCATACAGAAAAAATTGATAGACTCGGTATCCCAGCATCTATGGTTTCTGATGGCCCACACGGACTTCGCAAGCAGGATGATAAGGCTGATCACTTAGGTGTGAATGAGAGTATCAAGGCGGTTTGTTTCCCGGCTGGTTGTGGTACTGCAGCTTCCTTCAATAGAGATTTGATTAACATGATGGGTAGAACTCTTGCTAATGAATGTCAGGCTGAAGGAGTTAGCGTACTCTTAGGACCTGCAATGAATATTAAAAGAAGTCCAGTTTGTGGCCGTAACTTTGAGTATTATTCAGAAGATCCACTTGTAGCAGGTGAGATGGCTGGTAGCTTGATTGCTGGTGTTCAGGCTGGTGGAGTTGGTACTTCTGCTAAGCACTTCCTCGCTAATAACCAGGAGCATCGAAGAATGACATGTTCTTCAAATATTGATGAGAGAACACTTCGTGAGATTTATTTGGCAGCTTTCGAAGGGGCTGTTGTTAAGAGTAAGCCTTGGACAATCATGGCTTCTTATAACAAGGTTAACGGAGTTCACGCTACAGAGTGTAAAGAGTACTTAACTGACGTTCTTCGCGGTGAGTGGGGCTTTGACGGTTATGTAATGAGTGACTGGGGTGCAGTTAACGATAGAGTAGCTGAGCTTAAGGCTGGTATGGACCTCGAGATGCCAACATCTAATGGTGAGAACGATAAGCTTATCGTAGAGGCTGTTAAGAATGGAAACTTAGATGAAAGCGTAGTTGATACAGCGGTAGAGAGAATTCTTAATATTGTTTATAAGTTCGAAGAAGGTAAGAATCCTAATGCTGTTTGGGACTTAGATGCTGACCATGAGGTAGCTCATGAGATTGCTAAGGAGACTATGGTTCTTCTTAAAAATGATGGTATCTTACCTTTGAGTAGTGATAAGAAGATTGCTTTCGTAGGTCAGTATGCAAGTAAGCCAAGATTCCAGGGTGGTGGAAGCTCACACATCAACTGCCGTAAGGTAACAAGTGCTATGGATGCTGTAGCTAATATTTGTGATGTAGCATACGCTCAGGGCTTTAATGATAAGGTAGACGCTACTGATGAAGCTATGCTTAAGGAAGCAATTGAAGTAGCTAAGAATTCAGACGTAACAGTAATCTTTGCAGGTCTTCCAGATGTAATCGAGTCTGAGAGTTTTGACAGACCTGATATGAAGATGCCTAAGAATCAGTTAGAGCTTATCGATAAGGTTTGTGAGGTTCAAAAGAACGTAATCGTAGTACTTCATAATGGTTCACCAATCGAGATGCCTTGGCTTTCTAAGGTTAACGGCGTGCTTGAAGCTTACTTATCTGGCGAAGCTTCTGGAGCAGCTGTAGTAGATATCCTCTTTGGTAAGGTTAATCCAAGCGGTAAGCTTCCTGAGACATTCCCACTTAAGTATGAGGATAACCCATCTTATATCTCTTTCCCAGGTGAGGGTAACGAGGTTAATTATGCTGAGGGCGTATTTGTCGGATACCGCTACTACGATAAGAAGAACATGGATGTCCTTTTCCCATTTGGATTTGGTCTATCTTATACAGAGTTTGAGTACAGTAACTTAAAGCTTAATAAGACTTCTATGAAGGATACAGATGAGGTTATCGTTACAGTCGATGTTAAAAACATTGGCGCAGTTGCTGGTAAGGAAGTAGTTCAGCTTTATGTTAATGATGTCGAGAGCAAGGTACTTCGTCCAATTAACGAGCTTCGTGGATTTGAGAAGATTGACCTCATGCCAGGGGAGACAAAGACTGTAGAGTTTAAGCTTAATAAGCGTGCATTTGCTTACTACAATACTAAGATTCACGATTGGCACGTAGAGTCTGGTGACTTTAACATTCGTATCGGTAAGTCTTCAAGAGATATCGTGCTCGAGGAGAAAATCTATGTAGAGTCCACAGTTAGAATTCCAGTTAAGTATTCACTCGATTCTGCTGTTATGGATATCCAGGAAGATCCAGTAGCTTATGAGATTGCAAAACCATACTTTAAGCTAGATTTCTTTACTGACACTAATTCTAGTAGCGAAGATTCTGCTACAGCTGAAGCAATGTCTAAGGAGATGATGGACGCTATGATTAGATACTTGCCACTTCGTGGAATGCTTAACTTCAGTAATGGTAAGACTACTCTTGCTGATCTTAATGAGTTGGTAGATAAGTTAAATAACATCTAAGGTAGAGATTTTTAAATGTCAGATAACAGACAAAAGACAATGGTAACAGACTTAACAGAAGGTAGCGTTCCTAAGCTGCTTTTGAAGTTTGCTACGCCATTGTTTATATCTAATGCACTTCAGGCTATCTACAATATCGTAGACATGGTAGTTGTAGGTCAGGTTATTGGCGGTACAGGTATGTCCGCTGTAGCTACTGGCGGTAATATTCTAGGAATTCTTAACTTTGTAGTTATGGGATTCTCGTCTGCTGGCCAGATTATTATCGCTAGAGATGTAGGTAAGAAGAACATGGATGGAGTACGTAAAACTATTGGTACCATGTTCTCCTTGCTTTTGTCTTTGTCTGTTGTTATCTCGATTATTTGTTTCTTCTTAAGAGACTCGCTTTTGCACTGGGTAAACACACCTGATGAAGCGTATGCATATACGATGGATTACACCCTAATTTGTATGGCAGGACTCATTTTTATCTATGGCTATAACATCGTAAGTGCGATTATGCGTGGTATGGGTGATTCTAAGCGACCATTCATGTTTGTAGCTATAGCGTCTGTTATGAATATTATCTTAGATATTTTATTTGTAGCAGTTTTGAAGTTTGAAGTTAGAGGCGCTGCTATGGCTACTGTAATTGGTCAGGCATTTAGCTTCTTGTACGCTTTATTCTACTTATATCGTAATAAGGAAAGCTTCGGCTTTGACTTTAAAAAGGAAAGCTTTATTCCTGATGTACCTACTATTAAAAATCTCAGTGCACTCGGAATCCCTATGGCTTTGCAGTCTGCGGCGATTAGTATCTCCATGACTGTAGTTGCTGCCTGGGTTAACTCCTTTGGTGTTATCGCATCCGCATGTGCAGGTATTTTGAATAAGCTTAACATGATGGTAGGTATCTTAAGTAACTCTCTATCTACTGCGGCAGGCTCCATGGTAGGTCAGAACTTAGGCGCTAAGAAGTATCATCGTATTCCTAGGATTTTGTTCTATGCATTCATATCTGCGTTTATTCTAGATTCGGTCTATGTAGTAGCTTTGGTTACTAACCCTAGTATCATATTTGAGCTATTTACGTCTGATATGGAGATTGTAACTCACGCGGGCATTATAATTATGCCAAGTATTATTGGTGCTTATGGTGCTGCTACAAGAACGTTTGCATTCGCGATTATTAACGGCTCTGGCAACTCGAAATTGAACCTAGCAGTCGCTATAATCGACGGAATAATCGGTCGTATCGGTATCGCTTATTTGCTCGGCTGGGCGATGGGCCTTGGTCCACAGGGCTTCTGGATGGGCGATGCTATAGCGGGATTCGTACCACTATTAATAGGCGGTACTTTCTATCTATCTGGTAGATGGAAAAAAGTATAGGATATTGAGGGTTAAGTATGGGAGCAGTTCATTTTATTGTAGCTTTGTTCCGCCCAATCGTGTGGGCATTAGTCGCAATGCTTGTAGTCTCTTTTGGAATGCGATTCCTCAAAAGGCTTTTGTCTGGTATATCGATATTCTTGCTTATTCTAAGTATCGGTGGCGCATGGCTAATGAATAATATGCTCACTGAAGCTTTGGATCAAAGATATTTAACAAGCGATGAGATTTCCCAGCTTATAGTTGGTAATGTCACGGTAATCGCATTTATGGTTTGTTCAGTAGGTTATATGCTTGCCGCAATGTCAGTTGGTAAAGACGGAAAGCCAAGTAAGCATGCTAAGGTATTTGGAAATATTACTGGCTGGATGTTTATATTACTTATACCTTTCGCGGTGATGGGTTATAGTTTGCCATTCTTTTTCTTAGATAGTGTCGCAGGCATAGTAGTAGGAATCATAGGCGAAGTAGGTGGCTTAATTCTTGGTGTGACGGTGGTTCGTCGTGAGATTAAGCGAGAGAAGAAGAAAAAGTTAGAAGAGCAACAGACGGTGGAATGATATGAAGAAGAGTAATCAGAAAAAGGTTAATAAACTTAAGAGAATATCAGTAGTACCTCATATTATTATGCTGCTGATATTTGTGACTCTTATTGGGGTTATGGCAGCTGCGTTTATAGAGGTTTTTCTTATCTATGTAGTAGGTGACCGTATTGATGCCGAAGTAGCATCGACGCAGAAATTTGCTAACTTTATCGAGAGCCAGCTTCCTGATGACGGAGAAGATTTCACTATAACTCTTTATGATTGGGAGACTGAAGATTACGGTATTCTCGATAATGAGACAGATGAGTTTATCGTAACTCCTAATCGAGAGATTAACCTCGATAATTACGTGACATTTGGTTTTGGAGAGCAAAAGGCTTATTTTGATAGCATTAATGGAGCTCCAACTTCTGATATGTTTGAAGACTCTGAGATTGATCTTTCAGATGTATTTTTTGGAGCGTTAGAGAATATTAATTTTGGCGATTTTACCAATCCAGGCGCTTTAAATCGCGATATGATTACATTCCATGCATGGTTAGTTCAGCCTCTTAAGGATGGTAGATATACTCTTTACGATAGTTCTGACATCATTCTTAGAGTCAAAGATGTGTTTTATATGGTAGCTGTAATTACAATCATGGGCCTTATGGTAGCAATCCCATTGATTCTTTACATAATTACTTTGATTGTAAGTATGGTTAACCAGAAAAAGTCAGCAAGACTTTTGTACTATGATCCAATCACAGGTGGTAGAAACTGGCTTTATTTTGAGAACCACGGCGAAGGCATGGTTAAGAAGACTAAGCGTAATGGTAAGAAGTATGCCATGGTAAGTCTACGTATGGAGAGATATCAAAGCTTCTGCGCTTGCTATGGTGCGGCTTCTGGTGAAGATGTTATCGAGCGTATTAATGCGGTTATTAAGGTATCTCTTAACAAGCGTAAGGAACTTTTTGCTAGATACTCTGAAGCTGAGTTCTCATTGCTTTTATTAATGGATTCTGTAGAGAAAGTTAATAGCAGAGTATCAAAGCTTAAGGCAGATCTTATTAAGGTTTTAGCTCCTCATAAGGTTGATTTTGTAGCAGGTATCTGCGAGGCTAGATATGGAGAGAAGATTGATGCCATTTATAGCAATGCGAGCCTAGCAAGAAAAAATATCCAGCCTAATAACGCAGAGAAAATCGCGTGGTTTGATGAGACCCTACGAGAAGAGCAGCTCTGGGAGAGATATGTAGAAGAGAACATGGAGCGTGCTTTGAAGGAAGGCGAATTACATGTTTACTTACAGCCTAAGTACAATGCCGAGTCAGAAAAACTTGGCGGCGCTGAGGCTTTGATTAGATGGATTAGTAAGGAAAAGGGATTCATTGGCCCTGGTAAGTTTATTCCAATCTTTGAGAAGAATGGCTTTATCACACATATCGATGACTTCATGATCAGTAGCGTTGCCAAGCTTCAGGCACAGTGGGTTAAGGAGGGACGTAATGTAGTTCCTATCTCAGTTAACGTATCGCGTGCGCATTTCACACAGGAGGGCTTAGCTGAGCATATCTGTAAGCTTGTTGATGACGCAGGCGCTCCTAAGGAATTAATCGAGCTAGAGCTTACAGAGAGTGCGTTCTTTGAAGATAAGGATGTTCTTATTAATACAGTAGATAAGCTTAAGAATATGGGCTTTAAGGTATCTATGGATGACTTCGGTGCTGGCTACTCATCACTTAACTCACTTAAGGACCTTAAGCTTGATGTACTTAAGATTGATGCGGATTTCTTCCGTGGTAGAGAAGAAAACGAGCAGCGTGGTTCTTTGATCGTATCTGAGACAATTCAACTCGCCAAGAGCCTTGGCATGACAACTGTTGCTGAAGGTATCGAGAGTGCTGACCAAGTAGAGTTCCTCGCCAAGAATGGCTGTGACTTAATTCAGGGCTATTACTTTGCAAAGCCTATGCCTGTAGATGAGTATATTGAGCGAATGACGAAGGGTTGAATGATACGATATTCGTATAATATTTAACGAAAAACGTTAAATTGTTATTGACAATAATTAAATGAGACTGTATCCTGATATTGCAGGTTAACTTGGAATATATGAAAAGAGGGACAGTTTTATGGATGTTTCAGCAACAAGACTTCAGAAGGTAAAGAATAGCTGCAAAGTTGCAAGCGTAGTAGCAAATATCGCATTTATAATCACACTGGTATCAAGCATCATCTTCTTCGGTTTATCAGTAGCGTTAATCGCTCAGGCAGAGTCAGTCAACGATGAGATTGCAAATTCTGGAGTAAGCGAAGTAATAGAACAGGTTATTAACGTTGAAGACTTTGAGATGACAAGTAGTGTTCCATCGATGCAGGCATACTTCGATTCACATAATTATGTATATGTTTATGTGCTTTTGACATATATATTTGCAGGCTTAATAGTCGCAGTGGTAACAACAGTTTTGATGGGGCTTCTTAAGAAGATTTTTAAGATTATTTTGGAGAGTGAGTCACCATTTGATGATAAGGTTATTAAGTATCTAAGAATCCTTTTTATCACATTCGTTATCATGATGGCGTTAACAGTTAATATGCCAGTTGCTTTAATCTTAGGTGTAATCTTTGTATGTGTTTATAATATCTTCCTCTATGGAAAAGAGCTTCAGAGATTATCCGATGAGACTTTATAAGACGGGTGAATGATATGGGAAAGATAATTCTTAGACTAGATCGAGTTATGGCTGACAGGAAGATGTCGCTTAACGAACTCTCAGAGAAGGTTGGCGTATCTAATGTTAACCTGTCAAAAATGAAAACTGGCAAGGTAAGCGCGATTAGATTCTCAACACTTGCTGCTATATGCGAGGTTCTTAATTGTCAGCCAGGTGATATACTCGAGTATGAAGAATAAATAAAGAGGGTATCGCTATGAGCAGTATCACAGGCATTCATCATGTATCAATGAAGACCAGTACTCCGGACGAGTATCAGAAAACAGTACATTTCTATAGTGAAGTATTAGAGCTTCCTATAGTTCGTACATGGGCTAAGGGAATTATGTTTGATACTTCAAACGGTATTGTTGAAATTTTTAACGACGGTGAAGGTAGTCTTTCTAAGGGGATGATCAGACATTACGCTTTCGCTGTTAGTGATGTCGATAGCGTAGTTGCCCGTGTAAAAGAAGCGGGGTATGAAGTGTTCGTTGAGCCTAAGGATATTGTGATTCAATCTGAGGTACCGTATCCAGCGAGAATAGCTTTCTGCTTCGGCCCACTTGGCGAAGAAATCGAGTTTTTTATGGAAAGATAATACAAGTTTTAAATCACTTTAATCTTACGCAGGATACCTTCGTATTCTGCGTATTTTTTTGTCTTAAGAAGCTTCTTAATCTCTTTATCGCTATCTTCAAACATCACGCGCCAGTAAGTCCATAGTTCCTTCATCTTATAAAGAACATTAATATCAGGCGACATAATCTTTTGATATTCGTGGTAGACGGTATCGTGTAGTTCCCAGAATTTAGAATAATCGACAGTAGAGTCGCCAGTTTGTAGCTCGTTAATAAGTCCAGGCTTTGATATTAAGCCACGGCCAAGCATTATCGTATCAGGCGTAGTGTTAAGCTTTGTGCTGATGTTTTCTAAGTCTTTTTTAGAAAAAATGTTGCCATTATATACAAGTGGTGCCTTAACATTCTCTAAGGCATACGAATAATATTCAAGCCTTGGCTCACCCTTATAAAAATCGCTTCTAATTCTAGGGTGAATGATAAGCTCTCTTACTGGGTACTTATTAAAAGTCTCCACTAAGTCATAGAACTTTTCTGGATCGTAAAAGCCCAAGCGAGTCTTAAGAGAGATCTTAATCCCAGCGTCATCAGCGTAAGCATAGATATCTTCTAAGAACGAATCTAAGGAAGCTGTCTCAGGTAAAAATCCAGCGCCTTTGCCCTTAGAGCAAACAGTACCTGAAGGGCAGCCTAGGTTAAGGTTAATCTCCTTATAACCCATGGCTTCTAGCTCTTTTGCTGCATCAATGAAGTTATTTGACTTATTAGTTAGAATCTGAGGAACTAGAACTATGCCTTCGTTATTCTCAGGGAGCAAATCTTTACGCTCCTTTGGAATCATCGCGCACTTCTCAGAAGGCGAGATAAAAGGCGCGAAATACTTATCGACATGCCCGTAAAGCTTCTCGTATGCATTTCGATATAAATAGCCTGTGATGCCCTCTAGCGGCGCGAAATATACCTTCATAAACAAATCCTTTTTTACGAGAGTACTATAGCACTATTTTGAAATTAGTGTTATTATCCGTTTGAAATTAACAAGTGAGGTGCACCAATGAAAAGATAATTTGATTTAAGAAACACTAATACTTTTATGAAGACATTTGTCTTTTATTTGTGTACTTAAATTAGATTGTCGTTTTATTCTTCATCTCAAAATAGGTGTAGTATTTTACGTGTCTGCTTTGGTATGCAAAGCAGACATTTTTTGTCTTCAGGAATGGAGGCTATATATGGCTCAAATTAATGTAAGTAATCTAACTTTTAACTACGAAGGAAGCTTCGATAATATCTTTGAGAATGTGTCTTTTTGCATAGACACAAACTGGAAGCTTGGCTTTATCGGACGTAACGGTAAGGGCAAGACAACTTTTCTTAATCTGCTGATGGGGAAATACGAATATAGCGGATGCATTAAAACTAATGCGGTATTTGACTATTTTCCTTATAAGTATAGTCCTGATACTAACCTTAGCGCTTCTGACTTGATGGAGGAGTGGAAGGCTGGAGTTGAATTATGGCGTGTTCTTATAGAGATGGATGAACTTCAAATAGACGCTGCTAAGCTATACGAACCTTATGCTCAGCTTAGCTTTGGTGAGAAAACTAAGATTATGCTTGCAGTATTGTTCTCGGGTGATAACGATTTTCTTCTTATCGACGAGCCGACTAATCACCTAGATGTAGAAGCGAGAAATCTAGTAAAGAAATACCTAGCGTCGAAGCGTGGATTTATTCTCGTGTCCCATGATGCTGATTTACTTGATAGCTGTATTGATCACGTATTGGTTTTAAATCGTAAGAGTATAGATATTCAGTCAGGTAATTTCTCTATGTGGTGGGAGAATAAGGAGAAAGCAGATGAGCATGCTAGGCGCGAGAATGAGAAGCATAGTAAGGAGATAAGTAAGCTTAAGCAGGCGGCAGATAGAACTTCTAGATGGGCTGATAAGAGTGAGAACTCTAAGATTGGTTTTGATCCGATTAAGGAGCACGACCGTCAGCTTAATACTCGTTCCTATATTGGGGCGAAGACTAAGAAAATGCAGTCTCAGGTCAAGGCGTTCGAGGGTAGAATGGATCGCGCCATCCAAGAAAAAGAAGGACTTTTAAATGACATCGAGCAGACTCGTAATCTTAAGATTAATCCGCTTAAGCATTATCGCGATAGGTTAGTATATGCCAAGGAATACTCACTTAGATACAAAGATGGGGATAGCGATGTTATCTCTAATTTAACTTTTGAGATTAATCAAGGAGAGAGGGTATTTATAAGCGGTCAAAATGGCTGTGGTAAGTCTAGTCTTATTAAGGCAATTATGGGTAATAACGATAACATGATTGAAGGTGGAATATTAGAGACTGCATCTAATCTTAAGATCTCATATATTAATCAGGACACATCGCATCTTAAAGGTTCCCTTCGTGAATATGCCTTTGATAATCAGCTAGATTATAGTATGTTCCTAGCTTTGCTATCGCACCTAGATTTTGACAAAGTGCAGTTCGAGAAAAATATCGAAGACTTCTCAGAAGGCCAGAAGAAAAAGGTTCTTCTAGCTGGAAGCTTGATGACTTCGGCACACTTATATATCTGGGATGAGCCGCTTAACTATATCGATGTCTTCTCTCGTATGCAGATAGAAAAGTTAATCGAAGACTTTAAACCTACCATGCTCATAGTAGAGCACGATGTGAGGTTTAAAGAAAAGCTCGCCACTAGAGTAATCGAGCTTTAAAACTTAGAAATGAAATACGTTAAGTAGCAAAATCCAGCTCATACCATAGTATGTAACTACAGCTACTAAGTCGTTAACTGTTGTAATGAGTGGACCTGAAGCAACTGCTGGGTCCACTTTAATTTTCTTGAAGAAAAGAGGTATAAGTGTACCTACAGCACTAGAGATTAACATAGCAAGAATGAGCGATATACCGATGCATCCTGATACGGCAAAAGAGAAGAATAATTCCTTATGCTTAAAGAGCATGATGTATAGACCAACTACTACAAAAGATAAAATTCCAAGAATAAGTCCATTACAAAAGCCGACTTTCATCTCTTTTACTACAAGTCTAAACTTCTGCTTAAAAGTAAGATTTTCATCCATCAATACTCGGATAGTAACAGCGAGTGACTGAGTGCCAACGTTACCTGACATGTCTAGAATCAAAGACTGGAATGCCATTATTAATGTAAGCTGAGCAACTACCTTTTCAAATACGCCAACAACACCTGATACGAGTAAGCCTAGAACGAGGAGAGCTAGAAGCCAAGGAAGTCTTTTTACCATGCTCTGCTTTAACGGTTCGTTGAGATCTTCCTCTGCAGTCAAACCAGCGAATTTAGCGTAGTCTTCACCCATCTCTTCATCCACAACTTCGATCAAGCTTTGGGATGTGATAACGCCAAGAATCTTATTGCTGTTATCAAGCACAGGAATCAAGTCCTCGGAATAATCCTTAAGTCTCTCGATACAGTCATCGATTGGCTCGTTCGCGTAGACATAAGGGAAGGAGGTAACGATTAAGCTCTCAAGCGGCACTGTGCTAGACGCTCTAATTAAGTCGCGAAGGCCAATAGCTCCGTAGAATTCGTCCATCTCATCTACAACAAAAATAGTAGACATATTGTCGTTCTCTTCAGCCTGGGCTCTTAAAGATCTCATCGCTTCTTTTATCGTTAAATTATCAGGGATGACAATAAAATTCGTTGTCATCTTAGAACCGATAACTTCATCATCAAAAGAAGCGATAAGTCTAATCTCGCGTCTTATATCTTCAGGCAAAAGCTCTACGATTAGGTCGCGCTTTTCCTTAGAAACTTCCTTCAAAATCGCTGCTGCATTATCTGTCTCAAGCTCTGCGATAATGCGTGATGCCTTAGACAAAAACATCTCGGAAAGATAGTTAGCTGCGTCATCTTCCTCGAAATGCTCGAAGGCCTCAGCTAGCATCTCTACATCACATACACGGAATAACTTCTGTCTCTCCTTAAGAGTTAACTGCTCAATAACATCCGCGATATCGCTACCGTGGTAATCTTCGAGCTTTTTAAGCATCATCTTAGGGGAGTAGTTACCTCTAATAATTGAGATGATTTCTTTCTCGTAATCTGGGAGTGCCACTACTTCAGTGGACTCAATTAATACCTTTTCTTCTTCCATCGTACTTACCTCGCAAGTTTTTGTTTTGCTTTGAATAAAAGTAGATGGGCATAAAAAATCCTCCGCTTGCTTTCAGTCGAAGGATAACAACAATTATATACTGACTAACTTAGTATTAGCCTTAACGATTCAAGCAGCAAACCATGGAGCTTGAAGCTGGATTATACAATCGCTGTTGTCGCCCGTCTGAACTGCAACTGTCTCCGTTTGCCACTCGAATCACCTCTTTTCGATAAAAAAATGTACTGAAAAAGAATAGCACCATAGATTTGATTAAACAACCCATAATTCAGTAGGAATCAGTGTGGTATTATTCGATTATAAAGTTAACGAAAGAGAGCAGATCAATGAAGATTGCAGCTTATAACTATAGAGACTTTGATGAAGCCTTTTATTTCGAGAAATTTTCCAAGCAGTATAACGTAGAAATAGTTCCAATTAGAGATAATCCTACAGTAGAGAACGCGCATTTGGCGGAGGGCTGCGATGGCGTTACAGTTATTACTCAGCCAGTTACAGAGGACATTATTGCCATCTGGGATAAGGTTGGAGTAAAGCATATTTCTACAAGAACTATCGGCTACGACCATATTGACCTAGAGTCAGCTAAGAGACATAACATGCAGGTAAGTAACGTTACTTATTCTACAGGTAGCGTTGCTGACTATACGGTAATGCTCATGCTTATGTGCCTAAGACGCATGAAGAGCATCATTAAGCGTGCTGAGGGCATGGACTACGGTCTTCCAGGTAATATCGGACGTGAGATTAAGGACGCAGTTGTTGGCGTAGTAGGTACGGGTAAAATCGGTACGCATGTAATTAAGAACCTAAGTGGTTTTGGCTGCAAGATTCTAGCTTATGATCCATATCAAAATGAAGAAGCTTCAAAGTATGCTGAGTATGTAAGCCTTGATGAGTTGTTTAAGATGGCAGACGTAATTACATTCCATACGCCAGCAGTAGAGTCAAGCTTTCATATGGTAAATGAGGAGTCTATTAAGACTATGAAGGATGGCGTAATTATCATCAATACTGCAAGAGGAAGCATCATCGATACACCTGCATTTATCGATGCCTTAGATAGCGGCAAGATTGGTGGCGCAGCTTTGGATGTTATCGAGAATGAGCTTGGAATTTTCTACGGAGACTATAAGTATAAGGTTATAGGTCACCGCGAGATGTCTATACTTAAGGACTATCCTAATGTATTGATGCTACCGCATATGGCTTTTTATACAGAAAATGCGATTTCGGATATGGTGGAACACTCTATTTGTCATATAATTGAAGGTAAGAGTATTATCTAAATTCAAACTTATCGGTTAGGTGACATATGGGGAAAATAGAGGGGAAAATTGTTGATTTCTTACTTAAAAAGAAGGAAATCTTATTTTTTGTCGCAATAACAGTATTGGGTGCGATTACTAGATTTAATGGTAGAGCATATGTTTCAAGTGATATGGAGACATATTTGCTACCTTGGTTTTATGCTTTTAAAAATGGTGGCGGAGTAATAGCCTTAGGAGAGCAGGTAGGCGATTATGGGCTTTTATATCAGACAGTAATAGCGTTAATGAGCTATAGTTCCTATAATCCAGTCTATCTTATCAAGATATTTTCTATCGTCTTTGATTTTGCCTTAGCCATTGCTGTTCCTTATTTTTTCTGTGTATTTACCAAAAAGAAAACCTTTGGCCTCGAGTTCAACATCATTTATGCGTTGTTGATGTTGTTACCAACTTACGCTTTGAATTCAGCATATTGGGGACAGTGTGATAGTGTATTTAGCTTTTTCTTGTTTTTGACTTTGTTTTTTCTATACAAAGGAGAATACAAAAAGTCATTCTTATTTTACGGAATTGCTTTTGCCTTTAAGCTTCAATCAATTTTTATCTTGCCATTCATAATTGCTTACTATTTTTACACAAAAAAATTTAGCATTCTTAACTCATTAATAACTGTAGTTACTTTCTGGGTTTCTGGAATAGTAGCTTTCTTTAATGGTCGTGAACTGTTGGCTCCTTTTACGATTTATGCTTTCCAAACTGATGAGCATAAGAATATGTATATGACGTTCTCTTCGCCTTGGATGCTACTTGGACAACAGTATGAGCTCTTAAAGGTATTTGCGCTGATGCTAGCTTTTGCTGTTCTGGGAATAGGTCTGTTGTTAATAATCTCAAAAAGAAAAAGTATTGATGGTTTTGAAGAATACCTGCAGGTAGCTGCATGGTTTGTTTGGACTTGCCTTATGTTTTTACCAGCTATGCACGACAGATATGCATATTATCTTGAAATAATTCTGATTCTTTTATCAGTTCTTAATAGGCGTTATATTAAGTATGCGGCAGTTTCTATCGTTATAAGTACATTTGCATATGGACATAGTCTATTTGCAACAGGTTATATATCAGTAATACTTGTAGTCATCTATCTAGTAACTTGGATGGCATTTACTTTTTGTCAGGTATTTAAAAATGAACATGCGGAGTGCAAGGTATGAGATTTGTTAACGACAATAACGCTTTAGTTTGTTACCTTAATGGCGAGATGATTCGCATCGAGAGCTGGGGCAAAGATTCCTTAAGAATTCGTTCTACTATGCTTGGTGAGTTCACTAATAATGAGTGGGCTTTAACCGAGGCTCCAGATGTTACTTCTGCCGATATTAAAGTCGAGCTTGAGGATCACTGGGTAGGCGATGGCACTATCGATAAGAAGGAGATTGCTACCATCACTAATGGCCGTATTAAGGCTGTCGTAAACTTCGCTGGAATAATTACTCTTTACCGTGACGATAAGAAGTTTTTACGCGAGTATTTCCGTATGTACGATGGCACTTTGTCTCGTGAGAGCCGTTGCCTTAAGATTGTTGGCCGAGAGTGGAAGGGCGTTATCGGAGGCACTGAGTACTCTTTAAAGCTTAAGTTCGAGAGTAACGATGGTGAGAAGATTTTTGGTATGGGTCAGTACCAGCAGCCTTACATGGATTTGAAGGGATGCTGCTTAGAGCTTTGCCAGCGTAATTCACAGATATCTGTACCATTTGCTGTATCTAGCCTTGGTTACGGAATGCTTTGGAATAATCCTGCTGTAGGTCAGGTTACATTTGGTAAGAACTATACTGAATGGGTTGCTAAGTCTACTCGTGATATGGACTACTGGGTAACAGTAGCTGATAGCCCTAAGGGCATAGTCGAGAACTATACATCCGTTACTGGACGTGCACCTATGTTCCCTGAGGATAGAATGGGACTTTGGCAGTGCAAGCTTCGCTATAGAACTCAGGATGAAGTATTAAGCATTGCTCGTAAGTATAAGGAAGAGGGTATTAAGATTGACCAGATTGTAATCGACTTCTTCCACTGGACATATCAGGGCGATTGGAAATTCGATACTACCTACTGGCCGGATCCTAAGGCTATGGTAGATGAACTTCACGAGATGGGTATTAAGGTAATTGTATCTGTATGGCCATCTGTCGATAGAAGAAGTGAGAACTTCGAGCCAATGATGGAACAAGGCTTACTCATTAGAACAGAGCGTGGAGCTGCACAGACTTACGACTACCAGGGCGACTGCGTAGAGATTGATGTATTTAATCCTAAGACACGTCAGTATGTTTGGGATGTATGTAAGAAGAACTACTACGACTTTGGTATCGATGCATTCTGGCTTGATAATTCTGAGCCTGATTATGGCGTATACGATTTTGATAACTACCGCTATATCGCAGGCCCTGCGATGGTAGTAAGTAATATGTATCCACAGATGTATAGCCGTGTATTCTACGATGAGATGGCAAAGCTCGGTAAGCCAGTTGTTAACCTTCTGCGCTGCGCATGGGCAGGCTCTCAGAAGTATGGCAACGTGGTATGGTCAGGTGATGTACCATCTACTTTCGAGGCGTTCCGTGATCAGCTTCAGTGTGGTCTTAACATGGGCCTTGCAGGAATTCCTTGGTGGACGACTGATATCGGAGGCTTCATGACAGATGATGTGGAAGACCCTAACTTCCGTCAGCTTCTTATTCGCTGGTATCAGTTCGCAGTTTATTCTGCAGTTTTACGTATGCATGGTGACCGTGGTCCTTATAACATTCCACCATTGGATGACCGTGATTTTGGTGGTGGTTACTTAAAGACTGGCTATCCTAACGAGCTTTGGTCTTATGGAGAAGATAACTATAAGATTATGAAGAAGTACTACGATATCCGTATCGAGATGCACGACTACATTAAGTCCTTATATGAGGAAGCAAGTAAGAACGGATCGCCACTTATTCGTGCGATGTTCTATGAGTTCCCTGAAGATAAGAAGTGCTGGGATTTAAGTGATCAGTATATGTTTGGATCTAAATACTTAGTAGCTCCTATCTTTAATCTTAATCAGTTCGAGCGCGAGGTATACTTGCCAGAAGGCTCATGGAAGTTAACATCCACAGGCGAAGTCTTCGAGGGTGGATGCGTGGTTAAGGTTGACGCTCCAATCGAGTATTCCCCAGTATTTGAGAGAGTTTGATTCATTAATCTAATATGCAATTTTAAAAGGTGAGCTGGAATTTCCAACTCACCTTTTTTACGCGGGCGCTTAATCGGAGCGACGGTCAAAGATTACAAGTTATTAACTGTACCTACGAAGATTGGTGTGTAACCGTTAGCGACATCTACGATTGCGTATGCATAAGGACGGTCGCAGATAACTTCATGGTAATCTTCAATTGCTACTGCTGAGCAAGTCTCCATTATTACTGCTGTAACTGCAGCAGCTCTAGTACCAGCACGATCAACTTCGATATGAGTTTTGTGGATAACCTCAGAGATGCAGATGTCTTCAGAAGTGATGCCGTGGAAGTCAGCTTGATCAGAGAAAGCCTGATTTACTCCCATATTGTTAAGGATGCCATTAAGTGTTGTATCGTAATCATTCTCGAACTCAGGCATCAATGTATAAACATCACCGTTAGTGCGGCTACCGATGAATTCCTGGTAATCATCGCCTGTGAAGTTTGCAAGAAATTCGTTAGCACTAACAGATTCATCTGTAGGTAGCATAACGAGGAAAGCGTAATCATAACCTTCGTAGTACTTCAAAAAGCCTGTAGCAAGCTCCGTCTCAAAATATGCAGACTCAGTGCTTCTAAGCATATCAACAGAAGAAGTTCTGCCGTTAGCGTTATTAAATTCGTAAGTGTTTACGCAGTCATCTTCATATGGATCTGCCCACTCGGACTCAAAACAGATAGCATTTACAAGTACCATTGCTGCGTCGCTTGTTAAATCATCAATAACGCGGTCAATCATGTGGTGTGTGTGCTCATCAACCCATTCATTAATCTGTGTAACAGTGTTACTTGTGAATGGTTGTGCTGCATAAGTAGCATCGAAGGTATCTTCTACGTACTCGAGGTATTCCATATTTACTGTATTGCCAAGTAAATCGGAGTTGCCCCAGATGGCATTAGCACAGGAAAAATCTAAGCCCTCAGCATTATTCATTCTGCTCATAAAATCTGAAGCAAAAGCCTGCTGCTCCATTGGATTACTGCCAGGAGCGAACAAATCGTTAATCTCAGTTTGAGTTGTGCCATTAGCACCCGCAGCACACAAGTCCATCGCGAACATAATAGAAGCAGGGGACACCATGAGGTTTGTATCTCTGCTTTCTCCGTTAACGACATTAGCCATCAGCTCGAAAGAGTAATTGTTATAGCCACTTTGAAACTCTGACTCATCATATTCAGTATCAGCAATCTCAGAATAAGAGAGGTTAGTATAAGTATCCTCATTATTCTGTAGTGGCTCATATGTCTCATTGATCTCTATGTCACCAGACTTAGCGCACGCTGTAAAAAGCATCATTGTAGCTAATGTTGTAGCTGTTAGTTTCTTGTTAATAGTCTTCATAAAATCCTCCACACTTTTGTGTTACATCCTATAGACGGAATTATAAATCATTAGGTCACATTTTTTTTGAAAGTTTTGTTTGATTCCTACATTTTCTTCTACAAAATCATGAAAATGTAGGAGTTTTTGTAGCACCAACAGCAATTAACCAGCAGAAGTTCTTTGTTGAGTTAGAATGTGAAGAGGCTAGAATTACTGCACCTGGCGGAATGTTAACTAAGATGGATCTGGGAATTGTAAAGTACAATTTCGAGTACGCTTCAGGACATAAGGTTAGCTGAGGCGGAATTCCATAAAATCATCTAATCTTAATAATACAGGCTCACGGCCAAAACCAGCACCCATGTCGATGTCAATCCATGTGGGTGTTTTTATTATCTTATCTTTATACTCGTCGCCATAAGAGAATGTAGGCGTGTGTCCAAAGACTGTGAGGATGTTTTTGTAGTAGACGTCACTAAGCTCAGGCCAAGCCCAGAGTAAGTCCTCGACGCTATAATCTTCTATGCGCTTATTAGGATCAAAATTATCGATACCCGAGTGCAGCAAAATCATTTCTTGACCGTTCACTTTGACCTCTTCATAAATAGGGCAGTCATGAAGGTAATCGAGAATCTCCGCCTGTGTATCCTTAGGCAGTTTCTGCATAGCCTTTAAGGTCACGTCGCCGCCATCAGCCATATAGCGCTGAAGCATGTCCATGCGCTCAGGTGTCATTGTTTCTTCGAAGTCTTCCTTAATCTCCTCGAAAGCAAACTCGCACCCCAATAGCATTGCTTCGTGATTACCAAGGATTAGCTGCACATTAGTCTGATACAAAAGCCACTCCAAAATAGAGACGCCACCATCTCCGTTACGGTCGACAACATCGCCAAGGATATAAAGGAAATCCCTAGGACCAAAGTTTGCTTTCTTAAGAAGCTTTTGGAGTTTATCTAGAGGGTAGCCATGTAAATCAGAAATAACATAAATCATAGTTGTATTATAATATCAAGTAATAATTGATGCGCTATAGGAAGTAGATAACAGATGAATAACAAAGACGATTTTAATCTAGAAGAGAAAATGCAGGAGAATTATTCTAACGTGCATAAAAGCTCTGAAGAGCGCAGAGTGTATCGCATTATTGAAGTAATCTCCTTGGTAGCAGCGGTAGTGTTATTAGTGTGTTCTTCAGATCATAAGTGGTTAATTGCTCTTGCGATTATCTGCGTCATAGTCGCTAATATCTGCCACCTTTTATGGCGCCATGATGTGTATAGCAGCAGACGTGAGCGTAGCTCTCGACGGAACTTGTGATAAGGGTGTTTTATATTATTTCCAATTAACCTGTTCGGTAAATTGTTGCTTGACCGTGTATGGTTCTCGATATATCATTAATTAACCTCAGAGGTAAATTGATAACGAGGTCGTACATTTGGAGTTAACGTACAAAAATTCAAAGATTGAGAAGATTTGTACGGATGCAAAAGTAGCTGATAGAACCTATGGAAATAAGATGTCTGAGAAAATTCAAATGCGTATTGATGAAATTCGTGCTTCAGATACGGTAGAGGATATGATTAAGTACCATATTGGTAGATGTCATCCATTAACTAATAATCGTAAAGGTCAATATGCAGTAGACTTAGTTCATCCGTATAGATTAGTTTTTGAAAAAAGAGGGAAAGAGATACAAATTGCCCTTATCATTGAGATAGTAGATTACCACTAGTTTTGTGGTAGGTAGGAGGTGTTCATGGTTAGAAGTCGTAGTTATATAGCAACTCCGCCTGGAGCAACAATTAAGGAACAACTCATTGACAGAGGTATGAGTCAGAAGGAGTTTGCTGCTCGTTTGGGTTTATCTGAAAAACATATATGTAGACTTATTAAGGGAGATGTTCAATTAACTCCGGACGTCGCAGTAAAGCTTGAGATTGTACTCGGAGTACCTGCTAAGTTTTGGAATAACTTGGAATCTATATATAGGGAAAAGCTAGTTAAAGTTGAATTAGAGAATAGTATGGAAGTAGATGAGACATTAGCTAAATTACTTCCATATAATGAGATGGCCAAGTATGGTTGGGTTCCAGATACTAGAAATTCTAAGGAGAGAGTTTTCAATCTGCGTAAGTATTTTGAAGTAGTGGATTTTTCTCGCCTCGATAATAGTTTGGTTACTCACATAGCTTGTCGCCCATTGTCTGTGTCACAAAAGAATGATTTCACTTTTATAGCGTGGGCTCAAGAGGCGCGAATAGTAGCTAGAAGTATTGAGACTAATCCTATTAACATATCTGCATTAGTAAAGACAATTCCTGATATTAGAGAACTAACAACAGCGAATCCTACTGATTTTTATCCGAAGCTTAAGACTATGTTAGCTGAGTGTGGAATAGCTTTAGTAGTATTGCCTGAGCTTAAGGGATCATTTTTACAAGGAGCTTCTTTCTTTGACAGAGACAGAGTAGTTCTTGGTTTATCAAGCAAGAATAAAGATGTGGATGTATTTTGGTTTAGTTTATTTCATGAATTAGCTCATATTGTAAATGGACACATATACCAAGTTGAAGGAACTACAAAAGAAGATGAGATTACTGCGGATTTGTGGTCTAGCAATGCACTTATACCTAATGGATTGTTAGTTGAATTTATAAGCTCTAAGAATTATTCATCAAAGTGCATATGCGAGTTTGCTAAGCAGATAGGAGTTGCTCCAGGAATAGTAGTTGGTAAACTTCAAAATGATGGATATATAGCACATAATAAGTTAAATAATTTGAAAGAACATTACGAGATAGCTTGAATAGGAGTAACTTATGTCTATCACACTAATCAATGACTCATGTGCAGATCAGAAAGCTGATGTAGTAGTTAATGCAGCGAATTCTAGACTCTGGGCTGGAGGCGGAATCTGTGGCGCGATTTTCCGTAAGGCGGGAATGAGTGAACTTACTGATGCTTGTAGTAAGCATAAGACTCCAGTACCTGATGGTGGTGTGGTGATAACTCCTTCATTTGGTATAACAAATGCTAAGGTAATTATTCACGCGGTGGGTCCTAATTTTGCGATTACTCCGACAGCGTTCAAAGAACTTTTTGATGCGTACTATAACTCGCTTAAGTTGATGATGGATAATGGCTATCACAGCATCGCGTTTCCGCTAATTAGCTCTGGTATATTCGGAGGGAATCTGGCAAACCCAGTCGCTGAATCGACCAAGCAGTGCTGCCGCGCATATAAAGCATTCGTGAGCGATTATCCAGACTATGAGATAGAAGTCGTGCTATGTGCGTTTACTTCAGATGAGATGAATAAAGCGCAGGACGAGTTTAAGGAATATTTTTGAGCTTGATTATTACTTCATATAGGCCAAGTATCGTACATCCGACTGCGTAGCAGATAATAATCAACAAACAATGCAATCAAGACTTCAATCGCCAGCAAAATAATGGTGGCGATGACATATGCTATTCTTGTTCTATTGTTAACCATTGGTTAAGTATTAATAAGTTGAGCTTATCTGTCTATTATACGGATAAAAGCGAAGAATTGGATGAGGCTTGACGAGTTGTTGAAATTCGTTAGAATAATCTTATGCGAAAACGTAATCAGTTTGTTGGACTTTCAACTTTTACTATAGTATTTCTTGCGCTTATTTTTTCAATCATGAGTTGGTCTTATGCTACTCTTACTCAGTCGCATGATATTTTGGGACGGTTTAATTTGTTGTTGCATTTAATTAATGTGTTTATTAGCCTAGTGGTAGTAGTCGAGACATTTATTGGTTTTTTTTATTTTAATTTTAAATATTTCCAAAAAAATTTCGTTCGATTATTTATTAAGAAAATTGTTTTTGAATTGGCATATAGTTTTTTCGATTTCTTCGCGAATATTAACATTTATTTCCGGACTTTTGGCGTAAATGAAATTAGTTATGAAACTTTTTGCGCGTCGGGGAAGAACAGACCGTTTCTAATCTAATATATTTTGTAAACTTTCGTTTTATTTAGAATCTCATTTTTGAGATTGTTTTTATTTTGTTTTTTTATGAGGTATTTAGATGAGGAATTTTAACGAACTTTCAATTGAAGAAAAAGAATCGCTGATGCAGCGATATTACGAGGGCACGGAATCAGTTGCGAATATATTGAAGTCTTTTGACATTCAGTGTAATCCATCAAGTATTTATAAATCGTTCCCTCCTGAAGTCATGCCTGGAAAATGCAAATACTGCGATACAAATCTTATTCGGAAGCGCGTTCCGAGGACATATTCGGACTATATGAAGCGTCCAGTAGAATGTGGCATTTGTGGGCATAGACCTGAGAATCATTGCTTTTGTGATAACTGTTTTAAGGCGGAAGAAGAAGAAAGAAGACAGCATAAATTACGCATCCAGAACTATTACAGCTCATTAGATTTAAAGAAGATTGATTGTAATGAGCTCAGTTTCAGGGATAAGGTATTCATGGGCTCTTTAAATCGTCTCTTCATGACGCATCTAGAGGACGGACTAGAACCATACGAGAAGACTCAATCAGCATTAACGCCTGGAGATTTGACTACAAAAGCTATCTATACTATTTTAACTGATTTAGATGTTTTGGTTCCTTCGCCTGATTCTAATCCTAATGCTTTTACGGATATAGGTTCATATTCATTTGATAAGGTCAAATATAAGGTGAATCTTACCTGTTCTGATGGTAGCAGTTTGTTTAGTTATTTTTCGCAGCCGCATTTTTTTAATTCTGCTATGGTTGATAATGCATTGAAGCTTTGGAAAATAATTGCTGCTCAAGAGTGCCTGCAATACTTGAATTACAAGCTTAGGAAGATAAATATGCCGCCAAATTTATCTAAAAAAGCAATGGATACGATATTGCTAATTCTAGAGAATTATTCCGTTTCTGAGTTTTATTTTATAGTTTATTGCGTTATCGGGCGAGTTGCAGAAAAATACGAAGAAGTGAAATATATGACTCGAGCTAAAGCTTCTGTATACGCTGTGAACCAGTGTAGGTACTTCGCGGAGAATCGGCTTGTGAAGAAAAGGGAACGGATTAAATACGATAGGATTAGTGATTTGCCGCAGAGCGAAATCTCTTCTTACTTCTTCAATGTTGTTACGAAGCTAGGTGATAGAGGGTTCTATGAAGTGCCGAGTCGCTCTTTGCTGGAGGAGATGTTAAAATCAAATAGCACCGATAATACAGAAGATGTTAATTGATTTTTTATATATTGTTGGGAGTGAAACCTCGTATTATTCGAGGTTTTACTCCCCGAATTCATGGCTATTTATGATTTGATATATGATTAGGAGAACTATTATGAATCTACAGAGTAATGAATATAGAACATCACAGCAGGTAAAGGCTGAAGAGTATCGTGCTAAGATGTGCGGTAAGGTTTATAGACATTTTAAGGGAAACCTATATCAGGTGGATCTGATTGCGATTCATTCGGAGACAAGTGAACTTCGTGTGATTTATCATTCTGTTGATAATCCTAAGTACTGCTGGGATAGAGAACTGGAGATGTTTTTATCTCCAGTTGATAAGGTTAAGTATCCCGATGTTAAGCAGGAACTACGATTCGAGCCAGTTGACTAGATGTACTTCATATTGTTTGTTGACATCGTATTAACGTATTAGTAGAATCCAGTTACATCAAGGGGCTATTTGAAGTCCTTAATCTGAGGCAGGTGACTTGTTCACCGTAAGACACTCGGAAAGGTGTGTTATCGTTAGGTAGCGCTGCCATCAAATTTCATTAAATGAATTGATATTTATATGTTTGAAGCCTATTAGGTATCGTTTTGTATGCCTGATGATAGGTGCTTTTCTGCATTAAATATTTCCTAGTTTTACTATCATTAATCGGAATTTTGAGAGGAACAGCATATGAGAAAAAATCCAAGATATTATGTAAAACAAGAGAGACTAACTCATAAGATGGCGTATCAATCTTTGAGAGCTCAAAAGAGTAAGGCTGCTAGGGAGAAACAAAGTGAAGCTGATAGAAGCGCTGTTACTCTAGAAAGAAGAAATAGGGACAGTGCATTAGACAACCCTCAGGCCCTATTATTTAAATCGAGGAATAGCAAAACAATTCATTACTTTTCGTGTGAGCATATTAGAGAGATTCCTGATCATACCTTTAGTGTTTATAATGGGTCAATTACAAAAGAATCGAAGTTGTGCTTTGATTGTAAAAGACTGGTGTGGATATCTCTAGGTATAGAAGACCAAAGGAACAGTGTTTCAATCATAAATGCTTTCTTTAGGTACATCAGAGTCAGTGATTCTTTATTAGAGGAACTGTTCCTCGATATCAAAGCGAAGGTTAGACTTATCGATACGTATCGTATTCAAATTACAGTGAATGGTGAGCAATGGATTTTGATGCGTAACGATACTAATCATAAGGTCAAAATCCTGCATAACAATTACTGCGTGTCTGACTCAGGCGTGCGAGTCCCAATGGCGGGTTTTCATGAGCAGTATAGTGGTAACGAATTGATTGGTGGTCAAGCAATAAGGTGCATCTTGAATTATAGACCTCATCTCTAAGAGGTGGTTCTTGATTTTTGGACACATCTGTCTATTTAACGTCTATTTTTCTCAGTATAGAATAGAGGTGATTTATGAGTGGTATTGGTGCGAATATAGAGTTTAGAAGGAAAAGAGCGAAGAAATCCCGTCGTGAGGTATGTGAAGCTATAGGCATTTCAGAAAAGACTTTGTATCGATATGAGAGGATGCTTAGTTCTCCTAAGGCAGAAGACTTGAAGAGGTTGGTAGATTATTTTAGAACAGATATCGATTCACTGTATAAAGGAATTCTATAATATGGGAGAAATAAGATATGAATAAAGTTATTTTTGAATATGTTAATAGTATTCCAACATCAGTAAGACATAGACTTGTAAGTCATTTTGAAGATTTGCATCAGTTAGTTCAGGTGACTAATGATAATAGGATTATTGCAATTATTGATGATGATAAAATCCATGATGCTAAAAGGTATTGCTTAACTCTATTGGATTCAGATTATTTCAATTCAAAGTATTCCAGTGCAGAGTTGAAATCAATTTTATTAATTAGTGGTAAAGGTTCAGGCCAAACAGACGTGCTTTATGAAAACTCAGGTGAAGATACTTTACCTGAAGATAATGACTATGAAGACAAAGATGAAGAACCAGAGCATATTGAGATAACTGAGCCAGAGCCTGTTCCAAGTGCGCAGGATATTTATGATTTGATTTCAGCTCGTGTGTGGAAACAAACTGCTGCTATTAAGGCCGCAAGTATCCTTATGGAAAACGTGCTTAATGGAAGGCGCCAGAACATTATGTTTGTTGGCCCTACCGGCTGTGGAAAGACCTATATTTGGCGTGTTCTTTCAGAGTTGTTTCCAGGTAGAATTCATATAGTAGATGTCAGTCACATCACTAATGATGGTTGGCATGGAAGTATGAAGTGGGGAACTATTTTTAATGATGTTGAGGTTGATGATAATAAGATGCCAATCATGGTGCTGGATGAGGCAGATAAGATGATTGCACCAAGGTTTAGTGGTGGAGGTGACAATGTATCTATGTCAATTATGTCTGAGGCATTAAAAATGCTCGAAGGCTCTAATGTAATTATGCAGACTAGTACATGCGGTACAACTTCGATTGATACAAGTAAGGTTTCTTTTGTTCTTTGTGGAGCATTCTCGCAGAGAGCAAATGATATTGCAGATAGCACACGTACAATTGGATTCATTTCTGATGGAGCAAAGGAGAAAGCATATAGTAAACCACTTACGGTGGAGGATATCATTGAATTTGGAGCAACACCAGAATTTATGGGGCGCATTGAGAGTGTAGTAAACCTTGAGCCAATGACTGAAGACGATTACGTTAAGATTCTTACAGAATGCGAAGGCGGTCCTATTCAAGAGTTAGAGGAGATGTATGGCGTTTCACTCGATGTTTCTAGAGACACATTAATCCAAATTGCAAACAAAGCATTCAGTCGTAATCTTGGAGTACGAGGAGTACGTAGTTTTTTACGTCAATTATTGGATAATCAGCGTTTTGATAATAGTGCAGAAACTCACTTCTGTTTGTGAGTTAGCAAGGTAATTAATCTTTGCAGCACACTCACAAAATCGATAGTTTTTCAGATTTACGAGGGTTATTTACCATGTAGTTTGGGATGCTCATGGTAGTTCGGTTGAAGTACTGGAGATAGTCGATGATTTGAATGGTAGGAGAATGGTTGAGAATGCTTAGATGCAAGAACTATGAATACTATAGAGCAATTAAAACTGAGGGTTATGGGCTTTGTTCTCTGCCTGATTCTTTTGTTCCAACAAAGGCAGAGACAATATGTCCCTATCTAATGGTTAAGAAGCAATACTGCAAAGATTGCGTGTACTTAACTAGAGATATGGGATGTGCAGGTGTTGATCCTCAGGATGGCGCATGTAGCGATTTTGTATCAAGAGATATGGAAAGTATGGAGCAGACAATATATGAAATGGCTCAGCGAGGTATAGATGCTCGTAGTTATTTGAACAAATTACTAGATGAGATAGATAAAAGTCCAATTACAGCTTTTATTAAAGCTCATAAAGAAGATGTGATGGAGAAGGAAGAATGAATACTAATATTGAAAGTGATATTCCAAAGTATAGAAAGCGAAAAGAAAGTAATAGATCTAAATCAAAAAGTAAATCTAATCACAAGCACATTAAAAAAGAGTGTTTGCTTATAGTGAATAATATTCCTAATTTAGCTAATTATTGTGTTGTGTGTGGGAAAATTCTCACCAGTGATTTGTGCTGGGGAAAATGTGAAGGTGGTGGGCATATATTATTAAGTCGCGAAGAAGCCTTAAAAAAGTATAAAGATTTTGAACAGTTCACAGTATCTGATTATTATACTAAGTATGTACCGTTGAATGTAATCGAGAATGAATCTGGTAATTGACCAGATAAATACATATTACAAAAGTCCTATTACAAATGTTATGACGCTAACAAAAGTCATAGGACTTTTGTTAGTGAGGACTATATATGTATAGAACAATAACTGATGAATTGATTAAATGGAAAAATAGAAAAAGAAGAAAACCGTTAATGATTACCGGCGTTCGTCAATGTGGTAAGACATATGTTTTGAAGGAACTGGGTGATCAATACTTTGAAAACACATGCTACATCAATTTTGAAGCAAATAGTAATTATGCGAGTGTCTTTGATTTTGATTTTGATGTAAATAGAATTATAAATGAGTTAGAAATAATTCAAAAAACTAAAATCATCCCAGGTAAAACGTTACTGATTTTTGATGAAATACAAGAATGTCCTAAAGCCATTACTTCTTTAAAGTATTTTTGTGAGAATTTACAAGAATTACACTTAGTATGTGCAGGTTCGCTTCTTGGTGTGGCATTAAAACGAGAGAATATCTCTTTCCCTGTTGGGAAAGTAAATCGTATGCAGATGTATCCTATGAGCTTTAAGGAATTTGTTATTGCTATGGGAGAGGAACGATATATTAAACTTTTTGAGAAGTGGGATGTTAATCGAACTATTCCAGAAGGTTACTCAAGACCTATGGAGCAATTATTAAAGACATATCTTGCTGTTGGTGGTATGCCAGAAGCAGTTTGTGATTATATCTCAAACAAAGATTATCAAACTGTAGTCGAGATTCAGAATGAAATTCTTTCGGATTATGCAGATGATTTTTCTAAAAATGCACCTGTAACTGAGATAGAAAGACTACGTATGATATGGGAGTCCATTCCGAAGCAGTTGACAAAAGATAATAATAAGTTTGTCTTTTCACACGTTAAAGAAGGTAAAAGAGCGCATGAGTTGGAAGCTGCTCTTGGGTGGCTAAAAAGCGCAGGATTGATTCAGGTTCTTGAATTGGTTAAAAATGCAGAAATACCATTGTCGCTTAATGCAGATGCTACATATTTTAAGGTTTATATGTCAGATGTAGGCCTGCTTAGTAGAAGACTTGGAGTTTCAATAGATGATTATTTGTCTGACAACGGCACATTGAAAACTTCAAAAGGTGCAATTATAGAAAACTATGTTATGAATGAGTTGCTAAATCAAAAAAAGATGCCTTACTATTGGAAATCTGGTAATACAGCTGAACTCGATTTTATATATGAAAATGATGGAAAGGTTATTCCTGTTGAAGTAAAGGCTGCTACTAATACTCAGGCGAAAAGTTATAAGCAATTCAGTAAGAAATATGAACCTAAGGTTGGATTCAAGTCTTCTCTTAAGAATATAGCATCTAATATAGTCAATGGTACTAATACAATAAGTCTTCCATTGTATTTATTGTGGAATATTGATTTTTATGAGTAATACTTATACGAGGTGTATTAATAGCATATCTATTCAAAGAAGTTAACAAAGTAATGAAAAGGAGACAAGATGGACAACTTAATTAAACGACTTTATGCAGTTCCAGATTCTTACTTTGAATTTGTCGATTCGATAATCGATTATGCGTCTTCTGATGCTTCTCATTATACTTTGATAATGAATTATCTTAATAACAATAAAGAAAGTACATCTTCAGACATTTTATACTTTATCTCTACACAACCTGATTTCTTTGATGATGGTTGAACGACACGCCAGAAATGGTGGAGCGTTCAACTTAAACTTATATTGTATCTGAAGAAAACCGACCATTTTTAGAAGATGAAATGCCTCGTGAGTGGGATATGAATAGAAATGTAATCTATTAATTCATGTAAGCGTTCATCTAAAGCCAATTAGGTGGCCTGATAGGTGAATATTTGCTTGATTATTCATCTAATCGTTCATCCAAATCCAGATTCATGAACGGCTAGATGAATCAAAACGACACATAAGTAAAATAGGACTGCTGATTCAGTCCTATTTTTATATCTTTATTCCAGTATCCCTTCCTCTAGATCAGACAGAATATTATTCGTCTCCCTAACACCTAGATTGTTGTTGATTGCATAAATAATTATCGCGTCTCGTCTGTTACGTGGGTGTAGCTGCGCGTTGGAAGATAAGAACAGGCAATGCTGAGTCTCTTTCTCTCCGACTTTGGCAGCTAGACATAATGCGATTACCTTATCTCGGCCTGGCTGCTTTGTGCCATTAAGTATCTGATAACAATACGTTCTCTCGATTTGGGATTCTTTGACGAGCAAGGCTCTTGTCTCGTTATTATCTATAGTTAATTCCATAAAATACTGCGCGAAAGTTTTACCTGACAAATCAAATGATTCGCTTTCTAACACATTTCTAAGTTCACTTTTATTCGAGGTATCTTTAAGAATATTCAGTAACTCTTTAGTCTGTTTTTCCTTCATAAAAACTAAATCCTTATTGGTATAATACTCGAAGGAGATACATATGAATGACTTAACTAATGGTTTTCTTAAAAGTGAATTTGGGAATTCCTTCTACAAGGAATTATATCACTTAAAAGATTCTGATAATACAGTAGTTCTTAACGAGTCTACTGGGATGCTTTTAGTTAGGAAAAGACTTAAATACTATGACATTCGTGTGTTTGAATATCTTAAGAATAACCCTCATACGAATCTAGCTAGAATAATTGATTTCTACAAAGATAACGATGAACTAATCGTCTACGAGGAGTTTATTCAAGGCATGACTCTCTCGGAATATCTTGCTAGTGATCCTTCTTTTTCCGACTTAAAAAAGATAGTAAACGAAGTATTTGATGCTGTTATTTTTATCCATAAAGCAAATCCTTCCATCATTCATCGAGATATTAAGCTATCTAATATCATGATCACTAGCGATGGTGTAGCGAAGCTAATTGATTTTGATGCAGCCAAGTGTTTTAACCCTGATTCATCTAAGGATACAGTTTTACTTGGTACCGAAGGATATGCTGCCCCTGAACAGTATGGCTTTGGCAGTTCTGATGTTAGAACCGATATATATGGATTAGGCAAACTAATAAGCGAGGTGTTTGGTGCTCAAAGTCTGTACGAGCGACTTATTAAGAAAGCTACTCATATTGATCCAGATAAGAGATTTACTAGCGTAAGTGCTATGAAGCAGGCCTTTAATCATGGAATCAGCATGGTAGCAATTCCAGGCTTTAGAAACACAGAGCCTATCCATATATTTAAGAGCATCATAGGATATATCATTTTAATTTGGTTTTTATTTAATACTTCATTCGAGCACTTTTCACTAATGGAGACACGTGTAGCTCAGGTGCTTCTTTTTGGTTTAGCTATTTTATGGATTGATATGTTTTCTGGTATATCTCCTATTTTTACCAAGATGCCTTTAACGTCTTCTGAGAGTTCTCTTAAGAGATTATTGGGATACTTACTTTATATGCTAATTACTTTTGTAGTTGCTATTATCTTTATCTCTTCAATTATCATGCTATTTAGAATCTGATTTGTGTGCTGGTAGCATACCAAATACAAAACAATAATCCCTACAATTAATTTACTGATACGAAGATGAGTTTGGGAAGACTTAGTTGGTTTTCTTCGTAAAAGAATAATAGGTAGGGAGGAAACTTATAAAATCTAAAGCCTTTTATGCGATTAATATCCTAATGCCATTGTTTATAGGTGGCTTAATATACTTCTTTTTAGCGCCGCAGGTAAATTTTGTTACTTGGATTGATAAGCTATTCGAATTAAGTATAGCCAGGCCGATATTAACAAATTCCTTCTTTGTGTTTATGAGAAATCATCTGCTCGACATGCTTTGGAGCTATTCGTTTATGTTTACGGTCTACTTGCTACTAGGAAATAACAGCCATATCAAATCTTTGTTAATTACTTTATTATCTAGCGTCGTTCTAGAGTGTATTCAATTATTACCGATTATAAATATGACTTTCGACTGGTGGGATATTTATGCTGAAGGTGTTGCTGTATGCATCGCATACGTATTAATTAGACTTTTTGGAGGGAAACGTAATGAATACAAAAGTTAGAAATATCTTAATAGCACTTTGTGTAGCAACTTTTGCTTTTATGTCACTTGCTAGTGGTTCTTCTAGTGAAGAAGCAAGCTATACTCAGGTTGTAGTTCAGCAGGAAAACGGCGAGGGTGCTTCATCAACAGAAAACAATATCGAAGTTACACCACAAACACAGAGCGTAATGCAGTATGAAGTAAGTGATACAAGATTTGAGTATTACACAAATTCTATTGGCTCTACTGAGTATTTCGGTATCGTCGAGATTACAAATACAGGCGACACAAATATCTATCTTGATGACTGTACTTTTGACTTAGAGGATAACGACGGCCATCTTCTTCAGTCTGACAGCTTTATTAGCGCTGCACCTGAGATTATCGCTCCCGGCGAAAGGGGTTACTTCTACAACGGTATAGGCAGCAATCTAATAAATGAGAATGTCTCATTTGACAATGGAATTGTTCTAGTTCCTCAGATCAGAGTCGAGGAAGCAACAGGCGAGCCAGTTGATTATCCAGTATCTGATGTTACTGTCAGCGAAGGTAACTATGGTTATTTGAATGTACTTGGTAGAGTAGAGAATACTTCCGATGAAGAGATTGGCTACTTGTATGTGGATATCGTATTCTATGATGCAAATGGTACAGCATTAGCAATCACTGGAACTTCTGTTACTAATATTCCAGCAGGTGGCATGAGCAGCTTTGATACGACTTGCTACTTCGCAA
Source organism: Saccharofermentans sp. (assembly GCA_024403715.1). Lineage (GTDB taxonomy): Bacteria > Bacillota > Clostridia > Saccharofermentanales > Saccharofermentanaceae > Saccharofermentans. The sequence continues at coordinate 60,442 of JAKSRJ010000002.1, read as the reverse complement.
ACGAGAATGTAAGCATCTCCGACATCGCAGATACTGTAGTAATGGCCCGTGAGCATTATTACCAGTGGTAAAGTGGGCTGATTACTGTTAGTTTTTGTATGTATTCGCATCTGCGTTCATGTAAGCGTTCATCTAAAGCCAATTAGGTGACCTGATAGGTGAATATAAGCTGAATTATTCATCTAATCGTTCATCCAAATCCAAATTCATGAACGGCTAGATGAATCAAAATGGATATACAACTAAAATAGGACTGCCGAAGCAGTCCTATTTTTAGTTTATTCAAACTGATTATTTAATTAAGCGTTCATTGATGCTTCGTAAACATTAAAGTTACTATATTTACCAGCAATGAAACCACCGCCAATGAATACTATAAGTAATACTGCTGCTGTTAAGATACTTGTTACCATTTTGTTTTCTCCTTTGTTTTTGTTATGAGGTAAGTATAGAAAAGTGAGTGTTGTAGAACTGATGGCCCGATGACAGCACCTATTACCAATATGCTAAAATCCTTGTGTAGACTTTGGTTGTCTCTGAATTTTGCCATGAGACATGCGCTGTCACATTAGCGATTTTAGGGCATTTGCTCGTTTTGTGTCCTGTTGTTGCTGATGTGGTTTGGCTAAGATGAGTGTGTCAGGAGGAAACGACAATGGATCAGGAAAAAATTGGGAGCTTTATGAAAAACCTTCGCAAGGAGCATAACCTTACGCAGGAAGAATTGGCAGAAAAGATGTTTGTTAGCCGAAGAACAGTATCAAGATGGGAAACAGGCAACAATATGCCAGATATTGAAGTTCTAATTCAGATTGCTGATTTATATGAGGTCGACCTTCGTGAACTATTAAATGGTGAAAGGAAGACAGAAACAATGAGACCAGAAATCAAGGAGACAGCTATTTTAGCTTCAGATTACACAAACGAGAACAATGAGCGTATGAGAAAGATTTATCATGTAATGTTTATTGTAGCCGCAATCACAGGAGCAATTTCTCTGTTTTTGGAATTTGCAGATTTATCAGGACATTTATTTGATTTCTTGAAGGGAATAGGAGCTGGAATTACATTTGGTATGACAATTGTTGGTGCACTATATACCAGTAAGAATTTTAGAAAAATTGCAGCTTCGAAGAAAAGCGTTGCTTCTTGAATTTTTAAATGATAAAAAATGGCTGTAAAAAACCTCGATTCTAAATCGAGGTTTTTCATCTTGTTACCATATTATTTACAAAAGAAATAAATGATAGATGTAAATGGGTTTGCAATAGTTGTTAAAAAATCCATTGTTATGTTCTCCTTTCGTTTCGTTTGTTTTTTGTTATGAGCTAAGTATAGAAAAGCTAGCGTTGCAATATCGTTGCACAATTCTTTGCTGGTACGAACAGTACTCGATGGCTGCGCCATCTGCGTAACTACCAGCAAAGTATTGTGCAACTCCATACTCCTGCGTATGACTTCGAACATGCCATTTGCAACTCATACTGCGTAACTACCAGCAAAGAATTGTGCAACTCATACTGCGTAATTACCAGCGATGGAATCTCATATCACCATCTATTATTTGGTAGTATGATTAAGTTAATCGCTTGTGAGGAAGTGGAGACGACATATGGGATGGTTTAAAAAGCCAGAAGCAGCTACTAAGTTTGATCCTGAGATTGAGAAGCCGATAGTTAAGTCCAGTATTTGTACTGGAGAGAAGACTGCTGGTTTTAAGAATATTAAGACAGGTAAGTATAGAGAAGTAGTTGCTATCAGAAATGATGGCGATCTTCGAGCCTTTATGAAGAAGTGCGGTGTAGATACAATCGATACCGAGTATTGAATTTAACGATTGTAATTATAAAAGAGAAAAATATAACAAATGGTGTTGCAACACAGATTCCTACAAATCCCCAAAATAACATTTTGATATCCTTTCTTTTGTTATGTGCTACGTATAGAAAAGTGATTGTTACAGAACCGTTGTTCTGGCTGATGATATATAATTGTAGCTATAACAATATGTGGGGGGACATACTATGGGTTATGAAGGATTTGAGGTTCTGCTCTTAATTGCTTCTGTAGCATTTATTATCTATATGGTAAGCCTTAAGCGTAAGAACAAAAACAAGTAAAGTCTTGTGTTGAGGATTAAGCTAAAGCGTTAGTTTAATTTATGATCGGAAGCTCGGAGTAATCCGAGCTTTTTATATGTCTAAGAACTGTGTTTAATTAGTGTTTCTTGAGTGTTAATTGGATGAAAAATTCGCTGTAAAAATAATAAGGACTGCTAGTGCAGTCCTATGTAAAACCTTATTTAATTTGAGATAAGTTGTCTTTGTTACTTAAGCAATAATTACAGGTAAGTGTGGGATACAGTAATTTGGCTTAAAGCAATCTGGAAGTAAATCATAAAACCAATCCATTGTTTTGTTCTCCTTTCGTTTATTTTTTTTAACCTTATTTTTTTGAGACAAGTTGATTTTGTTATTAGTCCATTGTGAGGAGTGTAACTCCTACACCGATTCCAGTTGGAACAGTTAGAATTCCAAATACGATAAGTGTTGCTGTAATCATGTTTTTTGTTCTCCTTTCGTTTCGTTTGTTTTTTGTTTATGAGCTAAGTATAGAAAAGTGACCGTTGCAGAACTGTTGCTCACTAACAAAAAGTTTGGGATAAGTCTGTATTTGGACTATACAAGAAGGATTAACCCGAAAAATGCATGTTTGAACCGTTACTATTCACACAGGCGATTCCAGACAAAGAAAAAGGAGCCATCACTGTGATGTGATAGCTCCCTGTACAATCATTTTTTATTTCAATTTATTATTCTTCAAGGTCAAGAATGTCAAAAATCCAAGCTATAAATCCATCTGGGTACATATTTCGTCATCTCCTTTCGTTTGTTTGTTTTTGTTTATGAGCTAAGTATAGAAAAGTGACCGTTGCAGAACTGTTGCATAATAGAAAGTGCTTTGCTATTTCAGACAGTCCTCGATGGCAGAGCCATCTGCGGAACTCATAGCAAAGGCACTTCCTATCGACCTACATCGTAACTACCAGCAAAGGCAAAAGAACGGTTTGCACAAGTAAAAGTACAGTTTGCACGAGTAAAGTTTTGAAAAAACCAACTTTAGTTTTTCATTCAAGGATGTCTGCGTCATTTAAATGGTCCGAATTATAGTACATAGGTTGGGTGGATAATTGGGGTAACAAGCAAGGAGGTAAGCAAAATGAAGAAGATTATAAGATTTATTCTATTAATGCTCGCAGGAGTTATTTATGTTGTTGTTAAGACGTTATTCGATTTAACGAAGGTTTATAAATGAAGATTATCGAGTGGTGTTGATTGACGAGGTAGATATATGCGCAGAAAATTGAATGGTTGCTTTATGCTTTGTTTCTAATAATAATTAGTCCGATAATGATTCTTGTATATACGCTAAAGAAAATATAGCTAAAAATGATTTGCTTATTATGAATCAGCCATGGTTAGGTGATATGATTAAATCAGCGATTTCGATATTAGCGCTTAATAATCGGAGGTTCTTATGAAGTCGTTAGATGAATATATGGAACTACCATATCCTATGCTTTTTAGACCAGGCTCTAATGGACGTGGATTTTTGGTGTCGTTTCCTGATCTGCCCGGTTGTATATCAATAGGTGATACCATCGAAGAAGCTTATGCCAATGCGCAGGAGGCAAAGCAAGCTTGGCTCGAAAGGGCGATAGCAGCAGGCGTTTGTATTAGTGAGCCTGATAGTAACTGATTTTGGAATAATCTGTCAGTAAGTTAATAAGATTTTTACTTATTCCCGATGCTTTAACTTATCATAATTGATAAGTTTTGAGACCGGTTTTGAAATTCAGTATTTGCAGGCATTTCAGTGGTCTCATAATATGGAGTCATAAGTAAAAGGTATTCAATCGTCAATATATTAGAATGAAATGTAGTTAAGGCGTTTCAATAACATAATAAGCTTTACTATGAGATGCGATTATTAATAAGTTATTAATATACCTGAACAATCGTGATAAATAAAAAATGATAAAATATCTACAGGTTTTGAATTGTAATATTCTATGCTTTGAGGGTTATTTTGAAAAAAGCAATTGACAATTATGCAATTGGTAAACAAATAGAGGTTGAAGCCTGGGAAGGAACGAGTATTGCTGCAAATACTCGTCGATTTTTTTGTCCTGAATGCATGGAAAGTGTGGCATTAGATATTAGAGGTTTCTTTAGACATAAAAACAAAACCCCTCAAAGTATAGAATGTGATAAGCGTGTAGATAGTCCTACTAAATCTTCATATGAAAAAATGGGTTTGCCGCTTTATTTAACTCAGGATATAGATAGTATTTTTCGACTTTACATGGGATTTCACCCTCTTCCTGAACTATTAATAAAAAATGCTTCAAAAAGCGGAGGGTATATAGAGATTATCAGCAGGAACATACGCAACGCGAAAATATACATAACAGAAGAACGTTTTAATCCGGAACATATTACTAAAGTTGCATTGGATTGCATGCCAAGTTCTGAAGGAAAATATGAGATTGAATATCATAACGTTCCTACTGATATTCAAAATCGCTGGACTAAATATAGTGACGCATTTTTCAATGGATCTTTTTTTAAAGTTGGTGAGCAATTTTCTAGAAAAATAAGAATATTAGGTACTCTCACTACTAATACTCAGTATTATTACGTCGGAAGTATTTTAGGTTTTTATAATTTTCGAGATTGCATGGAAATTAAAAAGATAGGATCACTTAAAATAGGCTTGCAATCTTTAGATGTATATATAGTTGAATTTAAGAAAACATACGCCAATGATAGACGGTTTCAATCTTTAGCGGATTATCTATTGGATTATTATCATCTCAACTTGTTACTAGGTGAATCAGAATTGTTACCTATTTGGCCACCTTGCATTTCAGATGATAATTATTTGATATATCCATATAATACGTATAGTGGGTTGTTCTTGGTAGATAGCCCTAATGAAAATCCTAATGTTTATAAATATTCGGATAAAAATTACCAAAAGTTAGAAATTACTAAAACTCAGCCACCCATACTATGTTTATCGTTTTCTGAGAACAGTATACCGATTTCTGTAGACAAAACATTTAATGGAAATATTCAGTTCATCCAAAGACAGCAAGTTGATTTATTTTCTGGAATGAATGTGATTAGTATTCTTGATACAAGTGGGAATCCAATTCAGAATTTTGCAATTAAACGAATCAATAATATGTCAATCGCCATAAGAGGTAATACTCCTTGTCAGGTATTCCATATTAAAAATAATGGTGTATGTATTGAATACGCTCTTAATAAGCAAGCTGAATTAAGAATTGATGGAGTTAACAATAACGATTCGTTAATTGCATTGACCAGACATGGAATTGAATTACTAAATCATATATTTGAAGCGGAAAAGAAAGAATCGGAAATTCAACAAAGAGACCAACTGTTAGCAGCTAAGTTGAGGGGCGTTGATGGAATGATTGTACCGATTGACAATACATTTTTACATTTGTATCAAAAATATAAAGAATTACCTGAAACTAAGCGTGAATTAGAGCATTACAAAAAATCTGGCTCCGTGCCTGTAAATGTAATGAGAATACTATATGAATATTTAGGAGGAAAAAAATAATGGAAAAAGTTATTTCACTATGTTTACCTTACTTCAATAAAAATATGGAACTTAAGCTTTATAGAATTGCAGATTATAAAGAAGGGCAATTCTTCCCGATTGAAATAAATCCAGATGTGTATACTCCTAAAACTATTAAATATGCACCGAATAATTCTGTACCGAAGCCGTATAAACCAGAACTAAGGAATTGGGAGCTTATACAATATAGTGATACAAGCTCATCTATTAGAAGTTTTTATTATTCAGATGTTGATTTCTATGAAATTGTCATAAACTCTGAGAATATGAGTCAAGATAACGACACGGTCATTCAGCATTTAAAAACAGGAATCTCATTGCCAATAGGTATACCTAATAATTTTTTATTAGCTATAGATGAGGATGCTGATTCTTATCGTACAGTACGATGCAGATTGTCAGATTTTAGAAAAAAGGGAGATAAGTATGTATTATCAAGCAATATTGAAGATGTTGAGCATGCAATCCATTCTCTTAGTGTAATTTTTATAAATAAAAATGAGATTATCGACTCTATGTTAGTTCAGAAATATTGGGATGAGAATGGAGAATTAGTAAATAGTCGCTATTTTTATTGTTTTGATAAGTTACCGGAGGCCGATGGAGAGCTGTATTTGTATCGATTTGAAGAATATCTTCCTATTTATCTATCAAGGTATATTAAAACACATTCAAATAATATAGGGCTAAGTAAGAATGCAGTACAGAATGTTATTGCTGTAATTAAGAGTGCTATGTCTGATCGAGATGAACAGAAACGATTCTTTTCTGTTGCTGGATATGAAGATGTAGATTTATTCGAAAGTAAACTAACAGATTACGAAGATATTATCGTAGCTCATTTAACAGAAAAAGACTTTTTGGATGATGCTATAACCAAAATTTTAACTAATAGTGAAGATTTACAAGAAAAATATATAACTTGTGCAAAGGAATTATGGTTCAAACAAAACTCAGAAGAAAGAAGTGCCGCCGAAAAAGCAATATCGGAAAAACAAAATCAAATCAATACGATTAATGCTAAAATGGCAAACCTTTCAAAGGAATATGAGCAATTATCAGAAAAATATAACCAGCTAAATAATCAATATGATGAAGTTGTTTCTGCAACTCAAAAAAGTATAGATAATCTATCTAGTAGCATTAATGAATATATTATTAACAGTAAGATTTATTCTTCATTATTGCCAAACACCAGAACAAACATAGATAAAGACAAATGCAGTGTATTTGTTGATGATTCGGCACTTTTTGAAATAACTGATAAGTATTCGGTTGATGATTTGTCAAAAGCCAAAAAAATCTTAGAGTTAAATTTAAAAAACACAGGTTTAAATTCATTGTTTGGAACTGTATTGAGTCATATTTTTATTAATTCTGACTCAATCATAAATTCTATAGTAGTTTCTGGTATTTTTGCTAGAAGTATAGCAGATGCTTTTTCTTATTCCATTAATGGTCATCGTGCTGTACGTATAGTAGTATCAAACCCATCAGTAGAATATGAAGATATATACAATTCAATTAAGAAAATAGCAAGCAAAGTAATTCTTGTAGAAAATTTATGCGATACTTGTAATGAGTTAGTTTTCATGTCTCTCAATAAAGATTTTTCGGATAAAATTTTTATTTTCAGTTATGAGTCAGATACTTCTCTTTCATTATTGTCAAAAAGTATATGGAATTACAGTGTGTTCCTTAATACGGACGTAGCTATTAACTCATTTGTAAGAGATTGTGTTTTTAAACCTGCAATAATTAACGAAGATATTGGCAAGAACAAATGTAGTTATCAATTTGATATTGATTCTGATGTAGTCAGTTCTTTACAATTACTCAAATTTCCTAGAACAACTATTATGATTATTTCTAATTTTTTTGAATATGTTGATAATTGCCTAGATAATATTGATACATCATTATTTACAGATTCAATAATAGCTAAATTTTGTTATTTATATGAGGATATGATAAATGAAGATGAAATTAGTTCCATAAAGAATAAACTGAGTGCAGATGTTAAAAGAAGATATGGTATTTAAGGTGCTTTATTATGAACCATATTGATGTCTTTAATCAAATTGCTCACGATTTGAATATTATCAAATATGAAGGGGAATCGGATTACCTGTTTCATAGCAGAATTATTTATTCTGCTATGGGGATGTGGATAAGAGCAATTGCTTCTTCTAGTAATATCGAATCTCAAAGTATTTCTAAAAACCAATTTCATCGCAGTATTCAAAAAATACTTGATTCTTTTCTAATAGTAAATGGCAAGACTGCGCGATGGTTTTATCCAGAAAACCAAACTAATCCGACAAATATACTTAGAGACGTTTTGTTCAACAGTGGAGATATTATTGAATGTGGGTTTGATTCAAAAATCACTGCTAGAACACCAATAACAGTAAAATATAACAATACGAATCTAATTAGAATAGGAGCAGCTAACTCCTTTGAAAATATAATAGTTTCTGGTATGGCAATTACAGAAAACGGATGTTGTGATTTGAATACTGTTGATTTATTAGAATACTTTCATATACCTTTGATTAGCCATGAAGAATTTTTACACTTCATCACTAAAAATTTGAAATGGGAAAAAATAGCTAATATTGATAATTATGAATTTTTTGATCCTAATAAAAACAGCGTGTTTTCTTCTTGCTGGACGAAATTCTTACCACTAAAAGATAATCAAATATATATTTCTAGAAGCCAATTATCATATGGGGCTTTCAATTACAAATTATGCAAACAGTCAAATGAAGTAATATTTATGGCCAGTATTTCGAGCTATAGTCAAAATGAGCATGTTAGAGATACTCAAAGAATGCAATATATAGTTAAGTCTTTTTACGGGCAGTGTGCGAAAGCAAGAGCAGATATTGGTAGAGATTATAGTATTCTGCATTTTTGGTCTAAATTACCACCTGCTGAGACAAAACTATTAAACTATATCGGCTGGCCATTGGAAAATATAGGAAACAGAAAAAATGAATTTGTAATCAAAAATGATTTTTTAGAAGTAATTGAGTTACTTGTCAATAATTTGGGTATAAACATGGAGGTTAATCATTTATGAATAAATATGGCGTGGAAGGTACATATGATGCATTAAAAGAAAAAATGCTTCAGTATATTAAAACTATTTATTTAGGAAAAAATAGCGAATTAAGAGATATATGCTCTGAAGAATTAGAATCTCCTTTATGCTTGAGTCAAGAACCTTATATTGAAGCGAATCCTGCTTACTGTGTTGACGAAGCAGGAATCTTTAAAATACCAGATGATTTGTTACCAAAGGAAATGAAGGCGTTCTATCAGGTAATGATAGATAATAAATTGGGTGTATTTGCGAATCCTTATGTTCATCAAACTAAAGCATTAAAAGCGTATTTATCTCAAAAAGACATTCTAGTAGCAACAGGTACCGGTTCTGGTAAGACAGAATGTTTTATGTGGCCTGTTATCGGTAAAATGTATAATGAAGCAGTTTTCTCTCCCAACACTTGGAATCAAAGAGGCGTACGAGCTTTAATGCTTTACCCTATGAATGCTTTGGTTTCAGATCAAATGGGAAGATTACGCAAAATGATTGGTGATAGAACCAATGTGTATGAAAAACTATTCTCTGATTTACAAGCAAGACGTCCTCAATTTGGAATGTATACAGGTAGAACATCTTATTCAGGTGCACAAGATGGCGATGAAGATAAAAAATTGGCAAAAACGTTAAGTGCAAATCTTATTAGATGTAGTGATGACGCCAAACAACAATTAATAAAGTTGGGAAAATATCCAGCTAAAGCAGATTTAAGTTTATTTGTAGATAAATTGGCAAAAGGTGAACATTATACATCCCCGCACGATGCAGAATTGATTACTAGATATGAAATGCAGAATTATAGTCCAGATATATTGATTACTAACTATTCAATGCTGGAGTATATGTTGATTCGCCCAATTGAAAACAATATATGGGAAGATACTAAAAAGTGGCTAAACTTATCACCAGACAATAAACTATTGTTTGTTATCGACGAAGCGCATATGTATCGTGGATCTTCCGGCGGAGAAGTATCTTTACTAATACGACGACTGATGAATCGTCTCAACATCGGACGAGATAGAATACAGTTTATACTTACTACAGCTAGTGTTCCGTCAGATGATATGGAAGGTGTACAAAAATTTGCCTCCGATTTGAGTTCAAATTCTAATCCTAATCGTAAGTTTGAAATAATCACTGGTACACCAGAAAACATTAGCTTTGAAGATACAGTAGAATATTCTGCGGCAACGTTTCTAAACATTGATATAGATTGCTTAAACGGTAATCATAATCAAAAAGAAACGGAACTACGACACCTTGCAGAAGCGTTAAGTATTAAACATGATAATGTAGATTTTTCCGATGAAAATGCAGTTGGCTTATGGCTATATGACAATCTTAGAAAACTTAAACCGGTTATGCGTTTACTGCAAAAATGCAGAGGAAATGCAACACGTTTACAAGATTTAGCTAAAATTGTTTTCCAAAATGATGACGCTGAAGATGCACTACAAGCATTATCAGTATTGTTAGCAATTGCGCCACTTGCCAGAAAAAATGATGCTGTTCTATTTCCTGCTCGCCTCCACTTAATGTTTAGAGGTATACGTGGATTGTACATGTGTTCAAATCCTAATTGTACTTGTAAACAAAAACCTGATACCACTCTTCCATTTGGTCGTATATATATTTCTCAAAAAAGAGAAACTTGCGATTGTGGAGGAAAAGTATTCGAGTTAATGAATGATCGAGCTTGTGGTGCGTTGTTCTTTAAGGGATATATGGATGTTTCAAACCCTGGAATTAATTACATTTGGAGTACAAGCGGCCTTGGTAACAATGATTTTATGCATGAAGTTCATTTTTATATTTTGAATAACAATGAACTTCTCGATAGAAAAAAGATAAAAAAAGGCCAAAATATTAGATTTGCATGGATTGATAGCCTAACGGGTAGACTATACGAAGATGATAGTCAAAAAGATAATCCGAATTGCTTACACGTTGCTTATTGTCATGTACCAGATAACAAAGTATGGTCTTTCGAAGGATGCCCTCGTTGTAATAGAAATCTGACAGTAACTGATTTTGCTACAAAAAGTAATGAACCATTTTTTAATCTTGTTTCTGAGCAATTATCTACACAGCCTCAAACATTGTTTAATGAGGACGAAATTTCAAGGTCTCCAAATAAAGGCAGAAAAGTATTAATTTTTTCTGATAGTCGCCAAAAAGCTGCTATTTTAGCAAAAGATTTGACTAGAGCGGCTGATGAAGATGCTATGAAGAAAGCATTAACTTTAGCTGCAAAACGTTTAATCGATTGGTCAGAAGAAAATGGCAAAGAACCAACTATGGATTTGTTATACCCATTTATAGTTGAAATTGCTTGTAATAACGGATTGAGATTCTTTTATGGTACAGATGAAGGTCTATTACAATCGCATATATCTTTGTATAAAGATGAATATGAATTTTGTCAGGAATTTGATGACGAATTTGACTATGCTAGTTTTGCTCAAAAAGTTAAACCGGTACCAGCTCTATATAATCAACAATTATTAAAACAAATCTGCAATAGCTATCGTTCCTTAACTGATGTTGCTTTTTGTTGGGTTGAGCCAAGTTCTAGTTCTTTAAAACGAGCTTTAGTAAAACTCAAAAAAGAGAATATAGATTTACAAAGAGAAGAATATTTATCATTATATTCGGCATGGATTATCAACGTACTTACTTCCAATTATGCTTTTGGTCTAGAGGGCTTTAGTTCAGAATTAAGAACTAATGCAGCTGGTCGCGAGATGAGATGGGGTATTTCCAACGAGAAAGAACTAGAATCATCACTAAAAGACATTCTGAATAAAGATAAATCTTTCTCTGAAGAAGAGATAAAAACAATAGTAAAATGTTTTCTGTTGACTACAGGCGAAGATGATGGAAAAAGATATATAAATCCATCGTCAGTAACTTTGAAATATGCACCTTATCCAGAACATAATTGGTATGTATGTACGCGATGTAGCAGAGTATCACCATTCTCTCTATGGGGAAAATGCGCGCATTGCAAACATGAAACAATACGTGATATGACAGATGATGACATTGAAGGACTTAGATTTTGGCGTGATCCTGTTCTTAGTATTATCAACAATCCTGATGTAATTATGACCGGTATTAACGCCGAAGAACATACTGCACAATTGTCACACAAAGATGAGTTAAGTGACAAAATGTGGTCAACTACAGAAGACTATGAAATGCGTTTTCAAAATGTATTTGTTGATAACGACAATAAAGAAAAACCGGTTGATGTTTTAAGCTGTACAACTACAATGGAAGTCGGTATAGATATAGGTTCTTTAACTGCTGTTGGTTTAAGAAATATTCCTCCTATGCGTGAAAACTATCAGCAAAGAGCAGGTCGTGCGGGAAGACGAGGGGCATCTGTATCGACCATTGTCACATACATTGATAACAGTCCTCATGATAACTATTATTTTGAACATCCAGAATTAATAATTTCCGGTGAACCTAGAACACCTTGGATTGATAACAATAATAAAAAAATAGTTTATCGTCATCTTAATATAGTGGTTATTAATGAATTCTTGTTACAGCATAAAACCAGTATGGATAAGGTATGTGTTACTAATTTCTATGAAACACTATATGAAGATTTCTTATCCTATCTTAAGTCAAGAACTTTTAGCGAAGAGGAAATTGAACGATTAGTACCACACGGACTTGAAGAATGCGCAAAAGATTTTAAAGATGGATTTAAAAAGCAATTAATTCATCTAAAAGAACAACTTAAATTGTATCCAGAAAAATATATGGATAAAAATGGAGATATGGAAGCATTATTAGATTCTTTCTATAAAGAAGGTGTAATGCCAACCTATTCATTCCCAAAAGATGTTGTTGGATTTTACATTGAAGATCAAGATGGTAAAAGAATAATTGAAGAACCAGATCGTTCATTAGATTTGGCAATATCTGAATATGCTCCTGGTAGAACATTAGTAGTAAACAAAAAAACTTATAAATCGGGTGGTTTATATAATTTTCATGCTAAACGTAAAGCAGGAAAATTCGATAACCCTGCAAAGAATTATCTGTCATCAGGAAGTACAGAATATGTTAAGCGTTTATATTTATGTAAGAACAGAGCTTGTCAATGGTTCAGTGTTGATACTCCTGATGGTAATAAATGTCCGTTCTGTGGCGAAGTAGGAATAGATACAAAAACTATGGTTAAGCCATGGGGATTTGCTCCATTAAATGGAACTAGTATTCGAGAATCAGAAGCTGAAAATGAGAGATCTTATGCTGAAAGTCCAAGTTATGCAGCTACACCAGATGACAAAATGAGTTCTATTAGTCCTTATAGCCACATTAAAATGGCAGAACGTTCCAATCAGCAACTATTAATAGTAAACAAAGGTATTGATAATGAAGGATTTGTAATCTGCAAAGATTGTGGAGCAGCAATTCCAGGCAATACTCCTGACGCATTTTCAGCTAATAATGTTAAGAAACCATATAAGAATCCATATAGCTCTTATAATTGCAAACATAATGCAATGATGGCTTATATTGGAACAGATGTTAGAACTGATATGGTTATTTTTGAAATCGCATTAGACAACAATAAAATTGACACTAGTTATATAAATGGTGGCGTATGGTTGCGACAAGCTGCAATTACCTTATCAGAAGCAATGGTTTTAAGTGCAGGACGAATGTTAGGTGTAGAGTTTACCGAAATCAAAAGTGGATATCGAATCAGATATGATGAAAAAACAACATATTTAGATGTATTCCTTTTTGATAGTCTTTCAAGTGGAGCTGGTTATTGTTCAATTATTGCAGAACGTTCTTCTCAATTGTTAAAAGAGACGCTTGAATTTCTTCAGGGTTGCTCTTGTGAGAAGACTTGTCACAAGTGCTTAAATCATTTCTGGAACCAGCGTGTTCAGGAGATTATGGATCGACATGCAGCTATCGATGTTTTGTTATGGTGTAAAGATAATAAATTAGCGGATCCATTAACTGATAGCCAAAAAGAAATATTGATAAAACCAATCAGAGAACTTCTTAAGACAGAATGCAGCAGAGACTTATCAATAATTAGCAAAGATGGTAATTACTATCTAATAGGTACTGGCTGTAAAAAAATGTTGTATATTTACCCAGCCATGTGGAGCAAGGATGTCCCATATATTCCAGCCAATTCCATCGCTATTTCTGATTTATCAATTGTATATTCTTTGCCCAATGTATATTCCCAACTTTTAGAAGAAGTTGAATTAGGAACAACAGAAATGCCTAAGAAAAAAAGCAAATCAACTGAAAAAACACTACGATTCGCTGATGGTTTGGATTATACAGATGAAGATTATCACAGTATTTGGAGTTATGTTCTGGATAATATCGATGATGATAATAATGAGGGAAGAAAAATTATTAAATCGTTAAATCTAAATATGCCTGATAAAGTATTACTTGAAAAGCCAATCGGTTCACCAATAGTAACAATAGATAATCTGACTATAGAAGTAGACCTATTATGGCCCCAAAAGAAAATCCTTGTTGCTTTTGATATCGATGATGATTCTATAGAAAGAATAAAAGAAACAGGTTGGAAACTATATACGACTTATAATTTCCCTGATGCTACAACTTTCTATAACCTAATTAAGGAGTAAACCATGGCAAAGATGTTACCTGAACGCCCTCGGTACTTTTCAGAAGGCAGTCTTGAAGATATGATGTTTGATGCTTTAGAAGTATTATCTGATGATTATTATGTAATACATTCTTTTAAGCTTGTTAGTATTAATAATGGTATCATTTCAGAAAGTGAAACTGATTTTTTAATCTTTCATCCACAAAAAGGTATTATTTCGCTAGAAGCAAAAGCTGGGCATATTCAATATATTAATGGTGAATGGTTCTATCAAAGCGGTATTCGAATGTCACATGATGGACCATATAACCAAGCCAGCGGTAATAAATGGAAACTAATGAATTATTTTTTGAATAGTCCATATAAAGAATTAATCAAAAAATGCAAGTTCTTACATGCAGTATGGTTTCCTAGTGTTTCTACAGAAGAGCTTAAAACCATTAAGCTTCCTCCCGAAGCCGATGTAAATATAACTTTGACAAAAGAAGATTTAGTTAATCCTTCGTTACGGATAGAGTCTATTTTTTCGCTCGAATTACCCAATCATGTAGAAACATTTTTATCTGACAAAGAGAGCGATACTATATTAAGAAAAGTGTTATGTCCTTCTTTTGACTTAGTGCCATCTATAAACATAGAGAATGATTTAAAGAAGCAAGTATTCCACAGATTATTATCTGAACAAAAATGCATATTGGACTTCCTGGTTGAACAAAAAACAGCGGTCATACAAGGTGTAGCAGGTACAGGTAAAACTTTGATTGCTTTAGAAAAAGCAAGACGTCATGCTGATAATGGTGAAAAAGTATTATTTCTTTGTTACAACAAATTTCTTAGAAATCATTTGTTTGAGAACAATAATCATATTAATGTTGATTATTATACAATTGATGCTTTTGCTTGTAAGATGTGTAATACTCCACAAGCTGATTATAATGCTTTAAAAAATGTTCTAGAAGACAGTTATTTTAATGAAACTTTTCCATATCAACATATAATAATCGATGAAGGGCAGGATTTCGGACAAGATAATATAGAGGAAAATGATATCATTCAACTTCTTGAAACTATTATTGTTGACAATTACAAAGTTAATGGATCATTTTATATATTCTATGATTCTATGCAATTTGTTCAGGGGAACAAAATCCCTGACTATATACTTAATTCTGACTGTAAATTAACACTATATAAGAATTGTAGAAACACAGAGAATATTGCTAAAACATCAATGAAACCAATTAAAGATAGAAAGCCCAAAATGCTTGACTCATGCATAAAAGGAACTATACCTAAAGTGTATTTCCCTTCTAATAATGAGATTCTATCGCAGGTAATGGATTTAGTTTTTGAATATGAAACTCAAGGCATTAATGATGTAATGATTCTTACTTGCAAAACCGAAAATACTTCAGCTTTGTCCGAATATCTCTCCAATGGAAAACTGCAAGGGAAATATCGATTTACAACGTGTAGAAAATTCAAAGGTTTAGAAGCTGATGCTGTGATAATTGTAGATGTCGATAAAAAAGTATTAACTACAGATGCAGCTCGTATTTTCTATGTTGGTGCATCTAGAGCTAGGTTGTTTTTAAACATTGTATTTCAATTGGAAGATGAAGATTGTATTAATATACTTTCGGATCTTGGTATAAAACCAAAAACCAAAAAACTGAAACACCAGCTTGCTAAAGCACTAAATGCTGTTTATACATCTAAAGGTATAGATGACAATATCTAATATTAAAACGTTTATTTGACGCGTATACACTGATACAATTCTTCGATTCATATAACTATGCTTAATATAACCTGGATTTTATTTCTATATAATGCTAAAATTGTAGCAGTGTTTATTTAGGAGGTTTTTTGTGCCTTACGCAATCGATTTATTTTGCGGAGCTGGAGGTTGCTCTGAAGGCTTGATACAAGCGGGCTTTCATATTCTATTTAGCTCCGATATTAGCGATATGGTAGAAAAAACATATCGCAATAGACACGATCAACTAGGATTAATCCAAGGATATAATACATGGTTCCAAAGATCAGATATAAGAGATCTTTCAGGCTCGCAAATTAACGATTATATCGATAATCTCGAGATTTTTAGAACTGGTCAAATAGCAAGACCTACAGACATTGATTTGATGATAGGTGGACCAAGCTGTCAGGGATTCTCACGAGCTGGTCGCCGCGATAAGTCAGATCCTAGAAATATGCTATTTGGTGAATATGTACGAGTAATTAACGAGATTAGGCCTCGATACATAGTCCTTGAAAATGTTGAAGGATTCATGGATATGCAGTTTTTAGGTTATAAAGGCATTACTGGTGTCGAATATCCCGATGGCAGCGTTACACCTGACATTCTTCGTTCTGAACTACAGTTAATTGGTTATCAAACTCTTGAACCAAAAATTCTGAATGCTGCTGATTATGGAGTTCCACAAAGACGAAATCGAGTTATCTTTATAGGATATCGTGAAGGTGAAAAAGTTCCCTCTTATCCAGATCCTATTGTTGATGAAAAACATTATGTATCTCTTAAGGAAGCTATTAGTGATCTAATAACAGATGATAGTATTCGTTTATCTGTTTCCAAAAGGAAAAGTAAATATCAAATAGAAAGCGCAAAAGGAAGAACTCCCAAATTAGATGGAACCCCAATTCCTTCTAAAAAAATTTCATGTACTGAATTGCCTAATATGAGTGATTTAGTTTCAGAAAGATTCAGTTTGTTCTTTGAAGGAGAAACAGGAACAAAACTCAGAAAGCGAATTAAAGAAAATGGTATCGATCTTACAGGAAAAGTACATTTATTGAAATACTGTTCGGAACAATTGAATCTCACTGAAGAGGAGATAATTCAATTGTATATGAATAAAAATGTTTCCGACCATGCATTGGATATTCTTCTTACAAAGAAAAACATTCGTCAAAGATGGGATTCAAAGTTACCTTCAGCCACAGTAGTTACAATTGCTGATGATTATATTAGTCCTTGGGAAAATAGAACATTTAGTGTTCGTGAAATGGCTAGATGTCAGTCATTTGATGATTCTTTTGAATTCCTTGGGAAAAGAACTACTGGTGGATTATTAAGGCGTATTGAAGTTCCACAATATACCCAAGTTGGTAATGCGGTTCCTCCTTTGCTTGCCAAGGCAGTCGCCCTTGAAATAATTAAAGTTTTGTAATTGTAAACGCCGATGGTATAGCAATCATCGGCGTTAGTTATTTAGAGTATGTACTCTATTGGATTACCCATAAGCATAGGTATATCATCCGGATTCATTTTAAATAATACCCCGTGATTTCTCCACTTACCGTCGGGTTTATAGTGTGCTGCTAAATCTATAGTAATTTTATCTGTTTCAAATAGTGGTGCCAATAAAGAAGCGTTTGGCTTTTTAGTGTGCAGTACTCTATCATATCTAAAATGTTCGATTCCATTAATATTTTCTGAAAGTGCTTTCACCCAAAAGGTCTCTCTATGTTTTATAAGTAACTGTTCACGAAGATTTTTCATTAACCAAGCCGAAACGTAATGTTCGATTATTTCACTACCAGAATTATCTTGATGAATCAAAAGTAATTTATCATCTTTAGGTTGAACTTGAATAAGTAAATCGTATGCGTTTTTTCTTGATGCTCTTAAAGTTTCATATAACTGAAGCCTTGCTTCTGTTGAACCTCTAGGTATCTGAATTTTTCCATAATTATCAACTATTTCTCTGTATGACATTCCTTCGTCAGGAACTCTAGTAAATAAAGTATTTCTAGTCTTATTTCGATTTTCTCCGTTTCGAGTTAATCTAGTAGATTTTAATTCGATTCCTTTATAATCAGGAGTTGGACTGTTATTTCTGCTAATACCAAGAGCATTTTCTAAAGTATCGCCTACGCCTGAATCCCCAGGAGTAATAGACGGAATGAATCCTCGATTGTGAATAACTTTCAATTTAGCAAGTAGTTCTTCTGCAATCGAGTTTTCTTTATGCTCAGCTTCTTTAAGGACATCATAAACAAAACCACCACATAGCAGAGATTCTTTAATCTTGTTATTAGAAAGATTTATAACATATAGGATTTTATCTATACTTATAATTGCAAGGAGATTGCAAGGTGAACAATATCGCTTTAATTTTCCAAACCATATTCTTGGATCTCCTTTCTTAGTAACTGGTCTGTATAAAGAAACTGTTGTCTCGATTAATTCGGTATCAGTAACAAAAAATGTTGGCAAAATAACCTTATAATCTGGACCTTGTAGTTGAATTGAGTAATCATGAATATTCATCTCGTGTAAATAGTTTCTTACAGGTGCAGTTGCATCCATTATGGATTTTTCAAAACCGGTAGGAGTAGGAACCAAAAATGTTACCGGAACACCACTATTAGCAAATATTGGCAAAAAATCATCAATCCTTGTATCAGACATCGCTAACATACTATTTTCTACCTCGTA
The DNA here is from genome assembly GCA_024403715.1 of Saccharofermentans sp. Taxonomy (GTDB): domain Bacteria; phylum Bacillota; class Clostridia; order Saccharofermentanales; family Saccharofermentanaceae; genus Saccharofermentans. Next base: position 41,548 of record JAKSRJ010000002.1, on the reverse strand, counting down.
AATACAGGCTAAAGATATATGAAATCTATAGAATAGATTTGGGATAATTATTATTTTACTTCAATTATGTGCAATTAACACACAGTAATGAATAAGTTCAAGGCATATATATCTATGGAACAGGATTATCTTAATAGCCAAGTCCATTATTTGTTTATGGAGTTCGATGATAATCACGAAGCAGATCGAATGTTTTTGGAAGTTGGAGAGTTATTAGGTTAGTATAAATACAGATTAATACTTAAAATATAGAACGAATTAATCAAGTCATTATAATATGAGGTTTTATTATGGGATGTTTAGGTAATCTCTTATTGTTACCGCTATACATAGTTATATTTATAGTTGAAGTATTTAAGGATTTACTTGGTTATAATCCGCGAAGTAAAAAAGTATTTTGGTGGCAAAAATCTGGTAATCATAGGCATCATCGTAGTGGGTATAGAAGACGTAGAAGGTATTGGTAGTATATTTTCCTAGTGTAAAAATATTTGGTAATTATGATGGAGAGTATCTTCAAGACGGGCGAATATGCTTATATAGTCGAATCTAATGTATGCGTCAGTAGAGTATAAAAGAACCAAGCAGCAAGACTTTTGTTATTATTTATGATCTTGTTTGTCCTAAAAGTGATAATTATAATTAGTTGCAAAGGCGGTGCTATTATGGGACAAGCAAAAGTTATAAATATTGTTTTGGAGAATGGTACATTAGACGGAGTTGTTAGAATATCTAATAAAGCTGGTGAAGATGTTATCATTTTGTCTGCACCTAGAAAATCAGTTGATTACATTTTTGAGGTTGAAGAAAGTCAAAACTTTGGTGTGTATTTGCTTTTGTCAGAGAAGCAGGTATATGTCGGACAATCATCTAATTTGAAGTCTAGGATAAAAAATCATTTGGCCCAAAAAGAATGGTGGAATAGAGTTGTTTTAATGACTACTAGAGGAAATAAGTTCAATTCCTCTGATATAGATTATCTTGAATCAGTATTAATCAACAAAGCGCATAGCAATCACTCTCTTGATACCGAGAATAAAAAAGCTGGAAATAAGCACAACATAGAACGTGGCGACCAAATCTCTTTAGACAGCTACATTGAAGAAGCAATGTTCTTATTAGATTTTATAGGTGTAGGTGTTTTTGGTAATTTTAAAAAAGATGATTCAAAACAAAGAATCCAATTAGTTAGTCAAAATGTTCTAAACCTTGTCCAAAGATCTAATGCGATTAAATTTTTGCAGGAAAACAAATATATTGGTAAAGAATATTCTTATGCAAAGAGAGATAACAAATACAATATTTTTGCAATTGATCCACAGTTCACTAAATTAGATCAAGATTGGATTTTAGTATTAAACGATATTTTTTCTTATAGGTTTATTTTGCTCTCAATTCCTCAAGGTTCATTCACTACAGAAGATAAAGATAAGTTTAGGCATCGCAAAGATGATTACAATAAACTTACTATGAAAATTAATGGCGAAACATTAATAGAAAAAAATAGTGGATTTGACTTTTCGAAGTATGTAAAAGAGATAATTCCTTATGAAGCATAATATAGATAAGCAGCCTCCAGTCATAACTACGACTGAAGGCTGCATTTCATTTACTTACAAACGCCCCACCAAGCACTTGTATGCTGCCTGATTTCTTAACAATGTTGTTGTGCGCATCAGATGTAATCCAGTCTAATAATTACTCCTGAGGGATAAAGAAACTATGCTTGTAAGGTATAGCTCTAAGCTTTTTCTTATTTATCCAAGAGGATACCGCTTTTCTTCCATAGCCAGTGAAGTTAGCTACATCATTAACAGTAAGAACACTATCGTATATAGATGCTAACTTTGCTTCATAATACTTATGAAGTTTATTCTTATCTATGATGGTTTTATTCATTATCTTCCTATAAGAACGCGTCTTAATCTTTCTCTTTTCTGAATACCACTTAGGTGGAGTAGCATACTTCTCAGGCATACCAGAATAATCAATGAAGAATTCAACAATATCTTTTTTTGATTTCATAACATCTGGTCTTTTTGCCATTGTATTTTGATGGGAGAAGTTTGCTTTCAAGTAGGTAAGAGGCAGTTCTCATACTCATGTGGCCAACCTTGATTAATTGCTCCTTACTGAGTATATCGGAGCACTTATCTAATTCGTTTTTGTCTAATCGCATGGATTTTCTTTCGTTGTGTTTACTCATCTGAATTAGATCCCTGCTCTTGTTTGTTTTTACATCTTTCCTAAACGCTAAAGAAAGCCACTTTTTTCGATATGTACTTAAAATGTTCGTTTCGCGTACTTCAGTGTATGTTTAATGCACTTATCTTCCCGTAACGCCCGAAATCATTAAGTTTGCGGTGAAATGAAAGTACTACCGTTTACCGTGTAAAAACCACTAAACGGGTAGTTTATCTGAACGGCTTGAAATCCGTTTGCCCCAAAGACACCAGGGCTTGAATCATTAGATTTCGTAATACTGTTTATTTCTATAGATAACCATCTATTCGCAACAAAAAAGAGAGCTAGAGACATCTAACTTTTACTTGTTTAGTATGAAGATTCACTGCATTCCTGCTTGAAGGAGGATATTATTACATCAGTTAAGAATTCGTTAGTTCCTAAAATCTGTTGTATACGTAGACGCAATATGAATTAGAAAATTAAAGTTCCTTATAGCTCCGTATACTTAGCAGAATTTCCCTTAGCCTTATCGACAGGATACTTAGCTTCATTCTGATTCATCTTCATGTTTACTATCGCATCTGCATCAAGGCCAAGTTTATCAAGAAGATTCTGTGTGTAGACAAGTACATCAGCTAATTCTTCCTTAACCTGCTGGATATCGTATTTATCATCTGACCACTGGAAACATTCTAGTAATTCAGCTGATTCTATTACGATTGATTTGGCAAGATTAGCAGGGGAGTGGAACTGATCCCAGTCTCTGTCTTCTGTAAACTTTCTGATTCTATTAATAGTTTCTTGATTCATAATTAGATTTCCTTAAGTGTTTCGCTATTGGCTTTGGCAATATAGTTCTCGAGATATTTCTTCATATTAGGATTACATGCATATACGTAGCATCCCTTAATACCACGTGCCAGTATGGTCATGTACGTGTTAAGTATTAATTCTTTTAGCTCGTCTTCAGGCATGCCAGCCTTAACTTTTTTATCGTAGTATTTATCTAGGTTTATAACAATTTGTTGTGTGTTAAAGTCATAGTCGATTTCTTCTCCGAATATGACACCAACATAGTTCATATCAAATCCCTGAGTAGTGTGAATACAACCAATCGTGTAAGCAGCATCAAGTCGTGATACCCAGTTCTCATTAGAAAGATTCCATATGTATTTATGGTTTTCAATTAAGATGTCGAATTGTTCCGTTTTGACTAAATAATCGTAATGTTCCAATGTGTCTTTGACAGTATCTTTTGGCTTAGTTACCCATTCCCAGGAGTAACCAGCTACAGTTCTACAAAGTCCGTATTTATTATCTAGTTTACGAACTCTTTGTACCATCTCATCAACATCGTCGAAGAGAAGGAATTCATATGAAGATATCTTCTGGAATTCTCTTGGTTTTACGGTCAGGATATCTCTTACATATTGGATATAGTCATCTCCACCTTCACATCGCATCTGAGTAGTTAACTTATATGGCTTGATGCAATTACTATTATTTTCTAGTGTTTTTGCGAATACATCTGCTTTAATATCAGAAGATTTTACACTCTGGAGTTTGTCGTAGAAGAGGACTACGTGCTTTGCAGACTTAAGCGCCCATTCAAGTTGATTTGTATCTTCTGGATTAAGACCGAGTTTACGTGAAGCACTATCAAAAGCTCCGTATCCTGTAAGATTTTTACGGCGAGATAAACGGTGTGATTCGTCAATAATTAGAATATCGTAATTGTCCTTAAGCATATCGTTAGGGCCGATCACCATGCTTGATTCTAGACCGTTGCCACATTCTTTAAATACATTAGTGATTGTTTTACGTATACCAGGCATAGGGAATACAAAACCAATCTTAAATGGTTTGCCGTTACGCTTCTTTTGAATATAGTCTTTTATCGCCAGAAGAGTGCTAGATTTTTTAGCGTCATCTTCTTCGATGAATATTTCATCATTGTCTTGCTCATAGTTGATGGCATTAACAAGTGAATTGATAATGCTAATAGCTAGTACAGTTTTTCCTGTTCCTGCGCAACCATCGATTATGCTGACATTGGTACCCTCTGTAGGATTCTCGAACGTATTAAGAATATCGGAGAGGACCTCTATGCTTATAACATCTTGCTCATGCGTAAGTGCATTATAAGGAGAAAACTTGAAGATATTGTCGTTTTCGATTATATCGAATGATTTGTGGGCAATACCTTTCTCGATTAGTGCGCGCCATAGAAGTGAAAAGTTATTGCGATAGTCGTTACGCTGATAGTAGTTGTGTTCAGCTTTTTGACCTTTATTTTTGTTAATTATTCTTTTAAAACGATCATCAACAGAGCAGTATCTAATGAGTCTTTGCTCATAGTCTAGAATTACTGATTTGTTATAAGTCTCATTAAAAACGATTTCTATAACTTGGAGGTTCTTTTTCTCGTTGTTGTTGAGATGCTGCCCCATTCTGTTAGAGGCACTTGTTGTTTCACCAATATAAAGATTCTCATCGTCATGGATGAGATAAACGACAGGCCAGTTATTACCTAATTGACTATCCTTAACTTGTTGTAAACCTTCTAATGTAAAAGGATATGATTTTATATCGTTAATTGGTGCCATGATTAAGCTCCATAGTTTTTATTAATTATATATATAGTGTGAGGATAGTTCAATTTATGTGTAAAAACGGATAGCATTTTTAGATTATAGAACTAATAGTACTTATATTCACCCTCATTATTATTTCTGTCGTTATATAGTAAATATATAGCTAGAAGTTATAGATAGATTTACATAAGTATTGAGGTCGTCTATGAAATACACATATTTATATTGTAATCATTGTGGAGCACAAGTTCAGCTCAACCCAGGTAGACAGAGAACTTTTTGTTCTAGTTGTGGAACTCAGATTATTGCTGAAGAAGTCTATGATAAGGATTCTGTAGAAGCATTATTAAGCCGTGCAGAGAGTCATATGGAACATGGAGATTATGCTCGTGCAAGGAGAGCATACGAAGGGATAGCCGAACTCCATCCTTATGTTCATTATGGTTGGGAAGGGTTAATTCGAGTTAAAACAAAGGACTATGTGGATGTTATTGATTATTCCGATACATCTGTACTTAGTTCTTATATGAATCGTATCAAGCAAACTGCCCCTGAAGATATGTATGACAACATAAAGAATAAATACATTACTTACGCTAAAACTGTTAGTCCAAGTATTGCTTTATCAGAACGATTTACGGTTGAGTCGCGATTGGAATCCTGTGAACAAGACTTATCTAATAAAAAAGAAAAATTTGAGGAAGATAAGCAGAAATACGAAGATTTAATGGACGAAGCAAGGTCTAAGCAAACCTATATAAGACAAGCTTATGAGATACCTGCTACCGCTAGGAAAATAGTTGTTTGGGCGAGCTTAGCTTTGTTATTTGTTGCTTTTGTTTTTAGCATTATTGTGGGTGAAGATTTTGAAAGTAAATTTGCGTTAGTTGCAGGAACTTCTGTGCCAGGAATTCTCGTATTAATCATTGGATTGGATTATATTAAGCTAGGTATGTCGAAAAATGAATATGAGCATGATAAGGGGATAATTAATCATGTAATTACTAGTGCCAATGAAGCATATCAAGAAAGATTAGCGCAGTATAAAAGCGAGACTGGAAAAGTCATTAGTCTACAGAATAAGTTCAAGGCATATTTATCTATGGGACAGGATTATCTTAATAGACAGGTCTTCAACAGACTTATGGAATTTGATGATAATCACGAGGTTGATCAGTTGTTTTTGGAAGTTGAAGAGTTATTAGGTTAGAAATACGTATCAAACCTTTGAAACACTTATAAGCTGAGGTATTTAACGATGGATACAATTTATAGTGGAATAGGATTATTAGTATGTACGAGAGATTAACTTCAATGATTAATGAAATTCATAAAGACGATATAGGAGTGTGGTGTGGCGGTAAAGTTAACGATGGTTCGCCAGAAAAAACTATACAGTTACCATATGTGCACTATTCTGATGCAGTAATGCAATTTATTGAAGAAGTATATAACTTTCATAATGAACATCCTGAATTCGAATTAAATAGATATGGCGATATTTTGCATAGCAACAATATTAATCTTATAGACGATGGGAATTTAGATGTATCGGATATGAATGGACAAGTAGTAATGGCTATACTTACAGCTGCTGTAAGGTCAGAACGTTTTTGTGATGGTGTGATAAAACATTGTTTTGACGGTGGCTTAATAGATAAATGGCTATTAAGATTGAAAGAGATAGATGATTATGTAAACAAATAACTTCAAGCCAGGTGAATATGCTTATATCAGTAGAATAATAAACGTCTATTTGTGTAAAGTTGTGTAATTCTATTTATTTGGAGGTACCAATAATGTCTTTTGAACCTTGGATGTTAGCAGCGATGGAAGATAATGGTTATATGAATACTGAGTATGGACTTAATATGCGTGTAGCAAAGTATCTTGTCGAGAATGGTAGCGACGATATTGGTAATGATGAATTCAGAGATGCTTGCGAAGCCTGTGGTGTGGATCCTGATTCTATTACTCAGAAAGATCTAGATGAGATTCAAAGTAAGCTTGATGAATTGACTTAACAAACTTAAATCTGGATTGTTTTGATAGGCAGGTATTCAGTTGATAGTCAGTAGATAAAATGCTTTAAGATATATCAGATAGTTTTGGGTGTAGAATAGCGATTAAAAAGGAGCTGTGTAACCTCGATTCCAAACCTAGTATTTTCACAGCCCCTTTTTATTGTTAATTATCGTTGTTCTTTGCCATGTCTGCTCTTATTAAAGATTTAATGTATCCAGCTTTGTTATCTTGCTTGCTAAGATGATCAAGCAAATCTTGTTCTGTAGACTTCATAAAAGCTAGTGTTACATTAACTCTATTCTTAGCCTGATATCTTTCTTGTGGTCCGAATTTTTCAGCCATTGTCTTGTACCTCTTTATGATTATTTCTTTTTGCTACTGATTATCTGATATATCACAGTAAGTAAAAGCAAAAACATTAACAAATAATCTATTATTTTTAAAATTAATATTGCCATAGTATACCTCCTGTTATAGAATCAGGCTAGACATCTAAGTGTTACCTTAGAAGTCAGCTCTTTTTTAAATTTTTGATAACTTCGATTATTATCTTAGTTATCGTGTCGAGGAGAACAATGAATATTTGAAGTTTGGTAGCTTTCGGTATTCCAGTCTCCTCTTTTCTTTGGTTCAGATGCTTTGGATGTTTCTTCATCTTTCTTGCTTTTCCAGATGATTAGATCATCCTGTAGTGATTTCACTGCGTAAGAAAAATAAGGATAATTTTAAAAGTAGATTGTTGTTTGAAGTTATTTCGAGTTAAACTCGAATTAATACTCGTAAGCGTTGAGTTAATGCAAGTGAGTGTTATTTTACTAATTAATGGTTCGTGCGCTAATCTGGAAGTTGATGTAAAGGTTATGCTATGTGTTTTACATCTAGTAAGCATCAGTTAGCTAAGGCTATATTTGAAGTTTGATTGAGGTTTTTTATGGCAAAAAAGAAAGTACTAGAACTTAGTGTAACGGTTTATCATGGATATAGTTTCCCTGAAGATAAGTCCCAGGTAGTAACAGACTTTAAAAGTAATAAAAAAGTTGCTGGCGTCTGGGCTTGTTATGGAGTGCCTAGGGACAATGGAGAAGAATATGTTTGTCTTGATGTAGCTCAGAGTTCGAACATATATCGAGAAATACGTATTGATCGTATGTATTCCAAGGGGAAGAATTATAATAAAAAGGGTGTGTTTAAGAATTATAAGGGCGATGAAGTCTTCAAATTTGACCGACCTTTATCTACAAGACAGCGTAAATGGAAAGATATAGGTGAGAAATACCAATATCTGAAATTCGTAATAATCAAAGAGAATTGTAATGAGGTTGAACGACGAAGAATTGAGAAGGCTTATGCTATAAAGCATAAAGCTAGATATTGGAATCCTGACATCAAACAAATAACAGAAATGCCTAATATAGTAGACTAAAACAAAGTAAAAACCTAATAGGGAGTACATTATGGGACTATTCGATTTCTTCAAAAGAAAAACTGATGATCAGCGAGAACTAGACGAGTTAAATAAGAAAACAGCTACAATACTAGCGACACCAATGAGCCTTGAAGATACTGTTCCAGAGGTGATGAACTTGCTATCTCAGGACCGTAAATTAGAAGCTATTAAGTATATTAGGGACAAAACAGGTATAAGTCTTAAAGAAGCGAAGGATTTTGTCGAGAAATATGCGGATTCTGAAGTTATAGTTTCACCTCAACTCGCAAACGCTCTGGTAGAAAACTATGTGCCTGATAACATTACTGAGCAGGCAAAAGTTTTACTTAGTCAGGGCCGTAAGATGGAGGCTATTAAGCTTGTAAAGGACAACTCTAACCTCGGCCTTAAGGATTGTAAGGATTACGTCGAGAAGCTTTAAGTTGTAGTGATGGAGTAGGCTCTGATCAGGTTCGAGAAGCTTTTTGCTTGCTTATATGCATAATGTCAGAGTCTTTTTGCTCTTCTAAGTATACGGTTTACTTCATCGTAGCGCTTGCAGTAAAGAGCAAATTCTCTGTCGTAGTTTGGAAACTTGTTTTTAGTTTTCTCAGCCCAGATTTTTAAGAAACGATACTCTTTGTGGCACTTCTGTGTAACACGAGAGCATAAGTTAAGATAACCTTCTGCCTTCTTGATGAGGGAATCTTTATTGCGCTTCTTGACTGCTATTAAGGCGGAGAATTCGTACCACTGTTCTAACGCTAAGAATGCAAAATAAAAAACAGAGAATATACCTAGCGGGATTTCATCTGTGAAGCCTCTATAAATATTATGGAATTCACATATTTCCAAATCTTGGAAATGACTAATAAACGATCCTCCTGTAATTAACATCGCCGTAAATATTGCAGTCATCAATTCGATAAATCCCAGTATTACAGTGAAGGAGCTAATATCATTCAAGTTTTCAAAGTCGATTTTGATAGAAGATTTAGCGAAGTCAAATGCGCCGATGAAGCCGATGATAGCTAAAACGATGAACATAATTGCAAATAAATATGGATCAGGGTATTGAGCTGAATACATCTTCGACCCATCAAACAAATTGGCAACAAATCCTAGAAGATTATTATCGCGAGTCCAACATAGGTATGCTAGTAGCGCCAAAAACACAGACTTAATAAGATGGTTGTTGAACTTGTTGGAGATATGATTCTTTACCTCCTTATATGAATCACCCCATAAGTTTTTTGGCCTGTAGTGGTCGCTTATATAATCAAAAACACCGACGGTGCCGAGCCTGAATAACTGACCACCTGTGGCTCTGACTGGCTTTATATCATAAGAAGTTCTCGGGAACACACCAAGAGGTTTATCCATATATTTAAGTGCAGTTTTTCTTAGTGACCAAGCCATCAATGCATGCTTGTCGTCTTGAATCCTTTGGGTTTCTTCTGCCTCGTTGGAGTAGTACTCAGTTGTTGTCCAATGAGCAATATCTTCTTCAGTTCCATCTTCGTACTTCTTATATTTTCTCCAATTATACTGAACAGTTCCAGCGTCATAATTAATCGTGACTTTTCCCGGCCCAGCATCAGCTACACTTTGTACTTCTTCTTTCATTTCGTCGCTGTTTTTTCTAGCTTCAGCTTTATCGATGTTCTCATCAAATAGATTAGGAAAGTATTCCTTGTCAGATTTAAGGACGATATGAGCTGGTCTCTCGTTGTTGTCAGTGCCAGGCATAAGTTGCTCCTTGAATACGCGTTTTTATACGAAAGATTATTATCTTTATTCTTTGAACGTTTCGTAAATACTGATTCCCGCGACGACTATTATTATTTGCCTTTCGCCTTGTTAAGGATATTAACTACTTCAGCATAGCGGTCGCAAAAAAGCTGATACTGGGAGTCGTAATCAGGGAATTTCTCTTTTTTCTGATCTGCCCAGAGCTTTAAGAAGCGATATCTCTTGTGGTAGTACTCGACCTGCTTCTCGAAGTGCTCGAGGTAATCTTCGGCAAGTTCTATAAGGGCAGGTCTATTCTTCTTTTTCTTCTTATTTAAGCTAATAAACTCATAAATCTGCTCAACCATAAGAACGGCAAAGTATATCGTAGGGAATAATCCAAGATGTAGTTCTTCGGTAAGTCCAGTATAAAAACCGTTAAATTGACATATATTGAGATTTGAGAAATGACCTAAGAAGGATGCTCCTACTATGATTATTGATGATATTACTGTACCTGGTAATTCAACAATGGTAAAAAGAAAGTCAAAGATATTATCGCTGTTGGAGTTGTTCTCAGTTATTTTCTCGAAATCAAATGATTCTAGCCATCCGATTATAAATGCAACAATAAACATAAGTACAAATAGATATGGGTCAGGATACTTGGTCGCATAAAAAGATGCGCCATCAAATATGTTCGCTATAAACCCAAGTAGATTGTTACCCAGTAGATAGCATAAAAGCGCCAATACGCCTAGAATAGCAGACCTTATTAGATGGGTATTGAACTTATTTGAGACATGATTTTTGAGCTCGAGATAAGTCTTTCCCCAGATACAATTAGGGTTGTATCTTATATTACATTCATGGAAAACACTTACTTTTCCGTATTCTAAAACATTACCGTCAGTCATAGAGGTAGGTGTAATAAGATAAGAAGTCTGTGGGAATTTACAAATTGGCTCATCCATGTATTTGAAGGCTGTATGTCTTAATGATTCTGCCATAGAAGAACGCTTCTCTGTTCGTACTGCTTTTTCCTGTTCTTCAGCGTTGTCACTGTCAACAAGATTAGACCAGGAATAGGATTCTTCTTTTCCGTCTCCATATTTTATTGTTCTTGTATGAACAACGATGCCTCTACGGGAATTAACTGTGTAGTGGACTCTACCTGGGCCTCTGTCCGCTACTGCTTTAATGGAGTCGTACATTTCATTGTCCTTAGAATCACTCTCAGGACTATGAATGCCTAATCTAGGGAAATACTCTTTGTCACTTTTGAGAGTAATTGTCTTATCAGCCATATGATGAACCTCTTATATAAATCGTATTGTATTCAATCTATCACAAATTAGATTTCCAAAGTAGTATTTATTGCAAATTAAGAGGATCACACTTGTGATCCTCTAATTATGTAATCTTAGATTTTAATAATCATTACATGTAAAGTGGTGCGTCATAAATAACGTCATTGTCAAAGAGTCTTAAAACCCAATCTGGTAACCAATCCATTGTTATTTTCTCCTTTCGATTTGTTTTTTGTTATGAGCTAAGTATAGATAAGTGAGTGTTGCAGTATCGTTGCAAAGGTAATAGGAACTATTATTGATATAATTATGTTTATAGTATGAGGAGTAGTCTTAATATGAATCAATATATTGAATGTTCAAAAGAAGTATTAGAAGCATTAGATAATAAAAAGCCAATTGTAGCGATCGAGACTGGTGGAACATTTGCTGGTATTCCATATCCAGATAATGTAGAGACAGCAAAGAAAGTTATGGCATCAGTAAGAGCTAGTGGCGCTGTGCCAGCTTATGTCTCGATTATGGCAGGTAAAATTAAGGTCGGAATGAATGACGAGGAACTTGATGATTATGGTCAAAGACGCGGCACCATGACTAAAGCGTCTAGAAGAGAAATCCCACTTATTCTTGCCAAGGGTGAGTATGGTGTTATGACTTTGGCTGCGACAATGGTTGTTGCTGATATAGTTGGTATTTCTGTAGTATCTGGAGGTGGTTTTGGCGGAGTGCACCGTGGTGCTGAGACTTCGATGGATATCTCGTCTGACTTAGAAGAAATCGCTATGCGTGACGTTATCGTCGTTTGCTCAGGCGCTAAGTCTATTCTAGATCTTAACCTCACGATGGAGTACTTAGAGACGAAGTCCGTGCCTGTTATAGGCTATAAGACAGATGAGATGCCCGCCTATATGGCAATCGAGAGTGGAATCAAGCTCCCATGTAAGATGGACTCCATAGAAGAAGTAGCTAAGGCATACCGCATCAAAAATGAGCTTGGCATTAAGACTGGAATGATTCTTATGAATCCTATTTCGAGAGAATATGCTGTAGATGCCGCTAAGATGAACGCGGTAATAGACGAAGCAATCGAGCTAAGTAAGAAAGATAACGTTAAGGGTAAGGCGATTACCGGCTACCTAATGAAGTATCTTAAGGAGAAGATGGGCGCTGATAGCATGGATGCCCAGAAGAATATGATTATCGAGAACGCTATTCTTGCCGCAAAGCTAGCAAGTAATATTTGTTGACCAACGTTTTTGCAACAGTACGTTTTTTATACTCTCATCATAAACAAAAACAAAACGCAAAAAAGAGAGGTAAAAAACAATGCGTAAGACAGAAAAGAGATTTACATACATCGCAATTAGACCATCATCTGAGGTAGTAGCTTCTGCTGTAGTTGCTAACCAGTCACTTCGTGACTTCATTCTTATCAAGTAAGGAGAAAAGAAAATGTTTGGTTTAGTTTCATTAGCAATCGTAGCTGGAATCTTCGCAACAAGCAATATCGGCAATAACACAGGCAGAATGAAGTTCTAATTAATATCTTGCCTTTTATCTTAAGTAAGAGTATATTCGTGTATTCTACTTATGAACGGAGGTAAAGATTATGAACGTTAGACCTGAATACAACTTTAAAGTAATTGGCCGTAATCTTAAAAAGCTTCGTCATGCCAATAACCTCACCGTAGAGGAAGTACGTGAGTACATGCAGCTTGGCACAGTTCAAGCCATCTACAAATGGGAGAGAGGCGAAGGATTACCGCAAGCGGATTCGCTAATGGCGCTAATGTACCTTTACGGTACAGACAAGATATCTGATATCTACGGGGGGAGCAAGGAGCTCCCCTCTTCCTTTGCCAAAATTATTAAACTTTGCGTTAAATGACAACGCTTATAGGCTTAGCTATACTCGTTTTCATAAAAATCAAACCAATTTACAAAGGAGATAGATATTATGAAAATGATGACTTCGGCATATGCCAACAAATTAATTAAAAGCCTCTCAGAAGAGAAATCCTACTGGACTAGCCTCGAGTCCGTTAGATGCTTATACACAGCATCCGTAGATGAAGAACCAGTAATTCCGGAATACGACTACGCTTCAGTAGCTGCCACAATTGCTGAGATTGATGATAAAGTTTGTGCTATTAAGCACGCTATCAATCTTGCTAATTCAACAGCAGAAATTGAAGTCGATGGCGAGATGCTAAGCGTTGACGTCATTTTAATTAAAATGGCACAGCTTAATAGCCGTAAGGCATTCCTCGATAACCTCCGTAAGCGTCAGCCACAAAGCAGATGCGACAGCGGTTATCGCTATAGCTCAACCCGTAAGCCTGTGGTGGAATACACCTACATCAACTACGATCTTGACTTGGTCAAGGAGGAGTTTGAGAAAGTGTCTGACCGCCTTATGCGACTCCAGATTGCTCTGGATAAGTATAACCAGACATACGAGTTCCCTGTGGAGGTTTAATCCACAGGTAGCTTTTCCGGTACAACACTATGTATTTAAGGATTCAACAGTTCAGAGATTATTTATTATTCTGTTATTTGTTATTACGTATATGTAATTGTTAATTGTTATGTATGGAGTCTTAAAGTTTTTTGGGAATATGTTGTACAAAAACTTTCCTGGATAGAAGTACGGTTATAAATCCAGATGGGCCGAATCACTTAGGTGGTTCGGCCTTTTGTTGTGATGTTATAATTGGTTCATATTAATCTTGGAGTAAGTCTATGGAGAAGAAACCAACAGTAACACCATTAAGTATATTGACGATGATATCAATGTATAAATACACAGTCTTAGCTATCATCGTTTTGATTGTGGGCATTATCTTTGGTAGTGAAGTCTTAGCTACTAATGATGAGGGCGCTGGCTGGAAACTCGTCTTCGTAATTATCATTAGCAGCGTAACAGTTCCGGCGGGCTTATTAAGTATTGTAACTGGTATTTTTTATACAATTGGTATTTTTAAAAATAAGCCACTCTGGTCTTTTATATCGTGCCTTGTCTATACATCGATTACTGGCTTAGCGATATTATTTATTAGTTTGATTAATATAACTACTATGATTACTGATTATGCATCTGCTGAGCTAGTATTTTATATCGTGTCAGGAATAGCGTTTTTACTTTGTGTCGGTTTTGCGGCTCTTCATATAGTAACGATAGTTAAGATGTACAGGCTTCATGCATTATCGAAGAATAGTTGATTAGTTTTTTGTAAACGATAAAAGAAGCTCAGATTCTATTGTTCTGAGCTTCTTTTATTCGGGCAAGAATATTTTGGAGTTATTGTTTTAATTAGTGTGTGTGGTTGTAGATAACACGAAACAACTCTTTTGCGAAATCTTCATTAATCATTTTTGTTTACTTCCTTTCTTTCGTTTGTTTTTTGTTATGTGCTAAGTATAGAAAAGGGAGCGTTGCAGAAGTGTTGTAGTTGCAAAATTTTTTAAAAATATTTTTTGTGACCGGATTTTTTGTCGTTTCTTGTCGTCATTTGTCGAATTTTGTCGTCCAATAGATTAGCGTGTCGATGTAGAGTATTCACATGAATACAGAATTTAACGAGAACTATAAAATAGCCCGTGCGATGTGGATAGATAAGCGCTTGAAGGAATTGCCGAATGTGCGATTTGGAAAGAAAGGATCTAATGTAGTCGTTCGTGAATATACAGTAACTTCTGATGGGAAGAGATCTAATAGAGAGTATTTTTCGTATCACAAGGAATATGGTCATTTGAGCCAGGTTAGTGTCATACGTGAAAAGTTGATTAGAGAACAGAAGAGATTAGGTATCTCTAATCCGCAATCTCAATATGGAATAAAATGTGTTGGGAAATTTGCTATGACAGATGAGAAATGGAATAGCATCAGATCATCGTGCTTAGATAATTCAGACAACTCTGAATATAACTACAATGGTATAAAAATGAGATCTCGCTTTGAAGTCTTAACGGCAGAGATTCTTGGAAGTCTAGATTTGGATTTTAAATACGAGGCAAGAATGACAATTGGCGGAACGGAATATTTTCCTGATTTTCTTGTATACTTACCAGAGTTTGGAATGTGTTTTGTTATCGAGTGCTTAGGTATGGTAGATGATTTTAATTATGCCTTATCTAATTCGTCAAAACTAACTAGATATATTAATAATGGTATGGTTATTGGACGCGATTTATTAATACTTGTCGGTGGAAAGAATTATTTGCCAGATCCTATATTTATTAAGAATTGTGTCATACGTGCTATTAACGGAATAGCGGATGATAGTCTTTATTTCCTACAATAATCTCTATATATCTAGAATTTGTAGGAGAAAGTGTAGGAAATGGTCCAAATCCTACAAAAACTCCTACAAATATTGAATTTGTAGGAAGAAGTGTAGGAAATCCCCTTAATCCTACAATATTTCCTACAATTATTCATTTTGTGGGAGAAAGTGTAGGAAAATAGCCCAATTCACAGTTATAATCGACCTAGAATCCTCAATTACTGGAGATAAAGTATTAATAATGAATATATATATAGGGATGCCATACGAAGAAGTCTTAAAATCTCTCGGTGAGGGTGACGATGTTAGTGTGCAGGATATGAAAAATGGCTATTCCTGGATTAGAGGTCGCTTCGAGTTGTGCGGCGAGAGAGTAAAAATAGCCATTTGCTTTAAGGATGGACTTCTTTGGATGATAAAGATTTATCCACACTATAATCTAGAGGTTAAGCGCGAGCCTTTTGAGATTCATCCACTCGACTTAAAATACTGTGAACAGTGGCTTCTAAAAAATAAAGTTGAATTGCCTGATTGCGCCACAGTAATCGAGGATAAAAGAACCCCAGAAGTAGCGATATTAATTAGATAATCAACGGTTCTGCAACGCTTCCTTTTCTATACTTAGGCCATAACAAAGAAAAGGAAGGAGACCGATAACATGATCACAACCTCGATTATTATTATTTTTAGCTCATTAGTATTAGGCTGCTTCTTTATGTAATTGTTATAAATGATTAGCTAGAAACTAATTGATAGGAGATCTCAAGTGAGATTTCCTTATTTGTTTTTTTGGAAATAAAGAATATTATCTATTAAGAAAAATCACCAACGATTATGCAACAGATGACTTTTTATAATCGCGACATATTCAAAATTTAAGGAGGAAACAATTATGAAAAAGAACTATTTGGTTATGGCTTGCGTGTGCTTGCTCGCAGTAGCATTTGCAGCATGTGGTAAGGTTGACAATGAAGTAGCAGAGTCTTCTCAGGTAACAGAAGCAGCAGTCGAGACTGTAGCAACTGAGGAGAGTGACTTGGCTCCTGTTATTCAGCCAAGAGATGATGAAGCAGTTCAGGAGACTTCAGTAGTAGAGTCCACTGATGATGGATTAGTTGCTGAAGCACCTACACTTGAAGGTGAATGGCATGATGATATTTCTGGTCGTGCATTTATGACTGTAACTGCTAACGCTGATGGTAGTTATACATTTGATGTAACTTGGCCAGATTCAGCATTTTCTTACTATACATACTCAATCACATGTAGTGAGAATGAGGGTGGCGTATTTGCTTACTCTAATGGTGTACAGTCCATGGTTACAACTGATGAAGAAGGTAACTCCACAACTACTGTAGTAACAGAGAATGGTGTTGGTTCTATCTCTATCCTTGTAGACGGTACAATGGAGTGGATTGAGGAAGGTGACACACCTGCAATTCATGAGTTCGTTAAGGACTAATAATTATAAAAACTAATGCTAACCGAGCCCGTCAGCAGACGGGCTTTTTTATTGTGCTATAATCATTCATATTTTTATATCGAGGTATTATATGCGTAAAAATTTAAGCGTATTGATTATATTGGCTATAGCTTGTGCAGCACTTTGTGGATGTGGTAAGTCCTATGATGTAGAGGAGTTTTATTCTATTTATGAAGATTGGTATGGTGCTCGAGCTGAGTATCTTCGTGAAGCTCCCTTTATGGAAGAGCCAGATGGTGACTCTTTAAAATCTGAAGGTGTTACTGACGAAGGCTTTGATTATGAAGCTAGTTATATGGAAGTCGATAGTCAGTATAGAGAAGTCAGAGTATTAACAGAGACTTCATCCGATACAGTAGCTTGGTATAGAATTTTTGATCTTAACGATGACTTATTATACGTCGCTGTTACTTCTGGTACTGGCGATATTGATGCTTACGAATTGATTGAAGCTAATGAATATTTCATCTATGGAGGCAGTGATGCTTATCTTTATGATAAAGATAACGACACTTACACTTCAGTAGATGCTTCTATGTTCCCATTCCAGACATTCGATGAGGTAATGGAGTTATACTGCATCGAATAAAGTTTATTTCTTATAGTCGTAAGCGATTCGAGCACCGTTTCTAACATAGATTGTTCCGCACTCGGTAAATCCGAAGCGGCTTACTGCGACACGCATTGGTAGATTGTTGCGGTGAGTATCGATTCGTAAATAGTCTATAAAATTAAGACAATACTCAAAGCAGATTCTGCTAATGTCTTTTACTTGACCATTAGACGCGATTCTATGAATCGTTCCATAAGTAGAATCGTAGTTCCATGCGCCATCTTCAATAACTTTATAAGTTGGCTCTTCTCCAATAATAAATACGAATACGCCAACGATAGAAGAGCCATCCTTTATAACATAAGAATTCCCACTATTAATATCAGCCATGGCGTCTTCATAAGTAGGGTAGCCGTCTGTCCACTGATTAGGGTTGCCGTTATCGCTCATGAATTTACGAGCGTTCTCGTATATAGCGCAGATAGAATCGATATCAGCAATTGTAGATTTAACAATTTCCATATTAGCCTCACACGTTAAGAATTATTAGCGATACGCCAGATAGAATAAGTAGGATGTCTACTATAGTCATTACAGTCTTGTCCTTAAGCTTTGAACTGCTTCTAGTTCCAGCAAAAATACCAAGCGCCATAAAAGGAATAAGTATGAGCGACATCTTAAGACTGCTCCAGGTAATTACTCCGATTACGCTATATAGAATTATTCTAAAGGCATTTTCTACAACAAACACCGCACACATATTAGCTTTGAACTCTGAACTGTTCTTGGCAAATCGACCTACATAAGCGGCTAGTAAAGCGCCAACTCCAAATAGTCCACAGAACACTCCTGATAAAAGTCCAATAATAAAGAGGAAAATCTTAGATTCTTTGATTTGTAGTTTACCGCTATTACGAAGAAGCATTTCGATGCCAATTAGGATTATGAGTACGCCGAAGACAACCTTAATCGCGGCGGCGTTAACGTGCTTAAGTAAAAATGCGCCAGGGATAGAGCCTACGATAGTCATTAACGCGAGCGGAATAATTATGCGTGGCTTAAGGTTTTTACGATTATTCCAGGTAAGATAAATATTAGAAGGGAAGCCAACAACTAATTCGACAGGGGAGATGTTTACGTTATTAGAGCCAAACCCAAGGATTGATGTCAGAACTAGGGTGTTTGCAAAACCACTAAGCCCCTTAACAAAGTAGGCTACAAAAGTCGCGATAATCCAAAGAAAATCCAAGAAATACTCCTCTGATACATTAATTACAAATAATTATATATATGACCAACACTTCTGCAACATTTACATCTCTATACTTAGGCCATAACAAAAGAACAGAAAAGGAGAACATCTTATGACAGTAGCATTAATCGGTATTTGTTTATTAGCTGCAGCATTTGCATTAACAACAAACATTGCTCTTAAGGTAGCTTAATCCAGTATTTGTATATAATAGTAAATACTATGGCCCGCCAACGTATGGCGGGCCTTTCACTTGGTTTCTTTTTTCTTCTTAGGCTTAGGTTCTTTTTCTGGGATATCGATTATCTTATATCCATAGCAGTTCATGATAATCGTTCCAGATGGGTGCTCATATTGAGGCTTGATTCTACGTGAGTAGGTCTTATGTACGTGGCCGTGAAACATGTACATAGGTGACGTTCTCATCAAAAGCTTGTTAAAACACTCAAAACCCTTATGCGGATAATCCTTAAGATGTCCGTAACCTTGGGCAGGGGCGTGGGCAACGAAAATGTCGATGCCGCCCTTAAACCAAGACTTAACCCATAGCTTAAAGCATCGCCATGCCATTTCATTTTCTGTATACATATTGATGCATTTATTATTGTATTTGATAGATCCGCCAAGGCCTGCGATGCGATATCCCTTATATTTAACAATGTTACCTTCAAGGCTCTCAGCTCCTAGAGGAGGATTTTCTACCAAAGCGTTGTCGTGGTTACCCATGACGTAGACCATAGGTACATTAACCATAGTCATTAGAAAGTCTAAGTATCCGGCGCGCAAATCTCCGCAGGCAATAATAAGCTCAACGCCTTCGACTCGCTCTTTACGGAAAGACTCGTACAGAAGTCTTTCTTCTTCGTCAGATACAACTAAGACTCTCATCAATTGTCTCCGTCTTCACCTGCTACGATAGTAATACCATTAGCCTTAACGGTCTTAACTGCAACCTCGTTAAGCTCTTCTAGTTTTGGAATTGAACCGATTACGTTATCAGCAAGCCAGTTCATCTTGATGATTTCTTCGTTACTTAGGCGAGGAGTATGTGCATCCTTGATTTTCTTAGTCTGACTATAAAGCTCACCATCAAAAGGATTACAGATATCAGTAGTGATAGTTGCTTTAATGCCAGATAAGAGCTTCTTAGTAGAATATGCGATATTCTCGTCTACGAGATGTACATCGATTACGCCTGATGTCATACCCCACCAGTAGTTGATTGCTGTGTTACCCTTAGTATCGTCTGTCTCTGCGTTCCATGCGTCATTGAGGATTTTTGTAACGATGAGTTCGTAGTATTTACCCCAGTTCCATTTAGCAAAAGCGATATTGACGATTTCATTGTTATCATCAACTCGGAATAGACCAAATTCCTTATCAGATTTTGTAGGGCTAACAAAGTCAGGACCGGAAACAACCTTAATTTCATTATCGTAGAATTGACTCTTCCATTCTCCGTCGTTCAAGCAAGACCATCCTAGGTAAACCTTAGCTTCAGGATCAACCATCGCAGCACCTAAAGCAAATGCATTTATACAAGCGATATTTCCATATACAGGGTATGTAGATACATATCCGATTTTGTGATTCTTGGCTTGTACAGCAGCGAGAGCTCCAAGTAGGAACTTCGCCTCATACATTCTTCCGTAGTAAGTTCTTACTGCGCTGTGAGAAAGGTTTACAGAACAGTTCAAGAATTTAATGTTAGGATATTTAATAGCAGCTTTTAATGCATATTCCATGTGAATAGGTGAAGTTGTAATGATAAGACCTACACCATCAGCGGCGGATTCATCTACAACTGCTTCAAATTCTTCTTCTGTATCAATGTTCTGATAGGACTTAGTTTTTACAATATTAGGGAACTTCTCTTCAAGTTCGAGACGTCCACTCTCATGACTATTGATCCATCTAGATATTCCAGCATCACCAATGTGAATCCATGCAATCTTAAGAGGATTCTTCTCTCCATAAGTTGTCTTAAAGATAGAATCGATAAGCGGTAGTACAGATTTCTTCTGAAGCTGTGGCTCTTCTGAGAAAGTAATCTGATTTCCATTATCAGCGATTCTAATCTCGTCTCTAATCTGAGTGAGTTTTTTCTTTACTTCGTCAGCACCCATGTCAACGAGATCCTGATACTTATGGAAAACAATATAAAGAAGGAATGCGTCAGAAGGAGAAAGGTGCTTAACCTTGCCTTCGAGTGACTTATAAGCTTTGCTGAATTTATAGTAAGCAGACTTAAGGTCCTTTACTGTATCTTCATCCCACTTGCCTTCGAGCTTTTGGCCAAGCTTTTCTGCTAATTCCTTATAGCAGCCTTTTTCTGAGAACATTATGTCGTAGATGCCTGTGCATCTGTAGAACTGGAGGAACTCGTAGTAAACAACTACTTCCTTCTTTACAGATGGTGCAGGGAGTATACGCGTAACGTTAGCTAGGATGGTTGGCATTTCGAGGTACTTCATAACGGATACACGCTTGTTACCTTCGAGCACGTAGAACTTACCTAAGTACTCCACAACCTTAATCGCGTCCTGGATACCTTCCTTAGTCTGGTAGTTCATGAGGTTAACCCACTTCTCACCAAACTCAGTATCAGGTGACAAAAGCGGCATGAAATTGCTCGCGAAAGCTTCCTGTCGTCCGTGTGTTACGGTTCCTACTACCTGAGGAAGAGGAATCTCTCTAGTACCAACTCTTTCTTCTCTAAGAAGACTTCTCTTCTCAATAATATCATCGAGAGCAGGAAGGTATGGTGATTTATTCTCATTAACATCTTTCTGATGTTCCTTTACTCCGAGTTTTCTAGCTTTTAAATAATCTTCTAATGCAGTAGCCATAATCTCTATACCTCTTCTATTCAAAATTCCATGCTAATTTTATCACAAATTAAAGCCCTACAACGGTTCTGCAACACATGGATTTTTATACTTGCCTCATAACAATAAAGATTCGAAAAGAGGTAAGAAAAATGAGTTTGTTAAAAGCTTTCACAAATATGTGTAGAATCGCAAATCTAGGCCGTTAATAATATTTAACGACTTTTTTATTCTTTTAATAGTAATTTTCAGACACTTTTTTGAGGCAAGTATTATTCATGAAAATGTATAATGATAACAATACAAAAGGAACATAAATAATATTAGGGAGGAAATTAATGAAGAATTTTGTATTAAAACTTTTAACACTTGGTGTTATTGCATCAATCTTGATGACTGCGTTCACCGCTTGCTCAATGGGCAAGAGAAAAAGAGACGTAATTAGTTCTGACACACCATGGTTTAATAATTCTAAGGTAGTGGTTGGAACAGATTACGATAGGGACGTATTCGATTATCAGGTTTCTAATCTTGCTGGTGCAACAGACGATGTTGTTGTTTACCACGCTACTGGCTCTTATGTGTTGCCAGATGACTTTAACTGGGATACTGATTCTTATGCAGACTACATGTATGACACAATCATTGCATATGATTACGAAGGTAACATGGTTGGTTCAGCAGATATCATGGAGGCTTATAACGCAGCAGGCTTCGGTGACCGAGGATCTATCACTGGCGTAGTAAAGGTAGGCGATATTTTCGTAGTAAATGCAGTTAGGTTTTCTGATGACTACACTACAAAAACTAACTACCAGGCTACATTTGATCTAACTACATATGAGGTATCTGCTTTCGAAGAAGTAGATTTATCAGGTGCAGAGGCTGAGTATGTTCAGAGAGATAACGCTAATTACGAGAAGACAATGTATGTAGGTGACTACACCATTAGAACTTACTTTATCAGCGGTGATTTTGAGACAAATTCTCCATCTTCATATGTGCTTGTTGCTTATGATGCAAACAACAATTCCACAGCAGTCGATATGAGAGAACAGTTCCCTAATGACGATGTATTCAATATTTACGATATCATCGACATCGGTAATGGTAGAGGTCTCATTTGTTCTGATTCTAACGCTAATGCTGATGGTTTGTACTACATCCTCGACACAAACACAATGTCTTTGACAGCTTATACAGATGATATTTCTTGGCTCTCAGATTCTATTAGAAACGTAAAGTATGTTGATGGATATGGTTCTGTAGTAGTAAATCAGGAAGGTATCTCTAGCATCGATTTTGATAATCGTCAGCTAGTATCAATCTTGAACTTTAACAACACTAACGTAAACAGATTTGATGTTAATAACACAACACCAATTCGTATTACAGATGACAGAATTATTCTTGAGGGTGTTGACTATACTCCTTCAGTTGTATATAGAGACTCTAGACCAGCTCTTTATATCTTTGATAGAGCAGAGTCTAACCCTAATGCTGGTAAGTCTATCCTCACAGTAGCTAGCCTTGGTTCTTTTAACTATCCAATGTGCGAGACTATGTGTAGATTTAATGAGACAAATCCAGATTACTTCATTCAGATTGATACAAGATACGTTCTTGCTAAGTTCTATGATCCAAACTACTCTGATGATCCTTCAGTAAGCGATGAGAATGCTCAGCTTGCTCTTGGTAACCAGCTCTCCATCGATCTCATGGATGGTGAAGGCCCAGATATTATCATCGACGGTGCATCTTATTCACAGCTTAATAATCCTGATTATCTTCTCGATTTGAGTGATTATGTTGCTGGTCTTGATTCTTCTAATTACTTCACAAACATCATTGATGCAGCTAGCACAGATGGACATATCTACCAGTTGCCTGTTACATACTTTGTTCAGGGTATCGTAACAAATGCTTCTAACGTAACTCCTGGTCAGATTGGTTTTACTTACGATGAGTATGCTCAGTTCGTAGAGACAGTATGTAATGGTCAGGATCCAATGGGTGCTGATAACCAGACAAACTTCTTCATCGCAGCCCTTGCTTTGATGCCTGATTTGATGCAGGAGGATGGCAGAGTCAACTACAACAACGATGCATTCGTAGCTTTGGCTGAGTACACAAGAGATCATGTTAATAACAGAATTGATGGTGATTCTGATGATGAGCACGGCGGTGGCTTTGGCTACGGTGATAATCCAGCTTCTATGCAGACTATTAACGACATGAGAAACTACATTACATCTGTAGTTGATTCTTCTACAGAAAAGGTGCTTGTTGGTCTTCCAACATACGACGGTAGAGGCCCTGCAGTAGGATGCTTTAACTCCGTAGGTGTTGTTGCTAACTTGTCTTCACAGGAATCAGCTGCATGTCTCGACTTCGTATCTATGCTCATTGATAACAATACACAGTATCAGCTCGGAATTGTAGCTGGTATTCCAATCAATCGAAATGCATTTGAAGAAGTAGGTAGGGACTATGTTGATCAGCATAACGCAGATACAGCAAATTACCGTAGAGATTGGACTCCAGAGGAATACAGAAACAATAATGTAAGTCCAGATCCAATCGACTATTCTAAGATTGATGAGTTTGCGAATATTATTTCTTCTGCATGCTCTTGGGTAACTTCTGATCCAGCTATCAATGCAATCGTAAGAGAAGAAATCCCAGCTTACTTCGAAGGTCATAAGACTCTTGATCAGATTATCGAAGTAATGCAGAACAGAGTTCAGACTTTGATCAGCGAGCGTGGATAATTAATTCTTAAGCTTTAAGATTATGTATTAAAAGACAAGGACAGCGTAGTTGCTGTCCTTGTTTTATTTATACTAATTCAGATTCAGCGATAATGTCTTTGAGGGTTTCTTCGAGTTCTTTATCTGAATCGAAGTCCCTAGCTAATGCGAACAGGCATTCACCATTAATAGGTGTTATTCTAGCTAGAACGAATACATATAATTCATCCATCATTCCATTATCTGAGTATGGGTTATTAAATTTAACAGCATAGCCATTACTAACAGCTCCAAGTCCTACGCTTACTGCAGCACCCTCATTTTTTGGAACTATAAGTAAATCGTATCCTAGACCGAACTTTTCTCTTAGAAGAGGAAGACCAATTACTCTGATTCTCTCGAGATTCTCGAGTAGTTTGTCGTCGAGTTCGCTCTCTAAATATAAGGAATCCATCTCGTTAAAGTCGAGCGAGACGAAGCCAATTCTATTTTTGTATACGAAGTTAAGAACCTCTAGCTCTTTCATGATGAAGTCTATGCGCTTTAACGCATAAGTTGTGCCGCTTTTTGTTTTAATCTGTACTTCTGCGCCAGAACAGTCGATGATGTCGATGTCGCTTGGTGAGAGCTTAACTGAAGAGAAAAGCTTTCTAATGATTAACTGATTGTTCGCGATTTTAAACTTCATAGTTAATATCCCTTTTATTTCCAGAATGATGTCGCTTAATTATATCCACCCTTACTGATATAATCTAGGCATTAACCTAAGGAGTAGATTGTAATGAAGAGATTATTGGTACTTACAATAGCCGCTACTTTGCTTTTTTCTGGGTGTTCTGTAGATGAAGAAATAAGCAGGGAAAGTACAGTTGTTACTGAAGCTACAACTAGACGCAGCATTACAATTAGTATGGATAATATTCCTTCGTATGATGAATTGCTTCAAAATCGAGGCGAGATGCTGACAGCAACTTATGCTAATCGTGGTGAGATGACTGATGATTATGATTGCCTTATTAGTGCGACATATGTGGTTAATTATGATGGCACTATAGATATTTCCACTAATAACACTGTATCAGGTATGGTTGCAGGTAGCTTTGAACTTACAGAAGAAGAGTATATGAATTGCTATATCTTAGGTGTTAATGGTATCAATTCCGTTGGTTCTGTTTCTAATTCTGATCTTGGTCCAGATCAAAGCGCATATACATATCACTTTAACGATGGTAACAGCACTCAGTATGATTTTATGAGTGGCTACTGTGAGATTAACGGTGAGACTTTCCAGTTTACTGATGTCACACGCCACTACGAGGAAATGCTATTTCAATGACAGTAAAAGCAGTTGTTTTTGATATGGACGGTATCATCTTTGATACTGAAAAAGCCGTAATTGAGGTGTGGAAGGAAGTCGCTTTAAAGCATGGTATACCTAACATCGAAGAGTTCTGTGTCGAGTGCATAGGAACTAATGCCACGATGACTAGGTCTATTTTTTATAAGCGCTACGGCGATAAATATTTATACGATGATATTAGAGCAGAAAAGACTGGTATCATTCGCGAGAGATTTAAAAGAGGCGAGATTGATATTAAAATCGGCGCTGAAAACATCCTAAGTACACTTAAATCTAGAGGTATAAAGGTCGCTTTGGCTTCATCTACAAGGGAAGAAGTAGTGCGTGAGGAATTAACGTTAACTGGGCTTATAAAGTATTTCGATGAGATAGTAACGGGCGACATGGTTAGTAACTCTAAGCCTGCACCAGACATTTTCCTTAAAGCTTGCGAGAAGCTTGGGGTTAATCCTGAAGAAGCGGTCGGAATCGAAGATTCTTTTAATGGCATAAGGAGTAGTCACGCGGCAGGCCTTTATACTATTATGATTCCAGACTTGCTTCAGCCTGATGAAGAGATTAGTGGTCTAGCAGATATAGTTCTTCCGGATTTGAATGAAGCATTGAAAGTAATTCTTGATAGGGTTTAAAATTAATAAATATTTATGAGTTACTCTAACACTGAAGCAAAATTCCATCTTCCAGGAATTGGAATGCGAATAGTTAAATCTGCTATGGCTGTTGCAGCCTGCTTTATGGTGGATAAATTAAGAGGTAGCAGCAGTATTGTTTTTTACTCTATCCTTGCTGCGATGTGGTGTATTCAGTTATATAGCCATAGCACCATAAATAATGCGATTCAGCGTTTTTTAGGAACTTTTATTGGCGCTATTTGGGGACTTATTTATCTATTGATTTACCCATTTGCTACTAGAGTATTCGGACCAAGCTTTTGGATTGATACAGTAATGGTATCGCTTTTTACAGTCGTAATTTTGTATTCTTCTGTAGTTTTTGATAAAAAGCCAGCAGCGTACCTCGCGTGCGTAGTGTTTTTCAGTATTGCAGTTAATCACATAGGTGATGAAGTTCCTTATATTTTTGTGTTGAACAGATTTTTGGATACTTCTATTGGTATTATTATTGGACTTCTAATTAATAATATTAAGGTCTGTTATAACCCAGATACAGAGCGTTTATATGTCGCTGGCCTAGAGGAGACATTGTTGATTAAAGGTACTCCTCTAAGTGGCTTTAGTAAGGTTGAGCTTAATAGAATGATAGACAGAGGTCTTCGCTTCACAGTAACAACCTATAGAACTCCAGCTTCTCTTCTCGAGATGCTAAGAGACGTAAGATTAAATCTTCCTGTTGTCGCTATGGATGGCGCTGTTATCTATGACACAAATAAGAATTATTACCTTAGGGTAGTAAGTATTGATGATAATCGCGCCAAACGAATAATGGATATGATTAACGAACGTGATATTAGCTGGTATGCAAATGTCATAATTGATGACGTGCTTTTGATTTACTATTCTGAGAATTCAGACGCGCCTAATGTAAACTTTGTAAATGATATTAAGAGTTCTCCATACATGAATTTCCTTAAGAGACCACTCCCTAATGGTGAGGATGTAGTATGCTTCTCTCTTTTGGATAAAAGTGAGAAGCTTAAGCCTTTTTATGAGAGCATATCAAACTCCGAATTGGCAGCTAGCATAAGAATAGATATTTATGAATCAGTTCGTTATCCAGGTTATTCATATATCAAGATTTACGACAAGGATGCTGATTATGAGAGCCGTCTTGAAGAACTTAAGTCTATGTTTTCTATCAAGGAATCTGTTAGCTTTGGTCTTGTGCCTGGTAAGTACGATGTAGTTGTTAAGAAGGAAGATCCTAACGAAGTTGTAAGAAGCGTTCGTAAGAGATTTGAACCACCATTTTACAGGAAATCATAAAATATGTACGGCGCGATTATTGGAGATATTGTAGGTTCTAGATTCGAGTTTGATAGAGGACCGTGGATTAAGACTTTCGAGATGTTTACGCCCGAGTGTGAGTGGACTGACGATAGTGCCATGACGCTAGCCATCGGCGAGGCTTTGGTTAGTGCTGGGCTTGATGCTGATACCGAAGTGATTAAGGCCGAGTGTATTAAGTCGATGAAAAAGTGGGGGACTAAGTACCCTTATGCGGGATACGGTGGCAGATTTATGGGCTGGGTTTTGTCAGATGATCCTAAGCCATATAACAGCTGGGGTAATGGGTCTGCGATGCGTGTGTCAGCTGCGGGTTTGCTTTATGGTTCCCTAGAGAGAACACGCGAGGTCGCTCGTGCTACAGCTGAGGTTACGCATAATCACCCTGAAGGGATTAAGGGTGCGGAGTGTGTGGCTGCTGTTATGTATCTAGCTCGTACAGGTAAGTCTAAGGCGGAGATTCGCGAGTATGTAGAATCTGAATTTGAATATGATTTGTCATCAAGTGTTGATGAGCTTCGTCCACTTCATAGAATGGACGAGTCTTGTATGGACGCTTTGCCTAAGGCTTTGGTGTCCTTCTTTGAAGGTGAGTCGTTTGAAGACGTAATTCGTAATGCCGTGTCTCTTGGTGGGGATACAGATACTATTGCTGCTATTGCGGGTTCGATGGCTGAGTGTTTCTTCGGTGTACCGGAGAGCTTTAAGAGTAGTGCAAGATCTTGCTTAGAGGAAGAGATGCTTCCTGTACTAGATAGCGTGTATGGAATGATTTGAGTATGACACTAGAAGAAGCGAAGAAACTATATTTTGATAACGGCTGTAATACCTATACCATGTACCACAATTGTGATCTAGAGGAGTATAGTGAGTTTAATAAGGCCGTCACACCCGAGAAATTGGTCGAGTTTGAACTGGAGTATTTGCCGTTAGCTTTTGATGAGATTTATGAGAAGAAGGCGAAGTCTGGTTATGTATTTTTAAGAATCGCGAAGATTCTAGAGCGACGTAATGCTGCTTATAGTAAGTATGCTTTAAGATTAGTCGAGGTGTTTGAGGAGTGCCCATTTACGCTTGATGATCAGGCTCTGATGGTAGCAGAGTGGATGCTTGGAATTAATAGTCAAAGGTTGATTTTTAGTGGCATGGCAATCTTACAGTTTTACGATGATTATGCGGATAGGATTAAGGCTTCGTTAAATAAATACCTAAGTCTTCAGTTCTCAAGTGAAGTCGTCACTATGTTTGATATGAAGCCATATCCTGCTTCTAAGCTTAATGAGCGAGTAGAAGCTCTAGGCAAAGCTTCTATGGAAGTCTACGAGTATGTTAAGTCGAGTAAGCTTGATGAAGATTATAGTGAGCTTCAGAAGAAAACATCTGAGTTTAAGGCTGATGAGGTTAAGGACCGAAGGAAGATGATTCTCATTATGTGGGCAGCTATCCTCGGAACAGCTTTGGTTATTGGCCTTTTAAGCTGGTTGGTTTACTTAATTGTCTAATGAAAGTACTCTCTTAAGCTTCCGCCAAAACTATTGTTAAGGCGCTCGAGCGTATCCCACTCAACAACTTTCTCGTCATGGCAGATATCCCAGCGGTCAACAAGCTTTAATGTCTTCTTTGCTTCCTGTGTGATTTTATATCTTACGTCTCTAGGGATATGCGTGTCCTCAAAAACAGTAACAGCTCCGAGGCCAGAATTTATGACCATGTGGCCATCTTTGTAATCCGAAAGCGCCTGCTCGATTTGCTCTTTGATGACATTTCCAGCTCTGCCGATAAGCTCGGTTTTCCATATTCTGTCGAAATAAAACCCCGTACCCAGAACTTTATTCTTAAGGTGAGAAATGTCTTTGCCATGAAGTGCGCAGAGTCTTTGATATTCAGTCCAGCTATCGTCGTCGAGAGTCTCGAATCCAAGAGTATATCTTGTACAGCCTTCTGTCTTATTAGTCAGTGCGTGTGCGTGGTAGCCACCATAGTAATAGTCGGTGATAAAGATGTTATAGAGCTTTACATTATATCGAGCGTAAAAATCCTGCATCCCTTTAAGAATAGGATCAGGCTTTTGAACACCGTCTATTAGTGCGAGAGTCTCTAAGTAAACGTCTTCTTTAATTAGTGTTAACATACATATATTATAAACGAAGAGTTTCTATTTGAGAGGGAAGTATGATTAGAGAATTGATGCATGATCCATTGTAATGATGTTTTGATTTAACGAATATATTGGCAATAAAAAATCGGCCATGCGGCCGATTTTGTTTATACTGAAATCTATTGTTATCCAACAATCTCAAATGAATAATCACTAGTTGAGATTGGAAGAGAAGTAACATACTCATATTCATTAGCTGCAACTTCTGTACTCTCTGTGCCGAATAAGACTCTTCTATAATCGATACAGTTAGGCTGGTTAGCAACTGTTGGATCTACAAAATACCAAGAACCATCGATACAAACAGCATTCCATGCATGACCTTCGCCACGTACTTCGCCATTTAAGATTACACTTCTAAGACCAATTGCTTCTGCCATTGCTTGGAAAGCCTGTGCATTAGCGTCACATACGCAGAAATGATCGAAGATACAGTTACTAAGTGAATGTCCATTATCAATTCCCTGGCTAGCACCATCATAATCGTATGTTGTATTATTGCAAAGCCAATCGATGATAGCGACTACTTTGTTAAGGTCATCACATTCTGCCCACTGACTAGCAATCTGAGCAGCCTCATTGCGAGCTGCAATGAAATCACTTACTGTGCCATGAACATTAGTCTTGAAGCTGAAATCACAGCTACCAGTGTATGTTTCTCCATTTTCGTTAAGAGAACAACTACTAGAAACATTAGTATCAGTTGAGTAGAGATAGTAATCAGCAAGACTATAGCAATTATTTGCTGCCATCTCGTCACGCTTGTTATTGACGTAATCCTGGAACTGCTTGAGGTCATCATATTCGTTCATCTCGACTGTAAAATTGAATGAACTATTCTCGAAGTCGAAGTTGTTAGCATGCTCTTCCCATGAAGCGATTACTTCGTCGATAGAGTTGTAGTGAACACTGCTTGTATCTTCTACTTCAGCAGCCATTGTTGTCATGCAAAGTGTGCTGGCAATAATAGCGCTAGTAATAATTCCTGTTGTAATCTTTTTTGTTAAGTTTTTCATTTTTTCTGTTTTCCTTTCGGTTTTATGAAGAGAGTATAGGTTTCTGGGCGTTGCAGAACCGTTGCACAAGTGTTTGGTTAAGCAAATCCGGCCAATTACTTAACTATTTGCTTAACTTTGGATTCAAAACCGCCAAAGTTAAGTGTTTGGTTAAGTAAAACCGGCCAATCACTTAACCAATCACTCGATTTTTCACACAAACTAGACGAGTTAACTGTATGTTTATACTTAAAATCAAATAATCTTATACAATTAAAGTGAGTTTTTATTCAGGTATAGGAGGACCCTTAATGAAAAAGATACGTTCAACCCTGATAATCGCTTTAATTTGTTTGTTAGTGGGTGTAATTATCACCCTCTCGATTATATTGGCAGTTAAGAGTGCGCAGGCTAAGGCGGAAGCGCTACTTAATGAAGAAACTTCAGTTAATGTAATTTTGATGGAAGAGCAGCTTCGTGAGACTGGTTTCTTGGTAACAGAAGAGTACCTTGTTACTCTTATTCAGGATAACGAGCAGCACATCGACGACTGGAATGGTAACCCAATCTGGGGAACAAGCAGTAGAGTAGTTTTCTCATATGATGCTTTGGTTAGAGCAGGAGTTAACTTCGAGAATGTAGAAGTACGTGTTAACGACCGTCGTAATACAATTACTATCTATATCCCGGACGCTGAGATTTATGGAGATCCTAGTATCGATCCAGAGTCATATCACTTGTATGTTGATGATTTTGGTATTTTCTCTAGTGGTTTTAGTGTGAATGATTTTAATGACATGCTTGGTAACTTGCAGGACGAAGCCAAGAATAGGGCAAATGAAGTTGGAATTATCGATAGAGCTAATGTTAATGCCGAGACAATGATTACTAACATGGTCCAGAGTATTATTAGCGGAATTGAAGAGTATAATGGCTACCAGGTTGTAATTGAGCGCCAAAGTAATGGTGTTCCAGTAAGAGATTAAGGTGGGTTTGTGAGTCCAAACAAGAAGACATATGCATTAAAAGACGATAGACGTATACGATCATTTGATGTGCTTAAAGCTATCGTTATTATGTTAACAGTTACCTGGGGACACTATTGGCAGTTTACCCCAGCTGGTTTTTACGCAGACGGTACATCTTTATTTTGGACTGAATTTACTAATAATTTTACGGCGGCATCTTTGAGATATACACATTCGCTGATGGAATTGCTTTTCATTATTAGTGGATTTCAAATGTATGCATACTATTCTAAGATATCTGAGGGTACAGTAAACTTTGTAGATTATCTTAAGAAAAGAGTAGTTAGGCTTTTTCCACTAACTATAATTACGACATTATTTATGTTTGTTGTTGGACATGCCTATTACCTGAAGACTGGATACTACTGGTTTGATATAGATATTTCTTTTAGATCTCTTGTGCTATCACTTCTTAATGTTCAGAATTGGTTCTCCACGATTCATCCACTTAATGGACCTCTCTGGTATGTAAGTGTATATTTCCTATGCCTTGTTCTTTACTATCCTATGGTAAAGTTATGTAAGAAGCTCGACATAGGCATTCTTCCTATGTTGATTCCTGTTTTTTATGGTAGCTATTTGTACTTAAATCCGACAGACAAGTTTTTGCAAAATAGCGATGTTGCTCGTGGATATTTTGCTTTCTTCCTAGGTGTAATTGCAGCTCATATCTTTAATCATCTTACTCGTAAGCAGGTAAATATGTTATTTGGGTTGTCGGTGCCTCTATATTTGCTGATTTTTATTGTATATAAGCCACTTATCTATAACGATAATACGTTTAATAGAGTATTGATTTCATCTCTTATGCTTTATATCCCGACTCTTATGTTCTTAGTAGCTAATCCTAAGGTTGACGCTGTTGTTGGTAATAAGCCTTTCGCTGCTTTGGGTAAAGCTTCTTATTGCTTATATGCAATTAATTTTCCATTTTACATGTTGCTTGCTTTCCTTGAAGTATGCTTTGGATTTGGAATACCATATGGCAAGACGCATATGTACTATGTTATGTTCTTAATTCAGATCATAGTTGCTATTTTAATAAATAGATTTATCGAGCCTGGATTGAACAAATACTTTGCAAAGAAACTATTGAAGGAATAAATATGGACGAGAAAAAGATTTTTGAGGTGGACTCAACTCTTGATAAGAAAACCTATAGATGGGTTATGACTCATTTCCATGAGGATAGCCTTATCTTGGCTAGAGTTTTCTGGGGAGTGTTGCCTTTCTACGGGGTGCTAGCAGGAATTGCACTTAGGACGATTATTCTTAGTATTATTTTATTTGCTGTAGGCATAACTTTGAACATCATGCATTATCTCGTTATGCCTAGAAGATATGACAAAATAGTGGAAAACTTTGAGAAGACTGGTGAGCATCAAAACCATTACACTTTTTACGAGACTTACTTAGAGCGAACTAATGTTACTGGTAACTACAAGCTTAATTACGAGAACTTATCTGCATTAAAAGAGACAGATGATAAGTTCATTCTTTACTCTGAACCTAATAGAATTATCGTGCTTCCAAAGTTAGAGATAGCATCTAAGGATCAAGAGTTTGTTCGTGGGCTGATCCCAGAAGCTAATGCTAAGGCTTATGACAAGAAGCATAATAGTAAGAAAAGTAAAATGATAATCTGTCTTACTGTTATGGGTGTAAGCACAGTTTTATTGATTTGGTTAATGTTAAGATAATTCTAGGCAGGAAATATTAATGAATTTTTTAAGAAATGTGATTTTAATACTGGGTGCTTCATTTCTAGGTATGGGTACTCTTGTAACTACAATCTTTGCAACAACAGGTGGAGCTGGAGCTTTTCTTCTAATCCCTATTTTCTTTGCTGTCATTGGTATAGTTTTCCTAGTGGCAGGTATTAAGATGCTTATCGCTGATAAGAAAATTAAAGCTAAAGGCACTAAATATAAAGCTAAGATCTATAGCTACGTTGATAACACATCCGTAGTAGTTAACGGCACTTTTACCGTTAACTGTAAGGTTCATTTCTGGGACAAAAATGGTATCGAGAAGGAAGCTATCATTCCTACAGGTTTTACACGTGGATCTAATGAGTATCCAATTGGTATGACTATCGACATCTATGAATATGAAGGCAGATATGACTTCGATAAGCACTCAGTCCGCTCCGAGATTTTGGACAGGGAAGATGAGCTTATGGACGACAAGCCGGTAGATCGCGCTCAGGTTCGTATGACCGCTATCTCCTGCCAGAGCTGTGGTATCACATATGAGGCTGTAGCAGGTTATTCTGCGAGTTGCCCTTACTGCGGACACAAAATAAATGCACCCGAGGTATAAATGGTTTATTACGTCGAGACAAATCTGATAGCAATTCTGTTCGGAGTTATTCTTTTTATCCAGGGCAGACGTAACTCATCCCGTAACGAGACTACGCAGATGATTCTTAATGTCATGCTGATAACTCTCATTATTTCCAGTATCTGCGACATTTACGCGTATGCTTTAAGAGGTACCAGTCATATAGCGAGTCTTTATTTCTTTAACATCGTGTATTTCATTATGTTTGTAATAGGCACTTATGCGTGGTTTATCTATACTCTTGTAGTCTTTAAGGGAACAAGCACTGTAAAAAGTATGATTTACAGGACCTGCATTCCAGCCGTAATTCTGGTAATTGCAATCGTCCTGAATCCTCTCACAAATTTCTTCTTCACTATAGACAGCGACGGCATCTACCACCGCGCGACCATCGGCCTTGCCATCACATGGATTGTAGAGTGGGGCTATATCTTCTCTGCGTTCATCGTAAACTTAAGCGCCGTTATTAAGGAGAAGAGCCGCCAGAAGCGCGAAATGTACATCGGTTATCTTCTCTTCGTTATTCCAATGACTGTAGCTGCTGTATGCCAGATGTTCTTCTATGGTGTGACAACTACAACAATTGGATATATGTTTTCTATTTTCTTAGTATTCCTGAATAATCAGGCTTATCGTGAGCAGAACGACAGCCTGACTGGTCTTAAGAATAAGAATGCATTCTTGATCTCTCGAGACAACTTATTTGAACTAGAGACGGCACGAGAGATCTCGTTGTTTGTTATTGATGCTGATAAGTTTAAGTTCATTAACGATACATATGGTCATATTAAGGGTGACTTAGCACTTAAGGATATTGCTGCTGTTTTGCAAGAGACAGTCGATGAGGTGCCTAAGAGTGGACTTCATGCCTTTAGATTTGGAGGAGATGAATTCGTAATCGTAGGTGTTAAGCTAACTGCAGACGAAGAACGTAATATCATTAACGCTATTCAGACTAAGATTAAAGCAAAAAATGAGTCGAACAAGGAAAAAGGAGAACAGTACGTTCTTCAGCTTAGTATCGGACTTAAAAATCAGGTATGTACATATAAGGATGAATTCGATGCTCTGGTAAAGAAAGCAGACGAAGCAATGTACGAAGCAAAGAAAAATAAGAGATAACCAAAGCGGCCCTAGGGTCGCTTTTGTTTGGCGGAGGTGATGGGAATTTGAAGACAATTCCTGTATTATTAGAGGGATGGACTGTTGAACAAATCGGGGGAAAGCTCACAGGCATTACTTGCGGACGTCGACCGACTTCCTGCGCTGACCAGCTTGCAAAAGCTGTGAGAGCGGGTTTACTTGCTTCAAAAGATCCAAATTATGTTTCGCCATTAGAAGAGGATGAAGATGACTAATAAGTACGACGCTTTGAAGCTTGAGAACCAGCTTTGTTTTCCACTGTACGCAGTTTCTAAGGAAATAGTTAGAAAGTATACCCCATACCTTAAGGAAATAGATTTAACGTATACTCAGTATATTGCCATGATGGTATTGTGGGAGCACAAGGAAATCAGCGTTAAGGACATGGGTGCCAAGCTGTTCTTAGATTCAGGAACGCTCACACCACTACTTAAGATTCTCGAGAAGAAGGGCTTAGTATCACGTAACCGCTCTAAGGACGATGAGAGATTTTTGATGGTATCTGCGACTAAGGAAGGCATGAAGCTTAGAGACAAAGCTGTCGATATTCCAGCCAAGGTCGGAGGCTGTGTAGACTTAAGCCAGAAAGAGGCGGAGCTGCTATACAAGACTCTCTGGAAACTCCTCGGACAGTTTGGCGAAGAATAGTAAGAAAATGATATAATCCTCCTATGTAAATAGGGGGATTTTTGTTGCCGTGAACGATATGGATAAGTATTTGAAGAGTACGCCGATGCTGGACTATGAGAGCGCTGGCATCGTAAAACTAATTGATGAGAGAGGCTGGAAAAAGTTATCCGAGTTTGAATGCATCAAGGCGGTTTATAACTATATTCGTGATGAGATATTGTTTGGATATAACGTTGACGATTCTATTCCTGCATCCAAGGTGTTGAAGGATGGCTACGGCCAGTGCAATACCAAGGGTACGCTCTTTATGGCTATTTTAAGATCATGTGGTATTCCTTGCAGAATTCATGGCTTTACTATTGATAAAGAACTTCAGAAGGGGGCCATGACTGGAATTGTCTATCACAATGCACCTCGAAATGTGTTCCATAGCTGGGTGGAAGTTTACTTAGAAGGCACATGGTATGAGCTCGAGGCTTTTATTGTTGATAAGCCATATCTTGATAAGCTTCAGAAGATAAATAAGGACTGTACTGGATCTTTCTGTGGATTTGGTGTTGCGGTTACAGATTTTATGAATCCTACAATCGATTTTAATCGTAATAATACTTATATCCAGAAGGAAGGTATTAATCAGGACTTCGGTATTTACGATTCACCAGATGATTTACTTAAGGAACATAGTCAGGAGATAGGTCCAGTTAAGGCTTTCGCTTATCGTAATCTTGGCAGACACTTGATGAATCATAATGTTAAGAAGATTCGCGAGGCTAAGAATGTTTGACGCTACAATCCTAATCGACAATATCGCGAGCGGTGAACTCATCTCAGAATGGGGTTTCGCGGCTTATATTGAGTATAACGGCAAAAAATACTTGCTCGATACAGGTGGCAGTGACAAGTATTTACAAAATGCCAGTAAGCTTGGAATTAATATCGAGGATGTTGATGTAGCAGTTTTATCACACGCTCATTATGATCACTCGAGTGGCTTTGAGTCTTTTTATAAGAATAATTCCAAGGCGAAGCTGCTCGTATCAGAATACTGCTGTAACGACTGTTATTTTAAGTTTGGCCCTATTCGTAAGTATGTAGGAATTACTAAAACTTTGTCAGAACATGTTCGTACTACTCGTGTGTCTGGATTTCAGAAGATTGACGATGGAGTTTATATCGTTCCGCATCTCAAAAATAACCTGGAGAAAATCGGTAAGAAAGCTCATATGTACAGAAGAATTGATGGTAAGGTTGTGCCAGATGATTTTGCACATGAACAGAGCCTCATATTTGAGACTTCTAAGGGCTTAGTTGTTCTTAATAGCTGTAGCCATGCCGGACTTCATAACATTTTTAATGATGTTGCCCATTATCTTCCAGGCAAGAATGTCTATATGACAATCGGAGGTATGCACTTAGCTGCCAGCAGTAAAAAGGATGTAGTGGAGATTGCTAACAAAATCTCTGGACTTCAGATTGAGCGGGTAATTACTGGCCACTGCACTGGTAAGAGAGCATATAATATTCTGCATAATGAACTTGGCGATATGGTTGAACTAATGCATGTCGGTATGAGGCTGAAGGTGGACTAATATGTTAGATATATTAATCGTTGAAGATAATGAAGAGATTGGAAATCTCCTTTGCGACTTTCTTCGTAAGGAAAACTATACGGTTGCTGTTGCAACTACTGGCGAGCGTGCGCTGGAGCTGTTTGATAAGTATGGATGTAAGCTTATTGTCCTAGATGTAATGCTTCCAGGAATTGATGGCCTTGGCGTATGTGCAAAGATTCGTGAGTCTTCAAATGCACATATCCTTATCGCGAGTGCGAAGACTGACAAAGAGT
Organism: Saccharofermentans sp.; assembly: GCA_024403715.1. Lineage (GTDB taxonomy): Bacteria > Bacillota > Clostridia > Saccharofermentanales > Saccharofermentanaceae > Saccharofermentans. The sequence goes on along the minus strand of JAKSRJ010000002.1, from coordinate 3,656 downwards.
CTAAGCTTGCAGGTCTTGTTACTGGCGCGGACGACTATATCGACAAGCCTTATGATGTTGATATCTTGCTCGCGAAGATTAAGGGAATCTTTAAGCGTAAGTATGCTCTAGACGAGATAAATGAAGGAAATCTCACACTTAACAATGTTACAAAGACCTTAAAGGTTAATGGTGAGGAGAAAAATGTCACTGATAAGGAGTTTGATCTTCTTAAGCTTTTAATCGAGAACAAGAACGCGACTTTAAAGAAAGAATATCTCTTCAGTAACATCTGGGGGAGTGATTCCGACTCTGAGATTCAGACTTTGACTGTTCATATTAAGTGGCTTCGCGAGAAGATTGAAGAAGACCCTAAGAACCCTAAGCACATCCTAACTGTCTGGGGCACAGGTTACAGATTCGAGTAATCCATGAATAGATTTAAAAGACTGGCTGTTATCATATTTATCCTTGAAATTCTGTTGACGATTGCCGCCAATTTCTTTTTGATACGCGAGATTAATAATACTTCAGGTAAGCTCTACCGCGTGGAAGCTGGCCGCGTTATTCGTGATTATATGGCAGGAGGCGAGATTAATCTCGAGGACTACGAGACAATAGTAGCAGTCCATGAGTACGATCCATCCGCTATTGTTAATAACGATTATGTAGTATTTGAACATGAAGGTCAGATTTATCAAGTTGAATATCAGGTTGCTCGCGACTACAAAGCTGTAATCTATATGGATATCGGCTTTGGTCTTTTACTTATCGTATCTGGCATCGTTTTCATCTATGTGGATTCCAAGATTTTGAAGCCTTTTAACAAGATGTCGAATGTCTCAGTCGAGCTTGCACGTGGTAATTTATCTGCAGGTATCAAAGAAGATAAGAATAAGTATTTCGGCAAGTTCATGTGGGGTATCGATATGCTCCGCGAGAACTTAGAGAATAACCGAGAAAAGGAACTCTCGCTACAAAAGGAAAAGAAGACGCTTATCCTCTCAATCTCACACGACATTAAGACGCCGCTGTCTGCGATTAAGCTCTACACCAAGGCTATGCGTGACGGCCTTTACGATACTTCTGAGAAGCAGCTGGAGGCCCTGGATGGCATCTCGCGCAATGTTTCTGATATAGAGAAGTATGTCTCTGAGATCGTAGCCGCATCGAAGGAAGATTTCTTAAACTTAAGTGTTACTAATGGCGAGTTCTATAGCGATGAAGTGCTGGCTAAGATTAATGTTCTTTATAAGGAGAAGTTTGGTGCGCTTCATACAGAGTTTAATATGAATGCATACCCTAAGTACCTGCTTAAGGGCGATGCTGACAGGCTTGAAGAAGTACTTCAGAATATGCTTGAGAATGCTATTAAGTATGGGGATGGTAAGAGAGTAGATATCTCATTTGACGAGGAAGAAGACTGCCTTCTTATCGCTGTTCGTAATAGCGGATGTACGCTGCCTGAGGCGGAAGTTCCACACTTATTTGAATCTTTTTATAGAGGAAGTAATTCAGAGAAAGCAAAGGGTAGTGGCTTAGGACTTTATATCTGCAAATCGCTACTTCGCATGATGGATGGCGACTGCTATGCTAGAGTTGATGGAGATGTATTTGAAGTAGTCGCTGTAGTTAGAAAGGTATAATATTAATTGAGGTAATAATGAGTTCAAATGATATTATTGGTTTATTAGAGATAATCGGTTTCTTTATCGTATGGTTTGGAATTGGTATTGGAATCTCATTCCCATTTACAGCATTAATTAAGAAGTTCCCTAAGTTATTTACTATTCTTAATCTTCCGATTACTTTGTATCCATATGGATATATGATTTCTATCGCAGTTATGCTTATCTTTGATAGCGAAGATGCGGGCCTTATTCCATTTATTGTTTTCTTAGTACTACATCCATTAGTCTTGGCGGCGCTTATTGCAAATTTTAGATCAATGAAGGCTGTTAAGCCTAAGTCAATCGCGACTCTTAATATGGTTAATAAGCTTGTACAGATTCCTGCATATATTTTCCATTTTATTGTAGGTTTATGTGGCGCGGTTATGAGTATCTGGGGAATTGGCTTTTTCCTCTTCGCGATTATTATCGATATCATCTCAATTGTTATTTCTGGAACATTCAGCTTGGCGGCAACTATCGCGCTTTATAAACAGAAGAAAATCTCTTTACCACTAGCAATCTTCGCGGCTATTGCATCTTATATTTACTGTATTGATGTTGTCGCAGTAATCGTAGTTAAGGTAGCTTCTTCCAAAGCTGATAAGGTGATTGAAGTATGAGAAATGGAATTAAGCTACTAAGCGCAGCTATTACAGCTGGCCTTTTATTTTCAGCGTGTTCATCTTCTGAAGAAATTATTCCAAATCGTGTACCAACTGAGTGGGGCGTATTAGATCTCATTAGTAACGGCGAGGTTACAAATCCCCTTGTAGTAAGAGAAGGACTCGAGTTTGATTGCGGTGGAGCTGCCTTAAGAATAGCGAAAGGCAGAAGTGATCGCTTAATCATAAGCCATGACGGTTCAAATGTTATTCACCCTTCAGGAACAATAGTGTATGGCGAGACGAATACTTCTACCGTAGAAAGTAACCAGTTATATGCAGTTAATGGCGTTACTAACCAGTATTTGGTTTATGGTGATGAGATGTCAATTTCAGATGTTATTGATATGTTCTATACTTTGCTTGAAGAAGCTATGTTGGCTTCGGATTTTGATGAATACACGTACATGTATGCTTTTGGACTTAACATGCAGGATTTAACGGATGATATTAGAGTAAGCTTTGCTGATATGCATCATGTGTTGACTCCAGGGAATTCGACAGTAATTTTCCTTCACTTTCCTGATAGCGAGACTACGGATTATGCTTTTGATTATTACTGCGATTTATTTGAAGGCATACCTTATGATGGAGGGGAGTGGAGAGTAATCGCACATTACGATAATAGTAATGTAGTTTATTTCTTTGGTGATTGTATGTTATCTATCGCGGGACAATCCCCAGAGCAATGTGAGGCAATAGCAGAGCAACTAGGTGTACCATCGCCTACTCTTGTTGGACAGTGTATTTCAATGCTTGGTGTTGATTGATAATATATAACTAATTAAGGAGGCTTTTATATGCAGACAGCTAGAGAAACTGAATTTTGGGAATGTGTACATAAGAAAGTAATGGAGTACCTTAGGAAGCAGGATAAATCAACTGATACAAGTGTGAGCATTCCTGCTGGTGAGGCGCTTGGATATATTGAGGGCTATGAGAAGAATGGTTGCTCACCTGATAGAATTTGCCGATATGTAGCAATTCAGATGAATTGGGACTGTGATGCTGCATATTCATATGGATTTGATAGACGTGGTGAAGAGAGCAAGGATATCGGCAGTGATATTCAGAAAATTATCTATGATACTATGAAGGAAATGGATATGCCTGAAGGTACTGTTTCTTTGGGTGATGTAATCGAGGAATATCACGAATACGTAAAGAAGTACGGTTGCTAAATATTGAGAGATTTTTGCAGCATTAGAAAAGGACTACAGCGTAGTCCTTTTAAAAACCTTAATTTTTGAGACAAGTTGTTGAGTGAATTAGTGCATGTGGTTTCTTACCATACGCTCCCAGGACTCTGGTGTTACAGGCATTAAATAAGCAAGCATTTGTT
>JAKSRJ010000019.1 GCA_024403715.1 Saccharofermentans sp. | reverse complement strand
AGGCTCCGCTAATGAACGATAAGGCGGAAGAATACGGAGCTAAGTATAGCTTCCCTGTTACGTCAGGAGCTGATGTGCATATCTTGGATGTATTCGGTAGCGGAATGCTTTTCCCTGATAAGCTCAGAGACATCAACGATTTTATTGCTCATGTGATGGGCAGAAACTGCGAGCTAGTTCGCATACAATAATTCATTTTTATTATTTTAGACAAGAAAATACCCCTGTAAGGCTAAGAGATCTTACAGGGGTTTAACCTATATTGGGAGGGTATTGGTTAACTAATTCTTTCTACGCGAACGTTAGTGATGTTGATAGTAGCAGAAGAACCACGGTTGCCCATGTTAAATTCAAGTCTGCCTCTAGGATCGTCGCGCTCAGTCATGTCGAACTCATACTCATATGTCTGCCACTCTGTTGTGAGGTCGAACTCTGTATCTGGGTAGTAGCGAATCCAATCTGCAAAAGGTGCTGTTACAGAAGAAATCATGTTTCTGTCTTCATCTGCTCTAGCATCAAAAGTAACTCTGTAAGTACCACCGTTCTCGAAAGGAATATCCCAGAAAACAAGCTGTACTGAGTAATCTACGGAACCTTCAGCATCTGTTGTAATCTCTATCATATTATCGTGGATAGAAGCTGCTCCTGCTCCCCCTTCGAAGAGGAGGAAGTTCCAGTCTGTATCTGTTGTGAGGTCGATAGAATCATCAGAAAAATCACCGTTAACTACGAAGTTTCCATCTTCCTGAGCTTCACGTGCTTCGTATACTGGACGAGATACATTTGTGTCGTACTCTGGCTTTTGATAAACACGAACATAATCAATCTCGAACATTGCTGTATCGAAGTTTGTTGTCTCATCTGGGTTGCCTGGCCAGTCACCACCAACAGCGAGATTCATCTGTACGAAGAATGTTTGATTGAATGGAGCTGGATATTCCTGCTCGTTATCACCGTCTGCTGAGAACCAGTCATTAACTGTAAGTGTAAGTTCGTCATCAATATAGAAGCGCATCTCGCCTGGTTCCCACTCAACTACATATACATGGAAATCTGTAGCGAAAGTGCCATTATCAAGAGTGAGGGATCCCTGCTGCTGGCCATGAGGCTCACCATAGTGGATTGTCTGGAAAGCAGAAGCAGGATTGTGTCCTAATACCTCCATGATGTCAATCTCACCACACTTAGGCCACTGACCATAGTAAGACTCATCTGTTGGCATCATCCATGCTGCAGGCCACAAACCCTGACCTTCTGGTACACGAGCGCGAACTTCAACACGACCATACATAAAGTCTGTATTGTTCTGGCTGTTAACCTTACCAGAAGTGTAGTATGTGTCGCCATTCTCATCTATAGTCTGAATTGCTCTTAATACAAGACAGCCATCCTGAACATAGATGTTTTCTTCTGAGTCTGTATATTCCTGAAGCTCGTTGTTAGTCCAACCTGGTTCACGAAGCTCTCTGTTCCAGATGCTTTCATTGAGTGTTGTACCATTAAACTCGTCGTGCCAAAGAAGGGAATATCCTTCAATCTCTGGTACATCCTCGTCTGCTACCTGATTAATGAGGTCGATAGTAGTTTCCATAGTCTCTTCTTCTAATGTAGCGTCTGTTTCTTCTGTTGATGAACAGCCAGCGATGCTTGCAATAAGGGCAAGAGAAAGAACTGTAGAGATCAATTTGCGATGCATAGGATCCTCCTGATTATGTATTTATAATATTTGTACATTACGGTATTAGGTAGATATATCAGAATTATGATATAGTAATAACAATTGTGATGTATTAATTGGGGAAGCAAATGATTCGTAAAGATTTATTCAAAGAATACGTAGTTCGTGAGGAAGAATACTCACATGCACCATATCTACCTGAACTAGAATTCTATGCATACATTAAAGCAGGCAATGTTAAAAAGGTACATGAGTTTTGTAGCGAGCCTTTACATCTTAAAAAAGGTCTTGGTGTATTATCTGATAATAAGCTTCAACATTTTAAGTATCATTTTGTAGTTACTGCTGCATTAATAGCGCGATATTGTATAGAGGGCGGAATGGCTTTGCCAACGGCGTATAGCTTAAGTGATTTCTATATCAAAAAGGTTGATAAATGTCATGCTCCTGAAGATGTATCCAGGCTTCATGATATTATGTGTGAAGACTATGCGACACGTATGGCTGAACTACTAAATTCTGAAATCAAGTCGCGACATATTGTTACTACTGTTGATTATATTTATGATCATTTAAATCAGGTAATTAAGGTATCTGATATAGCAGATATATGTGGTATCTCACAGGCTCATTTATCCCGCCAGTTTAAAAAGGAAACTGGCTATAGCGTTAGTGAATATGCGATGAAGATTAAAATCAATACTGCTGCTAATATGCTTGAATACTCTAGTCTGTCTATCTCCCAAATAGCCTCTCAGTTTGCGTTTTCATCCCAGAGCCATTTCGCTGAGTGCTTTAAGCAGTATAAGGGCACAACGCCTTCATCTTATAGGCATGATATGCAGGGGAAGATGAAGCTGAACTAATTGTAATTCAAAAAGAAATTATCGTAAAACGATAAAAATGTGTTGACTTTCGATTTATGTGTAGTTATAATCAAACCATCAAAACCGGTTAATTAACAAAACAAATTGGAGGTTCAATATGGAACAGAATAAAAAACTCTCAACAACAATGTCTTTGGTAAAGGTATTTACAGTAGCAATGATTGCTGCTCTTGTTATATCAATGGGTGGATCCTACATCATCGCTAACTATATCGGACTTACACTTCTTAACAATCCTGCAACATGGCAGATTATCGTATTTACAGCAGCTATTGTTCTTTGCTGCATCGGAGCAATTATCTCCATGGTTCTCGTATTGAAGGTTATGGGTAACATTTCCAAGGGAAACATCTACGGGCAGGCTAATACTAATCTTTTAAGTAAGATGTCTACAGTAATGTTTGCTATCTGTGGTATCTGCGTAGTTTCTGGAATTATCGTATGGCCTACAATCATTCTTATCGGATTTATTGCACTTTATCTTGGCGCAATTATTAAGGCAGTAGAACTTTGCTTCATTAGAGCTAACTCTATGAAGGAAGAACTTGATATGACAGTGTGAGGTGTACCATGATTATTGTAAATTTGGATGTAATGATGGCAAAGCGTAAGATGAGTTCTAATACTCTTGCTGAGAAGATTGGTATCACACCTGCGAACTTATCAATTCTTAAGAATCAGAAGGCTAAGGCTGTAAGATTTAGTACTCTTAATGATATTTGTATGGCTTTGGACTGCCAGCCTGGAGATATCCTGGAATTCGTTAACGACGGTAAATCTGAAGAATAAATCAGGAAAAAGAATAAGATTATGCTTTGTATCTCAAGGTTTGGATACACACCTCTTAGATTTGAATCAATGTGGTTTACAGTAGTAGCTTTTGCAGGTGCAGCAGCTTCGATATATAACATAGCTACATCTAAGAAAGTATTTAAATACTGGTTATTCTTTGGCGTTATTACGTTTGTTATTATGAATGTAATAGCCGGTATTTGTTCAATTAATTAATAGTAGAAAGATGATGGCTGTTATTTGTATTTCATTATTTGTTTCATTTGTTTTATTGTTTGTTTCTTTGCTGGTTAGTGCTTGGTTAGGTAAAGATACTCATGTAATAGGAAAAGCGCTGTTAGGTGTTTTTATAATTGGTGTACTTTTTGCTATAGCTATTATTTGTTATCAATTCCAATGGCATGAAGAAGAATATGACATTAATAACAAACCATATTGGTCTCGTGTAATGAATGATCCAATATCAGATTTGATTGAAGTCTATTATGTGCGTCCTTTGTTGGGTGAGGGGAATTACTGGTATCAAACTGGTTGGTACGAATCTGAAGATGAATTGGCTCAGGTCATTTGCTGCTTTGATGACGATGAAGAGATAGAGCGATTTATTAATATAGTTGATCCTTCCAATCTGATAACAGGCGATGAAGGATTCAATCCATATGAAGTACCAGTAAATAATGATTGTGATGTAGAATACTACAAAATTGACTTAGATGAATTTGAGTTTTGTCCTTTGAGGTATATAAAAATTAATTACTATATCGCGGTAAACCAAGAAACTGGTGAAGCAGCATTAACAATATATTTTATAGATACTTAAGTTCAAGGACAATAATAATAGAAAAGGTTAAAAGTTATGATACTGTTTTCAATTTTTGCAATACTATTCTGGGGTCTAATTATCTATTCGATAATAAAGGGTGTAATGAATCCCAAAACTCGTAAGAAAACCATAATTATTGTAGGTGCACTTTTTGTTATGGCGGTTATTTTTATTGGGTATTGGGTTTATTTACTAAATAAAGCGCTAACCTGGAAAGAATATGATCACGACACATCCTCTGCATCTTACGCGACAAGTAGTCTCTTGCCTGAGCCATTTGTTAATAATATCGAGACCTACTATGTTAAGGGCTTTCGTGATGGTACGTACTGGTATCAGACTGGTTGGTATCCATCAGTTGAAGAACTCATAGAAAGTATGTCTTTAGATGAAGAACAGGAAGAAATTTTCATAGACATACTCCAGAACGCACCGGAAAAAAGTGAGTTTGGCAATAGTGATTTATATTCAGTTCCAGCTAATGATGATAGAGATGTTCTCTTTTACGAGATGAAATTTAGTGAAATTTTTGAAGATAGTTACAATGGTTGGTGGATAGGTTATTATGTAGTAGTTGATAGTGATACTTCAGAAGTATCTCTTGCTGCTATTTATAACGACACATAAGAATTAAAAGAGGTTGTATATGTTATATGCATTTGCTATTTACCCTTTATCATTTCTGTTTTTTATATTATTGTTTGTACTTATCGTAAAGTTGATTATGAGAAAGAAGAACAATAAGTCTTTATTAATCTCTCTTGGTGTTACGGCTGCACTAATTATATTCTGCATTGTAGGTTTCGCTACGTGGACCCAAAAGTCATTCTCCTGGAGAGAACTTACTTATGATAGAAACCATGCAGATGTCGTATATACTTTGGACGAGCCAGTAGCTGATTTGATGGAGATTTATTACATTAGAAATCATGGCTGGTCCAGTACTGATTCTTGTGAGCACTGGTTTCAGACTCCATGGTATGAGTCAATTGATGAGCTTGTTGAAGTAATGCCACTTGAAGACGATGAGCAGATTGATTGTTTTGTGAGTAGCTTAGAAACTTCTAATGTAGAAACAACGTTTAAGGATTACGATTTATATGCTATTCCTGCAAATGAGAATCACGATGTAACATATTATGGTGTTGATCATGAAGAATTAGGATTTATGACTCCTCGATACGATGATCCTATTGCGTATTACATTGTAGTAGACAATGATACATCTGAAGTTTCTTTGGCAGCATATTATCTTGAGAACTACAGGGGATAATTATTAAGATGAATATCGTCATATTAAGACTCGTCTTTGCATTAGTAATTAATGCTTTAATTTTTGCCGGCATAATATTTGCTATCGTAAAGGGAATAATTAACAAAAAGACTCGTAAGACTACACTTATTATCACAGGCACTATATTGGCATTAGGTTTATTCATAGTAGGGACCTTTGTCTACCAGTTTAAAAGGAACACAAGCTGGATTGAGAGGTCATATGATGATGCTTCAAGAAACTATTTTGCAGAACGTTATCAAAGTGATTCATTAGCAGATTTGCTTGATACTTACTACAGTAAGAGTAATTTTGGTGATACTGAGACATGGTACCAGACAGAATGGTATCCTTCGCTTGAAGAACTTGCAGATCAGATGCCTTTCGAGAGTAATGAAGAAAGAGATTTGTGGGTAGAAAGTTTGCCTGATAGTATCATCACTCAGGAGACACAGCTCGAAGAGTTTTCTTCGATACCAACATTTAAGAATCGTGATGTCGAGTATTATAGTGTTGATGTATCAATATTTAACGACGAGATGAGAGACGATTTTACTCGTATTCGAGTAGTTATTGATCAGGATGCTGGAGAAGCTCTTCTTGGCGTGTATGATTACTTAGCATAATGTTATAATTAATAAAAACTTGAGGAGGACACACCAATGACTTTAGATATTAATAAGGCAAAGGAAGTTGCTGAGGGCGCAGTTAAGGAGCTTTCCAAGAACGAGCAGGCTCAGAAAACTTTTGACAAGGTTGCAGAAGAGATTGAGAAGAAGACTAAGATTGATATCCCTGATGCAAAAGACATCGCTAAGATGATTAAGTAATTTCTTTAAGGCTCCAACTAAGGGGCCTTTTTTGATGCTATTTTTCGTCGAAATGCATTATTATACGTGCGCGTGTAAATGGCTATAATTTTTTTCATGAGTACAGAAGTAAAAACAGAAAACCCATTAGGGTACAAGAATGTAGGTAAGCTTTTATCAGGATTTGCGATTCCAAGTATTATCGCGATGGTAATAAGCTCGCTTTATAATGTCGTTGACCAGATTTTTATTGGTCAGAAGGTCGGATATCTAGGTAATGCAGCTACTAATGTAGCGTTCCCGTTAACTACTATTTGTATGGCGATTACACTTTGTATCGGTATTGGTACAGCTGCTCGCTATTCACTATATCTTGGTCGTAAAGAGGAGGATAAGGCGGCTAAGGTTGTAGGTAACAGCTTATGTATGATGGTTTTATTTGGTGTCTTATATGCCATTATCGCTGAGGTTTTCCTTCCTAATTTTCTTGTTTGGTTTGGTGCGACGGAGAGCATCATGCCATATGCTCTAGACTACACAAGAGTAGTTATTATCGGTATGCCACTTATCGTTGTGATGAATGGTATGAGTAATGTAGCAAGAGCAGATGGAAGTCCAATGTATTCCATGACATCCATGATTATTGGCGCTGTTATTAATACAATTCTTGATCCAATTTTCCTATTTGTTTTTGAGTGGGGTGTAACAGGTGCTGCATGGGCAACCGTTATTGGTCAGATAGCATCATGCATCTATGCACTTTTGTATCTTAAGAAGATTAAGCGTACTGAGGTTAAGAGAGAATATTTCAGATTGTCTCTTACTCAGATGCGTAAGACTGCAGTTATGGGTATGAGTAATGGTTTAACACAGCTCGCTATTACAGCGGTTCAGATTATTATGAATAACTCGCTTGTATATTATGGTGCATTAAGTATCTATGGTTCAGATATTCCATTAGCTGCTGCGGGTATCGTAATGAAGGTTAATGGTATCGTATTATCGGTTATCATTGGTCTAGTTCAGGGAATGCAGCCAATCATTGGTTTTAACTATGGTGCTCGTAAATATGACCGTGTTAAGGCTACTTATGCATTGGCTATTAAAGTAGAGTTGATTGTTACTTTGGTTGGAGTGTTCTTCTTTGAATTCTTCCCAAAGCAGGTTCTGTCTATCTTCGGTGACAGCGAGGGAGGACTATATATCGAGTTCGCGTGTCTATTTATGAGAATATTCTTAATCTTGTTGCCATTAGGTGGTGTGCAGATGATTTCTTCAAATTTGTTCTCTGCAATTGGTAAGCCACTTCTTGGTACATTATTATCTCTCTCAAGACAGGTATTTTTCTTTATTCCGCTTGTTATAATTATGGGTAAGCTTTTAGGCCTTAACGGAATTATGTATGCAGCTCCTGGATCTGATGTATTGGCATTTACAGTTGTTATGTTCTTTATCGCCAAGGAGTTTAAGGCTATGAATAAACTTCAATCTGATATTTCCGAATAATTAAAAAGCCCGCCTATTACTAAGCGGGCTTTTCAATGTCTAATTAACAATTAGCTATTAGTTGAAAAGACCTGTGATCCAGTCAAGTAAGTTGTACTTAGAGAATACAGCTACTGCAACAAGAGAGATTGTACTCATAATCTTGATGAGGATATCGAGAGAAGGACCAACTGTATCCTTCAATGGATCACCTACTGTATCACCAACTACTGCAGCGTCGTGAGCAGGGGAACCCTTGCCGTGACCCTTAATAGCGCCAGTCTCGATGTACTTCTTACCGTTATCCCATGCACCACCTGCGTTACCTGTGAAGATAGCAAGCATGATAGCAGAGATTGTAGCACCGAGGAGGATACCACCAACGAATTCAGCACCGAATATGAAACCAGAAATAACAGGGAAGATAAGAGCTGTCAAAGCAGGAACTCTCATTTCTTTCAAAGCACCCTGAGAGGAGATAGAGATACAAGACTTTGTATCTGGCATAGCCTTACCTTCGAGGAGTCCCTTGATTTCCTTGAACTGACGACGAACCTCTTCAACCATCTGCTCAGCAGCCTTAGCAACAGCCTCGATAAGCATACCAGAGAAGAAGAATGGAAGAGCTGCACCTACGATTGCACCAGCAAGAATAAGTGGGTTAAGAACGTTTAAGTTGATAGCTGTAGCATCAATCTCTGGTGCTGTGTAAGAGTAGAGGTAGGAGTTCATCATGGAAAGTGTAGCGAAAGCTGCAGATCCAATAGCGAAGCCCTTACCGATAGCAGCTGTTGTGTTACCAACAGAGTCGAGTGTATCAGTAATCTTACGAACACCCTCATCGAGGTAACTCATCTCAGCGATACCACCAGCGTTATCAGAGATAGGACCATATGTATCAACAGATACTGTTGTAGCTACGAATGAAAGCATACCGAGAGCTGCGCAGGAGATGCCGTAGATACCACCAATGAGGTAAGAACCGAAGATAGCGGCACCAAGTACAAGAACTGGAGCCATACAAGACTTCATACCAAGAGCTAAGCCCTGTGTAACTGTCAAAGCTGGACCATCGATAGATGCCTTGGCAAGAATCTTAGTAGGCTTAAAGTCATAAGATGTGTAGTACTCAGCGATAGCACCGATGATGATACCTGCTGCTACACCAAGAACAGCTGCAATCCATGGAGATACCCATCCAAACTTAAATGCAGCATATGCATCCTTAGCGTTAGAACCGAAGATGTAGTAAGAAAGAGCAAGACCGAAGATAGCTGTAAGTCCTGCAGATACCCAAGTGGAGATATTAAGCTCCATGTGTGGGTTGTCAGAAAGCTTCTTCTTAAGAAGTGTAGAAGCAATACCGATTACACAAGCGATAAGACCCAAAGCAGCAAATGCTACAGGGAAGATTAAAAGCTTCTCGAGGAAAGCTGATTCGAAAACAATACCACCGTTAACCTTACGAGAGAAGAGCTCACAAGCAAGGATAGCAGCAGACATAATAGCACCAACATAAGACTCGAGGAGGTCAGCGCCGAGACCAGCAACGTCACCAACGTTATCACCAACGTTATCTGCGATTGTAGCAGGGTTACGTGGGTCATCCTCTGCGAGGTGAGCCTCTGTCTTACCAACGAGGTCAGCGCCCATATCAGCAGCCTTTGTATAGATACCACCGCCTACACGGTTGAACATAGCAATAACAGAACAACCAAGGGAGTAGCAGGAGATTGTCATTGAGAATGGAGCCTCAAGACCTAAGAAGTTAATAGCCTCAACACCGTTCTTAACATCATTGATTTGGCCTAAGCCATAACCGAAGATGAGATAAACGAGGAAGATACCAAGGAGAGCAAAACCAGCAACGCAGAGACCCATAACAGATCCGCCCTTGTATGCTACCTTAAGTGTATCGCTAAGCTTCTTAGTTGTACGTGCTGTATTTGTAACACGAACATTAGAGTATGTAGCAATCTTCATACCGATATAACCTGCTGCAGCACTCATGCAAGCACCAATGATGAATGCACATGCACCCTGCCATGAAATAACGATACCGAGTACTACAGCGATAATTGCACCAATGATAGCAACTACTTTGTACTCATAGTTGATAAATGTGTTCGCACCCAAGCGAATTTCCTTAGCAATCTCAACCATTCTGTCAGTACCCTCTTCGAGCTTCTTAACAGAATAGAAGTTAATTGCTGCATAGCAAATTGCTAAGAGTGAGGCCAGAATAACGAGGCCCAAGAAAATACTCATAACAATACCTCCTAATAATGTTTGTGGATATATTAGTAATAATACACAAGCCAAATAGGAATAACAATTATTTTTTTATAATATATGTCGAAAGATATGAAAGTAATGAAAGCGGTTAATACAGCTCTAGTAACTTAACAACATCACCTTTGATTTCTTTGTAGAAATTGCTGATTACAATACTTAATTTTTTGTCAGCTGATTCTAGTCTCATGAATCTCTTATACTCAATTAGCATCATGTCAGGATACTTAGCTTTAAGCTCTTCAAGACTAATCTCTCGAGTTCTGAAAAAAGACTTTTTAGTAAGAAGATGAACCTCACCTTTAGAGGCAATAAGCCAGATGATGTTACGTTTCTTCATCTTATTGATGCCTTTCATAGCGAAGAGAGGTATAGCAAATCCAATCTCCTTATACTTACGCTTAATACGGAATGGAAGCTTCTTATGCACGAGATTAATAGGCTTATTTTTGCTGAAGATTCTATGTAGAATTGCCTTTGCATAAACTTCCTTATAGTAGTTGGTAAGCCTTCCGAGAAAGCCGAAGAGAATGATACCAAGAATCGCGATTATGATACTTACGATTAAGCTTACGATTGGGTATTTAATCTGGATTAAGATAAGTCCTGCGTGAAGTACTGCTTTAAGAACTTGCTCGACAATATTAAGTCCCTTAACAGGAACAGCAGCGCAAATCGTACCGATATTATCGAAGGCATCGTAGACAAAACTATAGATTACAGTAGCTACTACTAAAGCTCCTATTCCAAATACCCACATATACCATGGTGCTAGGTTAGATACAGCCAATACGACTGGCATGGTAGGTCTTATAAATAACACTTTAGGATCAACTTTGTCATTAGTCACGAGTGGCATTAACGACATGGCAGTAATGCCCAGCCATCCGATAAATTTATCAAGCTTATCGATAGTAGCTGATGTTAAGAGCTTACTCTCAGAAAAAGAATGAACAACAATCATTATCGCAGCTACAAGAGTTAAAAAAACAGCGGCAACAGGATTGGCTATAGATAGATTTGAGGCTTCGCAGATAATTGGGACTCTATTAAGGTAATCTGCTAGAGTCGTAAAGAACGCTGAATCTGGTGAATATATAGCGGCGTTCTCAATTGCACCCAGAGTCGCGAGCGTCGCCATAGTGGCTGTTGGGTTAACTGAAGTGGTTACTGCTGTGGAAAATATGCCAGAATAGTAACCAAAAGTATTAGTTATCTGTTTTACTGCAGGATAAATCATTCAAAATTACCCCCTTTATTCCACAGAAATTTTAGCACACTGGGGGATGATTGAATATAATTAGGGCAGTAATGGAAGTGGAGGTTAATATGAAGGTTGTTATTTATGGTGGCGGAAATATCGGCACTTATCTAGCTATAGCTTCTGGCAGTAAAGGGCACGAGACTATTATCTATACTCCACGTTTTAATTCTTTTGCTACAACTCTCAAGGCCATCGATGCTGATGACAAGGTTATTATGGAAGGAAGAATATCCTGTGCGACTGATGATGCCGAGATTGCATTTCAGGATGCGGATTTTGTTGTAGTTACTGTCCCTGACAGCATGAAAGCTAAAGCTGCTGAAATAATACTTCCATATGTCCATGAGGGTATGATTATCTGCCTTATGCCAGGCTACGGTGCTGGTGAATTTGCCTTTGAAGAGGCAATTCAGAAGGGGGCAATTCTATTTGGACCACAAAGAGTTCCTTGCGTGGCTCGACTTACTAAGTACGGTAGCACAGTAAGGACTACGGGTTTTAAGAAATCTTTGAAGTGTGCAGCGATACCTTCAAGTAAAACCATGCATTGCTGTAATGTATTAAGCAAGCTACTCGAAATGCCTTGTGAAGCGCTTCCAAACTATTTGTGCGTTACAATGACACCAAGTAATCCGATACTTCATACCTCAAGGCTATATTCAATGTTTAATGACTATTATGAAGGTAAGAAATACCCTGGAGGCAATCCATTGTTTTACGAGGGGTGGACTGATTTTGCTTCAGAGACTTTGGTTACTATGGATGATGAACTCCAAGATATTATCCAGCACTTACCTGAGTTTGATTTAAGAGGAGTCGAGGCTTTACGTTACTATTACGATGGACCTGATCCTAAGGATATAACTAAGACTATCCGTAATATAAAGGCTTTTAAGGGGATTGGATCTCCAGTTTTAGTTGGTGATGGATATTATGTTCCGGATTTTGATTCCAGATATTTTTCTGCTGACTTCCCTTATGGATTAGCAGTACTTGTTCAGCTTGGAGTACTTACTAATACGAAAACACCGCAAATGAATACCGTGCTTGACTGGTACAAGAAGCTCTGTCCTGAGATGGAGGCTTTTGATTTTGCCATACACGGTATTAAGACGAGGGAAGACCTCGTAAAGTTCTATAGTAAATGATTAGTAGTTAAGGCCTAAGTACTTCTGGAGATCTTTGTCTGCGCCAAGTACTAATACACACTGGCCTTCCTTAAATTTGTCATTTGGATCATATTCCATTGATAATCCATCATTGTTAACCAATGCTAGAATATTAAGGTGCATATCCTTACGAATGTTGAGATCTATTATTGACTTACCAACCCAGGACTTTGGAATCTCAACTTCAAAGATTGAGTAGTCTCCTGGTACTGGAATATAGTCATGAATGTTGCTTGAGCTGTGACGAATAGCTGTCCATTCAGCCATGTTTTTCTCAGGGTATACAACCTTATCAGCGCCGTTGTTAAGAAGGAATTTCTCATGAACATCTCTTGATGCTCTAGCGATTACATATTTAGCGCCTAACTCTTTAAGGAGATCTGTTGTCTCGAGGGAACTTTGGAAATCATCACCAATAGAAACAACACATAAATCAAAGTTGTTTACGCCAACATTTTCCATAAAATCTCTGTCTGTACTGTCTCCAATGAGGCTTGATGTTACGTAAGGGAGAACTTTCTTAATTCTCTCTTCACTAATATCAATTACCAAAATCTCATCGCCTAAGTCGTGGAATTTCTTCATTAAATGTGTTGCAAATCTACCGGCGCCAACAACAAGAATGTTCTTCATTTATATTTCCTCCTTTATCCTACGGCAATGTGGTCGAGAGGATATCTCTCATTCCACACATTTTTACGTGAAACTGCAGCGAAAATCAGTGTTAGTCCACCAACTCTGCCTGTATACATGATAAATATCAAGATGCACTTGGAAGCAAGACCAAGGCTTGATGTAATACCCATTGTGATTCCTACTGTAGCAACAGCGGATGCACACTCAAATAAAACCTTCATCATAGGAAGTCCTTCGATAAGAGAGATTGCAATGGAACCTCCGATGAAGAGAATCATATCCATAAAGAATACTGCGAGTGCACTATAAATAACTTCAGAACTGATTCTTCTTTTAAAAAGTGCAGGAGACTTTTCTTGTCCAAATACAGAAATCATAACAGCGAGAAGTACAACTATAGTTGTAATCTTCATACCACCAGCAGTAGATCCAGGAGCACCACCGATGAGCATAAGTATGATTGTGATAGTAATTCCTGCAGGAGATAAATCGTTATAGTCAATAGTGTTAAATCCAGCAGTTCTAGGAGTAACTGCAGCAAATAATGATTCTAGAATACGTGCCTTCATAGGCTCGTCAGATAATTCAAAAACAAAGAAATATAAGGCAGGAACTAATACGAGTACGAGCTCTGCTGCAAGGATTACTTTGCTCTGAGTACTATACTTTTTGAAATTAAACTTATGATTCTTGATATCACTCCAAGTAAGGAAGCCAAGACCACCAGTTAGGATTAAGAAGATGAACACAATATTAATCCATGCATTGTCAGCATAATACATAAGAGATGAGCATTCACCCTTTGAACCCATTAAGTCAAATCCAGCATTGCAGAAAGCTGATATAGACATAAAAATTGAATACCAGATACCTTTTGCAAAGCCAAAATCCTTAATTAAAACAGGTGAAACTAGAAGTGCACATATTCCTTCGATAAGAATGGTACCCTTAACGATGAATCCGGTAAGCTTAGCAATGCCACCGATATTAGGCGCAGATACTGCTTCCTGCATAACAGCTCTAGTCTTAAGGTTCATAGCTCTTCCAGTTATCATTGTGAAGAAAGTGGTCATAGTAACAACTCCCATTCCACCAATTTGAATAAGCATAAGAATGACTGTCTGACCAAATAAAGACCAAGATGTCTGAGTGTCTTTTACAATAAGTCCTGTAACGCAGCCTGCTGACACGGATGTAAAGAGAGCGTCGATAAATGGAGTGAACTCTCTATTCTTAGAAGAAATAGGGAGCATAAGCAATATGGCACCTATCAATACCATAATGATAAAGCCCAACAGGATAATCTGAGGACCGGATAGTTTAAGTGTTCTACGATTTTTCATGCTCATATTATATAATATTAAACTATGAATAAGAAATTTTTTACATCGGTACTATTAATTAGCGCTTTTGTGGTCTCTTTTGTAGGTTGCTCCAAATCACCTCAAGAGACTGAACATACAACGATTGCCCAGTCTTTGGCTGAGGTTACTGCTACAACAGGTGCAACAGAGACAACTATGCCCCTTGCTCCTATTATTGTTGCTACACCGACTCCATATCCATATGTTGATAATGTAGCGCCATTTTTCCTTAAGATTACACGTAACCCATCAATTACGGTTGGTGATGAGTTTTCGATAGATGATTACATCAGTTACATAGACAACACAGATCCAGATGTTACTTTGATTGTAGATGGCACGGTTGATAATTCGTTAGTTGGTTCATATCCACTTTCTTTAAGAATTGAAGATGAAAATGGTAACTACACTACAGATTCAATTACTGTTAGTGTTGTAGCTCCAGTGGAACCTGGTTCTGGTGGAGGCTCTTATTCTTATGACACTACACCTTTTTCTGATTTTATTGCTTCTTACCCAGGTGATGACATCCACTACGGTATAGATGTTTCTGTATGGCAGGGCGATATAGATTTTAATACCGTTCGTGATAGCGGTTGTGAGTTTGTTTTTATAAGAGCAGGCCGTTCTTCTAATGGTGAGTTCACTGAGGATGATTATTTTAGAAGTAATATCGCAAATGCCACTGAAGCTGGTCTTCATGTTGGTGTATATGTGTATTCTTCCGATAACTCTATAGAAGCTGTTGAGGCACTTGCAGATAGAATGATTGAGATGACAGAAGGTTATAATGTTGACCTTCCTATTGTTTTTGACTGGGAGGCGTTCGGTAGATTCCAGCAGTTCCATATGAGTATTATAGATTTAAACAATTTATATGCTGCTTTCGAGAATCGCTTAGAAGCTCAGGGCAGAAGCGGCATGCTTTATAGTAGTAAATACTATCTTGATGTTGTATGGAATGAAGAGGGATCTAATGTTTGGCTCGCTCATTATAATAGTCAAACTGATTATACTGGTGAATATATTGTATGGCAGCAAAGCTGTACTGGTAGAATCCCAGGTATTAATGCTGATGTAGATATGGATCTTTGGTATGGGGACTTCCCAGGGTAATTTTATGATAGAAATTAATGGCGTTTGTGCTAAGTATCGTAAGACTGTTTTAACAGATGTTAATCTAAAAACATCAAAGGGAGAATGTATTGGCCTCCTAGGACTAAACGGTTCTGGTAAATCTACTTTGTTGTCATGCATTGCAGGCATAAAAAAGCCTCAGTCAGGTTCTATTAAAACCGAGGGCAAGATCGGTTTTGTAACCCAGGAGAATGCATTAATTGATGAGCTTAATGCAATCGATAATATTATGATGTGGACCTCATTGAAGCGTAGCGAGATTATGAAGGAATTGGAAGGCCCTGAGCTCTCTATTTTGAAGGTAAAAGACTTCGCTAACGTTAAGGTTAAAAATATGTCTGGTGGTATGAAGAAGAGGGTAGCTTTGACTTCGATTCTAATCACTAAGCCTGATATTTTGCTTTTGGATGAGCCTTTGGCAGCGCTTGATATTCCTGCTAAGAAAGATATTTTAACTATTATAGACAGTTTTATATCAAGGGGTGGAACTGTAGTGGTAGCAAGTCATGAAGAAGAGATGTTTGCTCATTGTAGTTCTGTTTATTACCTTAACAAGGGCAAGGCAACTTTATTGCCTAAGGGAGCTAATATCTCTGAGGTGATTAATGCTTAAGGCCTTCTTCAAAAGGGCGCTTAACTTTATGCCGTATGTAGCGGTTTATTTCCTCGTGCTGTGCTTAATGGCAGGCGGTATTATTGCTTATGCTCGAAATGTTTTTTATAAAGACGGTACGTTCGCTATTGTGAATGTTGCTTGTTACTATATCGAGAATTCCGAGAATAGCTATGGCCTTCAGTTTGTAGAGAATATGGAAAGCTTTGAGCAGTCTGTACATCTTATCGATTGTGATAACCCAGAAGAAGTACTTGAGTTAGTAGAAGATGGTGAAGTTGTCGCAGGATTGATTTTCCCTGATGGCTTTGTTGATTCCATAATGACAGGCGAGAACTTAAGCGTAGATGTAATTTATAACGAATCAGCAACTTTTGAAGGATACGTAGTTAGTGACCTACTATCTTCATTGACAAGTATGTTAGGCGTAGGTCAAGCTTCTATGCAGTCAATGTACGATTTTTGCAAGGAATATGACTTGGATACATCAGCAGTTGATGTAGCTCAGATAAGATCTTTGTCTTACGCTATGTCTAGATTTGATTTATTTGAAGAGACACAGGCTGATTCAATTAGTGATTACTCTCTTGTTCAGAAAACGACTGCAGCATATAGCATCTATATTTTGCTACTGTCTGGATTTGTTTTTGCCTATTTTTATAAGGGAAATACATCTGCTTTTATTGCGAGAGCTAAGCTTGCCGGCATCTCGAAGTTTAAGCTTTTTGTCTTAGAAAATGGGATGGTTACGTGTATGCTGTATGTTCCAACGCTTGTAATTATCGTTGGCCTTATGATTTCTCCGTTGGAGGTTTCACCACTTGCATTAATTGCAGTTTTACCAGTTGTGCTAATGATAGCTACAGTAATTTCTGGTGTTTGCTATGTGGTAAAAAACTCGGTAGCCTCAGGTTATGTAATTTTTGCAGTAGGTACTTTGCTAATGTATCTAGCAGGTGGGTTGATGCCACTTGAATTTATGCCTCGCTTCTTGCAGGAATTAGCAATATACAACCCATGCTACTACTTAATTGGATTTATGCTTAAGGTGATGTTTATATGATGCGTAATAGGATAATTATTATGCTTAAAAGAAGTCTTTTTAATCCATACATTTATGTTATGGCTGTTATTCTTTTGGCTCTTTCTATCGTATCTATTATCATTCCTGATAATAAAGCATCAGCATATATCCCTGTAGCTCTACTTAATTTAGATGAGTCAGAAGAGACAATTACTGTCGTAGATAATCTATGTGATAAGAATTCGGTGTTTACTTTTTACGAAGTCGATAGTGAAGAAGAGTTATATGAAGATATCGCATCAGGTAAGGCGAATACGGGTTATATTATTCCTGAAGATTTTATGGATAATTGTTTGACTATTAGACGTGCCCCTAAGATTTCAATGGTTGTAACGCCTTCATCAACGTTAACTTCAGTATCATCCGAACAAGTATTTAATGGTTTATTTAGATATATAGGTTTTTACATTTTGGAAGATATAGCAAGTGGAGAGAATCCGGATAGTCTTAGAGCAATTTATAATTATTATATGGCTAGCGATGATATTTTCCATTTGCAAAGTGTTGAGAATCGAGAGTATAGCGATATAACTACTACTAATAAAATTATAATTCCGGTGTATAAATTTGCGGGATTCTTTATATTTATGGCATCTTTGATTGGAGCGTTAGCGTTCCTTCATGATAGTGATAATAAACTATATCTTCGTATGAGTTTTATTGAGAAGACTATGATGGGGCTCATTTTAATTGGCGTCTATACTTTGCCTGTAACTATAGTTTCAATGGTTGCTTTCTTAATAGCTGGAATTAGCTTCTCTGTGCTGAAATTACTAGTGTTTAACATTGTTAATATAGTTTTTGCTTTGATTATTGGAGCCATATTTACTGTTATTCCAGGTCAGGGGAAAAAGAGTCGTATTTTTGCAGCTATTCTTCCAGCTTATTTATTGCTCTCATTTATATTCGGAGGAGTGCTGTTCGATTTGGCTCCGATTAGCCCGTTAATTAAGGCTATTTCTTTGTTATTTATACCACACTACTTTTAATATAAGTGATATAATATTTCCACTATGTCTTAACTCTATACGGAGGTTTATATGTACCTAATCAAGAAAAAAAGAGTACTATGTCCTTCAATCTTTTTGATGGACGTTGAAGCACCACGTGTTGCTCAGTATTGCGAGCCAGGTCAGTTCATTATCGTAAGAATTGATGAGAATGGTGAGAGAATCCCACTTACAATCTGCGACTATGATAGGGAAGCTGGAACAATTACAATCGTTGTTCAGACAATCGGAGCTTCTACTAAGCGAATGATGGAACTTGAAGAGGGGGATTCATTCAGAGATTTTGTTGGTCCTCTCGGATGTCCTTCAGAGCTCGTAACAGATGACCTCGAAGAAGTTAAGAAAAAGAAGATTTTGTTCGTAGCTGGTGGTCTGGGTACTGCTCCAGTATACCCACAGGTTAAGTGGCTCCACGAGCATGGCATTGATGCTGATGTTATCGTTGGTGCTAAGACTAAGGATCTTGTTATCCTTGAAGAAGAGATGAAGGCTGTAGCTGGTAACCTCTATATCACAACAGATGATGGTTCTTATGGCAGAAGCGGAATGGTTACTAAGGTTATCGATGATTTGGTAGCTGAGGGTAAGCAGTATGATCTTTGCGTATCCATTGGACCAATGATTATGATGAAGTTCTGCGTACTTACAACTAAGAAGTACAACATCCCTACAATCGTATCTATGAACCCAATCATGGTTGATGGTACTGGTATGTGCGGTGCTTGCCGTCTTACAGTAGGTGATGAGGTTAAGTTTGCTTGTATCGATGGCCCAGAGTTCGATGGTTATAAGGTTAATTTCGACGAGGCTATGGAGAGAATGAAGCTTTATAGAACACAGGAGGGCGAGGCTCTCTTGGCATTACAGGAAGGAAAGACACATCACGGTGGATGTGGCAACTGTGGAGGTGACAAGTAATGGCAGCACCTGGATTTGAGAGAGTACCAATTGCAGAGCAGGAGCCTGCAGTACGCGCTAAGAATTTCGACGAGGTTTGCCTCGGTTATACAGAGGAAGAAGCAGTAGTAGAGGCAGCTCGTTGCCTTAATTGTAAGAACCCAAGATGTGTTCAGGGTTGTCCTGTACAGATTAATATCCCTGGCTTTATCACTGCTTTGAAGGAGCAGAAGTTCCAGGAGTCTTACGAGATTTTGACACAGTCATCTTCTTTGCCTGCTGTTTGTGGTCGTGTATGTCCACAGGAGACTCAGTGTGAGGCTCAGTGTATCAGAGGTATTAAGGGTGATGCTGTATCTATCGGTAAGCTCGAGAGATTCATCGCTGATAAGGCAAGAGTTGAAGGCATGAAGATGCAGTCAGCTGCAACTAAGAATGGTCATAAGGTTGCTGTTATCGGTTCTGGCCCTGCAGGCCTTACATGTGCTGGAGACCTCGCTAAGCTTGGTTACGAAGTAACAATCTTTGAGGCTTTGCACGAGGCTGGTGGTGTACTTACTTATGGTATCCCAGAGTTCCGTCTCCCTAAGGATACAGTAGTTAAGTCTGAGGTTGAGAATGTTAAGGCTTTGGGCGTTAAGATTGAGACTAACGTAGTTATTGGTAAGTCCATCACAATCGATGAACTCATGTCTGAGGAGGGCTTTGAAGCTGTATTTATCGGTTCCGGAGCTGGTCTTCCAATGTTTATGAAGATACCTGGTGAGAATGCTAAGGGTGTATTCTCTGCTAATGAGTATCTCACACGTAATAACCTCATGAAGGCATTCCGTGATGATTCTGATACACCTATCTTTAAGCCTGCTAAGGTTGCTGTTATCGGTGGTGGTAACGTTGCAATGGATGCTGCTCGTACAGCACTTCGTCTTGGTTCTGAGGTAACAATTATCTATAGAAGATCTGAGGCTGAACTTCCTGCAAGAGTTGAAGAGGTTCATCACGCTAAGGAAGAGGGCATCAAGTTTGAACTCCTCACAAATCCAGTAGAGATTTTGACAACTGAGGACAATTCCGTTCGTGCTATTAAGTGCATCAGAATGGAACTTGGTGAGCCAGATGCTTCTGGTAGAAGAAGACCAGTTGCTATTGAAGGTTCTGAGTTCGAGATTCCAATGGATGCTGTTATCATGGCTCTTGGTACATCACCTAACCCACTTATCGCTTCTACAACAGAAGGTCTCGAGACAAATAAGTGGAAGTGTATCGTAGCTGATGAGGCTAACGGTAAGACAACTAAGGAAGGCGTCTATGCTGGAGGTGATGCTGTTACAGGTGCTGCTACAGTAATTCTCGCTATGGGTGCAGGTAAGGCTGCTGCTCAGGGCATTGACGAGTACTTAAAGAATAAGTAATAATTTTAAACTAGTTTTTGGGCTGTCGCTTAATAACGACAGCCTTTTTATGTTCAAAATAGGGGATATGCAATGAAAAGAAAATGGATAAGTTTATTTCTCGCGTCGGCAATGATGGTTAATATCGTTGCTTGTACTTCTGACAAGAATGATAGAGATGATGATGAAAATGAGACTGAAGTAGAAGAGACAGATGAAACAACTTATGAGACATCTGATATAAGTAGCGAGTATCCAGAATATATTGGTCTTGCTCAAATTCACGCTGGCGTAGAAGCTCCTGATTATTCCGCTGTTTATAACCAGCCTTTATATCAGTTAGAGGCTGACTATGTATTTGAATTTGAGGCTGAGGATAGTGCAGGATACATTGCCTATGACGCTTTTAGTGTCTATGTCGAGGCTAATTATAATGTGTCTCAGGTTGATTATTGCGAGTGTTCATATGAGGATGGAATCATTAGTGTAGCTCCTAGAAGCACCTTGCACATAACAGAGGACGGCAGTTCAAGTATCGATGATGGTACATGGGGAAGCCTAAATAAGTTATATCTTATTCAGAATATCGACCTTACTACAGGTGAAGAATTAGAGACTAGAATAATCACACCTTTTTCTGTCGTTCATGATCTTGACGCACCTGTATTGAGTCAGGGAGTTACTGAAGATAATCTCTATCAACTTACATGGACAGAGGTTCCTGGTGCTACAGAGTATAGAGTTTATAGAAACTTAAGTGACCTAAGTTATGAGTTAGAAGCAACAACTACATCCTTATCTGCAACTGTCGAAGAATTCGCATCCAGAATCGCGGACGAAGAGTTTATGGATCTTTTCGAAGGAGATTTGGCAGAAGCTGGTTTTAATGTTGAGAGCGGTACATCCAATCAGTTTTATATGAATACCTGCCTTGCGGATAGTTATGTCGTGGTTGCCTTTAATGGTTCACAGCAGTCTGGAATTAGTAATGAGTGCGTAGTTGGAGAAATCTCAAATCGCCTTCCATACTGTGTTGAGGGTAATATCTGCGAAGAAGTGAATTCTGTTCTGGATTTCCCAACTCACGTTAATGTAGTTATGCTCGATGGTTCTATAGTAAGCATGCTTATTGACTACACAGATGCTGGTGCAGCAAGACTTGATAATAATCCTAACGCGATTGCACTTTATCCTCATGTTCTAAATACTATGTTTAACAGTTTCCAGATTATCCTTACAGGTTTCCCTTATGAGGAATTCTTGGCAGCGGCAAATGAGATTCATAACAGACAGAGTAATATCGACAGAACAGGTGGTCTTATTGAACCTACTATTGTTATTCCTGAAGCTCCAACTAATGGTGAAGAGGAGGATTTGACTGATTTAATTAATTCACAATTTGGTGCTATAGCAGCAGGTAGTTTTGATGCTGGGCTAAGACCTGGTAGTGGACGACGTCCTTCAGGTGGTTCCAATTCAACACCAACTCCAACACCAGCTTCGACTTCTACTTCCACATCTACAGGTGGGCTTGGTCTTAATAGAAGAAATCATGGACAAACTCCACAAGGAGATTCGACTTCTGACCTCTATGCAGCTGCAGTTACAGAAGTTGAAAACAGATTAGCGCTAATCGATGGTATTGAGGATGTACTTTATTCTAATAGTGAACTCGAAGAGTGGATTGCTAAGTGCTTAGTTACGAACCTCGAGCTAATACCAATTCCATCTGCTGTCTTTCCTGAAGTATCTAACTCCAGTTATTTGAATAGTGTACTAATGGAAGCGTATAGACAGAATCCAACTAGTGGAATGATTACAAACTGTAATTATAATTACTCTTATGAGGCTTTTGTCGTGTCTTATGCTGAAGACTGGAACACAAGAATGTCAAAGACACAGGAAGAACTTGCGGCAGCTTCTCGTATTGCCAATACGATAACTGGTACAGGTGCCGAGGCTGTATATCAGATAAATGATTATTTGTGTGCAAATGCCAGTTATGACTTTGATTCAACATCAGATAATGTAACGCCAGGAACTTACCCTGAAGCCTATGTTGATGCACACACTCCATATGGCATTATTTGCAATAATTATGGCGTATGTGAGAGTTATTCCGAAGCATTTGCTTTGATTGCAAGAACACTTGGTATGGAAGCTATCATGGAAACAGGAACTCTTGACGGTGGTCCACATGAGTGGAGTAAGGTAAAAATCAATGGTAACTGGTATGTTGTTGATGTTACTAATAACGACAACGATTATGTTAGCAATGGTATACTTTGCATCAGCGATTCCGTAGCAAGAAGCTTGATTATTGCTAATCCAAACAATTCTTACATTGGTTCATTCTCTGCAACAGATGATTCTTTGGACTATTACTCCTATATTGGAAGATTAGCTACAACAAATGCAGCAGCATCTGAAATATTAGCAGACCAGTTATCCGAAGGTTCAACTATTGCTGTATGTAGAATTCCGTCAAGCTTTAACAGATCAACTCAGGCATCTATCTGTAGAACCGCTTGTCAGAATGCGACATCGATTAATGGAAATGATCCTTATATGATTAACTTTGCTAATATTCTTTGTATAATGACTGAGCGATAAGAAAATAATAATTTTTAGCAAAATGAAACCTCCTTGTGATTATATAAGGAGGTTTATTTATTTTTACTTTTTTGAAATACCAACTCTAATAGTTTTTTGTTCAGTTCTAGGGAGTAATAGCCCGATTACTATCCAGAAATATATGGCTATATTAATTATGCTGCTGTTAACCAATGCTTGTGCGACCTACCCTGTAAACATCGAGAAAAGTATCCAAGTAATAGCGCGTTGTTCAAAATCGTCATTTGACAATACTTTTTTTATTGCACTATACGCAGCGTAGAATAGTAATGCTAAGTAGTTGATGAGTGCAGGAATACCTTCAGTTACAAGTGTATGTATGTATTCATTATGCCCTTTCCACTGGACATAGTAGTCGTTTTTCTCAAGCCAAAGTGGATCGGTATTATGATAAAAACACCAGATGTAATTATCAAGCCCGATACCGGTTAATGGATATCGAGGTACGACATTTAACCCTGATTTCCAGATATAACCTCGTAAACTACCAAGTTGTGAGCTACCTTCATTGATTTCATCGCTTGTTTTATTGATTTCGCTAATAATCATATCTCTTGAAAACAATATCCAGATAAAGACTACAATGATTAAGCCTGTAGCTATTAATAGTCTTACAAAGTATTTTTTAATCAATACTTTATCTTCGCTGTTTTTATATACTATAGCGAATGAGACGTAATAGAAGAGAATAAGAGCTATATTACCTACCCAAGCAATTCGAGCTGATGTGCAGATAGAGCAGTAGAAGATTATTACTAGAAGGATTAAAATCGCTATTTGCCCTGCGTGGTATAACTTCGCAGTAATCTTTGTAGGTACTTGTTTAATTAATGAATCATAAAATACAAATACACCTATACAACATCCGACTAATAGAATGCTGAGACCAGCAAACCAGTTTTGATGCTCTGTTAATCCAAATACAAGATTTCCTTCTTTATGCAAATCCGCATCAAAAACACAATCGGTTATTCTATATCCCAAACTTTGAAATACACCTATGACTCCCTGTAATAAAGCAACACCTAAGTAAGCTATGATTATTTTAAGCTTATCTTTGTAATCGGATATCATTGTTGCAGCAAAAAATAAACTATAATACGCAGCAAAATGAAAAGGAGTCTCATTCATATAGAATCCATTTAAATAACTATGAAGTGTGTTATCTAAATCTCTGGAAAAAATAAGAGATATTATCATAAAGAAGAATAGTAGAAGATAAAAGACATCCGTCTTTTTATTTAAGAACTTTCTTTCGCGATTAAGGAAGAAATGCAGAAAAACTAAAATGACACCTATAATACCCGCAAATGAAATAATAATAGGCTGACTAGCAAACGGGTTTTGAAATAATTCTGTTATTAATTCTCCAATAGGAACTAATAACATAACTGCCAATATGTATATCTTAAAAGTTTTTTCTGTGATGTTAATCATTTGTTTTTCGTCCAGTTTTAATATTTGTTCATTATAGGTCAGAAAAGTGTTAATTGCGACCTTGTTCTTAAACTTATCTTAATAATTGCTTTGGAATATATAAAACAGCTTGTAATAGAATATTGATGTAAAATAAGGAGGGCATTTTATGCTTACGGTTAATGGTGTTACTAAAAAATACAAGAAATTTCTTGCTAACGACAACTTATCTTTTACAGTTAATGATTCTGAGATAGGAATCCTACTTGGACCTAATGGTGCAGGTAAATCCACAATTATCAAGTCTATTGTTGGCCTTTTGAAGTACGATGGTACTATCGAGATTAATGGTCTCGATAATCGCTCTTTGGAAGCTAAGAGATTGATTGGTTATATCCCTGAGATACCAGCTTTATACGATACACTTACTGTTGAAGAGCATTTGGAGTTTGTAAGACGAGCTTATCGTGTTACTGACGAGAATATCACAGAAAAACTACTTGAGAGATTTGAACTTACTGATAAGCGTAAGAAGATGGGCAAAGAGCTCTCTAAGGGTATGCAACAGAAAGTATCAATCTGCTGTGCTTTGGTACATAATCCTTCAGTAGTTATCTTTGATGAGCCAATGCTTGGTCTTGATCCACATGCGATTAAGGAACTTAAGCTTTTGTTTAAGGAACTCAAGGAACAGGGTAAGACTGTACTAATCTCAACTCATATGATTGATACACTCGAAGATTACTGGGATGTAGTTCATATTATGATGAACGGTAAGATTGCTGCTACAAGACATAATGTTGCAGGCAATCATGATGAGAAGAGCCTTGAGGAATTGTTCTTCCAGATTACAGAAGGCGCTAAGTCTTAAGGAGGAAATATGCTTTCAGCTACGCTTTATAGATTTAGAAGAAGTCTTCTTAAGCATCCATGGAAGATTCTTATAGCTTTGTTATTTATAGGCATGATATTTTTCATGCTCTTGTATCCAACTTTGATGGCTATGCCAAATTCAGATGGTACTCCATCTGATAGCATCGTTCCTCGTAATGTAGAGGTTGTTACTGGTGGTTTGTATTTTATTGAAGGTGTGATGTTCACTTTCATGTGTTATACAGGCATTGTAGGTGGTGTAGGTGGAATATCACTTGCAGATGTTAATTTTCATCTAGCGGGCCCATTTACAAAGAAATTTAACCTCTGGCTTGCTGCTATCGGAGCATTTGGAACATGTATCATGATTATGTTCATGATCTCTTGCCAAACTGCTGTTATTTATTCAATGCTTGGCGTAAGTACTATAGATTTAATTGCTCTATGGATTGAATGTTTAGCTAGTGCATTTATTGGCTATTTTATTGGGGCTTGGTTTGGCGTTAAGTATGTTGAAGACGATAAGATGAAAAATATCTGCAAAGTAGTTCTTTTTGCAGTTATGCTTGTTCCTGTAGTAATCGTTGTTCTTCCCATTCTTATGTCAGGTGAAAAGTTTTCTGTGGCTAATGCAGTAGCCTCTTTTGGACAATCAATGCTAACCAAGTTCTATCCAGTTTGGGGTTGGATTGGTGTTATATATGATGGAATTATCAATGGCAGTATTGTTTATTCCATTATTGGTGCGGTACTACTAGTTGCTACTATCGCTGGTTTAATTCTTCTTTATAACAAGTCTGATCTTGATTATTACGAATCTGCTATGGCTTCTGCTCAGAAGGTTGCAGATTTACGCGAAGCTAAAAGAGCTGGTATTGATGCAGATACAGCTCGTGTTAATAACAAGATAAAGGTTGGTAAGGAGACAATGGGCAAGGGCGAGGGGGCCTTTGCATTCGCAGCAACGCATCTTCTTATGAATAAGAGAGCTTCCAAGTTTTCTTTTATCAATCCAATGGCTTTGCTCTACAGAATTATTATTGTCATCTATATGCTTTTCTTTATGAAAACTATTGCAGCAGAAGGTGATGAATCATTAGCTTTAATTACTTCTCTTATGATGACTCTTATTTTAAACGCAGTTATCTATGGTGGTGGTAAGACTGTTCTTGAATTCTCTAAGCCTTATATTTATCTCGTTCCTGAGAAGTCTTCTCGTAAGATTTTGGCTTGTATGGCATCAGATATTCAGGAGATGATTTTTGACTCAATCGTTTGTGTCGGAACATTCTTTTTCTTGATTCCAAATGTTACACCTGCAGCGGCTGTAGCGCTATTTTTCATGATGATGGTTTATGACATCCTTTGTGAAATCTACGCTCTCGTAGTGCTAAGAGTATGCTCAACTCTCGGAAGATATCTTCTTATGATTGTTAGATACATCGGTATTATGATTATGGTAAGTATCGCCACAATAATCGGTTCCGTAGTTATGCTTTTAACATCACTTACAAGCGCAGTAATAACAATTACAGTTATCGGTGTAATCCTTGTTCTTATTATGTTAATACCAGCGTCTAAGGTTATTGAAAACGCAGAGTTTAACTCATAAAGTAGCTCGCAGCTTCAGACAAGTCCTCGGCAGCAAAGCTGCCTGCGGAACTTGCTGCGAGCGTGCTTTATTCGTTAATATTCGTAATAGAAGCAGTTTTTAAGTTTACAAATAATTTAAACTGTCTGTTATCCCTTATGTAGTGGCGAAAAACGCCTGATATCCTACGCATATCAGAGACCATAGGACTTGTTAAGTCCTATGGTCTAATAATCTTTGATTTCAATTCATAGGGGTGTATGACGGCAGTACCATGAGGGTAGCGGTACTTGATAAAGATACTAGGAGAGCTAATAGAATAGTTGATTTAATGCAGTCTTGTGTTGTGGGAACAGATTGTGAGATTTGTTCTACTGCGTTTGCTTTAGTTTCTTATGTTTATGATGAAATGAAAGGTGAAGTTGACCTTCTTATAGTTCATGTAGATTATGATGACTTTAGTAGCATTCAGGTTGCTAATGATATTCAGAATTATTTTCCAATTATAAAGGTTGTTTTTTATTCTGAATCAACAGAATGTGCAGAGGCAATTTTTGAAGCAAACCCGTATTGCTTTCTAAAAATACCATTGAAGAATGATTTATTAGCAAGAGTATTGAATAAGATAAATAAGTCTCTCGAGAGTGAGCATAAACAAGTTTTAGAGATTGTATCTCAAAGAATGCACTATAAGATTTTGTTCTCTTCTATTAGATATATTGAAAGTGATGGAAGAAATCTTGCGATATATTCTGATGAAAATGTATACGATGTCAATATGACTATGAGTGAAATGATAGAAAAACTTCCTGATCAGTTTGTACAGTGTCATAGAAGCTACATTGTTAATAAAGAGCGTATACAGGATTATTCCAAAGGTTTTATTCGGTTATTTACTCATGAATTAATACCTGTTTCACGAAAATATACACAGACAATAAAAGAAGTAGTAAAACTCTAGGTGGTATTGTATGCAATTAGTTTTAATGAATCCCCAAAAATTGCTTAGTCTTGAATTACCAGAAGTAATTAGTGGTAAGTATTGGATTGTCGATAGAGATAAACCTATTAATTCGAATCGAGTATTATCAGTAGAAGCAAATGATAGTGGAAATAATTGGATTATAAAAAGCGATGATTATATATCTTTGCAAACCCCAGTTTTATCATTAGTACCAGGCTTTTTTTATCAGGTAGAACTAAAAGGGGATAATCCTTGTAAAGCTTTTGTATTTATTGAAAGTGGAGATTTGGGCACACGTAGTTTTATCAAGTACTCAATGAGAGACAATTCTGTTTTAAATATCGGTAGTGGTGAAGACTCTCATATTAGAATCAAAAATAAATACATATCGAATCATCATGCTCAATTAGTTCGAAAAGGTAATAGTTGGGAAATAAAAGAGAGTGGTCATAATAATGGTGTTTACGTAAGTGGTGATAGAGTTAATCTTCAACGTGAACTTATTCCTGGAGACGTAGTTTATATTCTTGGCGTCAAATTCGTTATTGGTAGTGATTTCTTTTGCTTAAATAATCCTCGAAATGAAGTATATGTGAATACCGATATAGTTTCACCTATGGAACTTAATGGTGATAAGAGTGAACATAACTCAAAGTATGTTGATCATGGGTATTATTATAGACCACCAAGATTTGTCCGTTCAATCATTCCTATTGATTTAAATGTTGATATGCCACCTCAGAAGGTAGATCAAGAATCTGGTTCAATATTTATGACTGTAGCACCTCAAATGATGATGGGTGCCGCGTCTATGACAAGCGCAGTTTTTTCTGTTATTAATACAATGAGACGTGGCGGTGACATTACTTCGTCTATACCTTCTATAGTTATGGCTGTAAGTATGCTTGTTGGTATGGTTATTTTGCCGGTTTTTACAAGAAGAGCTACTCGTAAGAATAAAAAGAAAAAAGAAGAAGAGCGTCGAGAAAAATACCATAAATACCTCGAATCAATGAAGGCTGAATTGAAGAAACTGATGATTCAACAGTCTGAAACTTTGAGAAGTAATTATCCACCAGTGCTAAATCAGTTGAATAATCCTGATTTTTGGAATCGCCGCGTCTGGGAAAGAACACCAGATCATAATGATCTTTTGCATTCGCGAACTGGTGTTGGTAATTATCCATTTAAAGGTTCTATTACCTTCCCACAGGAAAAATTTAGTGTTGATGATGATGTTATGAAAAATGAGCTATTTGCTTTTCAAGATGAAGATAAGCAATTAGAGAATGTTCCTATTATGGTTCCTGCAAGATCAACTAAATCTATCGGTATTGTTGGGGATGAAAAATCACGCTTTAATATGCTATTGAATATGATTATGCAAATAGTATCTTTGCATAGTTACGATGAAGTAAAAATAGTTAGTATATATGAACAGAAATATGAGAAAAAACTTGAATACTTAAAGTGGATACAGCATTCATGGGATAATGAGAGAAAATTTAGGTTTATTGCTTCTACAGAAGAAGAGTTAAGAGAACTCTCTCCTGCTATTGGTAAGATTGTTGTTGATGAATCAGAAGCAAAAACGCATAACGTTCATTACATAGTTATTGCTACTAGCTATTATTTGTTTCAAAAGTGTTCCTTTATATCAGAAATATTAGAAGCAGATAATTTGACTAATTTTACTGTGATATCTTGTTTTGATGATTTTAAATGTCTTCCTAAGGAGTGTAAGACTGTCATTGAAGTTCATGGTGAACAGGGGCGTTTGACAGATAGTCTTAATGATATTCAAGCGGGGTTCGTTCAGGACAGAATCGATATAAGCCAGATGTTTATGTATACACATAGATTGGCCTCCTATAAACTAGATCTCAAGCGAGGAAAATATGATTTACCTCAGATGATGTCTTTTATGGATATGTTTGGAGTAGGAAAAGTTGATCACTTGAACATTGATCAGCGTTGGAGTGAGAATGATCCTACTAGGTCATTGCAGACGCCCGTGGGAATTGATACTAATGGTGATGTATTCTATCTAGATTTACATGAGCGAGTTCATGGTCCTCATGGTCTTGTTGCTGGTATGACTGGATCAGGAAAGTCTGAGTTTATTATTACATATATCCTTTCGATGGCTATTAATTACCATCCTGATGAAGTGGCTTTTGTGTTAATTGATTACAAAGGTGGTGGATTAACTGGTGCTTTTGAGAACGAGAAGTATCGTTTGCCTCATTTGGCTGGAACAATTACAAACCTTGATGGAAGTTCAATAACAAGGTCTATTCTTTCTATTGAGAGTGAGCTCAAGCGAAGAGAGAAAATTTTTGGAGAGGCTAGATTAGTTGCAAATGATGCGACAATGGATATCTATAAGTACCAAAAGCTATATCGTAAGGGTCTGGTAGAAGAAGCGATACCTCATTTATTTATTGTTTCGGATGAGTTTGCGGAACTTAAATCCCAACAGCCTGAATTTATGGCTTCCTTGATTAGTACGGCTCGTGTTGGACGAAGTCTTGGCGTACACCTTATTCTAGCTACTCAGAAGCCTGCAGGTGTAGTTAATGAGCAAATTTGGGCTAACTCAAGATTCAGAGTATGTCTTAAGGTTCAGGGAAGAGAAGACAGTAATGATATGCTTAAGCGTCCTGACGCAGCTGAGTTAAAAGAGACTGGTCGATTCTATTTGCAAGTTGGTTATAATGAACTCTTTGAATTGGGTCAATCTGCTTGGACTGGTGCTCCATATGAAGATTCAGATAATATCGTTGTTGAAAACGATGATTACATTGAGATAATTGATAGCCACGGTAATATTGAGGATACTATCGGTAATGAGAGCATAAAAAAGGATGGGAATGAGAAGCAAATTGTTAAGATAATGGAGTTCTTAAATAAGAAATCCAAAGATGATGATATTACAGTTAGACAGTTGTGGCTTCCTGAACTACCTCCAGTTATTTTATTGAACGACTTAATTACAAAATATAATTATATTGCTCCTATGGATAGAATATGTGCAGTAGTGGGTGAATATGATAATCCATATGTTCAGAAACAGGATATATTGACAGTAGATTTTGAAAAGTCTGGCAATACTATATTTTACGGTTCTGTAGGTAGTGGTGAGGAAATGGTATTAAATGCTGTGATTAATTCCCTTTTAATGAACTATTCTCCAGAAAGGCTTAATGCTTACATTTTTGATTTTGGAGCCGAAACTTTAAAGATATATAGTAATGCGCCACAGGTTGGAGATTATGTTATAGCTGGAGATGACGATAAGGTATTAAGCTTTATTAAAATGATTAGATTGGAGCTCGCGCAGCGTAAGAAGAAATTCTCAGATTATGCAGGTAGCATAACTCGATATAATGAGCTTTCCGGAGAGGTATTACCTTATATAGCAGTTCTGATTAATAATTTCACAAACTTTATGGAAAACTATAACCAGTTTGAAGGTGAAATCCTGACTATAACTAGAGAATGTGCTAAGTATGGTGTTTATTTCGTAGT
The DNA here is from genome assembly GCA_024403715.1 of Saccharofermentans sp. Lineage (GTDB taxonomy): Bacteria > Bacillota > Clostridia > Saccharofermentanales > Saccharofermentanaceae > Saccharofermentans. The sequence goes on along the minus strand of JAKSRJ010000019.1, from coordinate 10,489 downwards.
TACAGCGCCTAGCCAAGCTGGTATCAAGTTCCGTATTCTTCAAAATTTTTCTAATTCATTTGCTTTAAGGATGAATGATAATAACGATTTTAATGCAATCTTCGGTAAATCTACTACTTTGATTCCAAGAAATGTTATGGGAAGCGGAATATTTGTGGACGGCTCTACATATTCATTCCAGACAGCAAGTCTAGTAAACGATGAATCTGAATTTATTGAATACGTTGATGAATTGTGTGCTGAATTGAAGAGAATATACCATGGCATGAAAGCGAGAAGGATACCTACTGTACCTGTTTTGGTATATCCTTCGTTTGCAGCTTCCAGTCTTCTGGGTAAGTATACTTATCCAGTCGGCGTATCATATAAGGATTATTCGTTTAAAATGATTGATTTTAGTAAAAATAACGTATTATTCACGTTTGCGATTAATTCCGAAGATGCCCTCAGGACTGTATATGGTGCATTAGAGACTATTAATGAAATTATTAGTAGAACTGTAGTTATTAATTCTGACAATAGAATAGATGGTTTAGATAGTATCGAATACTATAGTGACCGAGATTCCATTGTTAAGATTATGGATGAAATTTATCAGATATCACTAACAAGAAATAATGAATATAAAACTAGTGGAGGAAATCCTAACTGTGATATGAGTCCTATAGTTGTGGTTGTAAACAATATGGGCCAGCTGTCTTCAGAGTTTAATTCTGATAAAGCCGAAGTATCCGAATTAGCAATAACACCTCAGGACGCTATGGTTGAACTTAAAACATCAATAAGGCGCGTTATGGGCTTTTGCAATATTTTCTTTATAATCTGTGATTCTATAGGATCAACTATCAATTATCACATAGAAGATTGGTTTGCAGAGAGATGTAAAGGTAATGGGCTGTGGATTGGTAATGGCCTTAATAATCAGACTCGTTTGATGATTAGCGAGAGAAGCCGTAGATATGATGAATCAATTAAAGATTACGATGGTTACTGGATTAATGACGGAATTGTTGAGAAAGTCCGTTATGTAGTACCTAGTGATTTCGAGGTGGATGATGAATAAATTGCTTATAAACGTAACTTCTCCATATATTGGAAAATCATATGAGATGTACATATCATATGAAATGAAAGTACGTGATATTACGCTGTTACTTAAAGATTATATGCTTAAAGATTATTCTGTAGATAAATTATCTCTATGCTATATGAAAGATGGATCTATTATTCCTTCTGATATGTATGTTTATGAGACTTCATTAATGAATGGCGATACAGTTTTACTCATGTAGATGCAATTCGTGACACTTGAAGTGTTATTCGTTACATTTTACGTTGTTGAATTTCCTGTGTATTAGTATGTAGTCATGAAGAGCAAATCTTCAAAATTATATTCTCAGGAGGAGAAAAATGGACAGCATTAAAGTTAATACAGGATCACTTAAGGTAGCTTCAAACACAGTTGAAGATTTAGCAGTAGAGTATAAGAACGTTTATGAGAATCTTTACTCTTTGGTTGATGAGTTGGTTTCATCTGCTTGGACAGGCCCAGATGCTAATGCATTTAAGACACAGATTAGTGGCTTCCAGGATGACTTTTTGACAATGCAGAATCTGATGAATGAATATGCAAGTTTCCTTAATGAGGCTGCTACTAATTACGATACAGCATCAGAGGATATTAAGTCACAGATTAGTGGTTTGCAGAATTAATTATTTGATTATTACTTGTGATAAGGAGAAATAAAAATGGAAAACAGAGAATTAAGTGTAAATTATGGTTTGATTGAAGATTACGCAACAAGAATTGATAGTAATAATAAGCAGTTGCTCGCTAAGCTAGAGGAGATTCAGAGAACAATTAACGATTTGGCTGGTTCCTGGGAGAGTGATTCTGCTGAATCAATCAGAGGAAAGATAACAGGTATGCAACCAAGGTTTGAGGAATATTCAACAATCATTAATAACTATGTAGTTCTTTTGAGAAATATGGTTAGCGAATATAGATCAACTGAATCTGTTAACAAGACTAAAGCAGATAGCTTTATTTAATTAACGAAGGAAACTTTTATGAGATATAAGCACAGGAAACTATCAAGTATACTTCTCTTTCTGTCGATTTTAGGATCATTTATTCTTCCAGGTTGTAGCGCAACAAAGTATGGAGGAGAAGTTACAAAATCTGATTTTATGGGAATCATTGGAGATGAGTTTGGATACCGCCAGTGTTATTCAGATACCAATATATTTGATGATGTGACAATGATGGATAAGAATTATGCGATTATTCAGACTTGTGCTGAATATGAATTAATTCCTTCAACAGGTTCTTTTTATCCTGGCATGGATGCATCTTTGGAATTTGCAGTTGAAACTTCCGTTAAAGCCATTGGCATGAATAGATTGATTTTGGCTGGTGTTCTTGCAGAAGGTGATGATTTATACGAGTTTTACAATAATAATATCGCTGCCTTAGATACTTCGAGTAAATCAACTTCAATAGACCTTGTAACAGCATATGCTATTGTCGAGAACGCAATTGCTTACAGTGATAGCTTGGTGCTTCCTGAGATTTGTGAGATAACGGTTAATGATGGTGTAATTGAAGTTGATTCTGGAATTTGTCTTTATGACGACTACACTGGTGAAGTTACTGACGGAACCGTTTATAATCCAGGTGATATCTTATACGTGACAATCGAAGGCACTCTACCTAGAGGAATTGAAATAATTGATGTTAGTGGTGCAGCGTTTACTTATGCAGACGCAAGTCTTGAAGAAGTTTTAGCAGATTTGTATATTGCTGGAACTTTTTCACCCACAGTAGTGAATGTTGTAAGTGCGTCTGAAGATGATTCTATTGTATACGCTACTGATTTTGCGGAACATCCAATGGGAGAAGGTAAATTTGCTGGATTAGAGTGCTACAAGGATGAGTTAACTCTTTCTAAGGGTGAAGGATCAGAAGAGAATTCTGAAGACGAAGAAGATATTGTTGAGGTAAGCTCAAGCATTACCATTGATGAGAATGGTGTTGCTACGAGCACTACAGCAAAGTGTGATAATGTAACAGCAACGTTGAACAGTCGACACACAGCTAATAGTGTTCATTTTGATGCAAGTTTAACAGGCACTCCAGACGGTGGAGATGGTGCTACGCGAGTAGCTGCAGGTTCTTTCTCTGTAGATGTTGAGAACATACAGCTTGAAGCAGTTTATAATCCAGGCGGCCCATTAGAACTTGATATCTTTCATCCTAAGGACTTCAGTGCTCGCTTGAGTTTTGATGCACGTATAGTTTCAAATCTAAGTTACAGTGTTAGTCAGACTATTACATTGGGTGAAGTAGATGTAATTATTCCAAATGTGCCAATCACAATCACTTTTACATTAAAGGCGCATCTAGCAGCAGATGGAACGATAACATTAACATATACATCTAATAATGTAGCTTCTGTTGTTTACAAAAAGGGATGTGACGTACAGCCTAATTTTAGAAGTAACTCTGATTTGCAGTTAGAGGCTGATCTAACATTAACAGCTGAAGCTATTGCTGGTATGCATCTAAAACTCGGTTGGCATAAAGCAAGCATAGAAATATGTAACTTCTCTGTTACTACTGGTGCTGTTGCTGTTGTCCAATTCGATTTAGATTTGTTAGGTAGTGAACCCAATTGTGCAGATTTACAGATATATGTGCCATTAAGATTTGGTTTAAATCAAGATTCTTGTTTGTTAACAAATATAAGCAAGAAGCTAAAGTATGAAATGACAATATGGGATTCCACTAATTCTGCAATTAAGTTGCACAAGCATGAAGAAGATATACATGACGGTACAGGATTTCATGAGGTGCCTGAATGTACACGAGGATCTGCTAGTGAGGCGACTCCGATTCCAGAGGGCGAAGAACAGCCAATAGATGAGTACGATTTATTCGATTTTAAGCAAATAGCATTTGAGACTATTAAGGTGGCTCAGTCCATGTACTTTATTTCTGCTGGTGAAATTATTGTTCCTGAAATCATTGAGTTGCCATCGGATTTAGTGCTTACAGATATCATCTTTATTTCTGAAGATACTGGAGTTTGCGTAACTGCTGGTCAGACAATAACTGGTATAGGCCCAGGAAGTACTACAGTTCTTATTCAGGATAGAGAGGGTCGTTATCAGGCGAGAGTAGCAATAACCATCTATGAGAATTATGACATTGATTTTGAGTCTCTTGTTGGTACTGTTGATGGTCCTTTCGGTGGTGGAGCCTCTGGCGGTGGATTTAGATAATAGGAGATTCTGATTGTGTCTGAAAAAGTGACATACAATAGCGAACAATTGATTGAACATTACAAAGAATTACGTATAACTTGTGATGACTTGTTAACGATGCGTCATGAATTGGAAATTCTTAAAGCTGATGTTGAATTCGCTTGGCGTGGAAGTGCTTCTTATGAGTTTTCTTATGCCATTGATGTTATTAATCAAAAAATAAGTGCTATTGAGTCTCAGTTAGACAACGTTGGAAGACTTTTACTGAAGAAAACAGAACAGATGTAATTAAGTCACTGTGGTATTCATACCACAGTGACAATTCTTATTAAAATTATGAGTGAATTTGATATAGATATTAAAAATCTGGCAGCTAGTAATTCAAAACTGCCTCGTCTAGCTAATAGGGCGAATACGATAAAGCACAAGATTGCTTTGATGAAGTGGCGAATTCCAGAAGAGATTCAGAGTGAATTAGATATCACTAATTCGTTGAATGAGGCCATATCAGATCTAGATATAGTTGTTTCTCGTATTTCACAGTTACATACGACATTAGATAGCGTTATTTCTACTGTGATAACTACTGATAATTCAGTTAAGTCTAAACTTGATAAATTCGAATAGGAGAATAACAAAATGCTACTATATCAATGCGTTCAAAACCTAATGAGTACAGCATTAATTTCTTTTTTTAAGATTAATGCGATGTTTAATGAACCACTCAATACAATTCCGGTAAATGGTGGCACTGGTGGAAGTACGGATTCAGTCGATGGAGGCTCATCTGTCAACTGGTTAGTTATTGCTATGGTAGTAACAGCAGTTATTATTGTTGCTGTAGTTGTATTTCTAATCGTGAAAAAGACAACTAAAAAGAGTGTAGGTATTTCAAAAAATGATATAGGCACTATTCCTAATATTGCTGATAATAATCGTTATAATTACGAAGAGTATAATCATTATATCAATCTTGTCGATTTGAATAATACTCGAAATCAGTATAGTGTTTTAATAAATGACAGAATAACATTGGGTAAGTCTGGTTGTAGTGTCTCGTTCCCAGACGACTTGCTTTTGAGTAATGTTCAGTGTGAAATTAAGAGACGAGGTCAATTATATTCAATTAAAGATCTAAATTCCTTAAATGGAACAAAATATGACTATATGATGGTTTATGGTGATACTCCAGTAATTACTGGAGGAATAATCGAAATTGGTCATCAGAAGCTTCGTATTGAATTTGTAGATAGAAAACCTCCTGTGGTTGTAAATTTAAAAAATGGTCAAGGTAAAACGATATTAAGTAATAGATTTACTGTTGGTCTTTTGTCGGACAATAGTTTTGTTGTCAATAGTAAGTATGTAAGTAAAAATCATGCTGAAATAATATCTCGTGAAGGAAAGTACTATGTAAGAGATTTAAATTCCAAGAATGGTACTTATATAGATAATAGACGTCTCCAAGGAAGCGAGCTAATTGAATTATTTGATGGAACAAGAATAAGAATCGCAGATGTTGATTTGTTGTTTAAGTTTGAAAAAAAAGACTAATATGAAGTATTTAATTGATTACAAATCTATATCTAATATCGGTGGTCGCCCAGTGAATGAAGATTCGGTTGGCGAACATATTTCAAATGAATTGAGTTGTTTTATTCTCTGTGATGGCCTTGGAGGACATGGGATGGGTGATAAAGCCTCTCAATTAGTTCGTGATGTATTTAATAGTTGCTTTAATTCTATGACTAATCCCAAGAAGGAATTGGGAGAAGCATTCATAGCGGGACAGCACTTGCTTACTGCAGAACAAGAAAAACTAAGGGTTTCATCTAAGATGAAGACAACAGCGTCAGCGTTAGTTTTAGATAAGAAAAAGGCATATATTGGGTTCGTTGGAGACTCTAGAGTATACGTATTCGGAGAAAAAGGTATTCTGAAACGTACTTTAGATCATAGTGTTCCTCAGATGTTAGCCCTTGCTAAAGATATTGATGATAAAGATATACGTAATCATCCAGATAGAAGTAGTCTTCTTAAGGTTATGGGAACTAATTGGGATGAATCTGCTTATGAAATTTTAAAACCGATGCCACTTCGTAAATGTAAGGGATTCTTATTGTGTTCAGATGGTTTTTGGGAACTTATTGAAGATGAAGAAATGTTTGAAGATCTTATTTCTTCTTCTTCGGCTGAAGAATGGCTTGAGAAGATGAACTCTAAGGTTCAAAAGCGAGGAAAAGATTTAGGTTCAAAGATGGATAATAATTCTGCTATTGCAGTAATGATAGATAGAAGCAAATGAAGACAGTGCCAGTTGATTTTTTTGAAGATAGCAAATTAATGTCAGCGTTCTTATCTGTACTTGGTGACAGAGAGAATCAGGAAGATTCATTTGCAATAAAATCAACAGATACGAAGCATAATTCGTTGTTTGTTGTATGTGATGGTATGGGTGGTTCTAATGGCGGAGAATTGGCAAGTAAAGCAGCTGTAGATTTTTTTGTACAAAAATATGATGGTGACGAATTCGAAACAGATATTGTTAATGCGCTTGAAAATGCAACGCATGAAGCAGATTTAATTGTTAATAATCTATCTGATTCAAATGGGAATTCACTACAAGCGGGAACGACTTTAGTTGCGGTTATACTAGACGGTTACGAAATGTATTGGTCTTCTGTTGGTGACAGTAGACTTTATTTACTTAGAGAAAAAGAATTAGTTCAGATTACAGTAGATCACAACTACAAAGAATACTTAAAAGAGAAGTATAAATTAGGTGATATAGAACAGTCTGTTTATATGGAAGAAATTAACGGACCTAAGGCCGAAGCACTACTAAGTTTTCTCGGATTAAATGGATTACAACTGATAAACAGAAATATTAATCCATTCAGATTACAAAAGGATGATGTTGTAATGCTGATATCTGATGGCCTTTATAAGGTTCTTGACGATGCAGAAATGCTGACTGTTTTAAGTAATTTTAGGAATGTTAAGGATGCGGTTATAGCTTTAGAGAACAAAGCTACTAAAAAATCAAAAAAACAAAAATTAAATCGTGATAACACAACCATAGGTTTAATCAAAATCAAGTAAGGAGAGTAGTATGGATATTGTTAGATGTGTAAACGGACACTTTTTCGATCAGGATACATATAGTGTGTGTCCACATTGTGGTGAAGAAAAGGATAAGTCGACTAAAGCTTCGCCAAACGTGAAGGTTAAAGGAAATAATCCGAAATTTAGTCTCTCAAAACTATTTGGTGGAAAAAAAGAAGATGTTGAGACTCAAGCTATGTTTGTTCCTTCAAAAGCAGATGGTCAAGTTGTTGCTAATAATACAGTTTCATCTGATTTTGTTCAAACTAATGGGGACAATAGTAATTCGAAATTTGTAGATGAACATACTTATAATTTCTGGGACTCCAATACTTTTTCTCAAAGTATAGACAGTGAGGAAAAACTTGATGAGTCTTTAGGTAGTATTAGCAAGAATATGTCTGATGATTCAAATGATGAGAATGAATCTGAAAAATGCACTTCAGATGAAAGTAATGTACAGGTAGCAACTGAGAATGCACCTGATAAAACTCAAAAATTAAAGTCAGATGAAGTCGATATAAAGAACGAAACTCCAAAGGTTTCTTCTCTTCAAGATCAACTTCAGCAGGCTACAGGTAATGAAGGAAAGACATTCGGTTATTTTAGCATTAATAAGCCAACTGACAGTAAATCTTCATCGGATGTGGATAATCAAGTTGCTACTCCAAGTATTCCTGTGGGCGAGCCTGTGGTAGGTTGGCTTGTATGTGTTAAAGGTCCAGCTTTTGGTCAGAGCTTTAACATTTATTGTGGACGTAATTCTATTGGTAGATCCGCAACAAATAGAATTGTTATCCCTGGTGATAATCATATTTCTAGAGAAAAGCATGCACATATTCTATATGAACCAAAGAAACGTGAATTCTGGATTCAGCCAGGCGAGAGTAATAGTCTTGCATACATAAACGGAGATGTCGTTATGACTCCATCAAAGCTTGATTATTACAGTGAAATAGATGTAGGAGAATCCAAGTTATTATTAATACCTCTTTGTAGCGAGACTTTCTCGTGGGAAGATTTTGAGGAGTAAGAAAGAAGTTACCAATTATGAAGTATTGCTATTCATGCTTTCAACAAGTTGATGAAAATATCAATGTATGTCCACATTGTGGTAAACCTATAATTAATAAGCCTAAGGAACCAATTTATTTAATTCCGGGTACTATTCTTAACAATAGATACGTTGTAGGAGAGGCCATCGGGGCTGGTGGATTTGGTGTTATATACAAGGCTTTTGATACTAAATTAGAGGTTGTTGTTGGTGTAAAAGAGTTCTATGCGAGTAGACTTGTTACACGTGCTGCTGGCGAAAAGCAGGTAATTATTAGTAAGAAATCCAAAGATGAATTCGATTATCGTAAGGATCGTTTTCTTGCTGAAGCAAGAACTATGGCTCAATTTGGGAAGCACAGAAATATTGTTAATGTTTTTGAGTTTTTTGAAGAAAACAACACGGCATATATTGTGATGGAGCTTTTATCTGGAATGGCGCTTAATGACTATCTGAAGCAACATGGAAAACTAGATTCGAATTTGTCTCTAATGATAGTTAACGAGGTAGGAAGTGCACTTCGTTCTTTGCATTCCAAAGGTATTATTCATAGAGATATAGCACCTGATAATATATTCATTTGTGAAGGCTCTGATCTTAAAATTAAACTTCTTGACTTAGGATCAGCGAAACTCCCTGATAGTTCTGAGGCTGTCATAGATATCATATTAAAGCCTGGTTATTCTCCATGTGAACAGTATGATACAACAAAAACAGTAAGCACCTGGTCTGATATATATGCACTTGGAGCGACTCTTTATGTGATGTTGACTGGTGTGAAACCAGATGAATCAACTAATAGAAAAATAAAAGATATTGTAGTTGCTCCAAAAGAATTGGATTCATCTATTTCAGAGAATTTGAGCAATAGTGTTATGAGAGCTATGGCAATTGAATACCATATGCGTTTTAAAACAGTAGATGAGTTTTTGAAAGCTATTAATGGTGAGAAGAAAGTAATATCACTTGCTGCCGAGAAAAGACGTAGAAATGCAATACGTTTGGTTGAAATATGCGCAGTTGTACTCGCTTTAGCTATAACAGGTATGTTCGTATATAAGCGTTATGATGATAAGAAAGCAGCACAGATATTGCGTGCAGCTGATATTGAAGTGTGGTTTTCAGTCGCAGATGGATCGAATGAAGAACTTGCAATGCAAGCTATTATTGAAGATTTTACGACAACTTTCCCTGATGTAACTGTTGAGTATCGAGCTATACCAGAAGATGAATATGCTTCTGTATTAGAGGAAGCTGCTCTTAGTGGCGAGTTGCCAGACTTATTTGAGAGCAGTGATGTGTCTCAAACTGTATTAGATTCTGCGAGAGATTGCAGTCTGGTGCTTAATTCTGAACAGGCGGAAGAATGTCAGTTCCTTAATGGTTATAGTGATACCGGTAGAGTTCCTTTGGGTATAAGTGTACCAATCGCATATATTGTTACAAATGGTCCTACATCAATTGATTATCAAGGTGATTCTTTTAATGATTTAGAGAGTTTTTCAGGTTATAACATCGCTGTTGGCTCTAACTATATTGAGTTGATAGAGCGTAATTTTGGCCAGTTCAATTGGTCTGATTCATCAGAATTCTTAACTAATGATAACTCGGTTGCAGTTATGCTTTCTTCATCTATGGATCTCGATACTGTTAAGACAGCTTTAACTGGTGTAATGAAGACTTGTGTAGCACCAGGTGGTGACGAAGTATTTTGTGACTACGTCTATTATTATAGTTTGGGTTTTGGAAATGACGATGAACAAGCGGCTGCAGATAGGTTTTTATCATGGATGCTTGGAAATGTTTATCAGAATGCATTAATGGTTAGTTATTGTAATGATGGTCAATTACCTATAAACAATACGTGTTTTCAAGACAAAATTGCCAATAGCGATTTAGCTTGCCTTATCAACGTTTATCAGAATTTTGTTTTTGATACTAATTCTCAACACGATGATTTGGAATTAGTAATCAATATTCCTGCGGTAATTACTAGATGGAGATAATTAATGAAACATAGATGTCTAGGATGTATGGAAGAATTTGATGTAGAGACAAAAATCT
>JAKSRJ010000018.1 GCA_024403715.1 Saccharofermentans sp. | reverse complement strand
AGTCTACAACTCTTGCAGCTATGGTAGGCCATATTAATAGTGTTAAGAGATGTCATGTTCTTACACTTGAGGAGCCAATCGAGTATTTGCACAATCATGGTGAAGCTATGATTAACCAGAGAGAAGTTCATGAAGATACACTTTCCTTCGCAAACGCTCTTAGAGCTGCTCTTCGTGAAGACCCAGATGTTATTCTCGTAGGTGAGATGCGAGACTTGGATACTATTTCTACAGCTATTACTGCTGCCGAGACTGGACACTTAGTTCTTTCTACACTTCATACGTCTTCTGCGTCTGATACAGTTAACCGTATCATCGACGTATTCCCACCACATCAGCAGGATCAGATTAGAGTTCAGCTTGGTTCTATCCTTGTAGCTGTTATCTGTCAGACTCTTGTTCCTAAGATTACTGGTGGTCGTTGTGCTGCTTTTGAGATTATGCTTGCTAACGATGCTATTCGTAATAACATCCGTGAAGGTAAGACATATCAGATTGATAGTGCAATTGCAACAAACCTTCAGGCTGGAATGTGTCCTTTGGATTTCTATCTTGCTGAACTTGTAAAGCGTAAGATTATTTCTAGAGACACAGCTATGATGAGATGTCGTTTCCCAGACGATCTCAAGAGATATATCAATAACGTAGGTGGACCAGTTAACAGCCCATTGTTTGGCGATATTGATTTCCAGTAATTAAATAAGAAAAATATTTTAATAGGAGGAATAGGAAATGCCTAATTTCAGATATCAGGTTCTGGATGAAAACGGTAAATCGTCAACTGGCATTATTGATGCAGCAAGTGTTCAAGATGCATCAAGAAAGCTTAAGGGCGACGGAAAATATATCGTTTCTGTTGAGCTTGATAAGGGCCAGGGAATTGCTAACATGGAAATTGGCAGCAAGAAGCTTAATACAAGAGAGCTTGTTATGATTAGTAGACAGCTCGCTTCACTTCTTTCTGCAGGTATCACAGTAGTAAGATCCTTGGATATGTTGTATCAGCAGTGTGAAACAAAGCGTTCCAAGAGATGTATCGGTGCGATTTATGAAGAGATTCAGTCAGGTCGCTCATTATCGGAGGCTTTTAAGGACCAAAGGGATGTATTACCTTCAATCATGGTAGCTATGATTGCTGCAGGTGAAGAGTCTGGTCGTCTCGATGAGATTATGGAGCGTTTGGCCGTACACTTTGCTAAGGAGTCAAAACTCAAGAATAAGATTTCAGCTGCATTGGTTTATCCAAAGATTTTGTTCTTCTTGACAATTGCTATTACAGTTGGTCTTTTGACTTTCCTTGTACCAGGTATTGCACAGACAATTAAGGACTTGGGTGGTGATTTGCCTGCTTTGACTAAATTCGTTATGGGTGTATCAGATTCCCTTGTAGCTTATTGGTATATTTACCTAGTTGTAATTGGTGGTCTTGTATTTGGATTTAACACTTGGAAGAAATCAGAAGTTGGTCACGCTCAGTGGGATACAATGATGCTCAGAATACCTGTTGTTGGTAAGGCAACAAAGATGAATGCTGCTGCTAGATTTACAAGAACAGTTTCTACACTTCTTAAGTCTGGTATTTCAATTCTTACAGCTGTTGAGATTACAGGAGCTTCTCTTGACAACGTTATTTTGGAGAAGAAGCTTACTGAAGCGAGAACTGAGATTCGTAAGGGTACATCTTTGTCTAAGTCAATCAAGAACATTACTGAGTTCCCTCCAATGATTTATGCTATGACAGCAATTGGTGAGGAGTCAGGTACACTTGATACGATCTTGGAAAAGGCTGCCGACTTCTTTGAGGATGAGGCAGATGCTGCAACTGCTAAGATGACTTCCGCGATTGAGCCTATCATGCTTATTTTGATGGCCATTCTCGTAGGTACAACAGTAGGTGCGATTGCATTGCCAATCTTTACTATGGCTCAGTTTATCGGATGAAAGGAGAAAAATAATGGCTTTAACATCATCAGGAAAAGGATCTCAGTATTTGGTTCTCGATATGTCAAGTTCCAATGTTAAACTTGCTGCAGGTTCATATAATAGTAAGACAGGAGTTGTAATGATTGATCAGGTAGGTATTGTACCTCTTGAGTCAGACTCCATTGCAGACGGTCAGATAACAGACTCTTTTGGCGTAAACATGGCTTTAAAGCATGCTTATGCTAAGTTAGGTCTTAGATGTAGAAACTGCATCATCACAACAGAGGGTTCTTTTATGCACACACGTGACATTGAGATTCCTGAAGTTGCTCAGAACCAGCTTAAGGATATGGTTAAGTTTGAGATGATGGGTCAGGCAAACAGCCGTGACATGCAGGTTGATTACATCATCTATGGTTCAGGTGTAGATGAAGAGACAAATACAAAGAGAGTAAAGATTAGAGCTACAGCTGCTCCAACAGATACTATTACTCAGTTCAGAGATTTCTTGAAGGATATGGAGTGGACTCCAGTTGCTCTTGATTCAAATGCGAATTCCGTTCGTAAGTTGTTTGATGGTGGTATTATCAATGGTAATGTAAATGTTAATCAGACAACAATTCTTTTGATTGAATTGTCAACATCTACAACTACAGTAACAATTCTTGATAAGGGATTCCCAATTCTTACTAGAAGACTTCAGTTTGGTCATAATAGTATCCGCCAGGTTGCTGAGTCTATGAAGAAGATGCAGGGTGGAGACAAGCAGTCTTCTCTTGCAAGAAGACTTAACATCACAAAGAGTGATTCAAGTGCATCTATTGATCCATCTGAGGTTGATTTGTGGCATGAGTCATTAGTAGATGCTCCAGCATTGCAGAGTGCAGCTAATGCATACTTTAAGAGTTTGACAGACGCTGTTTCACGTACTGCTCAGTTTGCTATTTCTAAGTTCCATATTGATAGTATTAGTACATGTTTCCTTTATGGTTCAGGTGCTGGTTATAAGAAGATTGATAAGGAACTCTCAAGTCAATTATCAACACAGGTAGAAGTACTTAATACATTAAGTACAGTTTCTGGTCCAAAAGATTTTATGCTCCCTCAGTTTGTAAACTGCTGTGGTGCAATGATCCGTAAAGACTGATAAGGAGGAGGAAACTTTATTATGGCATTATTAGGATCCCGTAAAGAATACTCCAAGAAGGATATTAACTTCTTTGAGGAATTTACTGCTTCTGCTCGTAAGCAGGCTCAGGTACTTGCTGCAGTAGTATTTGTTGGTGTAATTGCAATTGGCTTGTGTCTTGCTGTGTTAGCGTTCAATTTGATTCGTAACGCTAGTGTAAGCAATGAGATTAGAAATCTTGAGACAACACTTTCTAGCGAAGAATATGCTGGTCTTGAGTTAAAGTCTATGAATTTACAGGCTGAGTATAATGACAAGAATATGTATTTCTACACATTGACTCAGATGAGAGGCATTATTGAGAGTACTCCAGTAGCTGAGACTGAACTTATTAATCTCATTTCTGATTGTATTCCAAGTACAGCTTATGTCAATGAATACACATTAACGGGTAATTCTTTGTCTCTAGCTGGTTTTACATTCAGTTACTATGATGCTGCAAATATTTGCAACCTATTCAATGAATCTGATGTATTTACTAGTATTCCAACATTAACTGTAGCACGTGATAATACAATGGCTTCACAGGCTATTGATGATTTGGATTATATTGATATTTATTACACATATCAGATTGAGGGTAATTTGACTAGAGACTGCTTGGTAACACTTGGTTATTATACTTATGCTGATACAGGTATAATTGCTTTAGGTGGAATTGATACATCAACTGTTGCAAACGGCTCAACATATCAGTATAGCAGTATTGTAAACAGACAGGTAGGCGGTATTGACTATACATTATCATCTGTTAATGTTAATGGTGTTGCAGTTAGTGCAGAAGAGTTGAACACTATTCTTTCTACAGACAGTATTACAGGCTTAGCAAATGGAAATGTTGATATTTCATTGTACTACACTGTTAGTCAGGCTACTGAGGGAGGTGAAGCTTAATGGGTAATTTAGGCGCACGTGAAAAATATGGATTTATGCTTTTAGGCGTTGTAGTTCTAGTATTTTTGATTTATTTCTTCGGTATTAGATCTGCACAGGCTAGTTATGATTCTCTTGTCGCACAGAGAAATGAATTGTCTGCTAGACTTCAATATTATGAGCAGCTAAAGAATCAGAATGCGTCTGCAGAGACTGCTATAAATGCTCTTAATCAGGATATTTCTTCAATAGAAGCAACATTCCTTCCTGCACTTAACGCAGAGTCTCTAGAGCAGTATGTGTTGAGTGTATTTGAGGAAAATGGATGCCCATATCTTGTTAATGTTAGTTTGGAAGCGGTAGGTGCTGATTCTGTTACATTACCAGATGGTTCTCCAGCAAGAGACTCAATTTTGATTAATAGAATTTCTGTACAGTATTCTTCAACTGATGGATACAACATTCCACAGTATAACCAGTCAGATTCTGTAAATAATAACGGAGACCTAGATGAGGAGTTGTTAAATACTTTACTTGATGGTATGGTATGGCATGGCACATCAGGTATTAAGGGATATGATGAATTTATTGCATCCCTTGCGGCTATCGAGTCTGAGAATCCTGATTGTGTTAAGGTTCACTCCGTACATGTAGAGGATGAGGCTGGATATTTGTTGATGTCAGCTGAGATTGATTTCTATTCTGTAACATTCACAAACAGAGTTTCAACACCAAATCTTAGTGCTCCATATGTAACATTTGCAGGTGCTCCTGTTGATACTGATGGTGGTTTCATTGGAATGCCATTTATTGTAGACAACCAGAATAGTGCTTGGTATAACGTTTCCTTGACAGACGCAGATGCACTTGCTGGAACAAGACCATTTGCAACTTATTATTCAAATGTTATTTTCACTGATGCTGTAGCTTCTCAGGGATTGTTGGGTGTGCTTGACGTAGGTGATGCACCTGCCCCTGAAGTGGTTGAGTAAGCATTGTCAATTATGGAAAAAATGTGAAAAATAATGAATTCGGTGTTGCATTTTTTTAGTATGGTGCTATACTAAAGATACAAACTCAAAACTTACAGGAGGAAATTACAATGAAGAAGATTCAGAAGTCCAAGAAGGGTTTTACACTTATTGAGATGGTACTCGTTATTGCTATTATCGTAATCCTTGCAGCTGTTCTCGTTATGAATATTGCTGGTTACATTAATAGAGCTAAGAACGCAGCTCAGTCTGTTTCTGATCACAACAACACATTGGGTCAGGCTACACAGGCTATCGACAACGCTATGTAATTCTTGATATTAGTAGCTTTTTTGGGGGATGAGAAATCATCCCCCTTTTTTATTAAATAAATTTGACCAAATGTGAAAAAAATGTTGAATTTTTGTCATATGACGGTATAATGATAATTGTCTAATAAGTTATTATAGCTGAGGTGGATATGAAAAAATTTACTAAGAGTAAGGCTGGTTTCTCATTAATTGAGATCATTATGGTTGTTGCTATTATAGTTATCTTAGCTGGTGTTATGGCACTTAATATTTCTAGCTACATCAGCAAAGCTAATTCCGCATCAGCACTTGAGGAATCTATTCGTTCTTCTAATGAGGGCTTAGTTCAGTCATACGAGGACCATATGGCTGAGCTTGGATTTGATAGAGTAGAGGCTGAAGAGACAGAAGCGGGTTCAAGTTCTGCATCTCCTGTGGAGGGGGCTTAATATGAAGAAATTATATTCAAAGGATTCTAAGAAGGGTTTTACTTTGCTAGAAGTATTGCTTGCAACGGCAATACTAGTAATTGCTTCTACGATGATTATGAAGGGCTTTATTGCTATTATGATTTTCGCAAATAACAATAAGGCATTTGCAAGGCAGGGTGAGATAAATTATAGCGCTGCAGTGCATAAATACTTAGTTAATTATGCTACTGGATCTCAACAAGGAACAATCAACGCTATTAATAGTGATACTAGAGCTCAACATGAATTAATGACTGTTCGTTATAATGGTACAGGTACTCAATATACAACAATTCACGTAGCTTCTGAGGGATTTACAACTCAAGGTGGATTGACTGACGTTGAGGGTGATCCATTCCCTGGTATTCTTGTTGATTCACCTATTTCATCTTCTACATATGCTTCAAATAGATATGCATTTTTCTATGATTTTGGTAGCACTTATCGTTGTAATGTTGATGCAACTCATCCTGTACGATATGGTTATGTTTTAGATGCACAGGGCAAGCCATCAAACTACGGTTTCTACTGTTTCAGTGGTGCTGATACTCAGGATAGAGATTCTGAGAATTGTGATGATTGTTCAAATTATATTTCTTGTCGTCCATTGAGTCCTTATACAGTCAATCCAGGTGGCGAAGGTGCACCAGAGCCATCTGAGGCAATTTAAACTTGAGAGGTGACATATGAAGAGAAACAGTAAAAGAGGTTTTACATTAATTGAAATGGCTCTTGCTATTGCAATTGCTCTTATTATTTCTGCGTTGTTTATATCTTTAATTGTTGCAGTTAGATCTTCATTTTATAGAGCATATAATGATAATGATTGTACTGATATCGCTGCTATGTATGCACAGGCTCTTGAGAATCAAGTTCTTGCAGATTTACAGAATCGTGCTGCTGATAAAATTAGCATTGATAGGACAAATAGATATACTCTAACAAATGATCTTAGTACATTAGGTTTTACTGATTCTGTATTTAATTCTGCTGATAATGGTTCATCAGAAAAGTGGGATATAAGAATGATTTGCTATCTTGATTCTGCTACAGGTGAATTCCGTTATAAGTTCTATTTTATAGATTTAAAGATACGTCCTGGCTACTGCCATTATATTTATGAGGGTTCCTTCTGGATACCTGTATATCCTTCATTTGTTGCTAATGCCGACTATAGTATTAGTGATAACGCTGATGCTGGCTATGGTATGGCTATAGTTGTTTCTAATCCAGGTGCTATTGATGCAAATGGTGATCTTGTCCCTGTTAGTTCTGAGCCTGCTTATACTACTTTGCAGTATGACCACTTAGGAAATGCTATGATTATGGGTGAGGATGGTTCTCAGTTGACAGCTATGCCTACTGGAGATGCCGTTGCTGGTACTATTGCAGTACCAAAGCCTGATGCTAGCTCTTACATTACAATTACAGTTTCTGAAGCTGCTGGTGACGTAGGCGGAACAGGTGGTGGTGCTGTACCATCTGGTTCTGAATCATCTGAGTCATCTAATCCAGTTGATCCATCTGATCCAGTTGATCCATCTGATCCAACTAATCCGGGTGCTGGTTCTTCTACTTATTCTGGTACGATTAACGGCGGTACACTCTCATTTACTTGCGTACCTGCTAATAGAGTCATTATAACTCTTCCGGCTGGATGTAGATTTACAAATGTTGGAGATACACATACTAATGGTGCTTACTCTTCATCATATAGCGATGGTGGGCGAATTTTGATTTTGGATTATGCAGCTGCGTCCTGGGGAGCTAGTGCGCCTCCATTGAGAACTAATTTTAATATTCAGTATATTAGTATTGAAGGTGCATCTGGTCCTGTTGATGTTACAATCACAGTTAGTTGATAAAATATTTTGATTGTTGTGCAGCCCTCTTTTGAGGGCTGCATTTATATGCTTTGAATTTTAGTTTGCGTATCTGGGGATTCTATTAATATGGGTTATATCGTTGGTCTTGATGTTGGTGGCAGTTTTACAAAAATTGTTGCTATGAAGAATAGAGAATTAGTTTATAAATCAATTACAACGGCAGGTGATCCTGTAGCGTCTGCATATGGAGCTCTAGGCAAGCTTATTAATGATTTGAACCTTAGCATTAGTGATATCGATAAGATTAATATGACTGGCGTTGGTTCAGGTTTCCCAGGAACTCCTTTGCTAGGTATCGACACAGTAATGATTACAGAGTTTGAAGCTACTGGTCTAGGTGGCTTGTACCTATCAGGCTTGGAGAGGGCTGTAGTTGTTAGCATGGGTACAGGTACAGCCTACCTAGAAGCCGATTTTAACAATGTTAAACACATCATTGGTTCCGGTGTAGGTGGCGGTACTGTCGTTGGATTGGGCCGCGCAATTGCTGGAATTGATCACCCTGAAAAACTCTCTGAACTTGCTACAACAGGTGATTTGGATAAGGTTGACCTTACAATTGGTGATATCTCCAAGGGTGATATTCCTGGTCTTGCTGATCATGTAACAGCATCTAACTTCGGTAAGGCTGCAGATGATGTAAGTAACAATGATAAATTGGCCGGTGTTTTTAATCTAGTGTTCCAATCTATAGGAACTATGTCAGTCTTATCATCTCGATTAGTAGGAATTAATGATGTAGTATTTACAGGTCAGCTTAGCACAGTAAAGGAATGTAAGCAGTACTTTAAGTTGTTCCCTGAGCTATATGGTGTCAATTTTATTATTCCAGATGATGCTGTATTTGGAACTGCTATTGGTAGTTGCTTAGCAGGAGGTCTTTAATTAATGGCCAAGTCATCTGTTAAAAGTAATCGTGCCTTTGAATTAGATTTCCTTCGTGGAATTGCTATCATCATGATGATGTTTATGCATTTCTCATATGATATTCGTTATGAGTTTGGATTTGATACATTCGAATATTTAAAGAGTAAATGGTTTTGGGAGTTTGTTCATCCAATTATCATTGTTCTCTTCGTAGGTCTTTCTGGTCTTTGTTGTTCTTTTTCAAGGAATAATCTTAAAAGAGGTCTTAAGCTCTTGGCGGTTGCACTGGCATTTACAGGTGGTACTTATTTTGTAACTCGCTTTATGGGGATAGATTGCCTAATCCTATTTAACGTATTGCATATGCTCTCAGTATCAACACTTATCTATGCATTGGCTACATTTATAGAAAAGAAGGCTAAGATGAAGCCTGAGCAGATGACTTTTATCCTCATTATGATTGGCATCTATATCATCATCCTCAACAATAGCCTTTACTATTATGATTATGAGACATCTAATATGCTTTTCTATCCTATTGGAATAGCTATTCAGGGTGAACCGATTGTAGCAGATTATATGCCGCTTATCCCTTGGCTAGGAGTTTTCTTAACTGGAGCGGGTGCTGGTCGTGTGCTATATAGTGAGAAAAAGACATTATTCCCAGAAACACCTAATTGGATGCGTAAAATCACAGCTCCATTTGAATTCTTAGGTCGTCATTCACTTATAGTGTATATCGTTCATCAGCCTATTATTTACGGAATTCTATACGTAATTATGCTTGCTATTGGAAGAGTATAATGAAGCAAATTCAAAAATTGGAAACTATAAAGTTTAGTAAAGTGCGCACAATTTTACGTGTACTTTTAATTGTTCTTCTAGCAGCGCTTTTAATTGCAGCTTACCTATTACCACGTATTTTAATTAATGGTGAAATAGCAGAATACTACTGTAGAAATATATTCCCAGTACTATCTTTTGTTCCACTATCTATAAGCAGTTTCTTTAATACCTCTTTGACAGAGCTATTCGTAGTAATAGGTTCTATCACACTGCTTATTCTAATCATCTGCTTTGTGGTCAATCTGATAGTTATCGTATTTAAGCAAGACATAAGACATGCACTTTTTAAGCTCTATAAAGTGCTTAAGGTTGTTTTGATTATTGGAATAATAGCAGCATTAATCTTTGAGGCCAATCACGGAATTAACTACAATCGCGCTAGTGTAAAAGCTCAGATGCATTTGTATGGTGACGACCGATCGTTCGAAGAATATAGTGAGGCTTTAGAGTGGGCTTATGCAGGTATGATTAATGCTAGAAGAAGACTTGGAGAAGATTTTAACGGAGTAGCTCATCTAAGTACTAACTTTGATCGTATTGTTTACGATGCAAATGGTATTGTTAGTGCTGTATCTGAACACTATGACCTTGGTATGAGTGAGAACTATATTAGAGCTAAAGCGGTATCACTAAGTTATCTGTGGACTTATACTGAGATTGCAGGAGTTTACGATCCTTTCTTAGGTGAAGCGAATATAAATACTGATTACTTAGATATTCTTAGCTTCCCAGTAACCGTTTGTCATGAGATTAGTCATGTTAAGGGGTATGCTAGTGAGACTGATGCTAATACTATAGCGGTTTTAAGCTGTATCAATTCTCCAAGAGCTGACTTCCAGTATGCGGGTTATTACTATATCTTTTGTAGGTTATATAACACTGTAAGCGATTATGCAAAAGCTGAAGGTAGGGAAATGGTTCAGTATCTAAGCATGCCTGATATGGAAATGGTTAGAAGAGACATCAGAGCTAGTTCAAGATATGACCAAATATTTGAGTCAGGCCCTATTGCTGACTTTATTGCTTCATTTTCAGAAGAGGCTAATAATGCATTCTTACAGTCCAATGGCCAGGCAGATGGTACAGCTACATATAGAGTTCCACAAAATGTATTTGTTGAGTATTATTTCAGGTATATAGCTGATGCTTAAAGTAGAGTTAATTAATCACGATAATTACTATGGATTAGTCGATGTAGTAAGGTTGTTTTATGGTCCATGCGTAGAGAATAGAGAAGAAGGGTATATCACATGTGAGTATGCCCCTGATTTGATTATTCAAAGTATAGCCAAAGAGAATTCAGATCTTCCTTCTAATCGTCAGGTTAAAAGAGATTTATTTGCTACGCTTACTACGCTAACAAATACATCTTTCCCATGGGGATGCCTAACAGGCATCCGACCAACTATTGTTGCTAGAGAAGAAGGTTACGACTATAAGTCTCTGATGGAAAAGTATTTCGTTAGAGAAGATAAGGCTAAGCTTGCATGTGATACAGGTAAGCTAGAGTATGATATAGCGCGCCAAGCGTCTTCGAAGCTTAACATATATACAGGAGTTCCATTTTGTCCTGGAAGATGTGAGTACTGCTCTTTTGTTGCAGAGGATTCAACTAAGCATTTAGATAGATTATCAGACTACGCGGATGCGATTATTAAAGAGATGAAGCTTCTGTCTCCAGCGATAAAAGAAGCGCCTGGAACAGTGTATATGGGAGGTGGCACTCCTACCGTATTTGACGACAAAGATTTTGCAAGAGTTATGGAAGCAATGGCTGATGCTCTGAGCATAGATAAAGAAACGGAATTTACAGTTGAAGCAGGAAGGCCTGATACTATCACAGAATCAAAGCTTGATAGTATGCGTGCTGCTGGAGTTAACAGAATCTGCATTAACCCACAGACTATGCGCGACGAGACTTTGATGAAGCTTAATAGACGCCACTCGAGCGAAGATGTAATTAGAGTGTTTAAACTCGCCAGAAGTATGGGATTTGACGTGATTAATATGGATTTAATAGCTGGGCTTAAGTACGAGACAGCAGATGATTTCTTAGATACTATCAATAAGGTAATCGCACTTAATCCTGAGAATATAACGATACATACGCTTTACAAGAAGAGACGTGCCAAAATGACACGCGATGATGTAATGGTAGCAGACAGTAGAGGTGACATCGATGGTGCTGTTAAAACTGTCTATGAGATGCTTTATGATAACGGTTACATTCCATATTATATGTATCGCCAGAAGGATACAGAATTAGGTTTAGAAAATACTGGTTTTTGTAAAGAGGGAACACATAATATCTATAATGTTGCCATGATGAGTGAGGAATGCTCTGTACTATCTGTCGGAGCAGGAGGTATGAGCAAAAGAGCCTTCGGCGACGGAAGGTACGAGAGATGCTCCTGCATTAAGGATGTAAGTCTTTATATGAATAAGGTTGAAGAGATGGCAAAAAAGAAGATAGAATTCTTCTCTTAATTCTCGTCCTGATTTTCCCATGAACGCTCGCGGATGATGTATCTTGGGCGAGCCTTAGTCTCTAAGTAAATCTTACCAATATATTCACCAATAACACCGATGCTGACCATCTGCATACCACTTAAGAAGCAGATAATACATGCAGTAGAAGCCCAACCTTGTGGTGTAGCTTCTACGAAGTGAATAATAATCGAATAGATTAGGAGAAGGAAGCTAACAAGAGCAACCGCAAATCCAAATCCAGTAATAATCTTAATTGGCTTAACAGACAAGCTAGTAATACCGTCAAAAGCAAGACCTAGCATCTTAGAGAGTGAATAGTGGCTCTCGCCTTCTAATCTCTCATGTCTGTCATAGTAAACACTTGTGGATTTAAATCCTACGAGTGGAAAAAGTCCTCGAAGGTAGATGTTAACCTCCTTAAAGTTTGCAAACTCCTGCAATACTCTAGAAGAAACAAGTCTATAGTCTGCGTGGTTAAATACAACCTCAGCGCCCAATGCCCTAAGCACCTTGTAGTAAGACTCAGCAGTAAAGCGCTTCATAAAAGTATCTGTATCACGATTTTGGCGAACACCATAAACAATGTCACAACCCTTATCGTACTCAATAACCATCTCACGCATCGCATGGATATCATCCTGACCATCATCATCGATAGTGATTGTAATATCACATAAGTCCTTGGCCTCCATCATGCCTGCAGTTACGGCATTCTGATGTCCTCTGTTACGACTTAATGATATTCCTTTGTAATGCTCATCCTGCTTTGTATAATTCTTAATAACACCCCAAGAATCATCTGGACTTCCATCATCAACAAAAAGGATGCGGCTCTTATCAGAAATAAGACCTTCGTCACGCATATCAAAAAGCTGCTGAAGGAACATAGGTCCTGTAATCTTAATCACTTCAGCATCTTTATAGACTGGAACAACAATGTAAAGGATAGTATCTTTCATAACCTCGATTATACCCTAATTTACTTTTTACGCAAAACAAAGTATGGAGTATAATGGCACTATGATATGTCCTAGGTGTAAAACAGAAAACGGAAATAGAACGGTATGCTCCAAGTGCAGTTATTTTCTCTATCGTCCTGTAAACCAAAACGTACAGAAGAGAACTAATATGCAGCGCGCTTTGGATGATTCCAAGATAGTTGGTAAGGGTGCATGGAAAATCCTACGTGTTGTATGGATTGTTATTGTACTCGTAGTAATGAGTTTCTGGATTATTTTCCTTTTGATGTGGCTTACAGGCGGCAATATTATCTTGGGGTGAGGTTATAGACTATGAGTGAGCAGGATAAGCGTAGTTGTAATTTAATTTGTATTATGTCAATTGTGTTTATGGTAGTGCCAATGATTGCAGATGCAGGAGTTTCTATCATTAATGCTTTTATATCGGCAAATACTTCTGCCAACATCGCAGCGCCTTTGTTTGGCTTCACAGGTATGTTCCAGCTTACGGCTATCATTCTGATGATAGTTGCTCGTGTTAAGTTCCCACAAAGCGTATTTGCCAAGGTTCTTATGTGGGTTTATATCGCACTTGTAGTGCTTGCAATTATTTTTACTATTTTGGCAGCTATTTTGTTGATAGTTGCATGTAGTGCTTGTTCGGAGACTTTGTCTGGCTGCCCAGGTATGGTTTTGCCAATATTTACTGCACTTTTAGGATGACGACAACTATCTTAATGCCGGAGTTTACGGTATCTCCATATCCTTACTTTTTTATGGGTTCTTTTGTAGTAGCATTAGCTATCGCAAGTGCTATGCTTCGTCGCGATAAAATCCCAACTCAAATTATAGTTCTTAACAGTATGCTTGTCGTGTTGATGAGTTTATTTGGCGCCGTTATGTATGGCTTGATTCGCAGCGGCTTCTCGAAAGGCATCTTAGAGGTAGGCTTCTCTAGCTTAGGTGGTGCGATCGGGCTTCTTCTAGCGTGCGTTATCATGGGAGTTATTTATCCAGAAGGTAAGAATAGCTTAATTAGTGCCTTTATTGTCGTGCTTCCTTTAATGTACGGAATATCTAAGATTGGCTGCTTTTCTATTGGGTGCTGTAGAGGTATCGCTTACGATGGCCCACTCGCTATTAGATACCATAATTATGTGACTCAGACGGGGAGTGTTTTTCCGATTCAAATAGTGGAGAGCATTACATTTATGCTCATTTTTTCTGTAGCTTATACTATGTATCGTAAGAAAAAAGAATTAATAACACCAGTTGTACTAGCACTATGTTCTATCGGGAAGTTTTCACTGGATTTTTTACGTGAAGAGCATGTAGGGAAAGTACTGTCTACGAACCAAGTAGTTTGTATAATCTTTTTGATTATTTCGGCTCTTATATATATAATATACAAAGCTAAAAAGGGGGATATCTATAATGGAACCTGAACAGATCAAAGTTGACATTACAATGGATGAGATGAATCGCGCTGGCGAGATTATCTCAAGAATCAGAAATTATTACGTATCTAAGATGGTTGGTCAGGAACAGCTTGGTGTATCCTTGCTCGTATCCATGATTGCCAACGGGCATATTCTTCTTGAGTCCGTTCCAGGTCTTGCTAAGACTACAGCTGCTAAGGTTGTAACTGAGGCCGTTAATGGTCAGTTCTCAAGAATTCAGTGTACTCCAGACCTTCTCCCAAGTGACATTATCGGTACACAGACTTTTAATATGACAACTAACACTTTCGAGACGAAGCTTGGCCCTGTTTATGCTAACTTCGTACTCCTCGATGAGGTTAATAGATCTTCTGCTAAGACACAGTCCGCTATGCTCGAGGCGATGCAGGAGAAGTCAACAAGTATCGGTGGTAGAACATATAAGCTCCCTGATGTATTTATCGTAGTTGCTACACAGAACCCAATCGAGCAGGAAGGTACTTATGTACTTTCTGAGGCTCAGCTCGACAGATTCCTTCTTAAGGAAGTAATCACATATCCAACAGTTGATCAGGAAGTAGAGATTTTGAACAGAGTAGAGGCTGAGATTTTTAATGCCGCTTCTGCTGTTGCTACTCTTGATGACGTAGTATTCCTACAAAACCTCTGTAAGAAGATTTATGTTGCACCAACAATTAAGAAGTATATCGTTGATGTTGTTCAGGCTTCACGTGATGTAGAGAAGGTTATCCCACCTGACTTAGCTTCTTATGTTGCAATGGGCGCTAGTACTCGTGCTGCTATCGCATTTATGGAAGTAGCTAAGGCAGTTGCTCTCATTAGTGGCAGAGCATACTGCACACCTGATGATGTTAAGGCACTTCGTTATGAAGTACTTCGTCATAGAATCATGCTTAACTTCGCAGCTGTTGCTGACGGCGTTAAGGAAGAGAAGATTATCGACGCTATCTTTGGAGCTGTTCCAACACCATGAAGCTAGACTACGTTTCGCGTATTCAAACTGGCCTTAAGAGATACAAGACCATCGCGACAAACAAAGCTACAAGTAGAGTTTTAGACGGTTCTTATAATTCCATTTACAAGGGTCGTAGTATGAACTTCGATGAGCTTCGTGAGTATGTTCCTGGAGACGATGTTAAGGATATTGACTGGAAGGCAACATCTCGTAGCCAGAAGGTTCTTGTAAGGCAGTATATTGCCGAGAAGAAGCATAATTTGATGCTCGTTCTCGACAGTAATTGTCGTATGCTCGCAGATACAGCAGAAGGCGAAGAGAAGCGTGACGTAGGACTTATTAGTGGTGGTACGCTCGCTTACATGGTTAACAGTAATGGTGACTATGTGGCAGCTACATTTAGCGATAGTAAGGGTATTCAGTTCTTCCCATTTAAGATGGGACTTATGAATATCGAGAACATTCTAGCAAGCTACCAGAGATCAGTTACATATGATAACCGTTCATCTCTTGATAAGTCGCTAGAGTACATAATTCGTAACATCCGTCGTCGTATGATTATCGTTATCGTAACTGACATGGAAGGTATACGTAATGTTAATGATTCGTTGATGCGTCAGCTTGTTTTGACACATGACGTGTTGATGGTAAATGTAAGTGACGCTGATATCTTTGGTAAGAAGGTATACGGCGTAAATAAGGAAAACTATTTGCCTCCATTTATTACGGAGAGCAAGAAGCTTCGTAAACTCCAGCAGGAGAAGAAGAAGAAGTTAGTTGAAGAGTGCGACACTAAGCTTAAGAGATATGGTATTGCCATGACTACTGTTAATACAGTTAATCGTGTAGATTCAAGCTTAATCGAACTTCTAGAGAAGCATAAGTTAAGGAAGTAATTTCTAGTGGAACCATCTGTTAAGTTACAAAAGATGATGAATTACTCACAGTGGCCAATTCTATTGGTTGGTGGTCTTTTGCTCGCGCTTACAATTCTTATTGTTGTGCTATTAATTAGACGTATGATTTCTCTTCAGAAGGCTCATCGTAAGGCTACCATGAAGGAGATTTTGTGGGTTAAGCCTGATATGGCTTCATTGAAGAGAGACTATATTGCTCGTTTGGAAAAAATCGAGAGAGACTACTACCAAAACCCATCTGATATTCGTGGTACATATGAGCGTATGAGTACACTTATTCGTAAGTTTGCTTATAGAGCTACAGGTGTTGAAGTTCAGAATTATTCCTTGTTTGAGATTAAAGCAACTCACATGAAGGGACTCGCAATGCTTATTGAAGAGTTCTATAAGCCTGAGTTCGATAAGATTTCACAAGGTGATGTTAAGGTTTCTATCGCTAAGACAAAGAGGATGATTACAGAATGGAATTAAGAAATAGCCTGGCTCTTTATATTTGTGCTGCGGTTGCCTTAGCATTCATCGTAGTTTCCTTTGTATCCTTCCGTAAGAGAAGAAAGTATAAGGGTGGAGCAAAGGCTGTAGAGCCTTCTTACCTTAAGGAGATTCCTTACTATAGAGCTAGAGTTGCTCTTTTTAAGTTTTTGAAGGTGTTGCTGACAATAATGATTATCATAAGCCTTTTGTTGTCTGGATTCCTTATGGCAAGACCATTTAGAACTGATGTAACTGAGATTCAGGATACTAACAGAGATATTATTCTTTGCATGGATATTTCTACTACAGTAGACCAGCTTAATTATGAGTTGACTGGTAAGCTCCAAGAAATCGTAAATGAGCTGCATGGCGAGAGATTTGGTATTGTTATTTTTAACAGTAACCCAGTTATGCTTTGTCCTCCGACAACAGACTATCAGTATATTATCGATGTATTGGAGAGAATACATGAAGCTTTGGAACTTCGTATCGCCATCTATAACGGTACAGCTACAATTACTGATAGATATAACGAGCTTGATGCCTATATTAGTAATGGTACTTTGCTTAATAACCAGTACAGAGGTTCTTCTATTATCGGTGATGGACTTGCTGGTGGTGCGCTCGCATTTAATGATATTGATGTTAATCCTGATCGTACAAGAATTATGATTTTCAGTACAGATAACGAGTCCAATAGCCGTGGACACGACTATTTCACTATGCAGGAGGCTGGCGAGCTTTGTCAGAGAAGAGGAATTCTCGTTTATGGTATCGGTACTGAGACAATGACTATTAGAGATAAGAACGAGATGCAGGAAGTTGTCGAGTCTACAGGTGGTGAGTTCTATATCGGTGAGGATAGAAGAACAGTAAACCGTATTGTTAATAATATTAATGAGACAGTGGCAACTCTTGATGAGGTTCACCACGAGATAACAGAAGTTGATCAGCCAGAGATTCCATTTATGTTGCTTCTTGCATCAGTATCTATGATGTTGATGCTAGCATGTCTAAGTAAGGTGTAAGCGTATGGGTAGATATATTATCAATCCAATCATTCCAATATGGATTATGGCAATCATCTGCGTGGTGCTTCTATGCTTTAAGCGTAGAGGTGTGATGCCTTATATAAGACAGATTTTGATTGTTGTTTTGCTTTTCGCGATTAATATCAGACCTATGTATCTTGATAAGAATACTCTCGTCCAAAGGCAGAAGCTTGATGCGTATGTAATCTTCTGTGTTGATAGTACTATCAGTATGCTTGCTGAGGACTACGATGGTAACCATACTCGTCTAGAGGGTGCTAAGTCTGATATGTACCATATTATCGATAGATTAGATGGTTCACAGTTCGCTCTTATCAGTTTTAATAATGATGCTCGCGTACTAACACCTTTTACAGCTGATGTTGCTTATGCAAAGTCTATCGTAGATTCTATTTATCCAATTCCTCAGGTGCATGCTACTGGTACTAATATTAGTGTTGCACAGGAAGCCTTAAGTGGTGTTATTAATGAGGCAAGAACTCTTGGTGATGGGGATATTTACTTATTCTTCCTTACTGATGGCGAGAATACAGATAATAACCGTCTCGAGTCTTTCTCAAAATACGCTAACGATATTAGTGGTGGTATTGTAATGGGCTACGGTACTAATAATGGTGGTCAGATGCACTACACTAATGATACTAACGGAACAGTATCTGTAATCACAGATGGTGCTAACCCAGCGCTTTCCTATATTGATGAAGATAACCTAGAGCAGCTCGCTTCTGATTTACGAGTTCCATACATTCATATGGTTTCTGTCGGTGAGATTAATAACCAGTTGAACTTAATTCGTGAGCAGATTAACGCAGAGCCAGAAGAAGAGATGAAGGATAGCTATACAGACATGTATTACTGGTTTGTATTACCACTTGCTGTTTTGATTGGCTATGAATTCATCAGCATTAAGCGTAGGGCATAAGGGGTAGAGGTATGGCAAAGAGAATTATAGCTGGTCTTTGGATAGTTCTTGTACTTCTGCTTGGAGTGCTTTTATTTGCAGATATAAGCAACAGGAATTTCATTTCTAATTTTAATAACGGTATTTATGAGCAGAATAGATTTGGTTTCTTAGGTTTTTGGGAGCCTCATGTTAATCACTATAACCGTGGTAATCTCTACTATTCCTTAGGTGATTACGAGAGAGCTATTGAAGAATATCAGGAAGCTTTAAGTACTGTTAATGGTAAGCCATATGACTGTATGACTCGAATTAACTATGCCTTGTCTTTGGTAGTACCTCTTGATTTGGAAAACGTTAATGAAGATAACGTTGATGATATATTGGCAGTTCTTTATGAGGCTAGAGATATCCTTTGTGAGAATGATTGTGCTAGAGAAAACTCAGATCATGGTGGACATGATTCAGATGCTCAGAAGCTCAAGAATCAGATTGATGAATTAATCGATTTACTTGAGAATCCACCTGAACCATCAGATACACCTGAACCAGAGCCAAGTGGAGAACCATCTGATACGCCATCAGTATCTCCATCACCTTCACCAGAACCTTCAGAAGAGCCAACTCCATCTCCTGAGACTAGTGAGACACCAACTCCGTCTCCATCACCTGATCCTAATGCGACTCCAACTCCAACCGATGAGCCGGAGCCATCTGGTGAGCCATCAGCAACTCCGACACCAACTGTACCAGGATTGCCGCTGACACCTCCACCTAATCCAAATCCAACAGAGGAGCCAGAACCTTACAATCCTGAGGAAGGTTTGGAAAACTTGATGAATGATGGTTTGCGTGACCGTTATGGAAGCAATGCTTCCGGACAGGATGTATGGAACTACGGTTCCTATACACCTTGGTAAGTGATTAGACGATATAGCTAATCCACTTCCACTTTGTTTTCTGAGCTAAAAGCTTAATCAAAATAGTAAATAGTGCTCCGATTATAAAGACGATAGCATCAAAAATAAGTGTGTCACGATAAAATCGATTTGGGAATAAATTCATATTAAAAGATGAGATTATATCAAGAATCCATCCTACAAAAAGATGAGTACAGTATATTCCCATAGTGAGACTTCCAAGCCAGTTGATAGCGATATTGACTGGCTTAAATCTTGAGCTATTGAGTGTAGGTAGACAAAGTGCAAATGTACAGATAGCAAGTGTTAAGAAGAAATTATAAAGTCCATTATAGCCAAAGGACCATCCACTGGTATCTATAGTAAAGAACTTTGCCCCAACTGCTAAAACAACAGTAATAATAGGTGCGAAGTATAGAAGCTTTATTTTTTTATCTTTTTGTAGCCAGTAAAAAATGACTCCACAAGCAGCGAAAGGGAAGCACTCCATTGCTCTTGCGATTGTGAAGATTGTCGCATAAGGCCCATTAAGGAAGAACTCGAGAAAAAGCTTCCAATACTCATATATAAAAGTTATGACAATTGCTGTGCATAAAAATAATATTTTCTGCTTATCTGTTTTGCCAAATTGCAAAATAATAAAAATAGCGATTAAATCAAAAATCTGAGCCATTAAAAACCAAAGCTGACTCGCGAGCCCATCAAAATTCGACCAAGCAAGTGCCATAGCAAGACATCTAGGTGTTCTATATAATTCGTTGTAACAAGCGTAGTTTATTATGTTTTTAGCTACAAAATAGAAGACATTCCAAAATAGAACAGGTGCATACAATCTGATAAGTCTACTTTTGAATTTTTCCATATCTAGATTAAGGAGAGCCTTGCCCATAAAATAAAAAGATATGAACATAAAGCAAGGGACTGCTAGCTCATCAAAAAAGTGAATAAACTTTTGAGGTCGTGTGCATTCGAGTGTTTGGAAATGAATTTGTACTACTACAAAGCACATAAAAACTCTGAGTAATGATACCCAAATGTTCTGATTAGCATATCTTTTTAAGTCCATTGCTTGCCTCCTAGGTCTAATTAAGTATAGTATATGACGATAAACAACGAAAGAGATTTTGGTTATGGCAGATACAAAATGGGTGTCCTGCTGGGGCAATGCAACTTCAATAATTGATCAGAAGGAGTGTGTCTACAGTAAAGACATTACGCTTCGTTATCCTATATTTATGTGCTTTGACGGTTCTAAGGTTAGACTTAGGTTTTCTAACCTAACTGGCGTCGAGCCTGTTCACATCACTAAGGTTACAGTAGCTAGTTCTGTTAGCGACAGAGATGTAGATGAGTCGACTATTACTACTGTTACTTTCGCTGGTAACGAGTATATTGATATTGAAGCTGGGCAAGAGGCAACAAGTGATGAAGTAGCTTTTGATGTTAAGGCTGGCTCCACTATGTCTGTTAGCATTTACCTCGGAACATATACTAATATGAATTCAGGCGTGCTGATTACAGGACCACTATCTAAGGGGTTCTGTGCATATGGCAATCACGCTTCTGCTGGCGTGCTCCCTATAGATAAGACACGTAACACTAACTGGTTTTATTTCCTTAATACTATCGATGTATTTACCAAGGAGAAGAATCACGCTTTGATTTGCTACGGCGATTCTATTACAGCTCAGTCTTGGCCAGATTATCTTACTAAGATGTGCTACGAGAATGGTATTAATGATGTATCTATCATTCGTCGCGCAGTAAGTGGTACACGTATTTTAAGACAATATGACTGCACTACATACGCTGCTTATGGTCTTAAGGGTGAGACTAGATTCCCAATCGAGATGAATGTCGCTGGTGCTGATACAGTTTTAATTCAGCATGGCATTAATGATATCATTCACCCAGTAGGCGAAGATGTTAATGTATTTAGACCTTGGAGCGATATGCCTTCGTACGAGGATTTAGTCGAAGGTGTAAAGAATCTATATATTGAGCACGCGAGAAAGCTCGGATACAAAGTTTATCTCGGAACTTTGCTTCCAATCTATGGTTGGCGTACATATGCTGATTTCCGTGATGAGCTTAGAGTTCAGTTTAATGACTGGATGCGTGACGAGGCTTTGATTGGGCGCGTTGATGGCCTAGTTGATTTTGATAAGGCGCTGTGTGATAAGGAAGACCCACGTAAATTCGCTCCTGGTTTTGATAGTGGCGACCATCTGCACCCTAGCGAAAGTGCCTACGAAGAGATGGCAAGGACAGCGCTAGAGGTTTTCTCAGTTTAAATATTTTATAATCCCAACAAAAACCCCAACAAAATGATTGTTTTGTTGGGGTAAGTGTTGGATTTGATTGTTTTTCAACAATCCCACCAACATTTAATTAAAAATGTTGAAGGGAATGTAGGGTTTTACTGATTATTAGCCTTCTGGATTGCCTGAACAGCTGTAAGCTCGATGATACCTGTGAGTTCATCAATCGTGCAGCCACGAGATACGTCGTTAACTGGCTTGTCCAAGCCCTGGAGGAATGAATATGCCTCAGCCTTACCAATTCTCTGGATGAGCTTATAACCGATGTTACCAGCCTCAAGGTTAGGGAAGATAAGAACGTTAGCGTGACCTGCAACAGGAGAACCTGGAGCCTTGGACTGGCCAATCTCTGGGATGATTGCTGCGTCTAACTGAAGCTCACCGTCGAGCATAACGTCTGGATACTTCTCTTTTGCGATTTTAACTGCCTCAACAACCTTATCAACGAATGGGTGTGTAGCAGATCCCTTAGTGGAGTGGCAAAGGAATGCAACCTTAGCAGGAGCCCCAACCAAAGCTTCAAAGGACTCAGCTGCCTCAGCACCAATCTCCGCGAGCTGTTCTGGGTTAGGATCCTGATTAAGCGCACAGTCTGCGCATAGGATTACACCATTCTCTCCGTAGTCGCAGTCAGGAATCTCGAATACAAATCCGATAGATGCACACTTACGATTAGGAGCTGTCTTAATAATCTGCAAAGCAGGTCTAAGCATATCAGCTGATGTGTGGCATGCACCAGATACAAGACCATCAGCATCTCCTGCCTTAACCATCATTACACCAAATGTGAGACGGTCGCCAAGGATCATTTCCTTAGCCTGCTCAAAAGTCATACCCTTCTTTGCTCTAATAGTAGCAAGAAGGTCTGCATACTTATCAACATCTGGAGATGTAGTGTTATCGATGAACTCAGCGCCATCAAGCGATACGTTAAGTCTTGCTGCGGAAGCCAAAATCTCATCAGGATTACCAATGATTACTGGCTTAACTGTTTTATTAGTAAGAACGTTAGCTGCTGCATAGATTGTTCTGTCGTCCTCAGACTCTGGGAGAACAATTCTCTTAATATCCTTACTTGCTGTGCTTCTGATTCTCTCGATAAAGCTCATATATGTCTCCTTAAAATTTAGAAATCGAATCCTTCAAATACCGGCTTACCTGTGTAAACCAAAGCTTCTTCCTCACCACGAAGTACACGAAGTGCACCATCTCTCATTGCCTCATGCTCTAGCTCTCCTGGGTAAGAACTTACAGGAGCAATCCAGGAACATGCTTCGTTAATTCCGTCATATACATCCTTAAATCTCATAAGACCACCAGTTAACACGATTGCATCAACCTTACCGTGAAGTACTACAGCCATAGCGCCGATGCACTTAGTAATCTGATAAATCATTGCATCCCATACAAGCTTTGCCTTCTTATCGCCATTATCAATCATCTCGTGGATAGTATCAGCATTAGATGTACCGAAATATGAAGAGAGACCACCACGGCTTGTTGTAAGCTTGATTACTTCGTCCTTAGGCTTGTCAAAAAGGAACTTCTCGAAGTCTGTGATTGCCATAGAACCCATACGTGTAGGGGAGAAAGGACCATCACCGCCGCTACCATCGTTAGCATCAATCATTCTGCCCTTCTGATGTGCAGAGATTGTTATACCACCATCGATGTGGCAGACAATCATATTAAGATCCTCATACTTCTTGCCCATAACCTTAGAATGAGCACGAGCTGTTGCCTTCAAATTCAAAGCGTGTGTAGCAGAGATTCTGTAGATTCCCTTAACACCAGTAAGTCTAGCAACATCCTGGTACTCATCAACCATGATAGGATCTACAGCGAAAAGCTTACCACCAAATTCATTCTGCAAAGCTTTAGCCATCTGAACGCCGAGCATGCTGGAATGGTAAATACCACCTACATAATTACGAATGTCGTTGATCATACGATCATCAACTGCATATGTACCACCGATTAATGGATAGCATGAACCACCACGGCCGACGATAGCGTCTACGCCAGTAAGGTCTACATCATTCTCCTTAAGCCAGTTTTTAACTGTCTCCATACGATAATCAAGCTGATCGTTGATTGTAGGGAAATTCATAAGAACTGTGGAATCGTGGAAAACGTTAGCCTTCTTAATGCTTACTTCATCCTCGAACAACTCTACCTTAGTAGATGTGCTTCCAGGATTAACTACGAAAATTTTGTAACTCATATTAACTAGTTACCCCCAAAATAATAGTGCCCTTAGTAGCACTTCGAAAAGTATACCACTTAAGGACACTCGATTTACATAACTATGAGATGTATTTCAATTCAAAATATGTATCTTTTTTAATTAATAATTATTAGTTGGTGATGCCTGATGACCAAGAGCTGGGTTAAATACGTCATCTGACCATGCGAGGTATGGGAAACCAATCATGTTAAGGATAATCATGAATCCAACAATCCAGCCAATAGACTTTCCGAATTTCTCACCGATAGAAATCCAAGCCATAATCATAATAACAACTAATGCTAATGAACCTACTCCTGGAACCAAAATAACAAGAAGAAGAAGTCCAGGGTATCCAGCTTTCTCTAACATAGTGTAAATGTTGTAGAAAGGAATAAGTGCTTTCCAACCAGGCTCGCCCATCTTAACAAACAACTTCCACTGTGCAATTAAAAGTATCGCGCATACTGCAATATCGAGCGCCCATCCAATACATGCGAGAATAACGCCTAAAGCAACAAGACCATAATTCTCATCTACCAAAGCGAAAGTAAATAAGAACTGTCCGATGAAAACACATGGGAAAAGTATCACAAAAAATGCGACTGTAAGTCCAGCCATTAACTTGGCTTTGTTATTGTTACTTTCCATATCAATCCCTCTTTTCTTAAAAAAATCTATGTGATATTTTACATTATTCGCGAAGCCAAATAAACGATAATCGTATGGTATTCTTGAACAACATCACTTAAGAAAGGGAAAAGAAAATGAACAGAAGTATCAAAAATATCTTGGTTGCTCCTAAGAGTTTTTATACTAGAGTACTCGCGATTGCGGTTCCAATCATGATTCAAAATGGCATAACAAATATTGTTGGTATGCTCGATAATGTCATGGTAGGAAGACTTGGTACTGATGCGATGTCTGGTGTATCAATCGTTAATCAGCTCATGTTTGTTTTCTATCTCTGTATATTTGGTGGCTTATCTGGAATCGGCATTTTCTCTGCTCAGTTCTGGGGTAAGCAGGATCATAAGGGTATGCAGTATACCATGCGTGCCAAGATGATTGGAGCCATTGTAACAACTATAGTAGCATCCCTGATTTTCTGGTATGGAAGAGAACAGCTTATTAGCTTGTTCCTCCACGAGGGTGGAGAATCTGGAAATATGGAAGTTACTATGTCAGAAGGTCTTCGTTACTTAAGAGTGATGATGATTGGAATGCTTCCACTAGCAATAACAAATGTATACTCATCTACACTTCGTGAGACAGGCGATACTATGGTTCCTATGAAAGCCGGAATCATAGCAGTCTTTGTTAACTTAATCGGTAACTATGTTTTTATCTACGGTAAGCTTGGATTCCCTGCCATGGGTGTCGTTGGTGCTGCGGTTGCTACTAACATTTCGAGATTTATTGAGGTAGCTATCGTAGTTATTTGGGCTCATACGCATAGCAACAAACACAAGTATATTAAGGGATACTTATCAAGCCTTCAGATACCAGATAAGCTTTTGAAGGACTTCGCGATTAAGGGCTTTCCGCTACTCCTTAACGAGGCTTTGTGGTCTATGGGTGTAACCGCGCTTGTGCAGTGTTATTCTGTTCGAGGCTTGGCTGCGATGGGAGCCGTAAGTATTAATACTACTTTATCTAACGTATTTAATATTGCCTTCGTTGCTATGGGTAATGCTATCGCGATTTTGATTGGTCAGGAACTCGGTAAAGGAAGTGTCAGCGACATTAAACTTTACGCATATAGGTTAGCGGCTTTTTCTGTAGAGATTAGTATTCTATCTGCTGTTTTAATGGCTGTAACTGCAATCGTTTTCCCTAGTGTATATAACACAACAGATGAGGTTAAGATGCTGGCTCAGTATTTGATTTGGGCGTATGCGTTCTTTATGCCATCGATGGCTTACACCAATGCGGTTTACTTCATAATAAGATCTGGCGGCAAGACTTTTGTTACTTTCCTTTTTGATAGCTGCTATTCGTGGGGCGTAGAGGTTCCGATTGCATTCTTGCTTTCTAGATATACCGCAATGCCTCTGATTTGGCTTTATGTTTGCGTTCAAATAATCGAGTTTTTTAAGGGCGTAATAGGGTTCTTTTTGGTGAAGCGTGGTAAGTGGATTAACGATTTAACTGTCTACGAAGATGTTAAATAGTATTAAAAGTTCGTTCATATTCCTATAGTCTCTAAATGTTATCATTCATATAGTTGGGAAACTATGGAGGCACGCATGAGGAAGAGAATCGCTGTTTTGGCAGGCCAGGTTGACGAGGCTACTCAAACACAATTCTTGCAGGGCTTCATAACAGAAGCCTATAAGCAGGATTATGATATCTGCGTATTTTCCTTATACCAAAAATATCAAGAAGACTGGCTTCGCGAGCTTGGAGATATAAATATCTATGAGCTTGTTAACTACGATATGTTCGAGGCAGTCGTAATCTTACTTGATACTATTCTCGCACGTAATTTCAGTGATACTTTGCAGGAGAGCGTTAAGGCTAAGTTTGATGGCCCTGTACTTGTTATCGATAGAGAGAGTAAGTTTTTTGATTCCATCATGATGGATCACTATAACCCTGTATACAAGTTAGTTGAGCATTTAATTGTTGAGCACGGTTATAAGGACATCGCATTCCTTGGGGGTAAGGAAGGTCACCCGCATTCAGTTCAAAGACTTAATGCCTACAGAGACTGTATGGCTAACCATAACTTAGAGGTTAATGAGAACTGGATATTCCACGGGAACTACTGGTACGACCAGGCAGAGATATTTGCGGAAAAGCTTTTGTTCGATCGTGATCATATGCCTCGTGCGATTGCCTGCGCTAATGATATCTCCGCTATTGGTGTAGCAGCTAAGCTTTCTGAAGCAGGCATTAAGATTCCAGAAGATATCGCGATAGTAGGCTACGATAGCGTTGAAGATGGGCGTAGAGCACCAGCTCCGCTAACATCAGCACCAATTCCTTCTAGACGATGTGGCGAGTATGCGTTCCATTATATTAATGCGAAGATTAATGGTGATGGTATTCCAGAATTCGAGCCTTCTACAGAATTAATAATCGGCGAGAGCTGTGGTTGTAAGATGGACGCTGATGCTGATACTATGGTTATCTCGTCCAGAAGATCAGCATGGAGAACTGAGCAGTCTGCCAGAAGTATGTTCTCAGACTTTAATCATCTGCTTGAGGATTTGATGGCTCAGACAAGCATGAAGAATTTCTTAGAGGCTTTGCAGAGATATCTGTATCAGATCAAGCCTTTTACTAGATTTGATTTGTGCCTTAACGATGGATTCTTAAATCCTGAGAATAATATCGGTGAGAAGTCTAGACGTAAGGGCTATGCAGAGGATATGTATAACGTATTATCCTGCACAGACCATTTTGAAGGCAATGAAGTTAGCTTTAACAGAAGTTTTAAGTCTGAAGATATGATTCCTGATTTATTTGAAGACAGGGATTATCCGACAACATATTTCTTCAATCCTTTGTTCTGTGATGACCGCTGCTTTGGTTATACAGTTCTTAATTTTGGAACAGAGATCAGATCTTATACTAAGGATTTCAGAGTCTGGATGAGATCTGTTATGCAGGGATTAGAAGCTTTCTATCGTCTTCAATATTTGCAGCAGTTAGTTGCTAGAATTCAGACTAGTCAGATAAGAGATTCTCTTACAGGTCTTTATAACTATGAGGGATTTATTAATCAGGTTGTAAGCTTAATTGGCAGCAAAAAGAAGACTATCAGTGCGATTACTTTTGACCTTAAGGGATTTAAGAGTATCAATACCAACTATGGTCGTGCTGCAGGTGACAGAGCGATTAATGCACTGGCAAGAATCATTCTCGAGAGAACAAGAGAAGAAGAGATTTGTTCACGTGTATCTAATGATGAATTCATTATTGCTTTTGAAGATGATCCTGAAGGAACAAGAACTAATGCTCTGGTAGCAATGATTAAGGATGATGTTAAGAATCATAAACTGCCTGAAGATCAGTCTGTTAAGCTTGAGATGTATTCTGCAAGCTTAATCGAGGAGATTAGCGATCAGCGTGGATTAGAGGCTCTCGTTAACAGAGTAATTGGTCTTAAGAATCGTAAGAAGATGATTCAGATTCAGAACAATAGTGATAATAATGAAGAACTCATGAATCAGGTTAAGACAAGCCAGATTGTTGAGCGTATTCTGGATGAGAATCTGTTTACTTATCACTACCAGCCAATCGTCAGTGCTGTAGATGGTTCTGTATATGCTTATGAAGCTTTGATGCGCTGTGAAGTAGAGAAGATTAGTCCTCTTCAGATTATTGAGTCTGCTGGTTACTTGAACAGACTTCAGGATGTCGAGAGAGCAACTCTTCTTAATGTAACAGCTGATGTAATTGATCGTTCCAACTCATTTGGAGATGCCAAGGTGTTTATCAATTCTCTCCCAGGCTATCAGCTCGACGGCGACGACTGGGATAAGCTTATCGAGCGTGTAACAGAACACGATAATAAGTTCGTAATTGAGATTACTGAAGAGTCTGAGCTTGATGATGATGAGCTTTTACACTTTAAGCATAAGAACAGTCTTATCGGCAACGAGATTGCTATCGACGATTATGGTGTAGGTTACTCTAACATCACTAATCTCTTAAGATATATGCCACGCTACGTTAAGGTGGACAGACAGCTTATCTCCAAGATTCACAAGAATCCGCAGAAGCAGCATTTCGTGAAGGATATTGTTTCCTTTGCGCACGATAATAATATCTTGGTATTAGCTGAAGGTGTTGAGCTTCAGGAAGAGCTTAAGGTTGTTGTAGAGTTTGGTGTAGATCTGATTCAGGGCTACTACACTGGTAAGCCACAGCGAGAGCCAGTGGTTTCTATCTCTGAGGACATCATTAATGCCATCAAGCGTTACCATATGTCGTGGGAAGGCAGCGAGGCCAGAACTATATATTAACCTTGACATTATAGGGTTTAAGGGTTATTTTGATATAAACCGTTGAAGCGGAGATAAAGGTGATAATGATCCCACAGAGAGTCCTCGTTAGCTGAGAGTAGGGCGGAAAACAAGTCATCAAATGGACCGCGGAGGGTACGCTAAATACGTAACGTAAAGCTCGCGTTAGTAGCTGGGGATATGTTGGTATCCGACAAGCGCACATCAATAGATGTGAACCAAGGTGGCACCGCGGATTAGAATAACTGATTCGTCCTTGACAGAAGATTGTATTCTGTCGGGGATTTTTTATTTGTATGAATTCCTGGCAGGTAGGAGGTAAAAATGAACATCTTACCGTCAATTGAGACTGTTAAGGAGATTAAGAACAATGGTAGCTATAAGGTGCTTCCAGTAAGCGCTGAAATTCTATCTGATTTCACTACTCCAATCGAAGCTTGTAAGGTTCTTAAGAAGGCTTCAACTCACGTTTATATGCTTGAGTCTGCTCAGGCAAATGAGAAGTGGGGACGATATACATTTATGGGCTACGAGCCTAAGATGGAAGTTACTTGCCATAACGGCAACATGACTATCACTAAGGGTGATAAGACAGAGACTATCGTAACTTCAAATCCATCTAATAAAATCCGTGAGATTCTAGCTCAGTATAAGAGCCCAAGATTTGATTATCTTCCATCTTTTACTGGTGGTTTTGTAGGTTATTTCTCCTATGATTACCTTGCATATTCTGAGCCTACAGTTAAGCGTGATGTAGAAGATCCTGAGATTTTTAAGGATGTAGATTTGATGCTTTTCGATACTGTTATCGCATTTGATAACACTAAGCAGAAGATTATTTTGATG
Source organism: Saccharofermentans sp. (assembly GCA_024403715.1). Lineage (GTDB taxonomy): Bacteria > Bacillota > Clostridia > Saccharofermentanales > Saccharofermentanaceae > Saccharofermentans. The sequence goes on along the minus strand of JAKSRJ010000018.1, from coordinate 16,148 downwards.
GTAAATATTAAGCTTGATTCAGAGGATATCGAAGCTGAATATACTCGCGCTAAGGCTGAACTTGCATCTCTTGCTAGCCTTCTAAAGTTCGGTGAGAAGGTAGTCGAGAGAGGAGGTAAGCTTCTTGGTGAAGTTACTCCAATGATGAACAAGGAGCAGTTCTGTGGCATCGTAGAAAAAGCTAAGCATCACATCAAGGAAGGTGATATCTTCCAGATTGTTTTGTCCAACAGATTAAGTGCTCCATATGAAGGCTCACTTCTTAATGCATATAGAGTTTTAAGAACAATTAATCCTTCACCATATATGTTCTATTTCGCTGGTACTGATGTCGAGGTTGCAGGTGCATCTCCTGAGACTTTGGTTAAGCTTCAGGATGGTGTTTTGCACACATTCCCACTTGCTGGTACTCGCCCTAGAGGTAAGACAGAAGAAGAGGACAAGGAGCTCGAGAGAGGCCTTCTCGCAGATGAAAAAGAGCTTGCTGAGCACAATATGCTAGTAGATCTTGGACGTAACGACTTAGGTAGAATTTCTAAGTTCGGTACAGTAGAAGTGGAGAAGCTAAGAGCTATCGAGAGATACTCACACGTTATGCATATCGGTTCTACTGTTCGTGGTGAGATAAGAGACGATAAGGATGCACTTGATGCTATCGAGGCTGTTTTACCTGCAGGTACTTTGTCAGGTGCTCCTAAGATTCGTGCTTGCCAGCTTATTGGTGAACTCGAGAATAATAAGCGCGGCATCTATGGTGGTGCAATCGGATACATCGATTTCACAGGTAATATGGATACATGTATTGCCATTAGAATCGCATATAAGAAGAACGGTAAGGTGTTCGTTAGAAGCGGTGCTGGTATCGTTGCAGATTCTGTTCCAGAAAGTGAGTTCCAGGAGTGTATCAACAAGGCTAAGGCTGTTGTAAGAGCTTTGGAAATCGCAGGGGAGGAAGACTTATGATTTTACTTATTGATAACTACGATAGTTTTTCCTATAACCTCTACCAGTATATTGGTGAGATTAATCCAGACATTAAGGTTATCCGTAATGATGAGATGACAGTAGAGGAGATTAAGGCTTTAAATCCTGACAGAATTATCCTCTCACCAGGTCCAGGTAGACCTGAGGATGCAGGCGTTATTATGCAGGTTGCAGTCGAGCTTGGTAAGACAATTCCTACATTAGGTGTATGCCTTGGCCACCAAGCTATCTGTGCTGCATTTGGAGGCGTCGTAACTTACGCTGAAAAGCTTATGCACGGCAAGCAGTCTATTGTTGAGCTTGATAATGACAGTAAGCTTTTTGAAGGACTTCCATCTGAGGTTCCAGTCGCAAGATATCATTCACTTGCTGCAGATCGTAATACTATGCCAGAGTGCTTGAAGGTTACTGCTAAGACACACGACGGTCAGATTATGGCAGTACAGCACAAGGAGTATCCAGTATATGGTGTGCAGTTCCATCCAGAGTCAATTTTGACACCAGATGGCAAGATTATGCTTAAGAATTTTTTGAAATAATTAGGAGGATAAAACCATGATTAAAGAAGCTATCCAGAAAATCGTTACAAAGCAGGACCTCACATTTGATGAGGCTTATACAGTAATGAATGAGATCATGAATGGTGAATCTACACCTACACAAAATGCAGCTTTCCTCGCAGCACTTTCTACTAAGTCTGCTAAGGCTGAGACAATCGATGAGATTTCCGGTTGTGCTAAGGCTATGAGAGAGCACGCTTTGACTGTAGATCACGATATGGATGTTTTGGAGATTGTAGGTACAGGTGGAGACGGAGCTCAGAGCTTTAACATCTCTACAACTTCTGCTTTCGTTATTGCTGCTGCAGGCGTTAAGGTAGCTAAGCATGGTAACCGTGCTGCTTCTTCTAAGTCTGGTACAGCTGACTGTCTCGAGGCTTTGGGTGCAAACATCGCTATCGAGCCAGAGAACTGCGTAGAGCTTTTGAAGAAGGTTGGCTTCTGCTTCTTCTTTGCTCAGAAGTACCATTCTTCCATGAAGTATGTTGGACCTATCCGTAAGGAACTTGGTTTCCGTACAGTATTTAATATCCTTGGCCCTCTAACTAACCCATCAAAGCCTGCTTACTATCTCTTAGGTGTTTACGACGAGTACCTTGTAGATGTAGTTGCTCAGGTTCTTCCAACACTTGGCGCTAAGCGTGGTTTGGTTGTATATGGTCAGGATAAGCTTGATGAGATTTCAATGAGTGCTCCAACAACTGTATGTGAGTTCGTTGGCGATATGCATAAGACATATGTAATTAAGCCTGAGGACTTCGGCTTCGAGAGATGCACTAAGGAAGATTTGAAGGGTGGAACTCCTGAGGAGAACGCTGCTATCACAATCGCTATCTTAGAGGGTAAGGAGCAGGGTCCTAAGAGAAATACAGTTCTCATGAATGCTGGTGCTGCTTTGTATGCTGCAGGCGTTGCTGATTCTATCGCTGCTGGTATTAAGAAGGCAGCTGACCTTATCGATTCTGGCGCAGCTTTAAAGAAGATGCAGGAGTTCGTAGCGGAGTCTAAGGCATGAGCAATATCTTAGAGACAATAGCTGAGGCTACACGCGTTCGTGTGGCAGAAAGCAAAGCGAAACTCTCTCTAGAGGAGATTAAAGCTCAGGCATACGCTATGCCTAAGGGTGATTTTGCTTTTGAAAAGGCTTTGGCAGCTGACGGCATGTCTTTTATCTGCGAGTGCAAAAAGGCATCTCCTTCCAAAGGCATCATCGCAGAGGATTTCCCTTATGTAGAGATTGCTAAGGAATATGAAGCCGCTGGTGCTTCTGCTATCTCCGTGCTAACAGAGCCACAGTGGTTTAAGGGTTCTTTGGAATACTTAAGAGAGATTGCAGCTAATGTTAAGACACCTTGTCTTCGTAAGGACTTTACTGTTGATGAGTATATGATTTATGAGGCTAAGCTTGCTGGTGCTTCAGCGGTACTTCTTATCTGCTCTATCTTAAGTGAAGAAGAACTTAAGACTTATATCAGCATCTGTGATGATCTTGGTTTGTCTGCTTTGGTTGAAGCACATGACGAGGATGAAGCTAATATGGCAGTAAGATCTGGCGCTCGTGTTATTGGTGTAAATAATAGAGATCTAAAGACTTTTACTGTTGATCCTACTAACTGCTTAAGACTTCGTGCCATTATCCCTGATAATGTGCTCTTTGTAGGTGAGAGTGGAGTTAAGACAGCACAGGATATTAAGACTTTGTACGATAACAATGTCGATGCAGTTTTGATTGGTGAATCCTTTATGAGATCTAACGATAAGATTGCATTTTTAAAGGAGCTTAAGTCACTAATATGAGTACAGGAATTAAGTTCTGCGGGCTAAGACGAGAAGAAGATATCTCTTATGTAAATGAACTTGATGCTTCTTATGCTGGGTTTATCATGTCGCCTAAGTTCTGGCGATATGTAGAGCCTAATCGTGTCTTAGAACTTCGCTCAAAACTTAATTCTAATACCAAAGTTGTTGGCGTCTTTGTCGATGAAGATGTATCCTATGTGGCGGAGTGTATTAATAATGGAGTAATAGATATTGCTCAGCTTCACGGCAAAGAGAGTGAAGAGTACATTAATGAACTTCGTAAGGCTACATCTGCTAAGGCAGTAATAACCAAGGTATTCTTGATTAAGTCAGCTGAAGATATTGATAAAGCAAAGGCTTCTTCTGCGGACTTTGTGTTACTTGATTCAGGAGTCGGAGGCACAGGTACAAGCTTTGACTGGACGCTGATAAGAGATATCAATAAAGATTATTTCTTAGCAGGAGGTCTTAATCCTGATAATGTCTATAAAGCAATTGTTGACTATAGACCAATGGCAGTAGATGTAAGCTCTGGTGTAGAGACAGAAAAAGTAAAAGATTATGCGAAGATGATGCTTTTCGCGCAGGAAGTTAATCGCGCAAATAGCATGCTTTGATAGGAGGATAAAATGGCAGATAAGAACGGACGCTTTGGTGTTCACGGAGGACAGTATATTCCTGAGACTTTGATGAACGCAGTTATCGAGCTTGAGGAAGCTTATAACCACTATAAGAACGATCCTGAATTTAACCGTGAGCTTACAGAGCTTTACGACGAGTATGCAGGTCGCCCATCACGTCTTTATTATGCAGAGAAGATGACTAAGGATTTAGGTGGTGCCAAGATTTATCTTAAGAGAGAAGATCTTAACCACACTGGTTCTCATAAGATTAATAACGTATTAGGTCAGGCTTTACTTGCTAAGAAGATGGGTAAGACTCGTCTTATCGCTGAGACAGGTGCTGGTCAGCATGGTGTTGCTACTGCAACTGCTGCCGCTTTGCTCGGTATGGAGTGCGTAGTATTCATGGGTGAAGAAGATACTAAGAGACAGGCTCTTAACGTATATCGTATGAGACTTCTAGGCTCTGAGGTAATCCCTGTTAAGTCTGGTACAGCTACTTTGAAGGATGCCGTATCTGAGGCTATGCGTGAGTGGACTTCTCGTATCGATGATACACACTACTGCTTAGGTTCTGTAATGGGTCCTCATCCATTCCCAACTATCGTTCGTGATTTCCAGGCGGTAATTTCTCGTGAGTCTAAGGCTCAGATGCTCGAAAAGGAAGGACGTCTTCCAGACTATGTTCTTGCTTGCTGCGGTGGTGGTTCTAATGCTATTGGATCTTTTTATCACTACATCGAGGATAAGGACGTTAAGTTAATTGGAGTAGAAGCTGCAGGTCGTGGTATTGATACATGGGAGACAGCAGCTACTATTAATACTGGTCGTCTTGGAATCTTCCACGGTATGAAGTCTTATTTCTGCCAGGATGAGTTTGGTCAGATTGCTCCAGTTTATTCCATTTCTGCTGGTCTTGATTACCCTGGAATTGGACCTGAGCATGCTAATTTGCACGATACAGGTAGAGCGCAGTATGTAGCTATCACAGACGATGAGGCTGTTAACGCATTTGAGTACTTGTCTCGTACAGAAGGAATTATACCTGCCATCGAGTCCGCACACGCTGTTGCTTATGCTATGAAGCTTGCTCCAACACTTCCTAAGGACCAGATTATGGTAATCACAGTTTCTGGTAGAGGTGATAAGGACTGCGCTGCTATCGCACGTTATAGAGGAGAGAATATCAATGAGTAATATTGCTAAGGCTTTTGAAAACGGTAAGGCGTTTATCCCATTTATCACTTGTGGTGATCCTGATATTGCTACTACAGAAGAATGCATCGTAGAGATGGTTAATGCAGGTGCTTCATTAGTTGAGCTCGGTATTCCTTTTTCTGATCCTACAGCTGAAGGTCCAGTTATTCAGGAAGCAAATATTCGTGCTTTATCTGCAGGTACAACAACAGATACAGTTTTTGAGCTTGTAAAAAGACTTAGAAACGACCGTGGAATTAAGGTTCCAATGGTATTCATGACATATGCTAATGTTGTTTATTCCTATGGCGCTGACAGATTCTGCCAGAACGCTAAGGATGCAGGTATGGATGGAATCATTCTTCCTGACGTACCTTATGAGGAGAAGGAAGAGTTCACTTCAGTTATGAAGAACTACGACTTAGATCTCGTATCCTTGATTGCTCCAACATCAGAAGATCGTATCGCCAAGATTGCTTCTGAAGCAGATGGATTTATCTACGTAGTATCATCCCTTGGAGTTACAGGTGTTAGAAATGCTATCACTACAGATATCCCAACACTTTGCTCCAAGATTAAGGCATCTTCTAAGATTCCATGCGCTATCGGATTTGGTATCTCTAAGCCTGAGCAGGCTAAGGAGATGAGTAAGCATGCTGACGGTGTAATCGTTGGTTCTGCAATTATTAAGATCATTGCTCAGTACGGTAAGGAAGCACCTAAGTATGTAGGTGAGTACGTAAAGAGCATGGTTGATGCAATTAGATAAGACTATTACAGTTTTTATTGTTTGTTTTATTTCTTCAGGCCGTCCTGTTAATCAGGGCGGCTTTTTGAATTGTTCATAAAGTGAGACATTAATCCATGTTATATTAGTAACATCTATTAAATCGTGGAGGGTTTTATGGACATTGCCTTATATGCGACATTTTGGGCGTTAGTGCCGCCACTTGTTGCTATCATTCTCGCACTTATTACAAAGGAAGTTTATAGTTCTTTGTTTGCAGGTATCGTAGTCGGAGGTCTTTTATACTCTGGTGGAAATCCTGTAGGAATGCTTAATCATGTATTCCAGGATGGTCTTATCGCATCTCTGTCTGATTCTTATAACGTAGGTATTTTGGTATTCCTCGTATTCTTAGGAATCATCGTGGCGTTGATGAATAAGGCTGGCGGATCAGCTGCATTTGGTAAGTGGGCGTCAAAGCATGTTAAGTCTCGTGTTGGTGCACAGCTTGCAACTATTGTTCTTGGTTGTCTTATCTTCGTTGATGACTATTTTAACTGCCTCACAGTAGGTTCTGTTATGAGACCTGTTACTGACAGACAGAATATTTCCCGTGCAAAGCTTGCATATCTTATCGACGCTACTGCAGCTCCAATTTGTATCATCGCTCCTGTATCTTCATGGGCAGCTGCTGTATCTGGTTTTGCTCCAGAAGGAACTAATGGATTGATGCTTTTTATTAGAGCAATTCCTTATAATTTCTACGCATTGTTTACTATCCTCATGATGGTAACTTTGACAATCCTTAAGATTGATTTTGGCCCTATGGCTCGTTATGAAAAGAACGCTATGAATGGTGATCTTTTCACAGTTAAGACTAATATATCTGAGACTAAGGAAGAGGAGACTGAGACTAAGGGTACAGTTATAGACTTGGTACTTCCTGTAGTATCACTCATCATCTTCTGTGTTATTGGAATGATCTACACAGGTGGATTCTTTGATGGTGAATCCTTTGTAGATTCATTTGCAAACTCTGATGCTTCAGTTGGACTTTCTTATGGTTCTTTTGCAGCTATTGTTTTTACTTTGATTATGTTTATGGCTCGTCGCGTGCTCTCATTTAAGGACTGCATGTCCTGTGTTGAGGAAGGCTTTAAGGCGATGGTTCCACCAATCACAATCTTGTCTTTGGCATGGTCTTTGAAGGCAATGACTGACTCCCTCGGTGCTGCTGATTATGTAGCTTCTATCGTAGATAAGAGCCAGGGTTCAATGATGAATTTCTTACCAGCTATCGTATTCCTTATTGCTTGTTTCTTAGCTTTTGCTACAGGAACCTCATGGGGTACATTCGGAATCCTTATTCCAATTACATTAAAGGCATTCCCGCTTGAATCTGGAAATACTCTTGCTATCGTCTGCGTTGCTGCCTGCATGGCTGGTGCTGTTTGTGGTGACCACTGTTCTCCAATCTCAGATACAACAATCATGTCATCTGCAGGTGCTCAGTGTAATCACATTTCACATGTATCAACACAGCTTCCATATGCACTAACAGCAGCTGGTGTATCATTCCTCGTTTATATCATTGCTGGCTTTGTACAGAACGTCTTTGTATGTCTCTTCGTAGGTGCAGCCATGACTATCGGTTTGATGTTCTTCTTAAAGAATGTTCTTTCCGAGAATATCGGCGAGCCTAAGGAATAAAATAGTTTTATACAATATAAAGTAGTAGAATTAACGCGTAAAACACTTTATTATTATCTATGTAATCTCATGAAGGGATGCTTAAGTATATGAATATACTAATTGTAGATGCTCAGGGTGGTGGAGTTGGAAAACAACTCGTCACTGCGGTAAAAGCTACTATGCCTGAAGCAAAAATTATTGCAATAGGAGCTAATTCAGTGGCGACTAGCCAGATGCTTAAGGCAGGCGCTGATGAAGCTGCAACTGGTGAGAATCCAGTAGTTGTTGCCAGTCGTAAGGCGGATGTAATTATGGGTCCTATCGGAATCGTAATCGCAGATTCTATGAATGGTGAGATTACTCCTAAGATGGCAACAGCAATAGGACAAAGCGATGCTAGAAAAATTCTTATTCCACTTAATACCTGTAACAATATCGTTGCTGGTGTGGAAGATAAGAATTTGAAGGTCCTAATAAGCGATGCAGTAAAGTGCCTACAGACTAGCTGCTAATAACATCGATAATAAAATTAAAACATCATGAAGGTGTACCGATTCCAGAAGGAGTCAGTGCACCTTTTTGTGTGAAAGGATATATATGGAAGTTCAAGAAATCTTAAAAGCAGTACAAGGCGGAAGTCTAACCTTAGAAGAGGCGGAGTTAAAGCTTAAGCTTAAGCCTTTCGAGGACTTAGGGTTTGCCAAGTTAGATGAGCATCGTGCGATAAGACAGGGAATGCAGGAGGTAATTTACGGTGCTTCCAAAACTCCAGAGCAGATACTTACGATTGCTCAGAAGATGGATGAGAACGGATGTAAGAATATCCTTATAACGAGAATGAAGCCTGAGGCTGCTGAGCTAGTTAAGACTAAGCTTGATTTGTTTTACGATCCACTATCTAGAATAGGTATCGTTAACCGCGAATCAGTAGATTCAGGTAATGGACGAATTGTAGTTGTATCTGGTGGCACAAGCGATATGCCTGTATGCGAAGAGGCGGCTTTAACGCTAGAGGCTTTGGGTAATAAGGTAGATAGAATATACGACGTTGGTGTTGCGGGACTTCATAGACTTCTCGCGAACTTAGAGCCAATCATGGCAGCTAATGTAGTAATTGCTGTTGCTGGCATGGAAGGAGCGCTTGCTAGCGTAGTCGGAGGTCTTGTAGATGTGCCAGTTATTGCTGTGCCTACAAGCGTAGGTTATGGAGCAAGCTTTAAGGGTGTGTCAGCTCTTCTTAGTATGCTTAATAGCTGCGCTAGTGGAACTGCAGTAGTGAATATTGATAACGGATTTGGAGCAGCTGTGATGGCTAGCAGAATTAACCATATGAAGGGGAAGAATGGATGAGAACTCTATATATCGAATGTAATATGGGCGCTGCTGGCGATATGCTTACAGCAGCTTTGTCTGAATTAATTCCTGATGTAGATGCTTTTATGGAGAAACTTAAGTCGCTTGATATACCAGGCGTTATTTATGAGAGAGATTATAAGCTTTCCTGTGGTATTCGTGGTGCGCATATGCACGTATATGTAAATGGCGAGGAAGAGGTTAGTGAAGACGTTCACGAGCATCATCACCATGAGGAACATCACCACGAGCATGAACACCATCATGGACATCATCATACATCTATGGCTGATGTAGACCATATTGTTAATAAGCTTGATGTTTCAGCTAAGGTTAAGAAGGATATTCTAGGTATTTATAACTTAATCGCAGAGGCTGAGAGTCATGCTCATGGTAAGCCTGTATCTGAGATTCATTTCCATGAAGTTGGGAATATGGATGCTATCGCTGATGTAACCGCTGTATGTCTTCTTATGGAGTTAATCGGAGCAGATAGAATTGTTTGTAGTCCAGTTCATGTAGGCTCTGGCAATGTTCGATGCGCACATGGAGTTCTCCCAGTGCCAACACCTGCTACTGCTCATATTTTGCAGGGCGTTCCGATGTATGGTGGAAGAATTAAGGGTGAGCTATGTACACCAACAGGAGCTGCGATTTTGAAATACTTTGCAGATGAGTTTGGTGATATGCCAGCTATGATTACTGAGAAAATCGGTATTGGTAGCGGTAACAAAGAGTTTGAAGCAGCTAATATCGTACGTGTATTCGTAGGTGAATCTGAAGAGAAAAAGCCAGCTATCGTGGAGCTTAATTGTAATCTGGATGATGCGACTGGGGAAGAACTGGGATTTACATTAAATCTTCTTATGGATGAAGGCGCTTTGGATGCCTTTATCGTTCCTGTTCAGATGAAGAAATCCCGCCCTGGCTACATGGTAGTAGTGATGGCAAAGGAAGAGGATTCAGATCGAATTACTAATCTTTTGCTTAAGCACACAACAACACTTGGTGTGCGTAAGAAGATTTGTGAGCGCACCGTGATGAATCGCGAGGTTAGTGAGATAGAGACAAGCTACGGAACTGTTCGTGTAAAAAATGCCTGGCTGGGCGATATCCATAAGTCAAAACCAGAGTATGAAGATGTGGCAAGAATAGCTCTTAATACTGGTAAATCATATCGCGAAGTAGTAAAGGAATTAAACCTGTAATGAAAGTAAGCGAAGTAGTATCAAAAGAAAAGCTTCAGGCTTTAAAAGACTATCTTAAGGAACTGGGTAGCCTTGCTGTTGGCTTCTCGGGCGGCGTAGATTCTACTTTTTTATTAAAGGTAGCTCACGATGTCTTAGGCGAGAAGGCTATCGCTGTTACGTGTAGTTCTAACGTGTTCTCGACTCGTGAGAAAAACGAGGCTGATGAATTTTGTAAAAAAGAGGGAATCAAGCAGATAGTTTGTAATGTAGATGCCTTAGCTATTCCAGGTTTTGAAGATAACCCTAAGGATCGCTGCTACCACTGTAAAAAAGAGATTTTTACTAGAATACAGGAAGTCGCTCGTAAAAACGGAATCGAGTATGTGGCAGAAGGCTCTAACATGGATGATCTCGGCGACTATCGCCCGGGTCTTAAGGCAGTAGAAGAATTAGGAGTAACAAGCCCACTTAGAACAGCAAATCTTTATAAGGATGAGATTCGTTTTTTATCTCGCGAGTTGAATCTTCCAACATGGGAGAAGCCATCTTTTGCTTGCCTTGCATCTCGCTTCGTATATGGAGAGAAAATTACCTCTAGTAAGTTATCAATGGTGGAGCAGGCTGAAGAATACTTGAAGGCCAAAGGTCTGCTTCAATTCCGTGTAAGAATCCATGGAAATATGGCTCGAATTGAGGTGCTTCCAGAGAATATCGGTTTGTTCTTAGATGAGACTTATAGATTAGATATTCACGATAAGTTAAAGGCAATCGGATTTGATTATGTAACCTTAGATCTTAAGGGGTATCGAACCGGAAGTATGAATGAGACGATTATAAATCAAGGGGGACAATAATATGCATATGGCAGATCCGCTGCTCTCAGCAGCTGTAGGTGGAGCTATGTATGTTTGTTCAGGACTAGCAACTTGCTATTCTGTTAACAAACTACGTAGAAGTGAAGAGAACCTTAAGGTTCCTGTAATGGGGGTTATGGGAGCTTTAGTCTTTGCTACACAGATGATTAATTTTACTATTCCAGGAACGGGTTCTTCTGGTCACTTGTGTGGTGGCTTTTTGATGGCTGCTTTATTAGGTCCAGAAGCTTCATTTCTTACTATGATAGGAGTCCTGCTTTTACAGTGTTTGCTCTTTGCTGATGGTGGAATACTAGCGCTTGGAGCAAATATCTGGAACATGGCTTTCTATGGTTGCTTTATTGGTGGGGCCGTAATCTGGCGCCTTATTATGAAGAATGGAATTAACAAAAAGAAGATAACTATCGCTTCTATTCTAGGATGCATACTCACTTTGCAGCTTGGAGCTTTCTCGGTTGTATTAGAGACGCTAGCTTCAGGCATTACAGAATTGCCTTTCGCGCTTTTTGTTGGCTTGATGCAGCCTATTCACTTAGCTATAGGTCTTGGTGAAGGCTTAATTACGACTGCAGTTCTTTGCTTTGTGTATGAGACAAGGCCTGAACTTTTGGTTGGCTACGACAAGGAAAATGCTAAGAAATCTAAGGTTTCTTATAAAACATTTATCGTTATTATTGCTGCTTTATCTTTAGTTGTTGCTGGTGTAGTGTCATTATTTGCTTCCACTCATCCAGATGGCCTAGAGTGGTCAATCGAGAAAGTAACAGGTGATACTGAGCTTGCTACACCTAGTGGTATTCATGAGACTCTTGAAGGCGTTCAGGAGAGTATAGCAATTCTTCCAGATTACTCTTTGCCTAACAGTGAATCCGCGGCAGGAACATCTCTGTCTGGCGTTGCTGGCGCTTTGTTGGTAATCGTATTTTGTGTTTTGGTAGGTTTAAGTATTAAGACTCTAAAACAAGTGCGAGGAAAGAAAATAAACCAGAATTATGAATAAAGGAATCGACCGCGCTTTAGAGCTTTTCCACGATGTGGAAGGTCAAGCAAGGAAAAGACAAGATAGCCCAATACATCCAGTATCTAGGCTGCTAGTTACCTTGGTATTTATCGTGACGACGATATCGTTTGGTAAGTATCAGATGACGGCTCTTTTTGGCATGATGGTTTATATCGTGTTGAAAACTTTTGTTGATGATATTCCTGTTATGTCGATGCTTAAGCGCGTGAAGGTTATTCTTTTGATGCTACTTTTAATTGGTATAGCAAACCCGATATTTGATCGTGGCATACTTACTACAATGGGTAGAATTACTATCACCTATGGTATGGTCTCGATGCTTACTCTTTTTGTTAAGGGAGTCCTTACAGTATGTGCTACGTATATCCTGGTGGCAGAAACAGGTATTAGTGGCATCTGTTCTTCTCTTCGTATTTTGAAAGTGCCAGAGCTTCTAGTAACCGTGGTGATGCTTATATATCGCTATCTTACAGTGTTACTTCAGGAAGTTAAAAATACGTCGATTGCTTACAGCATTCGTGCTCCAGGTCAAAAAGGGATTAACATAAAAGCGTGGGGACCATTTGTGGGACAGATACTATTACGCAGTATGGATCGTTCCCAGGATATTTACGACAGTATGCTTCTTCGTGGATATAACGGTAACTTTGATTTTGATCGTAAGAGATATAAGGCGCGAGCATCTACAAGTAAGAGCTTGATGTATGCAGTAAGCTGGATAGTGGTAATTGTTAGCTTACGCCTATTTCCTATTCTCGAATGGATTGGGGGATTAATTACATGATAAAGATAGAAAACCTAACATATCAGTACTCTAAGAACGGCAAAAAGGTACTAGATGATGTTACTTTCGAGATAAAAAGGGGAGAGACGGTTGGCTTAATCGGTGCTAACGGTGCTGGTAAATCTACGCTTCTTAAGCTTTTGGTTGGCATATGCGATTCATATGAGGGACTACTAGTTGTTGATAATCTTAAGGTCGAGAAGAGAAACTATGTCGAGATTCGTAAGAAAGTCGGGTATTTATTCCAAAACTCTGATAATCAGTTGTTCTTGTCTCGAGTTAGAGATGATGTTGCATTTGGCCCAGAGAATTACGGCTACTCGGATGAGGAAGTAAAATCTCGAGTAGAGTGGGCGCTATCTCAGGTTGATATGTTGGACTTAGCTGATAAGCCAATTCACCATCTATCAGGAGGCCAGAAGAAGAGAGCTGCTATCGCATCTATACTGTCGTTAAAGCCAGAACTTTTGCTTCTAGACGAACCTTCAGTTGCGCTTGATCCTAAGAGTAGAAGGATACTAATAGGCGTGCTTAAGAGTATTCCTGGTACAAAGTTTATCGCTTCTCATGATCTCGCGATGATAGGTGAATTATGCGAGCGTGTGATACTTCTAGACCAGGGCAAAATCATCAAAATCGGCGCCCCTGAAGAAATCTTAGGCGACGAGCAATTGCTGCTTAATCACGGGCTATAAATTAGTTTGTAGCAGGCTTCTCGTTTTTCTTAGGAGCTATTACTTCTGCAAGCTGCGAAAGGATGATAGCTACAAACATAATGATGCAGCCAAGACCTTCTCTAAGACTCATTACCTGATGGAGAATAAGCGCTGCTGAAATAACTGCAAATACTGATTCGAGACACATAAGTAGTGAAGCTATTACTGGGCTTGTGTGCTTTTGTCCGATAATTTGCAAAGTATAAGCTATACCGCAACTCATGATTCCTGAATAAGCAAGAGGGATAGCTGCAATCTTGATATTAGCGATAGTTGGAGTCTCAAATATAAACATCAGTACGCTTGAAATAATAGCTGCAACAACAAACTGCATGAATGAAAGCTGAATGCCGTTGATGTCTTTTTCTACGTAGTAGTCGATTAACATGATCTGAACCGCATAGAATACAGCGCAGAAGAATGCCTGAATGTCGCCTCGGTTAATTGCAGTCATGTCCTCTGGGTTGATGCAAAGCAGGAAGAGACCTACAAGACCTAGTAAAATTGCTGCCCAAGTGAGGAGTCGTACCTTTTTCTTAAGGAACAATGAAAAGAGAGGTACAAAGAACATATAAAATGCAGTGATAAATGCAATTTTGCCTGAGGTTGAGTGGTAAAATGCAAACTGCTGGAAGTTCTGAGCGATAGAAAAGTCAATTCCTAAGACTACACCTGCTAGTAAAGTGCTTTTCTTAAAGTCGAAGCCCTTGTTTACAATCAAAACTACAGGGAGGAGCATAAGAGCACCAAGAATTGTTCTAATAGCTGTGTATGTGAATGCGTCAATAGATTCCATACCGACTTCTTGGGCAACAAAAGAACTACCCCAGATGACGGCTGTTAAAAGTAATATTAGAACTCCCTTAAGTGATGTTTTACGCATGCGTGTGATTATACACTATTTAGCGTGATTGTCTTGCATTAATTTTGCCAAGTCTTATACTGTATTGGTACTTGGAGATATATCGAAGTGGTCATAACGAGGCGCACTCGAAATAATTATCGGTTGTGGTCATTTCGTCCGTAAGAAATCCTTGTATTTCAAGCTTTTCGAACGGTTCAAATTTTGAAAAATCGTTTTTTCTTGCACGTTTTTCTTGCATTTGTGCAAGAAATTGATAAAAATAGTTCGACCTGGAGAGCTGTCCGAGTGGTCGAAGGTGCGACTCTCGAAAAGTCGTGTACAGCAATGTACCTGGGGTTCGAATCCCCAGCTCTCCGCCAAGAATGCAGTCTGATTTTGAATCGGACTGCATTTTATATGCGAAGAATTCTAGTTAATAGCTTAGACAGGAATATCTAATACATCGCTAATTGCATTGGCAGAAGCAATCTTAGACTTAAATTCCAAATGGCTATAGATATTTGCTGTTGTGCCTATGTCACTGTGACCAAGCCATTCCTGCACAGCTTTCATCTCAACACCTCTATCGAGTAGCAAAGATGCGCAACTGTGACGCAAATCGTGGAATCTAATGTGTTTCAATCCATTCTTAGCTAATAGTTTTCTGAATGAATCAGATACATTGTTAGGGTGAAACAGATTACCAATTGCATCAACGAAAACGTATTCTTCGAATTCTTTGTTATAGCAATCACCACATAATTCCTTGTTGTGTTTCTGCTGTTCTTTTAGCTTGAGTAGTTTTTCTTTGAAAACATCAGCTAATGGTAAAGTTCTAAGACTCGATTTTGTCTTGGCTCTATCAGCTTTAATTAACTCGTTTTTACCATTGTTTCTAACTACAGTTACTGTATGTCTGATAGTAAAAGTATTACGTTCAAAGTCGATAGCACTCCATTTAAGACCAACAGCTTCACCTCTTCGTAATCCGTAAAAGGCGGTGAACTGGAATATAAGTCCATAAGGATGATCCTTCGTAACTTCAAAAAACTTCTGCAAATCCTGCTGTGTATAGTATTCAGCTATATACTTATCTTTCTTAGGCTTCTCAACTTTGTCAGATGGATTATTAGGAATCAAATCAATCTTAACTGCATATTTGAGTGCCTTGTGAATGTTAGCATGTTCATGAACCACACTGCTCGCAGATATTGTCTTCAGCTCGTGAATATAGAACTTCTGAATATGACGAGCTTCCAACTGTCTTAGAGTTACTCCGAGTTTCCTAAAGTATGGAGCAATTTTCTTCTTTACCATAAAGGTATAACTAGAGAATGTTACTGGTGTTATGGATGTCTTGATTATTTCTAACCACATTTCCATATAATCAGCAAAAAGCATATCAGGGGACAAATCCGATTCATAAACTTCTACAGGCGGAACGAATTCCTTTCTGTATTTATTTAGTAGTTCCTCTGCTTTGCGTTTGTTACCCTTTTCTGAAAGTCCTGTAGGGAACCATGGCTGCTTTCTTTTACCATCACTAGTCATATAACTTAGTACGACATAGTACATTCCATTTTTTATTTGTAGATGACCTGAAATCAATTTTTACCTCCTTAAAAATAGGTCATCGTTCAGACTTATGTTGATTATAAATCTGAACAATGACCTTATTCAATTACTCTGGTTCGAATCTTTATTATTTATTGTTTGCATTGAGCAAAACATAGTTGATTACATTGATTTTTGGAATTCTGAATGAATTGCCAATTTTAACTG